>PHDB01000058.1 GCA_002842495.1 Bacteroidetes bacterium HGW-Bacteroidetes-6
CAAGGAGTCTTTTACCAGCACTTTCCCATCCAGAATTGAATTCCCGCTTACTTCGAGTTTTTCGGCTGGGTTGGCTGTTCCTATTCCTACGTTTCCGGTGTCGGGCAGCAGGTTTATATCGTTTTGTGCCTGCAAACTGCCTGTGTTTATGAGCATACTCAACAATAGTATGGCGGCAAATGCTATTAATGTTTGGGTCGAGGCAAGGCCTCTGCTATCTCTGTATCTTTTTCTGTTCATGCTCGTTTTAAGGGGGTGTAATCTGTATTGTTTCATAGTATTAAGGTGTATTGTTTTTGAAGCAAATATAGTTTGGAATATTTGATTTATCAAATAATTTTGCGATTATTTGTCATAAGTGAGTTAAAATGTACGGTAAACCGAATGTATTAATGCACCACCCTCACATAAACAACGCTTCGTTTGTCGCGCGAGTTGCTTTCGATAACAAGAATTCCCAATGCCGGATTTTTAAGCAGGGCTCTGTCGATACAAATTTCGAGTGTTGTAACATTTCCGGGAACCAAACTTTGATTTTTCAATGATGCAATCATCCAGGGCTGATCGGAGTGCAACGATGTTATTTCAAGTGTCTCGTCGCCGGTATTGGTTATGGTTATGGTTGTGCAGGCCTGCGTTTCGCTTGCAAGCGAAATTTTAACATCATTTGCCGACATCACAAGCAAAGGTCCCTGCAGTTGTCTGCTCACCTGACCAGCAAAATCGGATTCGTAGCTAACAATCTGTATTCTACGTTCACGGGCAGCTGCAATGCTATAAACCGAATTCCGCGCATCATTCGGGTTGTCGCTCACAAAGGGATCCGATAGGGCTTCGCCAATCGGTTCTGCATTAACAACAAGTCGACCACCATTCGCCGCTGTACCATCGATATAAGGTGCCAGCCTGCCCCCATCTATTTTGCTCAGGTAGTTTATAACGCTTCCTATTCGGCGTTTAGCAAGGCTGATATTGTATTCGGTGCTGGTAAGCGGGCTGGTGAATCCCTGGATTTTAATTGTCACACGACTTCCAGCCTCAAGGTCAGCGGTCATTAAAGGTGTCAGTTCGAGCAAATCCTGGAAGCCAGCTGTTACATAGGCTAAAAAAAATATTTCTATTTCGTCGCGCGCTTTTTCAGCTTCAGTGGTACTCAATCCTTTCGAATATTCTTTTTTGTAACGGTCAATCATGCCTGTGTAGGCATAGTATGTTTCGTCGTAATTGCTTGTAGTAACCGAATCGCGGCTACGTGGATCGGGAATATCGTTGTGAAAATACAAATCGAGAGGCAAAAGATTATCGATGCTTCTCTTAAGCATATTTTCAACAACCAGCGTATCGTCAGGAATGGTATCGATGTGTATATCGGGGTTGCGGTAAAAAGCATACAGGTCGTTGCAGCAAGTTTCGCCTTTAAAAAAGTATGAACCTTCTCTATTCGAAGTAAAATACCCATCGCGGTCAACCGTATTGATATTGAAGAAAAAATCGTTAGCTGAAGAATTAAAAGGTTTCCCTGCATTTTGTGGAGGCTCCCAGCTACTCAATGCACCAGGCGCAAAAAAGATATCGTATCCACCCAAACCATAATACCAGTCGCTCGAAAAATACAATTTTGCTTCGGATGTGTCGTAATAGGGTGTAATTTCGTTTCCCTGTGTATTTACAATACTTCCGGCATTAACAGGTGCATTGTATTTCCCATCTTTCAGTACACTGTACCAAATATCGAGTTGGCCCATACCTCCGGGCCGGTCGCTTGCAAAATAAAGTAACCCCAGCCCAGATGTATCGATGCAAAAATAGGGTTGCGTCGAAGTGAAGCCGGCAACATTCACCGGAATTTTCTCGGGCTTGCTCCAGCGATTGTTTTCGAGTTTCGAATTGTAGATATCGCAACGATACTTATATTCTCCGGTCATTTCGCAGCGATTGAACCAGATTTCGGAGCCATCTTCGTTGAAGCAGATGTTGGCCGTGTGTTCGCTTTTGCTATTAATGGGTTCTTCTATTTTAACAGGTCGCGACAAACCACGTGTTGTAAAATCGCTGTAGTATACCGACGACAAAAACGAATTTCCGAGAATCCCCGTACCGTCATCGCTCAGCATGGGTTGCACCGATGTAAAGTAAATCCGGTCGTCACTCAGTTGCACTCCTCCAAATTCGCTAAAAGGAGTGTTTACCGGCAATGGAATGTGTTCGATGCTCGCTTTTTCAGACGTATCGGCCACAAGTTGTTCTATAATATCAAAGTGTTGGAGCTGTTCGCGGGCTTTATCGCAAAAAAAACCTTCACCATCGGGCTGTTCAAGAAAAAGAGAATAATAGGCTCTTGCCATGAGATAGTCGCCGGTATTGCGCGACAACTCGGCCATCCAAAACAAGGCCAGCGGAAATTGAACGCCCATGTCTTTTTCGTAAACAATCCGGAAACATTGAAAAGCATTGTTATAGTTATAATATTCACGGGCCGATTCACCCATTTTATACCACAACGATAAACTGGTGCTATCGAGTCGGGCTGCTTCGTTGAAAAATGTCCATGCCGATTGATAATTACCGGTTTTATAAGCATCGTCGCCCCACTGTTCGAGTTCGGTAGCGGTTTGAGCCTTCGCACCCACAAGAAAGGAAAACATCAACAAAACAAATATGGTCAATCGGTTCATCATCAGAAAATGGGACAGGGAATTTCGCGGTTTTTCTTTTTTTCGGGCCGATCAAACACCATCATAAAGCTGAATTCAAATCCTCCTCGCAAATGACTTGCCTGCGACAAAGTCGAGACATTGACATCGTAGCTTACACCAAATCGGTAATTGAGATAATCGGCATGTGCTGTTACCAAAAAAGCATCGCCAAAGCGATAGAATAATCCTCCCGAAAATGCGGTGTAATCCCAGCGATTGTAACTTTTGATGAATCGGTAGTCGAATCCTGCCAAAATCTCGCGATATGGCCCTTGTACCGAAACAAAAGCGGATGGAACAAGCTCTCTGTCGCGACCAATTGGGCTGCGATAGGAAATAGTTCCCATCCAGCGTGTTCGCAAACGAATATTGTTGTCACCAAAATGCGATTGCATTGGTCGATTGAAATTCATAACAGACAACCCTGTAGTCAATTCGTGTTGTGTGTCGAATCGGTTCAAATAAGCTACTCCCAATCCTGCAACTGGAAACCAAAAATTCATATCTGAAAAGTTTTCGCCACCAGGCAATGTCGAATCGAAAAACTGTCCATTGAACTGACTGTCGAAAGTGAGTGGGTTGGCATCGAAACTACGCTGATGAATACGAAAAGAAGCTCCAAAGCTTAAAAATTCGTTATTGAAACGGTTAAGTGCCTTGATGTACGACATTGATAAACCAAAACCCGATGTACCAAAACCGGCATCACCGGCTTTTTCGCGCATAATATCAACACCGGCTCCAAACATATCGAGGTAGCTTCCTTTCCGGCGCAAACCAGCATCGAAGCCTGCAAGATAAGTTTGATAGGGTGTTGAAACTGAACTCCATTGTATCTTTGTATTGGCCGAAAAGCGATACTGATGACTCATTAAACCCGTAGCCGCCGGATTAAAATAGAATGGGACGCTTCCTGTCTGACTAAAATGAATGTCTTGTGCCGACAAGCTCAGCAAAGCAAATAGTAATGATATGAGTAGTATTCCGCGTTTATGCATATTGAATTTCAGCGTAGCAGAGTAATGTTGCCTTTCTTTTCAAAATAAACATGGTTGTAGCATTCAACCTTCAGATAATAATCAAAAACTGCAGGTTCAAGTTGCTCGCCCCGAAAAGTACCATCCCATCCGATGAATGGATCGGTGGTTTCAAATACTTTTTCGCCCCAGCGATCATAAATGGCAATATACATGGTTTGCATGTACAGGCTTCTTACAAAAAGAATATCGTTGAGTCCGTCTCCGTTTGGAGTGAATGAATTGGGAACAAAAATGAACGGTTCGTAGCAAAAAACTTCCAGAACAACAATGGTAACACTGTCGTCGTAAATGCACCCATAGCCATCGTCGAGATGAATGTGATAAGTAGTTGTAACTTCAGGTGAAGCATTGGTATTGGGGACATTTACATTTACAAGATTATAGGGTGGAGACCATAAATAATCGACACCACTATACGACGTAGCGTGGATCCCGGTGGTTTGTCCCTGAAAAATAGTGTCGTAATCGGTCCAGGCATCCACATTGGCGTAAATATAGTCAACCGGAACATTCAATGTGTCGGATAGTTTACATCCATGGTTGTCGGTAATGGTGATAGAGTAATCGCCCATGCATATTCCTGTCAAGTCTTCTGTTGTAGCACCATTACTCCAGTTATAGTTATAGGGTCCGGTTCCACCGAAAACAGCAAGGGTAATAAATCCATTACAGGCAATATCGCAATTTACGGGTCCAACCAATGTGTCAATACTAAGAGGTTGTGGTTGATTCAACATTACATTGGTGTTTTGCAGGCAGCCTTTCGAATCGTTCACAGTCAGACTGTAGCTCCCTGCGCAAATATTTGAGATGGTTGCGGTGGTTTCACCTCCTCCCCACAAATAAGTAAATGGCGGTGTTCCTCCGGTTGGAGTGCTCGTAATGCTTCCGTTGCAATCGCCATTGCACAAGGGTTGCGTCATTACAATATTAAGATTCAATTGCTGATAATCAACAAAAACGCTGTCAATGACGGTACAATATCCATTATCCACAAACAAATAGTATGTATGCGGCGACGTGTGAATAGTAGCTGCAGTATTATCGGACGGCGATGAGTTAAGCGTATCCGAAAAATTTGCATCCGACGACCATTGATACGTAAAAGAGTTGCCTCCAATAGCCGAAGCTGTAAGGATGAGTCCGGGCGAACAAGTTGTGGTATCCGGACCTGCGTCAGCTTGTAAATTATAAACATAAACTGTTTGATAGAGCGTGTCATAACAAACACCATTCGATATCACAAGCATGTATTCTGTTGTCACCAGTGGCGAAGCTGTGGGGTTGGATATCATTCCACTGCTCAACCCAATTGTTGGATTCCATTGACATGTAATTGAAGGATCCGAAAACGGAAGTACTCCTATTTGAGTGAAACCTCCAACACATATACCTTCGTCGGCAAGTGTATCGACCGAATTGGCCAGCACTACAATTTGCTTTATAAGGGTATCAGCACTATTGCAACTGGTCGCATCAGTTACAATCAATGTAACATCGTAAACACCCGGATTGGTGTATGTATATGATGGATTGCAATTGTTGCTGGTATTTCCATCGCCAAAATCCCAGAAACACGCTTCAAGACCGGGGTTGGGAAAATAAGAACTATTCGTAAAATTAATGGTGTAGGGAAGGCAAATTGCGGGAGGCATGCTAAAATCGGCAACAATTGCAGGAAGGCTGAAATCAATTTTCACAACACCATTATTGCAATTAGTACTGTTGTTTGTGTTGCTCCAGGCACCAACTGTTGTTGGGAAGTCGTCAAGCCCGCCGCATCCGGCACAAACCGACTGGTAAATACGGCCCAATCTATCGAATCGGCTGGTTCCGCCATCAACATGTTCGGCACTTGAACCACCATAATAGGAACCAAAAACAATTCCCGAGGCATCGTCGCGCATGCACATGAAATAGTAATCGTTGTTGTCGGTTACCGACTGAAATGCACCGGCAGTAATGGGTAAGCCTGCAGTTCCACCAAAGCCGTTAAGCGAAGGACTTCCCCATCCCGAAAGATAGATATTGTGGCAATAATCGACCAAAAATGCGGTAGGACTTATATTCACAATTCCGTTTCCATTGCCAAACCGGGTCGACCATTCGATGGTATTGAGTAATGGGCGGAGTTTTGTTATATATTGTCCGCCGCCCGGAGTATTCCATGTAGCATTTTGAATGAGTGCTGTACCGGTGGAAGAACTTTGTCCAAATAAATAGACATTATTTTGCTTGTCGGTTTCAACAAAATAGGTTTGGTCGTAGGCCGTTGTGCCCCAATAGGTAGAACGAAGCAGATTTGCACCTGTTGCGCTTACCATGCTTACAAATCCATCTGCCGTACCGCCTTGCCAAGCTGGCATTACAACTCCGGCTGTTGTGGAAAAATTCTGACTATTTGTGCCACCCGATACATACACATTACCATTTTCGTTCACCGATATGCTATAAACAGCATCGGCCCCGCTTCCACCAAGAAACGACGACCACTGTAAAGTTGTAAGCAATCGATCGCATTTCATTAAAAAACCATCTTGGCTACCTCCTCCGTAAACAGGCTGAAAACTTCCGCTTGTTGTTGGAAAATCCGAAGACGCTGTACTACCAACTACAAATACATTACTGTTCTCGTCAACGAGAATTTCACCGCGAACATCGTCGGCATAATTGTGCTTCAGAGCAAGATCCATGTTCAGATTATCGTTGGATGTACCTCCGAAGTAGGTTGAAGCAATCAGCGCTGTGCCTGTAGAATTAAAACATGTTATTCCTAAATCGGAACCCGAAGTGTAATTGACAACATTCGTGAGTGTGTACGACGATCCCCCATTGAAAGTGTTGTCGAGACATCCCGGAGTTGTCGGAAAATTGACCGAACCTGTTGTACTTAGAACAAAAAGTTCGTTCGCCGAATTTACTACCAGACTATTCGGAACTTCGGGACCGCTACCACCAAAGTAAGTGCTATAAATAAGAGTATTGCCGGTTGTGTTATACTTAGTAAGAACGACATCAATATTGCCGCCATATGCAATTTGATATGCTCCCACTGTTGTTGGATATCCATTCCCAAAGATATTTCCACCAGCATAAACATAACCATTTTGGTCGTAAGTTGCGGTATAACCCCAGTTGTCGGCTGTTGAACCTGAATAAGTCGAAAATACAATGGTGGGGTCTATAATTAATGCTTCAGATCTGTTGTAGCCGTCGGGAAAAACAAACTGAACACTGTTGTTTTTTAATTGGTATTCACAAACAACAGGAATAGAATCGCCGTTTACAATTTGCCATGCAACCGGACGCAACTCGGTAACAGTTCCCAACGAGGTTTTAATAATCAGATTGCCCTCTTCGGTACTCAGACCCGAAACACCATTGTATACAATGTGAATATCCGAAGGTTTTGCTCCGGCTTCGATATGAAATTCGTATTTTAATGTTTCATCCGATTCGAAAATATGCATATCGACTCCCTTGTACAAACCGTTGTACTCAATTTGCCGATATCCATGCACCATCGATTTCCAACGGCTGCTATCGTTGCCAATATAGTAGTTGTAGTACGAAGGAATGCAAGACTGTGCAATAATTTCGGGCTGCAAAGCATTCTTGAATATCATTTCATAGCAGTGCGCATTAATTTCTGTATTGGGTTTTCCTCGTAGCTTTTTTTCCTCGTCTGGCAGCATTTTGAAATGCATTAAATCGGCAACCATTGCCTTATCATGCAAATCAACAACAATCTTACTATCAAACAAATACATGCAACCCGTTGGGAGATCGGCTTTATAACGATAATTATCAGCCCATTGTCCAACATTCTCAATAAAAACAAGATGACCGCCCAACGTGTCGTCGCCTTTATGATATTCGGATGCCAGCAATATGTTATTTGCCGTTATCCAAAGAAAAAAAAACAGAAAAGCTGAACGCATGAGCTAATTTTCTAACAAAGATAAATATTATTTCGATTAACTGCAACACAGCCAATCTGAAAGAATAATCCTAATACTCAACCTTTTCTCTTGTAATAAATTTCTAAAATGCTTGTTGATGCAGATCAAAATATCATTTCTCCAGCTTAAATATTCTGATGGTTGCAACTTTATAATAGTCGCCGTAAGTGCGATATGCTACCGCCAGTGAATTCCCGTCGGGCGAAAAACGGACGCATTCAATATCGGGACACGCTTCGTCGAGCGACTGTACTTCGGCTCCTGTAGTAGTGTTGAAAATTTTAAAAGTTTGTTTGTGGTCCATTCCTGCAATGACAATGTACTTACCATCGGGACTGAAATCGAGGGTGTTCACCGAGCCATTGAGTCCGGAAAAGGTGTAAATTTTTGCTCCGGTTGCAACATCCCACAAATATACATTGTTGTCGTAAAAACCAGCAGCAACATATTTTCCATCGGGACTGAATTTCAACACATTCAAGTCGCCTTTAAATGAAATACTCTTAATTGCTTGGCCACTCTGAAGATCATAAATTTTAATGCCGGCAAAAGAATTGTTCACAACTCCTGCTGCTAAAAATTTTCCATCCGGGCTGATATCGAAACACCAAAGCCCTTTTTCTTTCACATTAACAGCTATACGTGAACCATTTTCTGCATTATAACTCACCAAGGTTGAGCCCATGTTTTCAGAATACCCTAAAGCATATAAAACCTCGCCATTAGGAGAAAAAACAATATTGGAAACAGTTTCAAATTCACTAATACTGCCAATTTCCTTTAACGTTGTTGCATTGAGTAATTTTATGGTATCGATTTCATACCCGTTGAAAATGTAGTATGCCAAAACACTATTGCTGCTGTTTATCGAAATGTTTTTCGGATAATTTTCAAAGGGCAACGATGCTGAACTTCGGAGTACTTCGAACGTTTCGGAATCGAACGCAACGATTTGCCTTGCGCCTCCGCAAGAATACAATACTTTACCATCGCTACTCCAGTCGAGTCCAAAAACGGTTTCAACATTATAGTAATTTTTTACCGGTGAAGTGTTGAAATGATATGTGTTCTGAGAAAACAATGGTGTTGATACAAACATCAACACCAAAACGTTTACGATATGCTTTTTCATTATTGTGCTTTTTAGAGTGGAACTTTATGTAAAATTAGCGATCATTTTTCAGAAATAATGCCATTGCGAACAATTCCAAGACACAATGTTGTTTCAAAACAAAAATTTACGATTCTGTTTCCTTATATCACTTCTTATCAGCATTATATATCAACGTATTATCATCTAAACATAAGCCGGACTATATGTTACTTTTAATCAAAATCATTCAAAATCCAAAAACAAGAAAAATCGAAGTCAACTCAGTGTTAAATCTTGCTCATCTCTTAAATACGTTTAGCGGCCAGTGGCTTTCTTGCCGCTAAAAAAGAAAATGATTAATCTATTCCAACTATGTTTTATCAGAACTTCCACACCAACCCAAAAGTGTAGTAACGACCCGGGTTATAGCGCATTGTTGTTTGGGTTATTGTTCCGGTTTCGGTTTCAACATCCTGGCAATATACCACATCGCGCGAAAGCAGATTCTTTACATTGGCTTTTACTTCCAGATGCTTTCCTATCAGCTTTCCAAAACTGAAATCGATCTGATGATTAGGCATTTCGTAAATGTGCGGATTTCCGGTGTATGGGTCGCCCACAAAGCTGATTCGTTTCCCGACAACGTTGTACATCAAACCGGCATTGATCCGGAGAGAATCGTTCTGATAAAAAACAGCCGCATTAACAACATATGGCGATTGACCCTGCAGGGCGCGTTTTTCTTCGAGGCTGGCTTCGCCGAATTTGATTGTGCTTACCACATAGGCTGCATTGAAAATCAAAGTGAAATTTCGGACAAATCCATGGTTTTTCAGTGTCGATCCTGCAAGTCGCATTTCTGTTTCAAGACCGGCTACGCGAGCATCGGGAGTATTTTGAAAAGTATATTGAAGGCCACTTCCGGTTGGAATAATTTTGTACTCAATCGCGTTTTTGAATTGTTTGTAAAAAGCACCGAAACTAAACATGCTGAATGCATTCGGGTAAAATTCATAACGTAAATCGAAATTGTTGATGCTGGCAAATGTAAGACTGTCATTACCTGAAATGACTGCTTTTAATTCATAATCGTAGTACGACATGGGTGCAATTTCGCGATATTCGGGACGATTTACGGTTTGACCAAATGCTAATCGTAGCTGGCTTTTTTCGTTGAGCGAAAAGGTGGTGTTGATTGCAGGAAGCAATAACAAGGTGTCCGAAATATAATGAACTTTGTCGGCTTCGGTTGGAGGATTGGTTGCATCGGGTTCGTACGAGAAAAGCTCGGTGCGACTTTTTTCGGCTCTAAATCCGGTGTATATTTTGAAGCGTGAGCCAATCGGAATGTTGACTGCAAAATAGCCGGCATACAACGAGCTTTGCGAATCGTACGAGTCGGAAGGATTGGTTTGCTCGTCAATCATAATTCCATCGGTAGTATTGATGTTTTCATTGCTAAAAACAGTTTCAACACTTTCGTAGGGCAATGTCCAGTCGAATTGAGAAGTACGTGCAATTTTGTATCCCAGATTACGTGCACTGAAGCTACGGTTTCTATTTTCAAGGAAAAAGCCGGTTTTGTATTCAATGATGTTTTCTTTCAGTTTGAATTTTGAACTGAAGTCCGATCCCGCATTCAAAATTTGTTCGCTCAGTGTGTGAAAAATACGACCCGAAAGATTAGAGTTGGCCGAAAACGAAAAGTTAAGGCCGTATTGTCCGAAATAGGGACTGTCTTCTTGTTCGTTTTTTACCCAGGTAAGACGTTTATTGTCGGGCATATTTTGCGACGAGGTTGAATAACCAGCAAACCATTTAATTTGTGATTCATTTTTACCAACCGAATGGGTTCCACTCAACTGTCCGGAATACATATTGCGGGTTTTGGCTGTCATTTCGAGCCCACGAAGAGTTAGCCCACCGTAAAAATCGCGTCCGTCGCGATTGGTAACCCTGTTCGAAGAAACATTGTTAAATAAATTCCGGAATTCGATTTTGTTTTTTCCCGCAATGAGCGCCCAGTTCATCATAGCTCCTACTTTTACAGCATTGTTGTATTGAACATCATTGAAAAAATAGCTGGTGTCGGGGTGCCCCTGTGCTTCGTCGTAGTTGTTGTATGCCGCGCGAAAAATTTGATCCTGATTGAAAGTTGTGCTATAATTTATTTGCGAATAGTTTGCCATGCGAATTTTCCCTATATCCTTATGCCATGCTCCTGCAAACGAAAGACGCTGGTCGGTTGGAGTTGTGATAGTTTGAGGAGTCCAAAGCTTGTTCATTGACTGTCCAATAATCGTTTTTTCGTCCTTGCCGGCTTCGGTTGAAGGAATGGCCGAGATGTTTGCCGGAAAAGAATTCTGAAGATTCAGCTCAGATGTGTTGTTCCACAATCCGCCATCCGATACGGGATAAAGTTTGTGTTCCTGAAAAGTAGAGCCTTCGGAATATGAATTGGAATAAGAAACCTGAAGAAAGTTTTTTTCAGGATTGATGATGGTTGAAATCTGAACCAAACCTCCGGCAAAATCGCCGGGTAGTTCGGGCGAAAAAGTTTTGTAAACAACAATATTGTCGATCATCGACGCGGGAATGAAATCGAACGAAAAAGCTTTAACATCGGCTTCAGAGCTTGGAGCAGGAAGATTGTTGAGCCACACACTGTTGTAACGCTCATTCAAACCGCGGATAACAATAAAGCGACCATCTTGAATAGTGATGCCAGGAATGCGTTTTACTACCTCGCCGGCATCACGATCCTGGGTCTTTTTTATCATTTGAGAAGGAACTCCATTCACCACCAGATTGTTCGACCTGATAGTCTGCATCATCGAAATATCGGTGTTGGTGATTTTCGAACTGACGACATCAACGGCTTTTATTTGAACAATATCTTGTTCCAGTGCAATATTAAGCGACAGATTTTTCTCATCCGAGACAAAGAATGTTTGCTCAAAGGCTTTGTAAGAAACATAACTTACGGTAACAGTAAGATTACCTTTTGGAACAGATTCAAGAATGAAATTTCCGTCAAGGTCGGTTGTGGAACCGCGCAAAGTTCCTTTAATAATGACATTTGCACCAATAATAGGTTCGTTGGTTTTGGCATCTATTACTTTTCCTTTCACATCCATAGTGCCCTGACCATGATTTTCGTCATTTTGATAGCTTGTTTGTGATGTCACAAACTGATTTGTTGTCAGAAGAAATGCTATTAAAACAAGATATTTCATACAATGGGTTTGTGTTGCAAAAGTCAACATCAAATGTTATCCACCTGTAAAAGAACGATTATGATTTCTTTGTTTTTGTGTTAAGCGATTATTAAGTCCTATGATTTATGTCAGTTATCAAGAAATCAGTCTTATAATCATCGTACTTTTGTTAAAAATGCAACACTATGAAAACGAAAACAACTTTCATCGGTATAATAAGCGCGCTTATCCTTTTTGTTTCGTGTAGCCGCGACACAGCTTCGGTTGTTGAAAACCGTTTGACTTCGGGCAGTTGGAAAGTAACTTACTACTACGATAGCGACCATGACCAAACGTCGTACTATTCTTCCATGGAATTCAACTTCAATGACAATGGAACAGTATCCGTTTCATCTGGATCAGACAGCTATTCGGGAACCTGGAGCACGGGCAACGATGATTCGAAAGACAAGCTGTATCTGACCTTTACTAGCCCTACAGTGTTGGTTGACATCAGCGACGACTGGGTCATTGACAGCGAAAGCACCAGTAAAATTGAGCTTCGCGACGACAATGGAACTGACTTACTCACATTCGAAAAACTTTAAGAGACAGACAGAAAACAAACTCACGGACTGCCGCAAAGCTGGTCGGCAGGTTTAAAAAACAAAAACGGGTTCAGAAATCAATCTGAATCCCGTTTCTTTTTTTTCAGTTGTATAAAGAAACCTAACGGAAAAAGCGAACCACATTACTGTTGTTTTCGGTAGTGATACGTACAAAATACATCCCTGACTCGAAACGGTTAACATCGGCCTGAACAGTCTGAATACCAGCTTGCTGATTTCCATCAAAAACAGTAGTTATCAATCGGCCTTGCATATCCAAAATCTGGATATTAACTTGTCCTATATTGTTCAGTTCGTACTCAATATTAACAACATCGCTTGCCGGGTTTGGATAGAGTGCAACATTTCCCGAAACCATCACTTGCAATTCTTCAACTCCTGAAAAAATTGCATCTGCAAGAACAGGGCTGCCTGCCATTGGACGAAAATCGGGGTTTCCATAGTTGAACGGGTCGGTAATCATCAATTCGGTATTAGTGAGCAGAGTATCGTTATTGCGGTAAGCAACATTATACCAGTCGCGAATAATGTTCAATGTGTCTTGAACAAAATAGTTGCCTGTTACTCCAGCCATAGTGATACCATACAATTTCATTTCGCCGTTAATCAGGTTTTCTCTTGAAAGTGTTCCATCAATATAGAGTCCATCGATATATCCAGCAAAGAATGAGTTATAGATGTTGATGGCTGAGTTACGGCGGAGGTGCATGGCACGCTTGTAATTGGTATTTACATTTGTAGCAGCAGTAACTTTTGGACCAAACATCGAAACGTTTGAGAAAATAGGCATGGTTTGCGGAGAATTGGTTGAGCCCGTACCATCGTTGTCGCTTTCAAAACCATTGGAGCCAGACCCTGGATCAGCAATCGAAGAGTCGCGCAGCGAAACTGCATACTGAACCATTCCACGGAAACCATAGTCGGTATCGAAATCGTCGTCCCAACCAAATGCAGCAACCAAATATTTTGCATTTACTGTGCCGCCAAACCATTCGTACGAATCGTCACCACTGCGATAAACCTGAATATGATCGATAGTTGTTCCGCTACCAACGCCGCCCAAAGTAAGGCCGTTGATTTCTTTGTCGGTTACAAAAGGAATACCGGGAAATTCGATTCTTACATACTGTAAAATACCACTGTTGTCAGCATCGTTTGGTGAAGCTGCTCCACCATAATACGAAGTAGGACCACCTTCAATTTGCGCCTCACCTCCAGGAACATTAATAGCAGCCTTACCACAAAGAATAATTCCACCCCAATCGCCATAATCGCGCGATCCGGCAGCTTCGTTCGACGTGAAAACAATTGGATTGCCTGATGTTCCCATGGCGTTTAATTTAGCGCCACGTTCAATAATAAGTGTCCCCTTGGTGTTTTTGTCGCCACGTATTACAGTTCCGGCTTCAATAGTGAGAGTAGCTCCGTCGCGCACATAAAGAAAACCTTCAATTTTGTAAACATTTCCCGAAGTCCATGTTTCATTGGCTGTAATTTCGCCCGATTTTGTAACAGTGGTTGCTCCATAGGTTGTGTTTTCGGCATCCCAGTTGGCCCAGCCAGCTGTCCAATCGGTTGTAGCGTCGAATGCACCACGATAAGTTACCTGATCGAAAAATGGATTAGCTATGCTGTGCTGTGCACTCAGGCTGCCAGCCAGCAGAAGTCCCATTGCAATAGTCAATAATTTTTTCATTTCATTTTTGTGTTTTGATTTTGATGCAAAGAAACTCTCTGAATATTTCCTGCAGTTTAACCTGTAATGAAGTTTGAGAAAAGAATATATTACCAAAATGTAAACCCACTTCTTGCAGAAAGACTACATTTTTATCTTATCACTTAAAAAGAAATACAATAATAAATCATTCAGGCTCAATCAAACTTTTCTGAAACCATTTAAATAAACTAATTTCATTACTTTTACCAAAACAACTTTCTCATGAGCGAAAAGAAACCGGTATTGTTCCTGTTGGATGCTATGGCGCTGGCATACAGGAGCTATTTTGCTTTTATCAAAAATCCTGTACGCAACTCCAAAGGAATGAATACCAGTGCTGTGCTGGGCTTTGCAAATACAATTCTCGATCTTATCAACAAAGAAAAACCAGATTATCTGGGTGTTGCTTTCGACACACATGCTCCAACTGCGCGTCATTCCGAATTCGATTTTTACAAAGCCAATCGTGAACCCATGCCCGACGATTTGTCGATATCGCTTCCCTACATCAAAGAAATGTTGAAGCTCATGGGAATTCCTGTGCTCGAAGTTGATGGATACGAAGCCGACGATATTATCGGTACCCTGGCCAAAGAAGCTGAAGCTCGCGGATTCCGCGTGTATATGATGACTCCCGATAAGGATTTTGGTCAGCTGGTGAGCGACAATATATTTATGTACAAACCAGCTAAATTTGGTTCTCCGGCCGAAGTATGGGGCCCAAGCGAAGTCTGCTCCAGATACAATATCTTGCAACCCGAACAGGTCATCGATATTCTGGCCATCATGGGCGATGCAAGCGACAATATTCCCGGTATTTTTGGCATCGGCGAAGTGGGGGCAAAAAAGCTGCTTGCCGAATACGGAACCGTTGAAAATCTGATCGCCAACGCCGGTAGCATCAAGAATGCAAAAATGAAAGAAAAGGTACTGGCAGGGGTTGAATCGGCTATGATTTCAAAACAGCTGGCTACCATTTTGCTCAATGTCCCTATTCAGTTTATGCCTTCGCAACTCGAATGGAAAGTGCCTGATTACACTCCTTTGCAGCAGTTTCTCGACGAAATGGAATTCCGCACTTTTTCGCGTCGATGGTGGGAATCGCTCGGAATGATAACCGAAAAGAAACCTGAGTTGGTTCAGGGTCAGGCTTCGCTGTTCGATCAGGATTTTGTCGAAAACCAAGCCGGGTTGAATTCGGCAATCAGCAATATCAACACTTTTGCACATGAGTACTTTTTGGTCGACAATATTGAAGATGCGAAAAATTTAGTCAAAATACTTGCGAGCAGCAACATGTTTTGTTTCGACACCGAAACCACTTCGCTCAATATTCTCGAAGCTCAGATAGTTGGAATTTCGTTTGCTACAAAGCCCGGTAAAGCCTGGTTTGTGTATTTAAAAGACGAGGTTTTTGCGTCAGAAGCTTTGCAATTGCTGAAGCCCGTTTTCGAAAACGAAGCTATTGCCAAATGTGGACAAAATCTGAAATTCGACATAGGAATACTTCGAACAGCCGGAATCGGTGTAGAAGGGAAATTACTCGATACCATGCTGGCTCACTATCTGCTTCAACCCGAACAAAAGCACAATCTCGATTTTCTCAGCGAGACCTATCTGGGATATAAAACAATTACATTTGACGAACTGGCCGGTGCAGGAAAAATAAAAAATCCACTATTCGATCTGCCTGTCGAAAAGCTTAAAAACTATGCCTGCGAAGATGCCGATGTGGCGCTCCGTTTGTGGCAGGTTTTCGAACCCGAACTCGAGTCGAACGGAATGATGGAATTGTTCAACAACACCGAAACACCACTGATTGCTGTGCTTGAGGATATGGAACGCGAAGGGATCCGCATCGATACTACTTCGCTGAAAGAATTTTCGCAGGAATTGAGCAGCGAGATTATTCAAGTGGAATCCGAAATTCATCAACTTGCCGGACAACCTTTCAATATTAGTAGCCCCAAACAGCTTGGCGAAATTTTGTTCGACAAATTGCAAATTGCCGAAAAACCCAAGAAAACGGCAACCAAGCAGTATTCGACATCAGAAGATGTTTTGCAAAAATACATCAACAAGCATCCAATTGTGGAAAAAGTATTAGCATATCGCGGCCTTGCCAAATTGCAAAACACCTATGTGGACGCATTGCCGGAACTCATCCACCCGAAAACGGGAAGAATACACACCAGTTACAATCAAGCTGTAACCTCAACCGGCAGACTTAGCTCTACCAATCCAAATCTGCAGAATATTCCTATTCGCACCGAACGAGGAAAAGAAATACGCAAAGCCTTTGTTCCACGCGATAAAAACCACGTGTTGGTTTCGGCCGATTACAGCCAGATTGAGCTTCGAATCATCGCATCGATGTCGGGTGATACACACATGCAGCAGGCTTTTTGCGACGGAATCGATATTCATACAGCTACAGCTGCCCGAGTTTATGGTGTTGCAGTCGAGGATGTTACAATCGAACAGCGTCGCAGCGCAAAAACCGTTAATTTTGGTATTATTTACGGCATTTCGGCATTCGGACTCTCCGAAAGACTTGGAATTGGTCGCAAAGAAGCAGCTGAAATTATCGACAACTATTTTGAACAGTTTCCGGGCATAAAAAAATACATGGACGATACCATTGAATCGGCACGTGAAAACGGATTTGTGGAAACATTACTCAAGCGTCGGCGATATTTGAAAGATATTCATTCGTCGAATAGCTTTGTGCGGGGTTTTGCCGAGCGCAATGCCATCAATGCTCCTATTCAGGGTTCGTCGGCCGACATGATCAAAGTGGCCATGATTCATATCCACGACTGGCTGCAGAAGAGCAATCTCAAAACCAAAATGATTTTGCAGGTGCACGATGAATTGGTTTTCGATGTACCCAAGACAGAACTTGAAATAGTGAAGCCCATCATCGAAAAACTCATGAAAGAAGCATTGCCACTAAACGTTCCGATTGAAGTTGAAGTGAGCGAAGGTGAAAACTGGCTTCAGGCGCATTAAAATATGATAAAATCTAAATTTACCTTTTGTGGAAATTATCTCGCAGAATTGATAGAAATAAAAAGTGGATTTTTCACTGGCGACAAGTCTTCCATCAAAAAACAAAGCTAAAAAAAATCCCACCTGATATGGTGGGATTTTACAAACAGAACTCATTTAATCGATAATTGGAACATAGTCTTTGGGAGGCTTGCTACCAAAGACAAAATTAATTCCAAAATGAAAATTCATGTACTTCCAGTTGCTCGGTACCGTGAAATGATTATCAACAATTTCTCCCCCATCACGTGTTTCGGTCCATGAGTAGCGGTTCCATATAATAGGGGCAAAAATATTGTCGGACATCATGTAGAGCTGAAAAAATCCGAGTTTGAGCGAAAAGCCCACACCAAAATTGGTGAAATTATGGTTTGCCATGGAATAGGTGGCTGTTACATGCCAGATATCACCAAATTTATGCATGTATCCCAGGCTCAGAGCCGGATGAATGCCTTTGTCGAAAAACTGAATGCGTGCCGAAGCCGACAGTTTGTTTTTGGGAGTAACGGCATAAAATGCACTGCCCTGAATACGTGTGTTGAGCATTGTCTTATACTTCGTATAAGTTGTGTCGATCATAAAAATGTCGGCAATGGAATCGAGTGCATTGTCGAGGTAGGTGCTATCAGCAAAAAATGCAGCTGCATCAATTCCTTCGTAAGTGAATGTTCCTCCGGGATTATTGCTCACCAAATTCATCGGGTCGCTTTTCCATGTGATAAAGCCAAAATCGAGCACACTCAAGCCTAATGTCAATTTTTCGTCGTATTTATAAGAAGCTCCCAAATCGAGACCCAAACCGAAATTCTGCGAATTCAGCAAATATTCTTTTGCATCGAATTCGTAGTTGCTATCGGTCATGTGGTTCAATTCACATGTGTTCACCAAAATATCGGATGTAGCTGTTATATCGAAAAACGAGCTTTCGGTAGCAAGAGTAACATCGCTTCGTTTGGTGTTGATATTGGCTTTGCCGAACAATAATTTTGCACGTGTTCCAAAAGTCCATTTTGGACTGTACTGATACGAATACCCTAAAGCATATTCTCTGTAATGGGTAGCATTCAGCCTGAAATTGCCAATATCGAGTGTTTGGTCGAGCAAAGCTCCGTTGCCATAAAATGCAAATTCAATCAGGTCTTTCGGATACGAAAACCGGAACGAAACATGTTCTGTTAAAGCAAAATTGAAGTAATGCTTTTCTTTAAATTTAAAACCAAACGAAAGAATTTCTTCATTTACATCGGCAAACACATAATTGTTCTTTTTCAGGTGATTTACAAGCGATTCCATATCCACTTCAACCGAATCGAGCACATTAACCGAAATCACATTTTTAGCATTAAATCCGGTGTGTCCTCCATCGACATAAAGCGAAGATAGTCCGGGAAAACCGACATGGATTTTACACTGTGGAATATAAGCCGGATTGGAATAGTACGATTGAGGAACGATATTCAGATTTTGAATAATCATATCGTCTTGTGCTAGGAGGTTTTGCGATGTAAAACCAGCAACAACAGCTATGGCGAATAGTAGTTTTTTCATAGTAGTGCCTCCTTTATAATTCGTTGCTGTTGAACTTGAATTGCACCTGCGCACTAAGTCGTAGCCCTAGCTTGTAGTAGGAATAGATTTTCACGAGCTCAGTTCCCGAGTTATAGGTGTCCAGTCTGGCTCTCACAATGATATGCTTGGTAACCTCAAGATTGTTGAGACGAGCTCCCTGAATAGTTTGAGTCACTGTTTTTTCGCGGGGTTGCGTTACAATATAATCGGGAGCCGGTCCTGGGGTCGCAGCCACCAATGTTTGCTCCAGTGGATTTAACAGCGAATCGAGCCAAACGTAATTTGAGTCGCAGAAAAAGAGTTGAACATCGCCATCCACAGGAAACATGTTTTTTGTGTAAACCTTAAAGAGAATCCATTCAACATTCGAAAGGTCTTCGCCAAAACTAAGGTCAAAAGTATCCTGTAAAATAAATCCATTTGCAGTACCATAGAAAGGTAATTCAAGCTTGGCTTCAACCGCCATACGGCTAATATCTTCAACAAAGTTTTTCATCACATTGCCATTCGGGTTGGTGCTCCCGTTCACCAGCGCCAGAATTCGTTGCGGCGTAATATTCAGTGCAGCATCAATATTGGAATTCGATTTATTAAGAACAAATCCTGACGATGCAACTTGACCCATTGCGGCCGGGTATGAAATATCCCACGGATTAGGAATACCGGTTCCCGAAATCACAACTCCTGCGGGGGGCGTATTGGTGCGAATGGCCTCCAAATAGTCAACCGTAGTTCGGATTGGCATTCCCCAGCCATTTAACACATTGATATAGAGACGTGGATCTTCCCAATTCACAGATCCAGTGAGGTTATTATTGTAAATACGAATCCCGATGGTGTCGTTGTTTAAATTTAAATTGAATTGTCCGAGATATCCGTACATGTAGCGAAAACGCAGATTGGAAAACGACATATCAACACCGAAAAAGTAAGGTGAAAGATTGGCATTCCCATTCCCATGTACGGTAACATCGAAATGGACAGGCAGGCGATTATCGACAACAGAATTGTCGAAAACCAACTTTGTACCCGTTAAATCGGAATTTACACTACTACCCGTAGCTACATAATTGAGGGTATCGCGATAAGGAACACCGTTTTGTGTAGCACCGGGAATTGACATAACAATGGTTGCCGGATAATTGAGGTCGGAATTCAGAACCATATTGAGTATGCCTTCTTTCAGCGTCATACTATCAAGTTGAATACCACCACTCAACGAAAAGTCGAAATCGTAATCGTACGAAGTGGTATAATCACCTGAAAGTGGTCCTCCGGGAATACTCAGGTTGTCGGTATAATTGAATGCCTGGTTTCCAATGGGGATAAGCTCTTCGGCCGACTGGCTGTAGACGGTGTCTTCATAAACCAGATAAACGAATTTGTTTGAATCAACAACCAACAAATCGGTGCTGTCGTAATCTTTCAGAATATCCCACAAAGTGAGATCCGAATTAATCAGGGGAGCGGCACCGTTTGGATTCCAGTTAGTGGCTGTTACGGTATCCATGTCGAAATCATCTTTCACACAGGAAAAGAAAGAAAAAGAAATCAACAGAAGCATACCCGAAACCAAGAGTAATTTTATTTTCATAGTGGTACTGGTTTTTTACTTTGACAAAACAAAACAGGTTTTTGTTGCAAAAGCTGAAATCAAAGATACGTTAATTTCTAATATTTGCAATTGTTGTTTCAACTTTCTCCGACGAAATGGTTTTATCGCTTGTTGAGATAAACACGATATTGTCCTTATGAACGAAGCAGTCGAAATAATCGATATCGGCTTTCAGTGCTGTTTCAGAATAATCAGTTCCAATTCCCACCATCCCTATGGCTCCGCTTGACGATTGAAAAACAATATAGTTTCCTTGTTTAGTCGAGATGGCCTCCATTTTATCGATTCCACTATCTGCAATTTTTCCGGCCTCGGTGGTATGTCCTTCTTCGCCGACAATAAACAATGAGCCATCTCCAACAACCACTGCTTTTTTAGGGAATTGAGTGAAGATAATGTTTTCGCCGAATGGTTGCTGCACAAATGTTTCGGTTTCTCCTTCTGGTGAAACAAAAACAAGCGTTCCGTCGGACGAAAGAGCAATCCAGCGTTTGCCAGTAAACCACGCAAACAGGTTAGGCAATCCCCTGTTGAACGAAATGTTTGTAACCGTTTTCATCCGGTTGCCTTTCCGGTCGATGATGGCAACTTCCTGCTCGGAAGAACAAACCAACAAAAAATCTTTCTTTTCCAGTGGTCGGTAAAAAACCCTGAATTCTCCATTGAGTCCCGTAGAAGGTTTCAACCAGCCTTCGGTAGGTTTGCCCGAAGTATTGAAATTAAGCAGCTTCCCCTGCTTATCGCAAAACAGCAATCGGTAGTTATTGTTGTTGTCGTAGTCTGCAGCCAGTAAATTCGACCCAATTCCTTCGGAAAAAGTAACCGGAAAGCCATTGTGTATTTTTCCATCAAGGCCAATTAAATACAAAGCTTTGCGTGTAGTAAATGCAATACATCGTTCGTTTCCTTTGCCCTGAAACAGCAATTGGTAATCGGAGTGAACAACATCGCCCAGATTCTTTTTCCACAGTATTTGCCCATCCGAATTAAGCAGATACAAATTCTCATATACATCGGAAACAGCAATCCAATATTCGTTTGTTTTCGAATCGACAAGAACAACCGGATCGGAGGCTACTTTGGCATCTAACCCCGAAAACCACGTGTATTTGTCGGTTGAGTCCGATTTATCGAAAATCCAGGTGCCACTCAGCACAATGCCGTCCGATTGACGCGAACAAGCCAGCGAAATAACGCCCGAGTTGTTGCTTCGATACATGTCGGCGCTGGTTTTTATCAGCGAAGTATCGCTCAACCATCTGTTCTGGAGATAATACATAGCACCACTCAGGTTTAGGTAAGCCATGGTATTCCACGACGACGAAACAAAATCTTTCAGCTTAGACTGAAAACGCGAAGTGGCAAGTGTGCGACCTGAAAGAATGTGGTTTAGCATTGATTTGAGGCTTCCGGCCGAAGCACCAATGTAAACTGTGTTTTCGCAAACAGCAATACATGTTCCTTCGATGGATTCAAACAAAGGCCCAAACAAACTGTAAGCACCATATTCAAGCGGCAGAATATAAATGGGAATGTCTCGAAACGACAATGTGTCCCAATCGTGTTTTTTTGCCTCCGAACGCAGACATTCGTTTATCATTTTGGCATCGGAGATAGGAAAAGCACCGAAAACATCGGGTTCCTGAGCAACGTTGTTACTCGATGAAAACACAATAAGAGCTCCATCAATACCCGAATACAAGCATTCCTGGAAATTGGTGGTTTCTAGTTCGTCGTTTAAATGTCTGGTTTCAGACTCATGGTTGAATGCATTGTTTTTGGCTTCTGAAAGACGCTGCATGTATGCATCAAAAAAAGGAACAAAGTCCGAAAAACCATAAGCAAATGCCGTCGATGTATTTACCGGCAGTATTCCAAAAACCTGTGCCGATATTTCATTACGGGGCTGGTCGAACAAATTCATAAACGAAGTACCGTCGGTGCCTAATGGAAATAATCCCGAAAAACTCAACGCGTTTTCCTTGAACGAAATTTCGAGATTTCCCCATGTCGAAAAATTCTGAATGAAACCCAGGTTCGGATAGGTTTGTTCCGAAAACAAAAGGCCAAGCGAACGATATAGCAATGGCAAATTGAGCAACACGCCAACTTGGCTGTTGGGCGAAAGCGAGTGATACGATTTTGTAAAAGCTTCGTTGTTGCGGAGCCCTGATTTATTTTCGATGGTCGATATTGATTGTTTCAGCAGGTTTTCCGAAAACGACGCGACAATAAGGTTCCCAAACAGCGTTACGTAAAACTTTTTTTGCCCGAATACAAAACAGCTTTGTCCGTCGATATCAGTTTCTGTCAGTTCGAGTTCGTCCGAAATGGCATCAACTTCTGTCTCGGAAGTAGGCTCAAACACAAACAAGCATTCCATTTTGTCGATTCCGGATGGATGAATGGAAACCAGTAGGTTTCCGGACGAAAGCAAATTGGCAAATGTTGTAGTGGTACGCAAAATACTGTCGGCTGTACCCAAGCCGTTAAAAAAAACAACAACAGGAGTGAGCAAATTGAGCTGTTCGGGAACGCCGCTATTTTGTTGCAGCAAATTGCCGGGATTGTTCATTTTAAATACCGCGCAGGCGTTGTCGGGAATAGCTTCGAAAGATTCGTGCGTTCCTGCTTTAGAAAAAGGACGAAAAAGCAGCAAAACCAAAAGCAGTAAAACCAAAAGCATGGTTCCGCCGACAATCATCAGTGTTTTTTTATTGAGTGAACGAAAAAGCCGAACCAATTTCTTCATCTTGCAAAGCTAATACTTGTATGTGCTTGCATGTTCAATTGGACTAAAATTGATTAACAGTCATTTGTTAATTGGGGAAAGCAAATACACCCACTAAAATCCGGAAAATTATTCATGGCTTTTGCAGAGCCATAATTGTAAAAAAGTTTCTGTAGAACTGCGGAAACTTTTCGACCAGTTGCTAGTATGTTATTACCATTTGGTTAATAATAAGTCGATTGTCGGAAACAAGTCGAACAAAGTAAACGCCAGGTAATGCAAAGCTCAAATTTAGTTCTTTGATTCCAGACATATGGTGTTGCGAATATATTAATCTTCCTGCAGCATCGGTAATTTCAATCAAAGCTTTTGAGTTGAGGTCAATTGAAAACTGACCATTGTTGGGATTAGGATAGATACTCAACTCTATTTCCGAATTATGGCTATTAATACCGTCAACAAGAATCACCTGACAGACACTGGTGTCGGTGCAGATACCATCTGTTACAATTACAGCATAATTTCCATCAATAGTCGGAGTGAAGCTTTGATTGGTTTCTCCAGGAACAGGACTATATGCATTATTGCAATCAATCCATTGGTACGATGTGCCAACAGCATTGGATGTGATTGTACTGCCATTTACGGTTGTAGAATTATCAATCGCACTAATTGTAAGGTTCAGTGTCACCAGACTATCGCAACCACTTGCCGCGCCGCCTATGATATTGAAAGTAGCTGTAGGATTGCTTGAGGTATAAGTAACCCCGTCAATCCATGTGTAAGAATCACATGCAGTAATCACATCCGTACCTGTAGCTGAGTGATTAATCGTTAAGTTGAGCGTAACCAGACTATCGCAACCATTTGCGGCACCACCCACGATG
>PHDB01000108.1 GCA_002842495.1 Bacteroidetes bacterium HGW-Bacteroidetes-6
GAGCCAATCTGCGATTGCACCTGCATTGTTTTCCTGAGACAGATCCGTGAACTCAGCAGGATGGTTAATACAGGCTGTTGTTGCTGCAAAATTAGCAACAGGAGCCGGTATTATCGTAATGATTTTTTCGGCAATATTGACACAACTATCGGATGTCGTAATGGTTAACTTAGCTTGATATGACCCTGATGATGGATAAATGTGTGTTACATTTTGGTTATTTGGCCAATTAACAATGGTATCGGTTCCATCACCAAATTCCCAGTGCCATTTTACAATAAAGTTTGAAGTTGACGACAAATCATTAAATTGGGTTTCACTTCCTTCACAATTTGGTGCATCAGTATCAAATTTAACATCAGGTAACTGATCGATGTAAACCTCTTTTGTGACAGCATTTGTACAGCCATTAAAATCGATTATTGTTAAAGTAATTTGATAAGTTCCGGCTACAGCATAAGTATGATAAGGGGCTCTTAAATTGGAACTTAACCCATCCCCGAAATTCCATAATACGGATTGTATCCTGCTCAGATCAACTAGAATCGTGTCAATTATGAATTGAGTAGCACCTTCCAGACATGTTCCACCAATGGTGGTGAAATCAATATCCGGAAGCATGGATATATTGATGGTTTTAGTAATGGTATCTATACAACCTTTCTCGTTATAAATCGTGAGTAAAACATCATGATCTCCAACTGTTTTGAACAAGTGTGAAGGATTTTGTAAGGTTGAGAAATTATTAATTCCCGAGGTCGGATCTCCGAAATCCCAATTCCACCCGGTAATGATACCACCACCATTGGCTTGTGAAAGATCTGTGAATTTTGCAGAAACATCTAAGCATACAGATTCAAAATCGAAATTGGCAATAGGGCCGGGCAAGATGGTAATTTCCTGTGTTGATAAATTCGAACAACCATTTGAATTTAAAACAGTCAAAGTAGCTGTATAGGTGCCTTCAGATGAATACACATGTGATACGTTCGGATTGTTAGGGAAAGTAATCGTAGTGTCAATTCCATCACCAAAGTCCCATTGCCATTCAGTAATGTAACCTGTTTCTGTTGTTGAAAAGTTAGTAAATTGAATCGGGTCAGTATTACATTGCGATTCTGAAACGCCAAATAAAGATTGTGGCAGCGCTGATAAACTTAAATCGTGACTGACTGAATTAACACAACCCGCGGTATCAGTAATGGTTAATGTTACCGTGTAATTACCATCAACATCATACATGTGTACTGGATTTTGCTCGTTAGATGTTTGTCCGTCACCAAATTCCCATAAGTAAGATGCAATTTCAGAAACCGTTGTTACTGTTGTGTTGACCGTAAATTCGACCAGGGTGTCTAAACATGCCTGAGCAATCTCAAAATCAACTGCGGGTAATGGAGTCACAACCACATCATGACTTATTGTATCAGTGCATCCTTGTGAGTTCTCAATGAGTAATTGAACGGTAAATATTCCTGACGCACTAAATTGATGGGTCGGATTTTGTAGTGTTGAAGTATTGTCCAGCGCAGCTGCCGGATCACCAAAATTCCAGTTCCATGAAACTACACTCGCACCACCATTTGCCAAAGAAGCATCCGTGAATTGTGTCAATTCATTTAAGCAAGCCTCTGTAAAAGTGAAATCTGCTAATGGTGAAGGGAGTATGTTGATGTCCTTCGAAATAGTACTTTCACAACCATTCGAATTGGTAATTACCAGCGTTGTTGTGAAGATCCCAGCAGAATCATACAAATGTGTGACGTCAGGATTGTTTTGTGGTACAACTATGGCCGAATCTCCATCTCCAAAGTACCATTTCCACTCAACGATGGTTGTTCCTAACGGTGTGTTTGAATAATTATGGAATTGAACCAGATGGTCGCTACAAGTTGGTGCATCAAAATCAAAATTAGCTACCGGTGCAACATAGACTTCAATGGTATGACTAACTGTATTTGAACATCCGGTTAAATTCAGGACCGTTAAACTAACGGTGTAATTTCCGCTCGCAGCATAGGTATGTTCAGGATTTTGGTCGGTAGCAGTGATGCCGTCACCAAAGTCCCACAACCAATTACTAATGGTAGCAATAGCCGTAGTAACTGAGTCAACCGTAAATTGAACAGGTGTATTTAAGCAGGTAGCAGCGTAATCGAAATCAACAGCAGGAGGCGAACTTATCGTAACTGTGTCAATAATGGTATTCGAACAACCTTGTGAATTTGTTACAGTTAAAGTTACCAGATGATTTCCAATGGTTTGGAATTGATGTACAGGATTCTGTTGAGTGGAATAGTTGTTAACTCCTGTTGAAAGTTCTCCAAATGCCCAACTCCAGGCTACGATCGCGATGCCATTAACCATTGATGAATTATCCGTTAAATTGGTCAGTGCACCAAAACATGCATTAGAATAACTGAAACTTGCAATGGGTGATGCAGTTATATCAACATCCATTATGGCTGCATTAACACAACTATCAGAAGATTTAACAATGAGTGAAACTTCGTAAGTTCCACTGTTTGCATAAGTATGCAATACATTCGGATTTCCGGGGAAATAAATTATTGTATCATTGCCATCACCAAAATCCCATGCCCATTCAACGATATATCCTGAAGGAGCAACCGAGAAATCTCTGAATTGAGTTGCTAAATCGGAACAAGAAGGCTGGTCATAATTAAAGTTGGCAACAGGAATCGGATTTACAACAACAGGTTTCATTACAATATTTGTATAACCTCCTGTATCTCTAACAGATAAGGTCACGTTATAAGTTCCGGCTGCACCAAATAAATGAGAAGGTTCGGGAATGGTGGAGGTACTTCCATCACCAAAATCCCAGGCATAGGAAACAATGGTTGAAATATTTGTAACGGTTTGATCAATGAAGAAATTGGTACCAACACCTGCACAGGATGATTGAATATAAAAGTCTACCGGAGGATGATCCGTGACGGTTAAAATCATATAATCAGTTACGGGAGTTGAACATACTCCATTTGGTACGGCTGTCAAAGTTAAATGAACACTTCCATTTGCAAAATCTGTTGCACTTGGAAGGTAAGTAGGAGTTAGCGTTGTGGCTCCGGCAGTAAATGATCCTGATCCGGAAGTTGACCAGCTTAAACTTGCATAATTTGATGCTGTTGCCGTTGAAACAGTAAAGCTTGCTCCAATGTCAACTGTGGCATTTAAAC
>PHDB01000059.1 GCA_002842495.1 Bacteroidetes bacterium HGW-Bacteroidetes-6
GACGAAAAATCATCACATCAACCGCAGGTTCGTCGACACCGCCAGCGGCATTACGACGAATAAAATTAAGTGGATTTCCTATCAAAGTCTGGCATGGACGCATACAAATATCGAGTCCGAATTTCTGGCGCATTGTAACGATAGGACTATAATAGGTATAGCCTCTTTCGCGCAATTCAGGAGCCAATTCAGAAGCAGCTTTATCTTTTGGTTTTGATGTAATGGCACCAAAAAGGCCAATTTTGTGTTCTTCAAGAAGTTTGATGGTTCGGTCGGGTAGCGGATTTCCTTCTTTGCACCAGAAATCCCATCCGATGTCGCCGTTTACATATTCGGCTTCGAAGCCAGCAGCGTCGAGTACGCGGATTGCTTCATCCAAAACTACTTTTCCAATGCCGTCTCCGGGCATGGCTACGATGGTTCTTTTTGCCATAAAAATTCAGTTTAAGGTTTTCGGTAGCAAAGAAACAAAAAAATTATATTTGCATATAAATAAAAGGTATCGTTACCTTCGTTTTTTATCAACAATACGAAAACGTTCTACAAATGGCAGTCTTTGTTCTGAAATATTTAATCATCATGTATCTGTCGTTGGCTTCGCCACCAAAAGACACTAAGCCGCCATTCAAATTCAAAGATTCGCCACCCGGTACAGTTTGGCTTAGAGACAGTGTATTTATTGATGTAAATCCAGTAAAAAACATCGATTACAAAGAGTTTCTGTCTTTTGTGCAAGTTGCATACAACAAAGAACTACGCGATAGTTTTAAAAACATTCCATCTTATGGAATATCGATGGAAAATTTCAGATCGTATATGCGATTATGCGGAGCCGATAAAGACCTTGCAGCTAAAATGAAAATTCCATACGAAATGACCCTGAGTTGGAGCATGAATATGGACGAATACCTGAACAGTCCAACATATAAAAACTTTCCCGTAGTTAACGTATCTTATAATCAGGCAATTATGTATTGCCAATGGAGAACCGACATGGTGATGCTTTTTTATTCAGTAAACAGCAAGAATGAAAAAAAACGAGAAAAATACTACAAAAGAATACGTTACCGGCTTCCCACTCCTTCCGAGTGGCAATATGCAATGGATAAATTTGGCAACAATACCTTTACCAATCAAGTAGTTTATGCCGGCGAAAAATGTGCTACTGTAGAAGCTATTCCTCAAAAGAAAAATCTTGAATTTGTTTATGTTCCCTACAATGTAGCTGAAATGACTTCGAAAGAAAAACTGGCGGTAGGAATGTCGTGGCAAGACAAAGACACGTTGCCTAATTACTCTAAATCCATCGAATACTGGGGGCCGCGCGATTGGCTTGGATTCCGCTGTGTATGCGAAATTATTGAATATTAATTTATGAAAAAAAATATTTTAGCCCTCCTTATCGCTCTGATTATTGCTTCGTGCGGTAGCCGTTATTCTGTTCCCGACAACACCAAACTGTTTCGATACAACGAAGCTGCCGGAATAAGATCTCTCGACCCTGCTTTTGCCCGCGATCAAGCCAATATATGGGGAGTGAATCAATTATTTAATGGACTGGTACAACTCGATGACTCAATGCATGTGCAGCCATGCATTGCTGAGCGCTGGGAAATATCGGATGATGGTATCCGATATACTTTTCATTTACGTAACAATATATTTTTTCATCAAAGTGAAGTTTTCCCCAACAAAACCCGAAACGTGGTTGCCGCCGATGTGAATTACAGCCTTCAGCGTCTGATAGACGAAAAAACAGCTTCGCCCGGACGCTGGGTAATGAACAATGTGGCTCGAAACGACGATAATAGTCTGGCGGTGACTATCATCAACGATTCAACTGTGGTGATAGAACTCATACAACCATTTGCTCCATTTTTAAGTTTGCTTGCCATGCAGTATTGCTCAATTGTTCCGCATGAAGCTATTGAATTTTATGGAAAAGATTTTGGGCACAATCCGGTGGGAACGGGTCCATTCATGTTTAAATACTGGAAAGAGGGGCTCAAACTAGTAATGCTTCGAAATCCCGATTATTTTGAAACCGATTCGCTGGGCAATAAACTACCCTACCTTGATGGTGTTGTTGTTACTTTCATCATTGAAAAACAAACAGCTTTCATGGAATTTATGCAAGGCAATTTCGACATGATATCAGGGATAGACCCCAATTACAAAGATGTGCTACTTGACGCTGAAGGCAATCTGAAGCCCGAGCACGAAAGCAAAATATATATGACCCGTATTCCCTATCTCAACACTGAATATCTCGGTATTTCAGTCAAAAAAGAAAGTACGGGTGCTATAAGTGCCCTACAGGAACAAAAAATACGCCTTGCCATCAACTATGGTTTTGATAGGCGAAAAATGATGCGTTACCTGCGAAACAACATTGGTTATCCGGGTTTGTATGGAATAATTCCGCCCGGATTGGCCGGCTACACTGAAAACAGTGGGTTCTATTTTGAATACAATCCCGAAAAAGCCAAGCAACTGATGACTGAAGCTGGTTTTCGAAACGGACAAGGACTGCCGGAGATTGTTTTGCAAACCACTTCCACTTATCAAGATTTATGCGAATACATTCAGCAGCAATTGGCCGAAATCAACATTAAAATAAAACTCGATGTGGTTCCGCCTGCAACATTGCGCGAAATGGTTTCGCAATCGAAAACCGGATTTTTTCGTGCCAGCTGGATTGCCGATTATCCCGATGCCGAAAACTACATGAGTCTTTTCTACAGTAAAAATGAAGTTCCGAATGGGCCCAACTATACGCATTTCGTAAATGCTAAATTCGACCGGCTTTACGAGAGTGCCGTCAGTGAGCCCAATGCGGAAATCAGAACTGGATTGTATGAGAAAATGAACCGGATCGTTATGGAACAATCGCCGGTGGTAGTGCTGTATTACGATATGGCTGTACGGTTTATAAGTAAACGCATCAAAAACTTACACCCCAATGCGATGAATCTGCTGAATTTGAAGAAGGTTGTTAAAAACTAAAAAACCATAAGTTGTGAAACTCATTCCCTATCAGGTATCGTGAGGCCGCAAGGATTTTCCTCTACTAAAAAATATACAATACCTCAGACTATTCAATATAAATTTTAAAGGTTAAAATAAGTTACCTCTTCTCCCGAAGCAGCCTGTTGAGGTTTTTCACGGTTTCACGACAATTCGCAAGTTCTTCTTCCAATAACCGAATCTTCGTTTTATACTGTAATTCAGGTTCAGTCACATGGTGCATCGGTGTCAATTTCAGCATATCACTGCTCCCAGTCACTATCCATTCGGCGGAAACATCGCGATGGTTTTCCAATATCCGCTGCACAATCTCCAGTTGACAGTTATCCCGCTTGAGTACTGTCGCGAGAGTACTTTTCGACACTCCAATAGATGCTGCAAATTCAATATCTTTGAAGTTCTTGCGATCAATCAGCTCTCTAATTCTTTTTCCTATACCAGTACGCGTTTCAGCCTGCTTCTTCTTCAGTAGTATCTCAAGATATTCGTCAGAGGCTATATTAACAGGATCGGTATTGAGTAATTCGCATATGAGGAAAAAGGTATCTTCTTTAGTACGGCCTTCCGTAAAAATTTTCCGCAACCCCTGCTCAGTTATCCCAAGCGCTTGCGCAAAAGCTTTAAACGTTCGGTATTGCGAACGCTTAATTTCTGATCTTAATTTAATGACATCGAGCATTTTACGTTTATTAACACGAAATTAACCGCAAAAGTTTACCTAAAAGTTGTCTTTTTCGTTTCCTTTTTGTAAATTTGTTACCTAAGATACGAAACAAATTCATAACTATGGAAAATCATATAGAGGAAAAGGAAATATTAACATTTCCCGACTATTATAAGAGCCTCAGAAACGAGCGTAGTGAGTTTATCCAAAAAATGGTGGAACTAACCGGCTTCAGATACAGAACAATAATGAATTACATTTCCGGAGCCACGATACCTGACAAACCGACGAGACTCCGCATTGCCGAGTATCTGAAAACCGATGAAAAAAAACTATGGCCGAGCAGAACTATATAGTACTAAACGATACAACATTGGCCAAGAAGGCCAATCACCTGCTCACACAGGGCCTTTTCAGGATTTACCTGATTACTCCGATCCGTATCCTTGACGACATAGAAACAATAAAAAACATCAATCGTCTTTATTCAGTGTTATCGGAATGTGGGTTTATGGTTTTCAGCCCGCTTGATATTGCCATCTCATTATATTCGTATAAAAACACAAAACTACTCTCTTACACCGACCTGCTAGCACAGAATTTGTTTATACTCAGCTCGCAGGCCGATGCCGTGGTGCTTCTAAATGCTTCTATAGAACACAGCGACTGCCGCACAACTCTGGCTGTGGCTTACCATTGTAAAAAACCGATTCTAGATGAGAAATTATGTCCGCAAAATATATCGGCATCCATACAAATTGACTTTAAAGAAGCCTCTCCGCTAATCCACCAGTGAAATACAAAAACAGTAAATTGCCGGAACCTGAGTCGAATTTGTAGAAAAAGGCATAAAAGCGAAGAAGCCTGACGTTTTCGTGCCTGTAAAAACTTAAATAACGACACTAGCATCCTGTAAATACCAAAGTTTGGGTAAATAAAAAAGCCTGTCATTGCAGGCTTTTGGTGGTCCCACCAGTGCCAAAAACAAAAATTTTATGTTGTTGATATTTAGCATGTTATAGCGGTTTGAATTTTGTCTGATGAAAAATTGATGAAAAATACCATACTATTTGTTGATTTGAGATTTCAAATCGCTTAACTCCTTTTCTAAATCAGAAAGTCGTTGTGCAACTTTCCCATAGTTTGCTATTGGCTCAGCTGCCAGATTATGTGCATTGCCTTTTAAAAAAATTTCGCCCCTACCCATACACAACCATTCGGCCGATAAATCGGGATAGGCTCGGAGAATTTTCTGTAAGAACACCAGCTGGCAATTGTCGCGATCAATTATGGATGAAAGTGTTGTTTTGGGTGCTTTAATTGTACTGCAAAATATAGCTGAATTTATATTCAGAACACTTATTAGTTCCTGAATTCTATCTGCAATTCCTGTTTTCAGCTCTATTTGCTGGCGGGCTTTAATTATTTCGCCAAACTCTTCGGATGCAATTATAATGGGGTCAATGTCGAGCAGTTCGCACATTTTATAGAACGTTTCTTCCTTCGTGCTTCTGGTAGAAATGATTTTCTGAAACCCCGATTTTGTAATTCCCAATGCTTCGGCAAACGCAATATTTGTACGATATTGCGAATGCTTGATTAGCTCTTTTAATACACTTGTATTCAACATATTAAAAACATTAACGATTAATTAACTGCACAAAGTGGACTCAAAAGTTGACTTTTAAGTGTTCTTTTTTGTTTCTTTGCTGTGTAAATATAACACAGTTAAAAAACATGACAACTCAAAAGACCACTTTAATTAAAAAATTAACCCTTATGGAGTATCACAATTCACTCCCTATGAACGAATATTATTTGTTCAGAGATAAGGTTATTGAAGCTTGCGGAATTTCAAGAGAAACATTCTACAACTGGCGCAAAAAACCTGAATGGGTAAAACCACCAGCTCAACAAATAATAAATGAATTGGCCGGACAAGAACTTCAATTCTAATTCAATGAAAAGTAATATTGAATACTTCATCGATTCATTTGGCAACCCATGTACAAGGGTTGGAGAAATTATGAAAGTGATTTCACCAGAAGACACGGAAATCATCAATGAATTTCTTCGAGAAAAGGAAGACGATTTTCCGGAGATGTATGCAAGGCTTTTGCAAATATATTTTGGTAAGCGCAATTACAAATTCCTCATGTTTCGCAGAGCAATACGTTGCAATTGGCCTTTGATGGACAAAGTTCCGGATAGAACGGATGAAGGAAATTACAATTGCGAAAGCTTCTATTGTCCGCTTCGTGGCGAATGCCCCGATGAAAATGTGATATGCAATCCGAAGCTTTCTACCGAGTTCACCAAGCGTGAGCTTGAAATAATAAAGCTTATTGCCGAAAACAAATCGGATGCTGAAATTGCCGATGACTTGTACATCAGTGTTTTTACAGTAAAGAGCCATCGCCAAAGCATACAAAAGAAAGCCGATTGCAAAAACAAACAGGGCATAGCTGAGTACGCCCGAAAAAAGAATCTACTATGATTGAAGAAGCTGTAAATCACTTGCGTTTAGCAGGAGTAAAATCAATCTTTATATCCATCACAATGGACGAAAAAGATGCTGAAAAAACTTGCAACAAGATAGAGTCAATGTTGTTGGAATTTGGCTTTGAAGTATTCAACCCATTCAAAATGGAAGAAGCTTACAAGCTATTTATTTTGAATCCTTCAACAAATAAGGTCGCTGAAAATATATACATCTTGGCCGGAAAAGCAGACGCATTACTATTGGCTCCAAACTGGGCATCGGATAAATTCTGCCGCCTCGATGCATTGCTTGCAGTTACAGTGGGCAAACCAATCGTCGATCACAACCTGCAACCTATGGTTAAGCTCAATCCTTCGAATGTCAAATTTCAATACGACTAAAATGAGCACGCTAAACGAAGCCAAAAAACACTATGCAAAAGTGTTTGCCATATATAATGCTACGAAAAACAGCATCAAGCAATCGCCTGAGGTTATTGAACTGCAACGAAAATTATTGCTTGAAGCACAGGTGAACGTTTTGCAAAAATGGCTTGAAATATTCAACAATAGCTTGTCAAGACAACAACAATAAAAAATGGAATCATGGCACAACAAAGGAAAAATTCATCCGTGCAGCTCCCTTTTCACATACAGCTGCGCAATATCCTCGAAAAAGGAGCGGCTCAGCGGTTACGCCTTATCAAGAAAGGAAAATCGAAAGCAAAAGATGCGGCAGATGCATTTGAAAAAGCGAACGTACTGCTCGAAAAGGCTTGCTTTTATGCATACAACGAAGAATTCGCACGCAGTTTCCTCAACACCGGAAAAGAAATAATGGAAGTTGTATTGCCCCCAAGCTTCAAAAAAGCAGTCGAAAATCTTTCAATTAACTAGTTCACTAATCACAACCTAAAAAATATGGAACTCAAAACAAACCTTAGCCCGCTGCAGCGACAAATAAATGCAGCTTTAAAAAAATTCAATGCCGATACCGAGCAACCCTACAAGGCAATTGTAGAAGAAAGAAACGAAGCCTACGCCAAATACAAGGCTTTAGAACAAGAAATCAATGAGAAATTCAATGGTATTAAGCGCGAAGCTGAACGGCCATTGGTTAAGCTCATTGAGCAATACTACGACAAAACTTTGCTCGATTCTAAAAAGAAGCCAGTAAAAGTTGGAAGCATTATTATTCATGGGACCAAATTTTTCAAAGTCACCAGCCGATACATGACCACGAAAAAGGGAGTATTTCAATTCGACCCGCGTGTGGTAGTTGAAAGAGTAAATGGATCAAAAGGTAGCAAAATGGAAATTCTCCCTGTTGAGCTGAAGTATTATACTGTTTCAACAGTTGGGATAAAAATTGAAACCATTGGGGAAGGAGGTCAAGCATGAGCCAATTAATCCCCAACCCAATTGCCAACCAAATAAAAGAGGCAGTTGAAAATTACCAACCCCGTTGCTGTGCGCAATGCAAAAACCAATCAGAATCGTATTTCTGCAAAAGAAACAATAACCTAGCAACTCAAACATATGGCATGCTTCGCAGGCACCCAAATTGCCCGTTGGATTTGAAGAAAGGAGGTACGAAGTGAGCGCCACAAAAGAACACAACCACAATGCCATTGAAGCCGGAATGCGTGTTGGAATAAACGATCGGTATGGCATCAAATGCCATTGGAAAACTGGTGAAGCAACTGCTCTATTTATCCTTAGAGAATCCTTTTATCTTGAAGATACCGCAGGTATTATTTTCGACCTTAAAGCTGGTCGCATTATGCTTGGTTCATCTGATTTATATCGAGCAACAGGATTTATTGATGTCAACGGATCTGAAATTTTTGAAGGCGATATTCTAAGCTATGAATTCGAAGCCGATGGAGAAATGTATCAATCTGCTGAGCAAGTATTTTGGAATACAGAACGTGGAGCATGGTGCATCGATGTTTCATTTTATCAAGATAAAACAGAATTTGATTATTTGGCAGATATCGATCCTCGCTCAAAAATTATAGGCAACATTGTTCATAATCCAGAATTGTTGAAAGGAGGCCAATCATGAGCGACCACAAAATACCATGGCTCAATATGCCAGGCTTCAAAGGCGAAACATGGAATCCCATTGTTGGATGCACTAAAGTTTCGGAAGGCTGCGAAAACTGCTACGCTGAGCGAATGGCCGCGCGACTTGCTTCGATGCAAGGCAACGGACTTGCACAAATGACCTACGATGCATACCGCCATGTAACAGACAATGGCCATTGGAACGGCAAAACATGCATTGTAAATAGTCAACTCGATAAACCATCGCAGTGGAAAAAACCACGCATGATCTTCGTTTGCTCGATGGGCGATTTGTTTCACGAAAATGTAAGTTCGTTGGAATTAGATGCTGTGTTTGATGAGATATATCGTGCACCACAACACATTTATATCATTCTAACAAAGCGTCCTGAAAATATTCGGAAGTATATTGAAGAATGTGCAAAAGAAGCTGGTGTCGACTATGAAGAACTAGTAGGATCCCCTAAATCAAATATATTGTGGGGTGTAACAGCTGAAAACCAAAAAACAGCAAACGAGCGCATTCCAATTCTGATGCAAATTCCAGTTACAAACCATTTCGTTTCAATTGAGCCAATGCTGTGGCCTGTAGATTTGAAAAGTATTATTTTCAGAATGCCTGATGGCTATGGGGAGTTTGTTTATGATACTTTAACCGGTACAGTATTTTCAGATGGAGATTCACACAAACTCGATTGGGTAATCTGCGGCGGCGAAAGCGGACCAAAAGCCCGCCCATTGCATCCCGAATGGGCGCGTTCATTGCGCGACCAGTGCCAAGCTGCACAAGTGCCGTTCTTTTTTAAGCAGTGGGGAGAGTGGTTACCTTCATATAACTGTGGAGAAAGAAGCGAAGAATTAGCGGCTAACGGTAAAACAATTGGTCAGAAATGGAGCGGAAATAACTGTAACCGTTTTGATGATGGACAAACAGTTGTAAAAGTCGGCCGCAAAGCCGCTGGCCACCTACTCGATGGCAAACAACTTTTTGAATTCCCGAAAGGAGGCAACCAATGAAAATCATCCCAATGCTATTCTCAACGCCAATGGTAAAAGCCATTTTGAGCAACAATAAAAGCATGACGCGGCGCACGAAATGTCTTGATGTAATAAACGAAGATCAAGACAACTGGCTTTGTAGTGGCAAATTGCTTTCTGATGGATTGATTGAGTTTTCGAGCGAACAACATCACACTGATTCTTTCATAAAATGCCCATACGGCCAACCAGGCGACGTGCTTTGGGTGAGAGAGAGTTTTACTGACTGGAAGGACATAATATTGCATAAAGCACAAATTTTTAATACTTCAAATTGGTTTGACCTCGATGGCAAAAGAATTCCATATGAAACTCTAAGCTGGAAACCATCCATTCACATGCCATTCGATGTATGTCGCATTTTTCTGCGGGTGAAAGAAATTCGGGTGGAAAGGCTGCAACATATTTCTAAAGACGAAGCAAGTAAAGAGGGTATTTTTTCGTGGTTACTTTTTGTAAGAAAATATGAATTTAGAAAATACCATGAATCACTTCAAAGTTCAAATAGTCCTTCTGCAGAATATGAAGTACGTCTTTTCTCAAGAATGTGGGATTCAATTAATGAATTCAATTCATGGAACTCAAACCCATGGGTATGGGTAATTTCTTTCGAACGAATAACCGACCAATCCGAAATTGCAGCAATACGCAAGCAATGGAATGAAAGGAGGCAAAAATGAGAAATCTAAATTGCCCATACTGCGGAAAACCGCAAGATGTAAACCACGATGATGGCGAAAACTACGAAGAAGATACTAAACATCAAATGGAGTGCTGCGATTGCGGAAAAAGTTTCGTGTTTTATACAACAATCATGTATTTGTACGAAGGCATTAAAGCCGATTGTTTAAACGATGGAAAGCATGATTACAAGCCAACTACAACCCATCCAGTTCAGTTTACTAAAATGGAGTGTAGTATGTGTGGCGATCAGCGCAATCCAACCGAAGCTGAAATGTTGGAAATTATGAAAGCCGACGAAAGGAGGGGAAAATGAGCACCACCGCCACACTCCTAAAAACAACCATTGTTGATCAAGCCGAAGTAGTTGCCAACTCGGGCAACTACTCGCAAGCCCTACAAGCGATGCGCGAAAAAATTAAATCGAGTACCGCTTTTGCCAAATATTTCGGCTACAACAACGAAAGTTCAGAATATCTGAATCAATGCGCTATCAAGGCTGTTTTCATGTTTCGCCGTTACAAAGTAGCGCTTGAGCAACCCGAAAAGAAGCCCATACACCTGCCCCGAGTAATTGGACTCTCTTTTATTACACACCTAACCGGCAAAACAGCAGAAGAAATATTGAAGGAATTTGATGAATGGAGTAAAACAGCATGAACGAAATCAAACCCTTTTACTCCCAGCACAAAGGACAAGAGCAAACCCTCACTTTTGTTCATCATGTGAATGCCGAAAAACATGGCATTTATCTTAGCCCTATGGATTTGGTTTTCTGCCTTTTCATTTTCTGGGCTTTCCTCGTTGCTATAATTATTAGAATAAACGCTCAAAAATAATTCCATGCCACTATACAAGAAAGAAGACATTTTAGCCGCAACCAATGATGGTTTGGATATCATTTGCTACTATTTTCCCGAAGCAAGAGAAGCCGCAGCTAATAAAACAAAATTTAGCATTCACAAGGAAAAAACTCCTTCAACTTCCATTCGTTTGAGAAATGGAATCTATCGAGTTTGCAATTTCGGCGACGATCAGAAAGAAGTTGATGCATTTGCTGTGGCAATGAAACGCGAACCCGAATGCAAAAACTTTGGCGAACTGCTGCAGCTGCTCGGAAAACGGCACAATGTTGTTGGAACCGATGGCACACAAGCAACATCTTTTCTCTACGAACAAAGAGATGCAACTGCCGAAGAGCCCGACGGTGAATATTTTTGGAAGCTTCGCGAAGAAATTTCGGAAGCTGAGCTGAAAGTACTCGGAAAGCGTGTGAAAGAATCGCATTGCAAACATTTGAATTGCTATGCAATTGAACAATACACGTATATCAAAAATCGCAAAGCACACATTTTCATTTCAACAGATGCATATCCGCAGTTCCTTTTCGATTGGGGAGAATTCAAAAAGCTGTACAAGCCAAAAGAACAGGATAAAAAACACCGGTTCATTTACATTGGAAAGAAGCCAAAAGATTTTATCTACGGAATGGAAAATGTGAAACGCATGTGCCGCGAATACCAGCGCAATCAGGAGCGCATGAACCCACGCAGCGTTGTTGAAGACGTGAACGAAGAAGAAGACGAAGAAAGAGATGCCGCACCATTGTTGCCCGAAATTGTTTTAGCCTCAGGCGAACGCGACGCGCTCAATATTTTAGCGGCCGGCTTTGCTCCTGTTTGGAAAAATTCGGAAACGGCAATGCTTCTGCCCGATCAGTACAAAGAAATTAAGAAGTACTGCAACCGATTGGTCAATCTGCCCGATATCGATGAAACCGGAATAAAAAAAGCCCGTGAATTGGGTTTGAAATATCTTGATATTGCTACAGCCTGGCTTCCAAGTGAGCTAAAAAACTTCACCGATTTTCGCGGAAACACATGCAAAGATGTTACCGATCATCAGTGGCACTTTTCCGATTGGGCACTCGAAAGAGTTATTGCAAGTTCAATCACATTCAAGCCATGGGACGAAATTGTTGAGTACAACAAAAAGAAAAAGATTAATAAAATTGAGTATGCAATCAACAACGCTCAATGCTACGAATTTATGTACGCCAACGGCTTTCACCGCGTTGAAAAGAAAAACGAAAAATCGGGTTTTACCTTCGTCCGGGTAGAAAAAAACATTGTAAAAGAAATTAAGCCGGTTGAAATAAAATCGTTCATTCACGAATGGCTCAAACAAAACGGCTATGGAGCAAAGCTCCGCAATGTATTCTATCGTACCACGCAGCTCAACGAAGCCAGCTTGAACGGAAACCTCGATGTTGCTGAATTCGATTTCACCGACCACGACAAGCATCATCAGATGTTTTATTTTAGAAACGAAACAGTTCGGGTAACAAAAACTGAAATTGAATCAGCTACTGCAGGAAGCAGCTACGTGTGGCAAGATGAAATTTTAGACCACGATTTCAAAAAACTCGAGCCATTTTTTACCTGGCACAAAGATGAAAACAACAAAATTGTTCTCGATTCAATCAACGAGTCGTTTTCCATGGTCAAGTTTATAATGAATACTTCGCGCGTTTTTTGGCGCAAAGAGAAAGATGGTACCATCACCGACGATCAGCGCAAAATTCAAGAGCAGCATTTTCTGAACAAGTGTTTCATACTTGGATATATAATGCACCGATACAAGAATGCAAGCGCCTCGTGGAGTCCATTTGCCGTCGATTCGCGCGATGGTTCAGTTGGCGAAGCAAATGGCGGTTCGGGCAAAAGTCTTTTCTTAAAAATACCTTCGTATTATATGACCTGGGTTGTGCTTAACGGTCGCGATAAAGACTTAACCAAAAACAGCCACTTGTTCGACCGGGTAAACGAAAACACCGATTACGTATTAATTGATGATTGCACCAGCGACACCGATTTCGATTTCTTTTTCAACTTCATTACCGGCGATTTCACCGTAAATCCGAAACACAATCTTTCTTTTTCCATTCCATATAAAGACAGTCCTAAAATTGCATTTGCAAGCAACTACATGTTGCGCAAAATTAACCCCTCAGTTGAGCGGAGATTGATTTACGGAGTGTTTTCCGACTACTATCATAAGTGCGACAATAAAGTGTATTCTGAGGACTCTATTCCGTCGGCCGAGTTTGGCAAAAATCTAATCATCGATTATACTCCGGACGAAATGAACCAGCTGAGCAATTTCCTAATGCAATGCACTCATTTTTTCATGGCATTGCAAGATGCAAAACCTGCCATAAAACTCGATCCCCCAATGGAAAATATCGAACGTCGAATTTTACGCCAGCAAATTGGCGAAAACTTCCTCGATTGGGCCAATACATATTTTTCAATTACCGAAGATTTGTTCGATCCAAGCGGACACGTTGACTGTGAAATTAAGCGCAGAGACCTATTCGAAGCCTATAAAGGTGAGTACAACGATAAGTACACTACGCCCAAAAACTTCAAGGATAAATTGACCGCATTATGCAAATACAAAGGCTGGGAACTTAATCCCGACGAAATGTGCACCGACAAAGAGCTGCACAAAATCATTCGCAAAATAGAAGGAATGACCCACGAAGTATTCTACATCGAAACAGGCCGAAAAGCAACGCCACAGCCAACACCAAAAACCGACGAAGATTTATCAGTAAAGGATCCACTTGATATGTAATGCTATGCCAACACTACTTTCACTTTTCGATTACACTGGAAATTGGGCGCTGCCGTATGCTGAGCATGGGTGGAATGTGATACTGTGGGACATAAAACACCAGGCAGATTATTGCGAACTGTTTTCGGATATCAACGATGCTTCGGCCGATTATTTCTACGAATATATTTTTGACAATTTCGGCACTGTTGATGGAATTATTGCCGCTCCACCATGCACCGACTTTGCGGCCAGTGGTGCTCAGTGGTGGCCTGAAAAAGACAAAGCCGGACAAACTGCCATCAGCGTCGAATACGTGCTCCAAACGCTGCGAATAGTCGATTTGTGCCGCCCTTGGTTTTGGGCCATGGAAAACCCTGTGGGCAGAATAAACAAGTTTTTTCCGATGCTTGGCAAGCCATGGTATTTTCAGCCCTATTGGTTTGGCGATGCCTACACCAAAAAAACGGGATTGTGGGGCCGATTTGTAAAGCCTGCACCATCCAACATTGTTGAGCCGATAATGTTTACCACCAAAGATGGCAAGCGCGGTTCGTATCAGTGGGCGAAGCTTGGCGGCAAATCAGAAAAAACAAAAACACTGCGCAGCGCCACTCCGATGGGCTTTGCCGATGCATTTTACAAAGCAAACCATTTCACACACCAGTGGCGTTTGATACGCAACCGCGCATTTTTACGGACACTTTCCATTAACAAATAATTTGACGGACAATTTTAACCCAATGAACCTCAAAGAAAAAATACAATCCAGCATTGAAATCTTGCAGCAAAACGAACCTGCAGAAGGTTATCATCTTGCTTTTTCAGGCGGAAAGGATTCAATTGTTATTCTTCATTTGGCAAAAATGTCGGGTGTAAAATACACAGCCTATTTTTACATGACCACATTGGATCCACCCGACGTTTTGCGTTTCATAAAAAAATACTATCCCGAAGTTGTGTGGCTTCGCCCAAAAATGAGCATGTTCCAGCTCATTGAAAAAAAAGGTTTACCAATTCGGCAGAAACGATTCTGCTGTGAAGTGCTGAAAGAATGTCACGGTCATGGAGAAACGGTTGTTGACGGCGTAAGAGCTGCCGAAAGCTTCAAAAGAAGCAAGCGCAAAATATCAGAGGTTGATTATAAAGACAAATCGAAATCGTTTTTGCACGCTATTTTTAACTGGACAGAGCACGACGTTTGGCAATTCATTAAGAGCGAAAAACTGCCTTTTCCGGACATTTATTTGGGATGCCAAAATAGAATTGGCTGCATAGCGTGCCCGATGGCCCAAAAAAAAGCAGCGCAAGATTTGGAGCTTTATCCAAAATTCAAAAACGCATTTCTGAAAGCCGTGCGAAAAGCCAAGCAGCGAGGTATAATGAAAATGTTTGCTGACAAAGTCGAGAATGTTTGCCGATGTCCATTCACCAATGGTGTAGAACGGCTTAGCAAGCAATTCGGCTTCGAACAAAATTGAAAATTTAACCCCAAAATCCCAAACAATATGGATGAAAAAGATTTAATTGACAAAAGTACGCCTAGGTGCAGTGATGACCGATGTCCAATTAATATGTTTTGTGAAAGATACTTGCAAAATAGAATTGATTGGCAAAAAGGCGAAAAGAGTGTATCGATCAATGACTTCATGGGACGTGAAAAGATCGGTTTGTGTGACCACTTCTTAAATGTTGATATAAAATAGAATTTCTGCCCCCGAATCCGGCGGAACCGGAGATATAAAAACCACATAACTATGAAACAAAAAAAATGTTATTTCAGTTCTATCGAAGAAGACTCAGCGCTTCCGATAGATTATCTACTCGATGAAATGAAAGATCGCGAGCTTGAACAAATAAACGTTTGGGAATGTGTGCGCGATATTGGTAGCGATTATTCGTTTTGCAAATCGTTTCGTGAATATATCGACAAATCAGAAAGTACTTGCAACAAGAAAGAATGCACCGAATATTCGCCACGCAACGGAAAAGGAGGTTGTTGCAAACACCGTGGATTCACATACCAACCAAGTGAAAAGGAATTCATTCTCACACTCGATGGAAAATTAACCCCAGTACTGGCCGAAGGTCATGAATAAATTATTAAAGAGATGATAAATCAAAACCTGGTTTTTACTAATGTAAATATCCCTGTTAAGGCTGAGTTCATTTACTATTTCAGACGCGGAACCAAATTCTTTTTCAAGAAGAAAACCACAAATAGTAAGTTAGTGATGTACTGCAGCCGCAAAATTGCTGATATGCTGAAAGAATCTCTCGTTATTGGTGAAACATATATAATTGAGGATATTATAAAATGAAACCATACTTAAACGAATCCGAACGTCAAATCATTCAGGCTTGCAGAAATGGCAAACTGAAAGGAACTTGTTTCTATTCATTCTATGAGTCATACGAGTTCAAAAAAAATCTTCATGATCTTGGCAAGGCAATATTTCATTCGTGGATTGGCCGAGCTTTTAAATATTTCCTAACCGCACTTGCCGGAAGCAAGTAACCCAAAAAACACAAAAATCATGAGTTTAAATGTAGAGTCAAAACATTGTGATGCATACTATGAGCATGTATTAAATCAACAAAAAGCGGAATCAACACTTGGAGCTGTTTACGATTTAATTAGTGATATTTCAGATAGGAGAGGACTTAAGCAGGAATGGTGTGAAATTGATGGCGAAATTCAAGATGAAATAATTGATAAATGGCAAAAAATCATAAGTTCATATAATAATTGGATTTTGCTATCGGACAAGAAACCAGAAGCTGGGCAATGGCTTTTAGTTTATGCGCCATCAGGAAGGCATATTGCTTGGTACAATGGATTTCAATTTGAAGATAGAGCAGATTATAATATTGAAGGTGTAACTCATTGGATGCATATTCCAAAACCAATTGTATAACGGGATTTTGCTATATGCAGTGCCCGTTGTCACGCTTATGAATTTAATAATAAAAACGAGATAAATTATGAAACACTTACAAAATTTGAAACCACGCAAAAGGGCATTGCATATAGCAAATGTTACCCACCGTGCTTTTTCTTCGAGCGTTACGTTTGAGGATTTTTTACGAAACAACTCCAATCCTGTGGGCTTGGGAGGTAGTGAATTTAGGTTAGTAATTAACCAAGAACATCCAGACGGCACTTTGGAAATATACTGTCATCCATTAGGACGGGATGGAGAAACTTATGACGGTTATGTAAAACACTTTACTATTGACCCTAAACAAGCTATTGATAACCTAATGAAGTATCTGCGTGAAAAGCCCACTCCGTAGCATGGTGGGTAACACCAAAACAGGCGCTGTTTACTAATTGCGCCTGTTGACTGTTAGTAAGTCGTTGCCTTTACTAAGGCAATGGCGTTATTTCAAATCAAACCGCTTCGGCGGTTTTTTTGTGCCCAGCTGGGCACCTTATCAACACCCTTCTTTTATAAAAAAATATTCTTCTTCTTCTAATTTATCTATTTTACTGTAACTTCTTAACCTTTAGTGTTAAGTAATACAATATCAATAAATTACAAGGTTAAGAAAAGGTTACAGAAAGTTAATAAGTTACAGAAATATTTATTAGGTATAATAGTACCACTTTGAGTGATACAAAACATATCTATATTTAATAGATAATATATTAAAAATCTACTTTGTAAGTTGTTGTAAATCAGAGGTTAATAAAACGTGTTTTTTTTAAATCAGTATTGTAGTATTTTCTTAACCCTATAACTGTATGTAAATCATTAAATTAGATGCTTCGGTTAAGAAAGTTACAAAGTTACAGTGATTTCGATAAAGTTGTTTGTCGTGTTGGAAAAAAGTTCACTGCAAAATGTAGTAATAAAAAATATTATAGTCACTTTTGACGCAATATCGTTTTTAGTTGTATATTTGTGTATGGGAAACAACGCAATAAAATACTCAGTCGTATCTCTGCCGGTAATTCCATACATTTTCAATTTTTTGAAATCTAAGTTTGGAGTTAGCGAAGATGGAGAAATAGTAGTAAACGATAAGCGCGAACAATTTGGCTTGTCGATACTTTTACACCTTGTTAGCATTCGCAAACGTGCATACTACAACATTTATGAGCGACCAACCGGAAACAAGTTTGAAGGTTACAAAACATTGTACCTTAAATATATTCCAAAAAACGAAGCCGAAGTACCCATGTTCGACGAGCGTGGAATCTATCTCTTTAATAGAATGCTAGAGCTACGATTCAAGGACAACATGATGATGTACATCTATGCCAATATCGAAAACGGAAGCAACTCAATTCAGGAATCGCTTTTAAAGTTTTTGGCACTCAACAATCTGGGCGAAGATGATGTGAATTTTAATTCAACCATGCGATACATCATGCGCCGTATGGATAAAGAAATTGATACTCTATCCGAGAGAGCAATATACATTCTCGGAATTCGTCGCAACAAATCGCAGCGAAGACTATTTCGTCCAAAAGACAAAGGAATTTTGTTACTAAACTTAAAATTTGAATCATGTCACGATACAATGGCCCGAATGTAGGCGGCATACTCGAAGTTAGAGTATATACCTACGATCAAATAGGTTCAATTTCTGATCCTATTAATAACAATGTAACGCTAACACTACTTTCAGGAGTAAGTTCCGATGCGTTGCCGGTTACTCCCGAAACTGCAGCCCCCGATATTGTTGGCAACGAAACCGAGCACGGCAATTTGTGGCCAATAAAATTCCCCATTGAATTGCCAAAAGTCGATTCGAACAGTCGTGCCATTGTTTCAGCTCTTTCGGGCAAAAACTGCATTGTAGTTTATAAGCTAAACACAGGCATTCAGTTTATACTAGGCTCAGAAGAAATGCCACTCCGATGTGTCGAAGTTAAGCCAAACCAATCTTCACAATCAGCTGGAGGCACAAATTACAATTTGAGTTTCGAAGGGTTTTCGCTCAACGATCCGTACACATGCACCATCGTTGCACCTTAGTGTCATTTTATAGGCGCTCTTAATATATTCTATTTGCGGAGAAATTTTTCAAATGAAGAAGTCTCCGCTTTTATTGTATTTGCTGAAAACACAATTCATGATCGACCGTGATTATTTATACAATAATCATGGTATGATTGATTCCCTGCTAAATGGAACAATCGATGTTGAAGCCGACCGCCCAAGTGTTAAAGCCATTGGCTCAAGCCCATCGGCCGAATTGATTGCTGTTTCAGGTGAAACAATGGTCGATTTTTCGCGCGTTCCACAAGATTCAGTTATGATTCTTCCTATTCATGGTCCAATGCTTCGCTACGGCGGTTTATGTAGTTGGGGAATGGTAGATGTTGCTGAAACGCTGGCACAAGCCGCAACCAACAAAAACATCGTTGGTGCAATTATAGATCTCGATTCACCTGGAGGCGGTGTAGATGCAATTGCTCCTGTAATTCAAGGTATCGAAGCCATGCGCGCTGCTGGCAAACCAGTTGGCGTTTTGTTCGAAACAATGGCTTCGGCTGCTGTTTATGGCTTCTCTGGTGCAAACTTCGTATGGGCAAACAACGATATCAGTGCTCAATTCGGTTCAATTGGAGTGATGGCAGTACTGAACGATGCAACCAAAGCAGAAGAAGATTCAGGACGCAAAAAAATAATCATCTATGCACCTCAGTCGACTGAGAAAAACAAAGCAGTCGAAATGGCACTCGCTGGCGATACTTCAATTTTCGAAGAAGAAATACTTTCTCCACTTGCAGAGAAGTTCATTGCCGATTTTAAATCTATGCGCCCTCAGTTGGTTGACGACGGAAAGATTTTAGCAGGCAAAATGTACTATGCACAAGATGCACTCAAGCTTAAAGCATTCGACAAAATAGGTACTCTATCCGAGGCTATTGCCGAAGTAAGAAAATTATCCGGAAAAAAATCAGGCTCTGCCGGTACCGGAAAAGCAAAAGCACAAAACCAAATCCAAAATTTAAATATGAAGTACGCAAAACTGCTCACCGCTTTGGCGCTTGCATCCCTTGAAATATCCGAAGGTAAAGCAAGTTTGAGCAAAGAACAGGTCGATACCTTAATGGCCAGCTACAAAAAAGCATCGGGCAAGGATCTCACCCTGAAGGATATTAATTTCGACAACGAAGGCTTTGCTCAGCTTACGGAAACCGATTTGAGCGCAATTGAGCAGCTCTTTGAAAAAATCACTCCTGCCGCAGCTGAAGAAGATAACACTCCGGCACTTGAAGACGTTGTGAAACGCCTCGGAGCTCTCGAAGCCAGCAACAAAGAAAAGGACAGCATTATTGCAGCTCTTGGCAACAAGCCTGTTGAGCTTCAAATGCAAAAAGTTGACAAAGTAATTCGTATGGTCACAAAAGAAAAACGCGAACTCATGATTTCCGGTGGTTACGTATTTGGCGAAACCAACGACTGGAACAAAGTGGACGCAAAACGTCCATACAACCAAGCTCTCGAAGCTTTGATTCGTGGCGATTATGATCAGTCGAAAATTTTTGCTGCTACCGATGTTGACCTTTCTCAGCTCAATAGCGATCTTGGTGCATTCATTTCTGGTCGCAAAGGCGACATTATCGAATGGTTCAATCCAAACGATGAGCTGGAAGCTATCTTCCCAACACTTGCTGGCGTTAAAGAAGGCGACTTCTTTGTGTCCGTAGAAATGCAGGAAGTAATTCAGCAGTACCAAAAAGGATGGACACCTAAAGGTGGTTACAAATTCCACGCTCGTAAACCAATTTTGCGCGACATCAAATTCGATCTCGAACTTGAAAATCTGAAATCGATTGAACGCACCTGGTTGAACGAATTCAACAAAGAAGGCTCAGCAGCCTACAAAATGACCTTTGTTGAATATTTGGTATCGCTGGCCATCCGCAAAGGTGTTCAGGAATATCAGATTGCAGCCATTAAAGGCGAATACAAAGATCCTACAACCGGAGTTGCAGGAAATGCAATTCATGTGGTTGATGGTATTTTGTACCAAATCAGCCAGTTCGAAGCCGAATTGCTTGCTAAGCCGTTCTACACCATTGGTGAATGGACATCGGCAAACATTCTCGACTTTGTCAGCAATATGATTGCTGCCCTTCCTGAAGACATGCGCGACCGTGCCGGTCTTGGATTCTATGTTTCATCTCTCTTTATTGAGACTTATTGGGAAGCTCGCAGATTACAAGAAGGAACAATGCCAACTTACGATCCATCGAAGTCGGTTATTCCAGGACACGAAAACATTCGTCTGATTCGCATACCAAATGCCGGAAACACTAAACGTACTTTCATTGCTCCTATTGGTCTGATTCGTCAGCTCTTCGGAGAAAACGAAAGCAGCACAGCCGGTTTGGTTAATGTTGAAGTAAGCAAACGTGTTGTCAACATTTTTGGCGATTTCAAACGCAACATTTGGCCAACAGTTGTTGGAGCCAAATCTGCCAACGCAACCGCTCTTGCCGATCGCGATTACACTCAGCAGCTCATTTGGTACAACGATGCCGATTACGCTTCGACTGAGTATTTGATTGTTGATGCCGACAGCACTACTCTCAGCGCAAAACGACACAACATGTTGCAGATTCCTGCAAACACTCAGGCAACTGCCATCACCGATATCACCGATGCTGTCACTGGCGACATCGTTAAAATCAAAATTGGTTCAGCTACCAATCCGAGCACCATTGCAAACAGTGGTAAATTCACTCTCACCGCTGCATGGGAACCAACCGACGTTGGCGAATGGATTCAGTTGCTCCGTCGCGAAGATGGAGAATGGCTCGAAATTGCTCGTTACTCTGGCGTAACTGCCGAAGCATTTGACGCCGATGATGCTACTCCTAGTGTTGATGGTGGTACTGTTTTCATTACCAATGCAAACACCACAGCAACAGCAATTACCACATTCGATGATGCAGTTGCAGGCACAACCTACACCATTTATGGTGCTGGAACAACCAACGCTTCTACGATTGCCAACAGTGGAAACTTTGTTCTGAGTGCTGCTTTCACAGCTTCAACAGGCAACGTAATTACGCTGTACTACAATGGAACTAAGTTCTACGAAGTATCAAGAGTAACCGCATAAACAAATTGGGGAGCCTTTCGGGGCTCCCTATTAATCAATTAAAAAGTAAAGCCATATGAACTTAACCAAAATGAATACCAAGCCTGAATCTCCGCAAGTGAGCGGAAATTACAAGCGAATTTGGGTTGCGCTTGCCGAGGATGTTTTAACCATGCCACAGCGCAATCCTAGTAATGTAGTTGAAATTGTAGATGATATCATCTTCAAGGATGGTAAATCGTGGATTCCATTCTACGTTACTGCTGAAACCAGCAAGCTCAACGAAACTGGATCCGAGAACTACGACAACGACAACGTGAAAACCGTTTTTAAGTTCTTTGTTGGTGGTTTCGACGAATACAGAAAGCAGTTCTTAGCCGAGCACGGCACAAAGGACATGTATGTCATGATTCAGAAATGCGGTCAATCATACCCAACCATCATTGGCGACAGCTGCTCTGTATGCAAAATGACTTGGGCATTTGATGAAGATGAAAAACCGGATGGAAAACAAGGAATCACCTTCACATTTACCAGAAATGGCGCATTCGTTTCTGCACTGTACAAAGGCACCGTGAGCAACAACAATGTTTTTACAGCCGATGATGCAACTCCTAGCGTTGCCGATGGTTCAATCTTCATGACAGGCGATAATGTTTCGGCTACAGCAATCACCGACCTTGACGATGTTGTTGTTGGATCTTCAATCACCATCTTAGGTGGTGGTGGAACCAATGCAAGTACCATTGCAAACAGTGGAAATTTCACGCTTACTGCTGCATGGACCGCAACCGTTGGATCATACATCGTACTTTATGTACGTGCTGACAACGATTACGTCGAACTTGAGCGAGGATAAGCCTTAAAACCAAACCACACGTATCATAAACATGCAAAAACTCCCTTCGGGGAGTTTTTTTATTTGTGAACATATAATAATCAGATAAATATATTCGTTAGAAATATATTAACACTTGAATTATGAGCAACAATACTACTAGGAAGGCCATCTATGTTGGTCCCGAAGAGCACTTTATTCTGCATTTTAATGATAAACCTATTGTTGATGAGCAGATGGCTTCGGTACTTTTGAAGCTGAAAAAAACCAGTTTTCAATCTCATTTGAAATTTTCTATGAGTGCGTTGCATTCACTTTCATCTGCAGGCATAACTAACGAGAACGATGTTGAAAGTGCAGCATTATTTATACAGCTCGCATCGCTGGCCAAAGAGTGTTATTAAACTATTTCAAATTAGAAATTTTAATATCTTTGTGGCGTACCATTCGCCAACAATGAGTTATTTTATTTCCCTAAATACAGGGGGAGCCTCTGAGTGTTTGCACAATGTTTCGGCATTGAGCTGGTTTGGCGACCAGGTACAACACTCAGGGGCTCTCCCGTATGGAGGCAATAATGACTACACTCGATCTAACACTTGATGAAAACTTTCTCATTACTGTGGAAAAACAGCCAGTACTGAACAATCAGCTTGCCGAAGCTCTTTCTGAGCTTAGCGAAACACCATCAAAAAATCTTGATGATTTCAGCCAATTTGCGAAAACAGCAATAGAATCGGACATTGGCTATGAACAAGCAAGCATAATTCAAAAGCTGATTCACCTATTACAGAAAATAGACGAATTTCACAAGCCCGGTTAATCCGGGTTTTTTTGTGTCATTTTTTAAGGAAAAATGCAATTGCACTTTTGTGTTCTAATTTGATTAATCAAAAATTCAGAACCATGTCAAAGAAAAACCAAAACAATGTTGCAAAAACTCCAGATGCAACACCTGATGTTACTCCAGAGGAAACAACGGATGCAACACCAGTAGAAGTTACAGATGCAACACCTGATGTTACTCCAGAGGAAACAACGG
>PHDB01000060.1 GCA_002842495.1 Bacteroidetes bacterium HGW-Bacteroidetes-6
GCACTGGGTTGTGCCGGTACTGTGGTCGGGGCTACGGCTAAGGTCTGGGCAGTTCCGTTTCCACAAGCATTGCTTGGAGTTACGGTGATATTACCTGAGGCGGCGCCGGCGGTAACAGTGATGCTGTTGGTACCTGCACCGGCGGTGACTGACCAGCCGGCAGGAACACTCCAGGTATAGGTGACTCCGGCTACATTGGTAACAGAGTATGTGAGTCCGGTGGTGCCCGAACAGGGTGTTGCATTGCCGGTGATGGCACTGGGTTGGGCCGGAACGGGATTAACAATAACAGGAAACAACAAAGATTCTGTTCCATCTCCACACGAATTATTTCCATGCACAGAAATATTACCAGAAACAGCAGAACCTGAAAAATTCACATATATTGAATCGGTATTTGCACCGGAAGCAATGGTTGCTCCTGCAGGCAACGTCCAAACATAACCATCCTGATTGGTGAGAAAATTCCAAATTTCAGGGACGTAATACAAGACATTGCTCTGCCCTTGACAAACAGTTGCTGAACCAACAATAGTATCGGGCATTGCAGGGAGTTGATTAACAACTACACCCGCAGTGGTCGAGGCTCCATATCCACATGCATTTTTTGGCTTTACTGAGAATGAACCGGAAGTTGCATTGTTTGCAAAATCTACTGTAATTGATCTGGTGCCAGCTCCTGCTGTTATTGTAACACCTGTTGGAACTGTCCATTCATAAGTTGTGGCACCTGTTACTGCAGCAATAGAATAATTCACACCAGTCTGTCCCTGACAAACAGGCGACGTTCCTGACATTGTTCCTGCATCATTAATTACACAAGCGGCAGTTGTAAGTTCAACATCATCTATCCATATATTATTTCCATACTGCGAAGTACCTGTAAACTTAAACATTACTGTTTGATTTGCATAGGCCGTTAAAGCAGTTGTTTCCAAACGCCAGTCGCCAGAGGCTGCTGGTCTCCAATATGAAGTAGTAGCTGCACCTGTTCTTAAAGTTGTACCCGACTTATTGTAAATACTTGTCCATGTTGAGCCACAATTTGTTGAAATATAAACCTGAAGCTGATCAGTTTCTGATGAATATTGTCTATAAGACACATTAAACAATAATACAGGATTTGCACCCAAAGGAGTTAAATCGATGGATGGAGTAATCATATCTCCTGTGGTACCTGCAGCATAATTATAACACTCGAAATAAGGAGCATACGTAGTTGATCCATTTGCGCCTGTTGCCCATGAGCGCTTCCAGGAAGCACCGCTTAGAAGCCAATCTTGTGGAGCAAAGGTACTTGAAGCAAAATCTTCGAGATATGGTGCAGTGTATGGTCCAATTGTAATATAGCTTACTTTTGATTCAACATTAGAACCTTGTGCATTGGTTGCTGTTAAAGTAACACTATATGTTCCTGCTGCATTAAATGTTACCTGAGGATTCTGACTTGCAGAAGTAGAGGCTACATAAGTGTATGTTGCAGGAGAAATAGACCACGACCACGAAGTTGGGACGTAAAGCGACAAATCGGTAAACTGAAGTGTCGACCCGGTACAAGCATACGTTTTATTGGCTTTGAAATCGACATCGGGTGCCAGAACAGGACGTTCATATAAATCGGATTCCCAAACTCCGCGACCATATGTTCCTGCACGCAAGCGATGCTGAGCCTGAGTGGCACCATAATATATCTCCAATTCCTTGATAATAACATTTGGCAAACCTTCTGTAAACAATACCCACGTTGGAGATGTATCGTCTTTATAATAAACACCCACATCGGCACCAACATAAATAGCATGGTCAGTTGAATTTTTATCTGTAACTACACAGTTAACCGGTAAGTTGGGCAAATTTCCGGAAATATTGGTCCAGGATGTTCCACCGTTTGTAGTCATATATACTTTTTCGCCATCGGCATAACCGCTCAACGTGACATACACTCGATTTGCATCGTTTTGATCAACAGCTATATAAGTAGCTGCCGCTGTTGTTACTGGTAAATTATTGGTAACATTGGTCCAGGTTGGGGTACCGGCTGTTAGGTTTGTACTCTTATATACGCCACTCGATTTAATAACATACATGGTCGTTGTTGATGCAGATGGAGCAACGGCCATTTGTACAATATAACCTGTTCCACCAACTGTACCTCGTTGCGACCAGTTGTTTGTGGCCGGAGTTGCATTCGTATTGCGATATACATTTGTATAACCGGCATAGATGGTATTAACATTATTGGGATCCATTATTATTGGAGTTACCCAATTTCCTGTTCCCGCACCAGTAGGTGTTATGGTAGACCAGGTTCCACCGCCGTTCGCAGTGTAATAAAATGCTCCTTGCGGATATGAACCAAATAACTGATTATCGTTACCAGGCCGGCACATTACTTCGCAACCATCACCACCACGAATATGAGTCCACGAACCACTTAAAAGCTTATTAATTCCATCGTCTTGCCAACCCGTCATAATCAGACCTGAGTTCGTGGTTGAAATACCCATCCCCCAAAGCTGATTGATACACAACCCCGAGCTAATGTCAGTCCATAAAGTTCCATTGTTTGTTGTCTTAAAAATACCACCATCATTACCATTGAACAATGTAGTAGTAGAACCGGGCAACCATTCAAGCGCATGATGATCTGCATGACAATACTGGTAACCTGCATTATTCATCCAATACGCATGCATCGACCAGCTGGCCCCGCCATTAGTCGATTTAACCATATTTACACCACCAATATATATTTCACTGGCATTTCCCGGATTTACAGTAATTGACAAATCGTACCACGACTGTCCTCCGGATGTGGCATCGTTGAAAGTTGCACTCCAACCTAGTAGATTATGATTAGCGCTAGTTTCATTATATGTTTCTGTAAATGATGTACCTGAATTGGTTGATGTATAAAAACCTCCAAAACCATAGTTTGTTGCTTCCCCACCAACAATATAAACATTATTGGGTGCCGCATCACAAACTGCAACGGCCAATCGGGCAAATCCACTTGCTGGCGGTGTGGGCAAAGTCATTGCAGCAAAGTTTGCTCCCGAATCTGTTGATTTATATGCCCCTGAAAATGTAGTTGCATAAACAGTTGTTGGGTCACCAGGTTTCAATTCAATATCATAACACGCACCAATCCCTGCTGCAACTGTATATGTAGCCCAACCATCGGTCGTTTTCAACAAACCACCATTGGTCGCAGCCCACATAATATCGGGATTGGTTGGATGCATGACAAGCTTCCGAATAACATATCCTTGCTGAACAGTAGAACTGAAACTGGTTTTATGCCAGGCTTTCCCACTGTTGGTCGATTTCATAATACCAATACTGTATGTATCACCAGCATCTCCATCGCCGGTAGCAATATACATAATGGATGTATCAAGATAATTTATCACGACGCTCGAAACACCTACAACAGCAAAAGTATCGTTTACCGGAGCCCAAGTTGAACCACCATTTCTTGTGCACCACAAGCCTCCGGCAGGAGCTCCGACATAAATAATATTGGTGTTTTTGGGATTAAAAGTAATACAATTCACACGTCCATTACCTCCCGGTTGTCCGCTCCAAACCCCGGATGGAGTTGTACTGGCTCCAAGATTTGTCCATGTACCCGTCTGACTTCTTGTACCATTGTTACCTGGCACAGCCTTGTATTGCGACTCAAAGGCTTTGAAGCGAGCCATGACCTCATTATCTGTAACTTTTCGCTCTCCTGTTGGATAGGTTCTAGGAGCCATCAAAGCTTCCCACCTTTGATATGCTTTATAACCTTTTTCCTTAGCAGGATAATGCGAAGCATAATAGGAATTATAGGCTTCCTGAACATCGTAAAAATTGTACTTAGGATCCTGCATCATTTCAGGCCAGCTTAAAACATGACCATTTGCAGTATCAGATACAATACCTTTGGTAAGATGAGTTGCCGACTCAGTAACTGTTTGTGCCTGAGCACTTGTCCAGAAAATAGCTGACAATACAGCTAACAGATAAATTTTCTTCATATTGTGGTGCTTTGAAATTTCAAATCTTTGCAAATAACAACAATCGTCAGTGAATTGCAAACCAATTCACTCTCTTTAATCGATGAATTCAACTCTTTCGATTTTGGATAGAGTTGTTTTACCATAACTATCTAAGTATTTATACCTAATTATTTTTCCCGCAATATATAAGAGTATAAAAACATTTAGAAAGTTGTATTGTGTGTGTAAATTAACAATACATTTATTTTAAAAATATTCCAATTTGTTCATTTTCAGATACAGACTAATTATTCGGTTCTTTGAATATTTTTTTTAAAAAAACGGTTTGTTTTTTTTTATTTTAGTGTTTTACATAAAAACCTGAAAACATAACACATTCATTTACTGAATTTTATGAACTATCCGTTTTATGAATTATTTTTCCAAGACCACAATCAACTGATTATCTGGCTCAAATAATAATAATAATTCTCACCTTCCGAATTTAACAAAATTATCTGCCATTTCAAGAGAATTCAGTTCTGGTACCGCAAAATGTAGTATTTTTACAACAAAAATGTTCTTCGAAACATTACCTTCCAGATATCTCGAAAATGCAGTTGCCGAACTAGCCAAACTGCCTGGTGTTGGTCGTAAAACTGCTTTGCGCTTAGCCCTGCATTTGTTACGACAAGACAAATCGCAGGCTACTATACTTGGACATAGTTTGGTTGAATTGCGTGAAAAAATAACGTATTGCAAAATTTGCCACAATATCAGTGATTCCGGTTTGTGTCCCGTATGTTCAAGTGAAACCCGAAACAGAAATATTATCTGTGTTGTTGAAGATATCCGCGATGTGATGGCTATTGAGCGCACAGGTCAATTCAATGGTGTTTATCATGTCCTGGGTGGTCTGATTTCACCCATCGATGGAATACGACCCGAAGATGTACAGATTGAATCGCTGCGTCGCCGGATCGAAGTCAATCCTGCTCATGAAATAGTATTGGCACTTGCAGCAACAGTCGAAGGCGACACAACGGCATTTTATATTTATCGTCAGTTACAACAATTCGAGCTTAGTTTCAGTACTATTTCAAGAGGAATTTCTATTGGTGATGAACTCGAATATATCGACGAAATCACTCTCGGACGCTCCATCCAATCCCGAATTCCATATCAGCAAACACTGGTTTCCGAAAAACGCTGATAACTTTTCTATTATGGATTTTTTGCATCTCTTATTGGGCATTTCGATTGGAATAATCATTTCTATTGTTTTCGTTTTTTTCAAAAACAGAAGCGATCGTAAAAATAAATCGTCCGAAATTGATGGTTTCCGCAACTCCATTGCATCGCTCGAAAGAGAAAAAGCTGTTTTGCAGAGTCTGTTGCAGGAAAAAATAAAGCAATTTGCCGAATTGGACGAAAAAAGCGAACAACAACATCGCTCCGAAATTGAAAAAGCTTCGCTTATAAGTAAGCTTGAAACTGAATTGCTTTCGGCATCGGAAAGGCTTTCGAATCATAAAAAAGAGCTGGAGCAATGGCACGAGCAAATGCGATTGGAATTCGAAAACACTGCCAACAGGTTGCTTAAAAATCACAGTACTGAGTTTTCGGAACGAAGTCAACAGGGACTAAGCGAGATCCTGAAGCCTTTTCATGAAAAGCTGGGCAGTTTCGAAAACAAAATGGGCGAAAACTACGAAAAAACACTTCGCGACACTACCGAACTCAAAGCCAACCTCACGTCGGAACTCCAAAAGCTACACGAACTCAGCAATCAGGTAAGCCTCGATGCCAATAATCTGGCAAAAGCACTCAAGGGTGAAGGCAAAACACAAGGAAGCTGGGGCGAATTGATACTGAGCAGTATTCTCGAAAAAAGCGGTCTGGTAAAAGACCGTGAATATTTTGAACAATTCAGTACCACAGCCGAAGATAGCATTATTCGTCCCGATGTAGTGATTAATCTTCCCGACAACAAACATCTGATTATCGATTCGAAAGTTTCGCTTACGGCTTACGAAAATTACATTGAGAGTACCATTCCCGAAGATCGTGAAAAATTTCTGAAACTCCATCTTCAATCGGTAAAAAGCCATATTTCGGGACTCTCGAACAAACATTACGAAAAAGGTGTAGGACTCAACACTCCCGATTTTGTGCTTCTTTTTATGCCACTCGAATCAACTTTTTCGTTTACACTCGAAAATGCACGCGATTTGTTTGCCGAAGCCTGGGCTAAAAAAATCATCATTGTTAGCCCAACTACTCTATTAGCTTCGTTGATGACCGTTTCATCGATCTGGAAACAAGAAAATCAAAGCCGCAATGCCATGGAAATTGCGCGACAAAGTGCCGAATTGCTCGACGACATTGCCCGATTTTACGAGCATATTGAAAAAGCTGACAAGAAATTGCGTGAAAGTCAGGACAGCATGGACGAAGCTTTGCGCAAACTCACTTCCGGAAGGGGAAATATTGTTGCCCGTGCAACAAAAATTAAAGAGTTGGGTGTTAAAAACAAAAAAGATTTGCCGGCAACAAGCGAAAATGATTTATTTTTACAAAATCATAGCAATCAAAATGCCAACGAAGATACACAGGAATAGATTGTTTTTTTGGTTAGCCATTTCCATTATTTCGGGAGTAGCATGCAAACCTTATATTCAGGTTTCATCTGAAAATATTGCATCTACTTATTCCGACGATTTTGTTTCATTTCTTCAGGTCTCAGACATCACCCATTTAAACGACAGTCAATCGATTTTCACTTTCAATTTGGCTACAGAGAACTTCCTTTATCAGCGCGAAAAACAAAACGAACCGTTCGTAGCTTCAGTCACTGTACGTCTCTTGATTTTCGATTCTTTCAATACCGACAAATGGTCCGACAGTAGCAGTCTTCATCTCATATTTGAGAAACCCGGCAACGAATTAAACAAAGATTACTCGCTTCTCTTCAAAGCAAAAACCGGAAACGAGTATGCTCTCCTGATTTCAGTAACCGATAATCACAAAAACATTAAACAAAACTTTATCTTCAACGTCGATAAAAGCAATAATACCAATGCAGAGTGGTTTATCGGATCGGCTTCGGTTAAAAAAACAGGCACATTCCGAAGTTGCCATCCGGGCGACACCATTGACTTCAGGTATTTAGGCATGCGCCCCGATTTTTTAAAATGCTACTATTACAACGATTCATTCAGTATCCCCAGCCCTCCATTCAGCTACGAAAACAGTACCAGTCTGAAACTCAAAGAAGACTCGGTGATTACTGTTTCGAAAAGCGATACGGGTTTTTGGTTTATCACTGACAAAGAAGGTATTTATTTTGTGTCGTCCGACGAAAACATGCAGAGCGGATACACCATTATAGCTATCGATGGCGGTTTCCCCGAAATAGAATCGCATCGCGACATGCTGGGACCCATTCGTTATATTACATCGCAGAAAGAGTATCTTCGGATAGCACAATCCGAAAATATGGCAGCTGCCATCGAAGATTTCTGGCTCAAACTGGGAAGTCATGAAGAACTTGCCCGCAATCTGATAAAAAAATACTATACACGTGTAGTGATTGCCAACAAATTATTCAGTTCCTACACCGAAGGATGGAAATCGGATCGCGGGATGATTTATATTGTTTTCGGGCCACCCAATATTGTTTACAGGGGCAGTGAACAAGAATCGTGGATTTATGGCGAAGAGAATAATTTTTTTTCAATTACTTTTACATTCGAAAAACTGAAAAACAAATTCAGCAACAACGACTACTTTTTGCAGCGCACACCGGTTTATAAAGACAATTGGTATCGGGCTGTTGATATCTGGAGACAATAATACTATGAAGGAAAAAGACTTTGTTTACGGCACACATCCTGTGAAGGAAGCCATCGAAAAAGGAACTCCAATCGATCATATACTGTTGGCCACCGGTTCGGAACGCAAGCCCGGGATGACAGAAATAATGGAACTTGCCCGCGCAGCACATATTCAGGTGAAGCGGGTTCCGGTAGAACGTTTACTCCGGCTCACCCGTGGTAACCATCAGGGGGTAATTGCGTTTATTGCTCCGGTTCATTACTATCAGCTCGAAGATTTGGTCATGGCAGCTTTCGATAAAGGAATAACGCCGTTTTTTCTTGCACTCGACAACATTACCGATGTTCGCAATTTCGGGGCAATTGCACGCAGTTGCGATGCAGCCGGAGTCACCGGAGTTATTATTCCCGACACCCGAAGTGTTTCAGTTTCGGCCGATGCTGTACGCGCTTCGGCTGGCGCATTGCTGAATGTTCCGGTTGTAAAAACACGCAATATACACGGAGCTTTAAAATATTTGCAACAAAGCGGCTTTCGTATATTTGCCGCCAACGAAAAAGCGGTAAAACAATATTTCGAAGCCGATTTCACCGTTCCTTCATGCCTTATTCTGGGCAGCGAAGAAACAGGAATTTCGGTTCCGCTTCTCAAACTTGCCGACGAATGGATTCGGATTCCCATGGCTGGCCAGGTTGCTTCGCTCAATGTTTCGGTTAGCGCCGGCATTATTATGTTTGAAGCTGTGAGACAAAGGGGAATTGAATAGTTTTTTCGCATTTCTTTTTGGCAATCATGCAGAGACCACCATCAAAACGCGTATTGCAACTTAAAGAAAGCAGCCGCTACCGATAGCTATCGGCATCGACAGGCTCAATGTGACTGCTTTTTTTACATGTATAACAACACCTTACAAATACATGTCATTGGCAGCATCTGCGTTGTGTGTTTGCGGCCAAATAATTTTCAAGTTGGCTTTTATCTTTTTCCTGATTGATAGAGTTCAACGGACAAAATCTTCACGAACTTCCCCACTCCAAATCACAAAATTTCCCTGCTTTGTTTTCCCAGACAATGAAAAGATATGTACTTTTTGAGCAAACAAACGCAAAATTTTTGTTGTAAAAAAAGATTAAATTTGCTAATGAGTTACCTGCTGTTTCCGCTGGCTGTTTGATTTTTTGCTTGTGGAGAATTGGTTGGGTGATGTGGGGTGGATGATGTTGTCTAAATTTGAACACATGGATAAATACAAAGCACATTTATTGCAATCAGCTAATCATCATAGCTTTTTAGAGAAAGCATTTGAATTTAAGTATGCTGGCGATACATTGTTTGATGCATATTTGGATAATTTGGAAGACAAATATGGCAATAAGGGTCGTATACAAGAACTGGGTTGGTTCAATGGCGTAAATTTATTATACGCTGTCGCCATTGAAAATCTTATTAAGTGTGTAGTAATAAAAACAATGAAAAAAAATGGAGCTCAATACAATAGTTTCTCTGATATTGCTAAAGAATGGAATAAAAAAATTAAAATACATAAGGTGTTGGATTTATTAGAATGTTACAATTTGAAGCTTGACACGAAGGAGGAAGAAATTGTGAAAAAATATCAACCATTTATGAGTGGTTCTGGTCGTTTTGCTTATCCTAAATCTGAAGAAGAAATTAAATCAATTGCTGATAATGGGCGACCTGGAATAGTTAATTCAAAAGAGAATGAAATAATTCATGAATTTTTCGAGAAGATATTGACTCAGTTTGACGAGAAAGCACCTGTGTAATTGCACAATATATATTTTCTTCATCTGATTAAATAATAGTATTTTTGAAATTACAATGCGAATCTGTAGAAAGCCAAGGCAGATTATAACTTTGTATTATGACTAATAAACTACTTTTGCTTTTAGTTGTTGGACTTTTAGCAATTTCTTGTACCAAAACTTCAAAAGAGGTTGATTTTGTGGATTCTTTATTTACAAATGCTAAAGATGGTAACCGCGAGGCTGTATCTCAAATGTTCAGTGACTATTATTGCGATGATTGCGGTATGCAAAGTAAATCAGAATCAATTGATGCACTTATTGAAGGGATGCAGGGGCGCGAATTACTTCCTCCAGATGAAATTTTTTGGGCAAATGATGGGTCAATACATTACCATGACAAAAAATATGTAAACGGTCGACAACTGAAAGTGATTTTTGATATAAGCAAGAAAGGTGATGGATTCGAGGTTACTGACATGATTGTTCTTCGGATTATGCCGTTGGAGTTAGTTCCTTAAGAGTTTGGTAGTGTTTTGTCCGCAAGGCATCTGACAACCAACTCATATCATACACTCACAGCGCAACATTGAGTCAGCTCATGAGTATATTCCTTTATCGTATCTTTGCAGCATGAATCTCAAGCAATCCCGTGTCGAGCTGGCTATCGGCAACATGAATATAGAGGTGCTGAACAGCATGCAGCTCGAAGCCATCGAAAATATCCGCAAAAACTCCGAAATTGTTCTTTTGGCTCCCACCGGATCGGGAAAAACAATTGCTTTTCTGCTCCCCATTCTCGAAATGCTCAAAACCGACAACGACCAAATTCAGGCACTGGTGCTTGCTCCGTCGCGCGAACTATCCATTCAGATTGAGCAGGTATTCAGATCGATGAAAACCGGATTCAAATCGTTGTGTTGCTATGGCGGACATCCGGTTTCGGTCGAGAAAAAAAGTCTCAAAACACCTCCTGCCCTGCTTATCGGAACACCGGGACGCATTGCCGACCACTTGCGCCGCGAGCATATCGACACCGAAAACATCCGGTTTATTGTACTCGACGAATTCGACAAAAGTCTCGAGTTTGGCTTCGAAGCCGAAATGTCGTTTATTATGGGTCGTCTTCGTGGTTTGCAAAAGCGTGTGCTCACTTCGGCAACAAAATCGACCGAAATTCCGGCTTTCACGGGTTTGAAAAATCCGATTGAACTGAATCACCTTCCCAACGAAGCTCCCGAAGGACTTACCCTTAAAATGGTGATGTCGGAAAGCACTGAAAAACAAGACACCTTGATGCAACTGCTTTGCCTTCTGGGGACAAAAGCATCGTTGGTTTTCTGCAACCACCGCGAAGCGGTTGAACGCCTCAGCAGTTTTCTGAACGAAAATGGCTTGTACAACGACGTTTTTCATGGCGGACTCGAGCAGGAAGAACGCGAACGCACATTGATAAAATTCCGGAACGGAAGCATCCGCATACTTATAACCACCGATCTGGCGGCGCGCGGACTCGATATTCCACTCATTGAAAACATCATTCATTATCAGTTGCCCGCTGTTGAAACCGCTTTCACACACCGCAACGGACGCACAGCCCGCATGCATGCACAAGGAAATGCATTTCTTATTCTGTCGGACAAAGACAAAATACCAGGCTGGATCGAAGAAAAGCCCGAACTTGTTTCGCTTCCTGCAAAAGCAATTATTCCTCCTGCATCGGAATGGACAACCATTTATATAAGTGCGGGCAAAAAAGACAAAGTGAACAAAGTTGACATTGTAGGGTGGTTGCTGCAGAAAGGCAATCTCAAAAAAGAAGAACTCGGACTCATCGATGTGCTCGATTTCATTTCGTTTGCGGCTGTTAAAAGCAATAAAATAAATGAGCTTATTCGTCTGCTGCGGAACGAGCCCCTGAAAAAGAAAAAAGTGAAAATTGCCGTGGCTCGGTAATACTCTGCTGTCAGGAACAGTTTACATTTTACAATAATTGTCCCCCTCAGATCTTCACCAACATCGCAAATTCATGTTCGAAGTTGGGTGTAAAAACGCCTTTTCCCAAATTCCGTTTTATCATCGGGATAGTCCACCAGCGCAACTCGGTTACTTCCTGCGTATGAGTAAATTTATCGGTTTCGAGCGAGCGATACACAAATACAAATACGAGCTCCGATTCAATATCGCTATTCCAAATGTATTTCTGCGAAAATAAAGGTTTGTATTGTTTCAACCCAATCTCTTCCCGAGTTTCGCGCTGAAGTGCTTTTTCGATACTCTCACCCCATGAAACATGACCACCAACAGCTGTATCCCATTTGCCGGGCTGTACCTGCTTGTCGTTGGGACGCAATTGCAACAAAAAGGCTCCGTCGTGTCGCACCACATGCAAATGAACAACCGGGTGAAGTTTTTTCGAACCATTATGAACTTCGGCGCGCGAAACACGTTCCACTATTTTACCCTCTTCATCAACCACGGGAACATATTCTGCCGAAGAACGCTTTTTCGATAGTTTTTGCACCAAAAACATCACCACCAGATAGACTCCCATCATGATGTAGAGTAAAGTTCCTCCGATAAAAAGCCATGCTTCTTTGGTCAAAAAATAGATGGCATAAACCGTTGCCAATGCATGCAAAAACGACACAAGCAAAAATGCCCACAAGTTGCGATTGAAAAATTTCTTTTGCGTATCGTCGAGCTGCATATCGCCCATGTAGCGTTTCGACATCAGCAAAACCAAATTTTTGCGCGACAGCAGCGAAAAAAGTAAAAAGCCCATTAGCAAAACATCCATCAAAACCGGTTTCCACAAAAACAATTTCTCGTCTTCGAGCGACAACGAAACCGCTCCGAGCATCAACAACAAAGCCGTATCGATAAGTACAAAACGATCCCATACTTTTTGGCGGATGCGCATATAGAGCAATTGCACCAGGCCAAATCCGAGTGCAACGGCAATTCCGATTACCGGACCAAAAAATTCGTCGGCTGCGATAAAAACAATGAGAGGAAGGAGTCCCGGAAGCAATTTCGAGATAATGGGATTCATAAAAGAAATTTTTGCAAATGTAACGATTACTGTGTAGAGACCAGACAACACCTTAATCTTTACTTTATTATCGATAAAATCATATTACATTTGCCGATCAACTTCACAGCATTCAGGTTTGAACCCAAAACAGAAAATATATTTTCCCAATCTTAATGGATTAAGGTTTATAGCCGTCCTTTTGGTCATTGTTCAACATATTGAGATGTTTAAGTCATTGATGAATTTTGAAAGCTACTGGGGAATTATTCAAATTATTGATATCATTGGCCCGCTGGGAGTTGAATTGTTTTTCGTTATCAGTGGTTTTTTGATCACATACTTATTACTGAGCGAAGAACAGAATTTTAAAACTATCTGTGTAAAAAAATTCTATATCAGAAGAATACTTCGAATCTGGCCATTGTATTTTCTGATACTCATTCTGGCTTTTGTAGTATTACCCCATATTAATTTTTTCACATTACCCCATTTTGAAAAAGATACTATTTACCAAAACTACCCATTGCAGTTAATTCTGCTTGCCATTATTTTTCCCAATATTGCATTCAACAACGGTTTTGTCCCCTACGCTTCTCAAACATGGTCCATTGGAACCGAGGAACAATTTTACTTAATATGGCCTGTCATTTTAAAATACATCAGAAAACACCGGTTATTGCTCATGCTTTCTGTTATTGTATTTTACAATCTATCCGGAATACTTCTGACATTATCGTTTACCGATTTTATCCCGGGCAAAGACACCCTTACAGCCTACTGGTCACAATTTCAAATAGATAGTATTGCCACCGGAGGCGTTTTCGCTCTTTTGTATTTTCAAAAAAGCAAAGTGGCCGAATGGTTTCTCAACACTAAACTATTCTACATTGCACTTATTTCAATTGTTTTGATTGTACTTTCCGGTATTCATATTCCATTTTTTCAAAATGAAATATTTGCCCTCTTTTTTGGAATTATCATCTTAAATTTTGCAGCAAATAAAAACATTAAAATATCACTCGAAAGCAAATTGCTTAGCCACCTGGGAACTATCTCATACGGACTCTATATGTATCATTCAATTGCAATTGTTATCACAATTCGTCTGGCTGCCATGTTCAATTTTGTAAACAACTGGCTTATTTATCCTTTGAGTTTATTTATATCAATAGCGTTGGCCGAATTGTCGTATCGATATTTTGAACGATATTTTCTGAAATTAAAACATCGGTATTCCTTGTTGCAAAGCGGAAATATTTAAAATTGAAAACATCTGCATATTATCCAACGATTCCATTGCCATCAACAATCACATCAGGCTCATGTTTTACAAGCGATTTTTTCTTCCACCGGCCACGCAAATAGAAAATAAGCGACAAAGCAAAACCTATACACCATGCGATTGGAATTCCCCACCAGATACCATCGGTACCATAAGTTCGGCTTAGTAACCACGAAATTGGAATGCGTCCAACCCAAAGTGCCACCAGAGTAATGAACATGGGAGTGATTGCATCGCCGGCACCCCGCAGCACCGATTGATTTACAAACATCAGTGAATATATAAGGTAGAAAAAGCCAACAATCAATAAGTAGTGAGAGCCAATTTCAATCACTTTTGGATCCTGATTAAAAACAGAAATAAGATGTGTACGGAACACAACCAGAATCACCGAAACCGTTACGGCAATTGCGATACTGATCTTGATAGTTTCACGATAGCCCCTGCTGATTCTATCGAGCTTGCCAGCTCCCATATTCTGACCTACAAAATTCGATAATGCCGAAGCCAGAATCATAGCCGGCATTGCCGCAAACGAGTCGAGGCGCGAAGCAATAGTAAAAGCAGCCATAGCATCGGTTCCAAATTCGTTCACAATGCGAAACAGAGCCAGAATTCCAATGGCCACAAAACTCTGCTGTAAACCAGAAGGAATGCCCATTTTCAAACTCTGGCGAAATATGGTTTTGTTGAATTTAAGCTTTCGCAGCGACAGATGAATTATAGGATGCCGCTTGTTCAAATAAATAATGGCTGCTATAAATGCTACAAACTGGCTAAAAACAGTTGCGATGGCCACCCATTCAACACCCAGTCCCATCAGACCAACAAAAATAATATCAAGAATCAGGTTGAGAACAGTGCTAACTATCAAAAAGTACAAAGGTGTTTTGGTGTCGCCAAGTCCCCGCAAAATGGCATTGGTGGCATTGAATCCAAACAGAAAAACAAGTCCTCCGGTAAATATCGAAAAATACAATACACTGTCGTTTTCAATCTCTTGCGGAACATGCAAAAGCTGCATCAGTTCACGACTAAAAAACAAACCCATTGCTGTGATAAAAAGCGAAGCTATAAAGAGCGAAATATAAATGGTATCAATAGCTTCCTTCACTTTTTGAATATCTTTTGCTCCAAAGTATTGCGAAACCAAAATCGACAATCCAATGGTGAGACCGATGAGAAGCGAGACAAGCAGAAAAATAATGGGAAACGAAACACCAACTGCGGCAAGTGCATTTTTTCCTATGAAATTGCCAACAATCAGACTATCAACAACATTATAAAGTTGTTGGAACAAACTTCCTATGAGCATTGGAACGGTAAACTGAATAATGAGTTTTCGTTCGTTCCCAACCGTTAAATCTCTCGTTCCACGCATGATTGTTGCAAATATCCTTGTTGATAAAATAGATAAATAAAAACCTGCACAATTCTCAACGCTTTTTCGGCTATCTCAAAATTTTCATGTAAGTTTGGGGGTAAAATTACACAGAAAATATGAGAACTCGACTTTCGCAACAGCTGCCTCTCCTGCTTTTTGTCATATTGTTTGCTTTTGGACTTATTGCTTGCGACGACAGTTGGCGACGCGGAAAACCCGATGGAAGTTGGACCAGCGTTGACCCCTTATCGATTCCGATCGAAAAACGGTCACAGGAATTCCGCAAGGGTAATCTGGTTGCCAATCCATCATTCGAGAAAGGTAATTTACTCAACAACGATACATCGCAGAATGCATTAAAAATCGAAAACTGGGAATTTGTCGGAAACAATATTGAATGGGTTCGCGAAACCGAAGACAATAATTTCAGAACCGATGGCGACTATGTTGTAAAAATCAGTCAGAGTCTTGCTTCGGAAAACGACACCAATGGCTGTGGAATTCTCAGCGGTTATATTCCGGTTATACCCGGCAATTATGAACTTTGGATGAGTTTAAAACTCAGCAATATCAGCAATCCCGAATCGCGTCTGGGCTCCAAAGTTTATCGAACTATCAATATCAGGGTTCAGTATTTCGATAAAAACAAAAAAGAAGTAAGTCCGCTCATCGAATATCCATACACACAATCAAAAATTGATGCAGGATTTAAAGGTTATGGCTTTTCCAATTTTTGGGCAATCGATTCAATGCCCTGGGTTCGCTATTTTGCCCATAGTTACAATTATCCGTTTTCGGAGGGCGATATTCCGGATGGAACCAGCTTTGTCCGCATCTTTATCGGACTAAAAGGAAATGGAACTTTGTGGGTCGATAATGTTGATTTTCATTATTCGAAATGGAATTTCACACCACTTGAGCGTATCGATTCGCTTCAACAAAAATCAATGTCGGCATACGACCTTCTGCTACCAACGCCTAAAATTATAACCAATAAAGAACCTCTGCAAATCAATAATAAAACATCTATAGCCATAGTTACGGATAAAGAGGCAAAAAAACCGCTAATTGCAGGAATTGAATTGCTGGAAAAACAGTTACAAAAACTCAACACCCAGGTTGAAGTTGCTGTTCTAAACCAAATGCCCGAAAACGACAGCTTGTATCGATTGATTTTCGGATTTCAGCAACAAAAGCTCACCGGCAATTCGGTTTATAATCCGCAAGGATACAGCATTAGATGCTATGGAACAACCAATAAACATATTCAGGTAACGTCCTACGATGCCATTGGACTTTATTATGCAGCAGGAACACTTGTTCAGCTTACCGACACAATCAATCATATATTTTTTGCTGCCGACATCGAAGACTGGCCCGATTTTACCGGACGTTCGTTTTTACTTGCAAGCTGGAATGATTCAGCAGAATTGAAGAACGATTTCGACAACATGCAACGAATGAGCTTGTTACGATTTAATAAAGCATACGTTGGCTACGGTCAAACCCGTAATCGCAAAGATTGGTATCAACCCGATGATCTGTATAAAGATGGCGTGTCGAAAATCGGGGAATGGTGCAAAACAACCGAAACCTGCCAACTGGCGGTGATGGTGAATCCTTATTATCATTTCGAATACGAAATGAAGGTCTCTGAGATGTCCGATAGCCTGAAAAACATCTGGCTTCACAACGAAAATGGCATGAAAACGCTTACCGATGTTTTCAAATTAAGTCTCGATGCCGGCGCAACAACAATTATGCTGATGGCCGATGATTTTGTTCCGCACGAAAAAAATTACCGCAAACTGTATTCGCTTTGGTCCGATGAAGACAGGCAAATGCATCCAACACTTGCTCATGCACAAGCATACATGATAAATTATATTTACAATTGGCTACAAAAAAATTATTCCGATACGCGTTTTGAATTTTGCCCACCATGGTATCTCAATGAATTTATCGATAAAAGCCGTGGCATGGCCGATGCTTACTTCGACGAACTCATATCGAGTATTCCAAAAGACATCGCCATTATTTGGACAGGAAATACGGTGCGTTCTCTTGCGATTGACGAAGTCGATCTGCAGCGCTTCGAGCAATATTCGGGTCGCATTCCAATGCTTTGGGACAATACGTTGTATGCCCGCAGTCTTGATGGCATTTATGGAGGTTATCCGGCTTACTATCCCGAAAAATCAGTATTATGCAATCTTTTTGAACCCTACGATGTAATTCTTCCTCAGAAATTTCAAACCATGAATGATGGTGGTCATTTGTATGTAAATGGCTCGTCCAGTACCGAGATTTATAAAATCAAATATGCCACGCTGGCCGATTATCTCTGGAATACAACAACATATAATCCCGAAACAAGCCTTTGGAAAGTACTGGTGAAATGGTATGGAACTACAAATGCCTCAACTTTGATACATTTCAACGATACATACTTTAAAATTGTCCGTTATTTGCGTATGAGCGAATTCAAAGGTGAAGATCCAAACAAATATGCACGTAGTATCGATAAAGAAAAATCAATTCTGGATGCAACATTCAACGATTTGCCCAATGAAAGCAGAATAACTGTTTTGAAATCGGAGCTACAAGATATCGTTGACAAACTCGAACAGCGAATTGCTGACGTTAAAATAATGAAAGCCGGCACTGGAAAAGAACAAATATGAAAAACAAAGTATCCATAGCAATAGCATTGAGTGGTGGCGCGGCAAAAGGGTTTGCTCATCTGGGTGTTTTACAGGCACTCGAGGAGCATGGGATGAAACCTGTTGCTATATCGGGGAGCAGTGCCGGAGCCATTGCGGCAGCCTTTTATGCCGATGGATATCAACCCATCGAAATTCTGGACTTGCTAAGCTCTTATAAATTAAAAAACTACTTCAGCCTTGGATTTATCCGATCGGGCTTGATGAAAACAAGTGGAATATTCCGGATATTAAAAAACCATCTGCGTGCCGAAAAAATAGAAGAACTACAAATTCCTACCTGGATTTGTGTAACCAATCTTAACAAAGGGATGGCCGAATATCATCACACAGGAAGTCTTTCACGCTTTGTTCTTGCTTCGGCTTCGATTCCTGTCTTGTTTCGGCCTGTTTCCAATCATGGTATTTTACTTGCCGACGGTGGTATTTGCGACAATTTGCCTATTGAACCCCTATTGAATCTAGGAAATAAAACATTTGCAGTGAATGTAAACCCTGTTGTTGAAGAAGACACAAAACCAACTTTAAAAGCCATTGCCGAGCGAACCTTTGTGTTGAGTCTCAATAGTCGTATGAAGCATTCTGCCAAACAACCCGATTTGCTATTTGAACCAACCGATTTGGCTTCGATGGGTTATTTCAACATCAAAAAGGCAGAGCAAATATTTCGTATTGGTTATGATCATGCTTGTGAAAAGCTTAAAGAACATGCCATTACAGAAAAATTACAAAACAGATGCGGCTAATTATTTCATAAAAACCACAAGCACTTCTATTGAATATCCGGTTTCTCTTTCAAAAAAAAAAACTTGTGTACATTTGTCGCTCAATGTTTTGTTGAGTAGATTTTTTGAATAAATATATTGTTATGAAGACACTGGGAAAGAAATTTTTCATTACAAATTCAGATGGCAAACAGGAAGAATTAAAAATCACCCCTGAAGGATCGATGTGGATACTTGCCTATGGACACGAAACAATTGCCGAATGGAAGAGGATCCGCCGAAAAGCAAAACTGGAACAAAATTCAACAGATCCGGAATCAAAAAATACAGATCGGGAAAACACTGAAACACTGAATAATGGCTAAAAAGAAAGTTCTTGTAATTGGCTGGGATGCTGCCGATTGGAAAGTAATAAACACGCTGATGGATGCGGGTAAAATGCCTGCACTCCAAAAATTAGTTGACACTGGAGTTATTGGAAATATAGCAACACTGGATCCCCCATTATCTCCTATTCTATGGACTTCGATTGCTACGGGAAAATGGGGAGATAAACATGGTATTCTGGGTTTTGTGGAACCGGATGTTCAGAATGGTTTTATCAGAAATATCAACAGTACTTCACGAAAAACAAGAGCTATTTGGAACATACTTCATCATGAAGGTTACAAACAAAATATTGTTGGGTGGTGGCCTAGCCATCCGGCCGAACCCATCAACGGAGTTATGGTTTCAAATTTTTATCAGAGAGCAAATGTCAAACCAGGTGTAAAATGGCAGGTCCCAAAAGGAGCCGTTTACCCTCCGGAAATGGTAAAAGAGATTGCTCCGCTTCGAATCCATCCGGGTGAACTTACCGAGCAGCATATTTTGCCCTTTATCCCTAACGCAGCAAACATCGACCAAAAAGGTGATGAATTTGGAAAAAAAACGCTGAATTCTCTGGCTCAAATTGTTGCAGATACAGCAACAATTCAGTCAACAGCTACATACTTAATGGAGAATACCGAATGGGATTTCATGGCTGTTTATTTTGATGGGATCGATCATTTCTGTCACGGTTTCATGAAGTTTTACCCCCCTCAGTTGAAAGGTCTTCCCGATGACAAATTCCAAATGTATCAACATGTTGTTTCCGGAGGATACATTTTCCATGACATGATGCTTGAACGCCTGGTTGAACTCGCTGGTAAAGATACAACCATCATTATATTGTCCGATCATGGTTTTCATTCAGACCACCTGAGGCTGAAAGTTCTTCCCAAATACAATGCTGCGCCAGCTTTAGAGCATAATCCTTTTGGGGTTTTTGTCATTAATGGGCCCGGAATAAAAAGAGATGAGCGGGTGTATGGAGCAACATTATTGGATGTAACACCAACCATTCTCACTGTATTGGGTTTACCCGTTGGAAAAGATATGGACGGCAAAGTATTGGCCAGTATATTCGAAGAGGAACCTAAAATTGACTTCATAGATAGTTGGGATAACATCGAAGGCGATTTTGCCGAGCATCCCAAGCATCTGATTGAAGATTCTTACGAATCAGCCGAAGCTCTTAAACAGCTTATCGAACTTGGATACATTGAAGATCCGGGAGATGATAAGATGCTGGCGATGAAAAAAACCGAAAACGAAATCAAATACAATTTGGCAAAAATTCATCTGGCCCGGCGACATTTTGTTCAAGCCTTGCCCATTTTAGAAGAGCTCTATGAATATAACCCCAAAGATGTTCGCTATAGTCTCGATTTAGCGAATTGTTATGCTGTTTTTAAAGAATTTGAAAAAGTAAGGAAAGTATTTGATTCATTCAAGAACTTATCGGATGATGAAAATGAAAATAAAAAATTCCTGAATATAGGTTTGCTGGAAGCTAAGCTACTTCTTGCCGAAAGAAGGCCTTTTGAAGCTATGGAAATATTAAATGAGCTTAAAAAGAAAAACCCTTACAACATAAAACTTGTTCTTGAACTGGGGAATATCTATTTCGATTCAGGGAAATATAAAGAAGCTTTGGATGCATATGAGTTTATTTTAAAAATAGACCCCAATCATGCTCTTGCCTATTACGGAAAGGCGCAAATCATGCTCCACAAAAAGCAATACGAAGAAGCTGCCGACAATGCACTGAATGCCATTGGCTTCCTGTACCATTTTCCTAAAGCTCATTTTTTACTGGGGCAATCTCTTGTCCATCTGCAGTATTACGAAGGTGCGGCAAATGCATTCGAGCTGGCTCTGGAAATGTCTCCTAAATTATTCCCAGCTCGTCGCTGGTTAATTGATATTTACGAAAAACATTTAAATCTCCCTGAAAAGGCAGAGGCTCACCGAAAAAAAATAGAAGATATGACAAAAGGGAAAATTACAGTTGTATCGGGCTTGCCACGAAGTGGCACCTCGATGATGATGCAAATGCTGAATGCTGGTGGACTTGAAGTTCTAACCGATAAAAAACGCGAGGCCGACAACAATAACCCCAAGGGATATTTTGAGCTTGAAAAGGTTAAAGGTATGGCCAAAGATAATACATGGGTTATTGAAGCTGAAGGAAAGGTGATTAAAGTTATTGCACAATTACTTCAGCACCTGCCTCCTGAATTTGAATATGATGTCATTTTCATGGATCGGGATATGAATGAGATTTTAAGATCTCAGCAAGTAATGCTTAATAGAGATCCATCTACTTATCCTACCATGATAGCCAACGCATTCAATAAAGAATTGGAGAAAGTTGATGTATGGTCAAAAAATTCACCCGGAGTTCGGCTTAAACATATTAAATACAAAGATGTAATCGAAAACCCTGTAATTGTAGCTGCAGAAATCAATGAATTTCTCGATTTCCGGCTCGATGAACAAAAGATGATTGAAGCAGTTGATCCCGATTTATATCGAAACAAATTAAGTTAAGATTCCAAATCAGAATTGCCGCAGCTCTTATTCGGAAAAATAAGAGCTGCGGCAATTTCGATATCCGTTCAAACTCCACATTTTATTAACCATTCTTTGTTGACAAGCATAAGGATTACGACTATTAACATCTTATTAGATAAATTTTCAAGTAATTCCACCTAAAACCAGGTTCTAAAATTTGCATATTAAATATTTTTATTCTTATCTTTGTCATACTTTTAAAATTAAAAAAAGGCCTATGAAAAAGAATTCTAATCTTTCAAAAAGAATTGCAGCTTATTCAGCAATGGCTGTTGCAGGGGCTGCTTCAATCGGAAATGCTAACGCACAGATTGTTTACACCGATCCTGCTGATGTAGTTTTAACAGCTGCCGGAACAACTTCGTTCGATCTTGATTTGAACGCTGATGCAGTTAATGACTATGTTATTGGTTTTGTACATTTCTCAACAGCAACCAATGATCAAATTATCCTTCAGGCTCTTGTATCTAACAATGGTGCTATGATTTCTGGTGCCGGTTGGGCTTCTTGGAACTGGTACGGTGATGCTTTGAACCTTAACGATCCTATCGGTTCAGCTGGTAACTGGCAGCTACTGTCTGCTACTTCTATGCAGCGCGTATTTTTTGCCTCTACCTACGCTGGAGCAGTTTATGGCAACTTCGGAGACAATACCGATCATTACATGGGTCTGATGTTCGACATCAGTGGTTCATATTATTATGGTTGGGTTCGCGTACAGGTTGCTATGGATCCTGCAAACCAGGCTTCAAACATTATCACTATCAAGGATTATGCATACAACTCAACTGCTGATGCACCGATTCTTGCTGGTCAGATGGCCATTGGAGTTGAAGAAAACACACTCGACGGAAACATCTTTGCTTATGATCGTCAACTCAACGTTGAATTAGCTGATGCTAACGGAACAGTTACTGTTTACAATGCTGTTGGACAAGTTGTTATTTCTCAGGAAATCAACAATGCCAATACTGTAATCGGTATGAACAGTTTTGATTCAGGAATTTACAACGTAGTTGTTGAATCTAATGGTATGATTATGCAGAAAAAAGTTTCTCTCTAAGAGAGATTCTTTTTTTCAGAAAGGCTGCCTCGTGCAGCCTTTTTTTATGTCGGTTTCATTTTTACTACCTTTGCAATGCGAATGAAGTATGCAATCTGCGATATTGAAACCACAGGAGGAAACAACCGAACCGGAAAAATAATTGAAATTGCTATTTTTTTGGTGGAAGATAATGTGATTATAGATGAATTTCAATCGCTGATTAATCCCGAAAGACCAATTCCCCCATTCATTACATCGATGACGGGCATCTCAGAGGAAATGGTTGCCAATGCTCCGAAATTCTTTGAAATTACCAAGAGAATTGTTGAAATCACCAACGAAGCTGTATTTGTTGCTCATAATGTAAGTTTTGACTATAATTATATTGCGACCGAATTTGCACGGCTGGGATACACCTTCCAGCGCGAAAAAATGTGTACACTTGCACTTAGTCGGAAAATTTTGCCCGGACACGAAAAATATAGCCTCGGCAATTT
>PHDB01000109.1 GCA_002842495.1 Bacteroidetes bacterium HGW-Bacteroidetes-6
AATCTTTGGTGTCGAAATGGTCTATGTCCCTCAGGGCGATTTTGAGTTGGGTGATGGAATCAGTACCAACACTTTCAATAGTATCAGCATAACAAATACAACCACAACACTTGCTCCAGCTACCGTTGGAGGTAGTATCAATCAAACTATTCCATCTGCTTATCCCAAAGGATATTCTGCTTTTTATTCCATGAAATATGAAGTAACTCAGCAGCAATATGTCGATTTTTTGAATACACTTACGTTCGATCAGCAGGTATCGCGTACCATTCTTACTTCAACGCAATTGGCGACTGCTCCTGGTACAGGTGGCCTTTGCGCCATGATTTCCGGCTGTCTCAATCGCAATAGTATCAAGTTGATACAGGAAGGGGTGAATAATAGTCGTGCTGGTGTTTTTGCCTGCGATTTTCAACCAGCTCCCGGCGATCCGTTCAATAGTGCCAATGATGGTCAGTCTATTGCCTCAAACTACATGAGTTATAGCGATTTACTGGCATATCTCGATTGGGCAGCTTTGCGCCCAATGACTAATTTTGAATTTGAGAAGATCAGTCGCGGACCTTTAGCTCGCCTGGGAAATGAATACATATGGGGCGACCTCAACATTACACAGGCTCAGAGCACATCGCTCAATAATCCGGGAACAGCTTCCGAAACTTCGTCTGTTGCTGGCGATGGACTATCTGCCTATGGCTCTTCATCTGCAAATGGCCCGCTACGTGTTGGCTTTAGTGCTACTGCAGCAACAACCCGCGAAACAAGTGGATCTTCTTATTACGGTGTGATGAATCTGGGGGGCAATGTCTGGGAAATGGTTGCCGGTGGCTCAAATTCGGCAAATACAGGCTATCAGCTCACCTATTCCAGTTTGGGCGATGGAGAACTCACCACAGCCGGGGCTTATAATACAGCTAACTGGCAAATGTACAATTCAATCAGCTATTCAACTTTGGGTTGTGGTTGTTGCTCTTCGTATATTAAATGGCATATGGAAATGCGCGGAGGTTCATTCACCAGTGCTTCCACGACCTTGCGAACATCTGACAGAAGCAAAAATGCAACTGCAACTTGCGGCGGAGGTCCCGATTTTGGATTTGGGAATGCCGGCGATCAACGTCAAAGCGATGTGGGTGGACGTGGAGTACGTTAGTTTTCAAGCAATAATAAATAAAATATTGCGATGAAAAGAATACGTTCACCCATTTTGCTCCTGCTTGTCTTCTTCTCTGTTTTGAGGGTACATGCCCAATATTCAGGTGGCGATGGTAGCGGCAATGCCTTGACACTTCTTCCTCAGGTTTCGTGTTCTGCAATAGTATACCCTGCTATTTATGGCGGCGGAAACGAAAATTCGCTTTCAATGCTACTATTGACGCAGGTTTCGTGTACTGTAGCAGCATATCCTTCTATTTTTCTTGGGGGAAACGAAACTTCAGAAAATTCACTTTTGTTGACGCAAACTTCTTGTGCAGCAATTGTTTATCCAAATATCTTTGCCGGAGGAAACGACAGTTCGTTCAACTCAATCGACCTTGAACAAACATCGTGTGCTACACCTGTTTATCCTTCAATTTTTGCTGGTGGAATCGATGATGGTTACAGCGGAACTGCTTTACTGCAAACTTCGTGCACCACTCCGGCCGATCCGGGAATTTATGCCGGAGGCAACAGCAATGTCAATACGGGTGTGACTTACCTCACGGCCTGTGCTCCTTTTGCGGATTTTGAGGCCGATACACAATTTGTATGCGAAGGCGATACGGTGAATTTTACCGATTTAAGTCTTGGTACACCCATCACCTGGGACTGGACTTTCAATGGAGGTACACCTTTGTCGTCGTCGGTTCAGAATCCGTTTGTGGTGTACAATACTGCCGGAAGCTACGATGTTCAGCTTGTTATTACAACAGGGTCAGGTGGAAATTCAATTACAAAAACAACCTACATCGTTGTTGGAGCAAAACCATCTGCCAGTCTTGTTGCAGGTGGACCTGCGACATTTTGTGGTGGCGACTCGGTTCAGCTTACGGTGAATCCGGCATATACTTCGTATGCATGGAATACCGGTGCAACTACACAATCGGTATATGCCAATACTTCAGGAAACTATTTCAGTGTGGTTACTGCGGCCAACGGTTGCCAGGCCAATACCGATACTATTTCCGTGATGGTACTCAGCAATCCGGTTCCTTCCATTTCTGCAAGCGGACCAACGACCTTGTGTAATGCTGATACGCTCACTCTCACTTCTTCGCCGGGAGTATCGTACAACTGGCTTCCTGGAAGCGAATCAACTCAAGCTATTGAAGTGACTGCCAACGGGACTTATTATGTTGAAGTGACCTATGCCAACGGTTGTTCAAATATTTCAGCTCCAATAAACGCTGTTTTTGGAACAACTCCTGCCACTCCTGTTGTTACACCTTCGGGACCGCTCACATTTTGTGCCGGCGATAGTGTTGTTTTGACATCGAGTCCGGCTACAAGCTATTTGTGGTTGCCTGGTTCTTCGAGTACTCAAAATATTACCGTTACAAATAGCGGGACTTATTTTGTAGAAGTTGGTAATGGAACAGGTTGTACAGCAACATCGGTTGCGGTGACAGTAAATGTACTGTCGAACACACCAACACCAGCAATTACTGCATCAGGAGCACTTTCGTTTTGCTCGGGCGATAGTGTTGTACTTACTTCCAGTCCTGCAGCTAGCTATAGTTGGTCGCCTGGAGGCCAAACTTCACAGTCGATTACCGTTCTCAATTCGGGAACTTATTTTGTTCAGGCCGACAACGGGAATAATTGTCCATCGGTTTCGGCATCTGTGGTGGTTTCAACCGGAGCCACTCCTGCAACACCAACCATTGGAGCATCCGGACCACTGACGTTTTGTGCGGGTGATAGTGTGGTGCTGACAGCTTCAGCTTCTGCTTCGTACAACTGGCTACCGGGTGGGCAAACAACCCAAAGTATCACCGTTACTTCGACCGGAAACTATTATGTTGAAACC
>PHDB01000061.1 GCA_002842495.1 Bacteroidetes bacterium HGW-Bacteroidetes-6
GTAAAGAAACAATGTGTCGTTCTGTGCTCCGGAATATACTGTGTTATCCACCACATCGGCAAAGCCGCTTCCCGTATCCACCTGCCACTGGTATGTCAGCCAGTTTCCTGTTGCCGCACAGATGAAAAAAGTGTTTTCATTGAGGCAAACCGAAGCATCACTGACGGGAAAAATAAATCCGGGAGGATCGCAAACCTCTATCAATTTGGTATAATACGGATTTTTGCCCTTTTCGGCATCAAAATCAAATTTTTTTGTCAGAATCCCGGAACCCGGATCAAATTCGAACAAGACCCCCAGGTTATTTGTTCCACCGGAATAGGTCATTCCGTACAATTTCCCGCCGGATGATTCCATTAGTGTTCCCTGAGGTCCGTTTCCGTTGGCGGCACCGGTAAAATCAATTCTTTTTATAAAAACAGAAGTCAGGGGATTGTATTCAAACAATACTCCCATATTATTGGTTCCACCCTTCGAAGTAAGTCCATACAATTTCCCGTTAGATGCTTCAATCAACGATCCGTACGGATTGGCTCCGTTGGTCGTTCCGTCGAAATCTATCTTCTTCGTATAGGTATTCGTGGCAATATCGTATTCAAACAGAACACCCAGATCATTGGCGCCACCGGCATAGGTCATCGCATACAGTTTTCCGTTTCCCGCCAACACAAAGTCCCCGTACGGGTTTTTACCCGAAGCGGCACCGTCAAATGTCTTCTTTACGGTATAACTGTCCGTAATGTAATTGTACGAAAAAATAACCCCTAAATTAGTACTTCCACCGAATGAAGTCATTCCGTATAATATGCCAGTGGATGTTTCAATCAGCGATCCGTACGGAAAGCTACCGGTTGTGGCGCTGTCGAGGTTTCGTTTGGTCACATAGGTATCCGTGGCGGGGTTATATTCAAACAATACTCCTTTATCAAATGCTCCTCCCCCATAAGTTATTCCATACAGTAGTCCGTTGGATGCGTCCAGCAAATTACCCACCGGGTACCCTCCGTTGGGGATGCCGGAAAAATCAACCCGTCGGGTGTACGTAGCTGAAACCGGATTATACAGGAATAAAACGCCGAAATCACTCGTTCCTCCATACGTAGTCATGCCATATAAGTCGTGGCCCGATGTATTCACTAAAGACCCGAACGGATATCCGCCGTTGGTTGTTTCCGAAAAATCAACCTTTTTTATGAACCCGTCGGTGGCGCAATCGTATTCAAACAATACACCGTAGTTATTAAGTCCTCCGGAATAGGTAAGTCCGTATATCTTTCCATCCGAAGCAAGCATCAGGGAGCCAAAAGGAGAGCTTCCCGCCGGGATTCCGTCAAAATCCATCCGTTTGGACAAAATGCCCGAGGCAGGATCAAAATCAAACAAAACGCCCTTTGTATTGCTTCCGCCGGACGACGTCAGACCGTACAGTTTTCCGCAAGCGGTCATTAAAGATCCGTACGGTGTTCTGCCATATGTGGGGCCGTCAAAATCCCATTTTTTGGTCAACACTGCACTTGCCGGATCATATTCAAACAAAACGCCGTAACCACTGGCTCCACCCATAGGGGTCATGCCATAAAGGAGTCCGTTCGAAAATTCCACAAGCGCGCCGTATGGGCCACGCCCGTTGGCCGTTCCGGTAAAATCCGCTTTTTTAGCCAAAACTGTACTTACCGGATTGTATTCAAACAAAACACCATAGCCGTTGGATCCGCCACTGTATGTCATTCCGTACAGCATTCCGTTGGAAGCCTCCATCAGTGTTCCGTACGGGTTTCTTCCGCTTGCTGCACCATCAAAATCCCATTTTTTGGTCAGTACTTCCGTCGAGGGATTGTATTCAAACAAAACGCCCATGTTATTGGCTCCACCAGCGGATGTGAGTCCGTACAGCATTCCATTGGAAGCCTCCATCAATGTCCCGTAGGGATTACGGCCCGAAACGGCACTGGAAAAATCAATTTTTTTGGTATAGGTATCTGTGGACGGGTCGTATTCAAACAGGACACCCTGTCCGTTGGTTCCTCCTCCATATGTCATCCCGTACAGCTTACCGTTGGATGCCTGAATCAGCGATCCGTACGGGTTACGGCCGTTGGCTGCCCCTGAAAAAATAATTTTTGCCTGATACGTTCCGGTCTGTTTATCATACTCAAACAAAACACCGTAATCGTACGCTCCTCCTCCATATGTCATCCCATATAGCTTTCCGTTTGGAGCTTCGCATAACTGGCTGTAAAGCGAATTTCTTCCCGGACTGCTAATAAATGTATGTTTCACCTCGAGCGAATCTCCGTATCCGTTCGTTCTGAAGATAACCCCGCCCCCATTGCCCCCGTCGTATGTCATTCCCCAGAAAGAACTCTGATACTGGGCTTGAACAGTAACAGCAAAAAAGAAGAAAAGAATTGCAGATAAATATTTTTTCATAGGCAACCTGTTAAATAACAAATTCTGTTTTACTGATGTTCCGCCATTCAAATAACACAAATATAAGATATTGAATGGCAAAAAGCAAGTGTCTTTGGTTTTTTGGAACAAAAGCTTTGTTTAGGTCGATAAACACCGGCTTGTATGACATCTGTATGGCTACTGGAAAAGCCTGAACCCGAAGCATTCTGTTTCCATCCGGATCAACAAGTTGCGAAAAACAAATACGAAAATCTGCGATCAGGATTTATTAGCCGGTATCCGGGGTTCAACGACCCTTTCAGATTAAAGACCTGAAGTCTTTGCAGGTGCATAAATAATTGCCATGCGGACAAATGCGATCTTATCTCTCAACAACAATCTGTTTCACCGCAAAACCTTCATCATTCTCAACCTTCAACAGATACATCCCCGGAACAACCGAATCCAATCCAATCTGAACCGTTTTCTGTTCCCTGAATTGTTTTGCACAGATAACCCGACCGGACGCATCAAATAACGAAACCGTATACTGTTTTTCTTGCGGGAATGTAATAGAAAGCAGGTCAGATAGCGGATTGGGAAACACTGTTACAGAAAATTCTCCGTCTTCTTTGATTGAATAGGGAGGAAGCCCAGCTGTGATGAGCCCGTTGCGGGTATTGCTGCCTTTGTATGTTCCAAACAAAACCGTAGATGGAGTGCAGGGAACATTGAGTGCATAAACATTGATAATGGTGGAGTCGGTTGCCGAAAATGTTTGGTCGTAGCTTACCGAAACCAATTCGAGCATACCGTCGTTGTTTACATCGGCAAGGTCGGCTCCGTTCATAAATGAAAAGCCTTGCGGACGAAGTGGAAAATCGGTTGCCTCGCCACTTCCATCCATTTTGAAAGCATGAATGAAACCAAATCCTCCGTCGCACAAATTGCTACCGGTCACAATTTCGTATTGACCATCGTTATCGACATCGGCAATGGTTACAATTCCTTCGTCGCCTCCACGGGCCGACACAGGAAAATGGTTGAGCATTGTTGCATTTTTATCGAAACCATACAGCATAGGTAATACGGTATCGCTTATGGGACGAGTAAAAAACAGACTAAAAACCCCATTCTGATTCAGATCGGCCACAGCTGGCGGACAATAAGTCCAGTTGTCGTCGGGCACAGCTACAGGCCAGCCAGTATGGTAAGTTCCGTCGTGATTCAACACATAATATTCGGGTGCATCGCCATTGGTAGCACCAACAATGTTGAGCATGCCTGTTCCGTCCAAATCGACCAGCAAAGGCGATTGATATGAAAAGGTGGTGTTGGAATTTGTCACCGGGAATCCGGGCTTTAGTGCACTGCTCAGATCAAATGCAAGTATATCGTTGTAAGAACACAAAACAATTTCCCTGCTTCCGTCGCCGTCAATATCACCCACCGATGGTGTAACGGATGGTGTTGCATCAATCAGCACCGGCCAGTTTGCATTCAGAGTGTTTCCGTTCATTTTACGGATATGCAAATGTCCATTGGGAGAAACGCGCTCGTTGTAGATCAGTTCCATGGTGTCGTTTCCGTCCACATCAGCCATCACAGGGCTGCACAGGATCCAGTGATCGCTGTGATTCAACGGCCAGCCGGGCAGATCGTTTCCGTTTTTATCCATCAGGTAAACTCTTCCGTTGGCCGGGGAACCTCCCGTGACCTGTGCTATTTCAAAACTTCCGTCTTTATCCATATCTCCGACCGTCGGAGGATAAATGGCCGTGCCGGTCAGAGCTTTTGACCACAGAATACTTCCGTCTGCATTATAAACATTGAGCAGATTTCCTGAGGCAACCAGTATTTCTTTGTCTCCGTTCCCGTCAATGTCTTCAACCGCGGCGCAACGCATATTTTTGAACGATGCATTGGAGGCCATTTTTACAGGCCACCCCGGCAACTGATTGATGGTTGTTGTCTCTTTTTCGATGGCGTTGTTCTTGTCAACCAACGATGTATAAATAACACCATCGGGTCCTAAAGTGGCTTCGAACACCTGCGAAAAACCTGAAAACGGAAGAACTATTACCAATAGGGAGCAAAAAGCGATGATTTTTTTCATACAGATCAATTTAAAACATTACAAACACGGTGGTTTATTGGAATTTCATCAAAGATAGAAATTTCAGTGGTTTGTAATAAACATCAATTTGCCCACAATCATTCTTTCATTTGGTTTTCTTCATTTTTCCCTACCTTTGACTTCCTCAAGTTTGGATTATGAAAGACCATATTCTGCTGTTTGCCCTATTCGTATTGTTCTTATCTTCCTGCGCCATGAAACAAAATGCCGATTTGATTCTGCACAACGGAATTGTGTATACTGTCGATAGCGCCTTCACCGTTGCAGAGGCTTTTGCCGTAAAAGACGGGAAGATTATTGCCGTGGGCAGCAACGACGAAATTCTTGGAAAATACAAAAGCGATTCAATAATCGATGCCGGCGGAAAAGCTGTGTATCCTGGTTTTATTGATGCACATTGTCATTTTACGGGCTATGGATTGAATTTGACCAAAGCCGATCTCAATGCCTGTTCTTCCGAAAAAGAAATGCATGAACGAATTGTAAATTGGGCTGCACAAAACACCGAAGGCTGGATTACCGGTCGTGGCTGGGACCAAAACGATTGGCCCGAAAAGAAATTCCCCACCCGAAAAGCGCTCGACAGTTTGTTTCTGGAACGACCTGTTTATGTAACTCGGGTTGATGGTCACGCTGCATTGGTAAACAGAAAAGCACTTGAATTGGCCAAAATTGATGTGCAAACACAGGTTGCTGGTGGAAAAATCGATTTTACGAATGGAATTCTCATCGACAATGCAATGGAGTTGGTTTCGGAACAAATTCCAGCGGAATCGGAGCAACAAAAAACCGATGCTTTGCTCAAGGCACAGCAAAACTGTTTTGCCGTTGGTCTCACTACTGTCGACGATGCTGGCCTTCCACTAAGCACCGTGAAGCTTATCGAAAAACTTCAGGGCGAAGGCAAACTCAAAATGCGCATTTACGCCATGCTCGACCCGACCGAAGAAAACTTCGAAGCTTTTCCAAGGCCATATTCAACCGATCGACTCACTGTGCGGTCGTTTAAAATCTATGCCGATGGAGCTTTGGGTTCGCGCGGTGCATGTTTGCTCGAACCCTATTCGGACGATCCCGAAAACCGAGGTTTGATGCTTCAAGACACAGCATATTATCATTTCTGGGCAAAACGCTGCAAAGATGCCGGTTTTCAGCTCAACGTACATGCTATTGGCGATGCCGCAAACCAACTGATGCTGACAGTTTTTTCGCTTTATAACGAAAAAAGCTACGATTTGCGCTGGCGAATCGAACATGCGCAGGTATTGTCGGCAAAAGACATCGATTTGTTTGGAACCTATGGCATTGTTCCTTCGGTGCAGCCAACACATGCCACCTCCGACATGTATTGGGCCGAATCGCGCTTGGGCAAAGACCGAATACGTTTTGCTTATGCATATTTGCAGCTGATGCTTCAAAATGGATGGATTCCGCTTGGCACCGATTTTCCGATTGAGAACATCAGTCCTTTCTATACATTTTATACTGCCGTTGCGCGACAAGACGCCGAAGGCTGGCCCGAAGGCGGATTTCAAACCGAAAACGCACTCAGCCGTGAACAAGCCCTGCGTGGAATGACCATTTGGGCTGCCAAAGCCAATTTCGAAGAAAAACAAAAAGGCAGCATCGAACCCGAAAAAGTTGCCGATTTTGTTATACTCGACCGCGATATTATGCAATGTCCTATTCGCGAAGCGCGCAATGCAAAAGTATTGCGTACTGTGTTGAATGGCGAAACGGTGTATCGGGTTGAACGTTTATAAAATATCGTAGAGACGCGATTAATCGCGTCTCTACAAAAAATTCAAAATGGAAACAACGAACCACCGATGTCGTCCTGATTGCGCTGCATGTTGCATTGCGCCAAGCATCTCGTCGGCTATTCCCGGAATGCCTAATGGAAAACCAGCTGGAGTTCGTTGCATTCAACTCACCGACGATCTTTTGTGTAAGTTGATTGATTCACCCGTTCGGCCAGCCGTATGCTTTGGTTTTGTTTTTGATCCTATCATTTGTGGCAACAACCGCGACGAGGCTATGCGAATCATAGGCGAGCTGGAGGAATAATGTCGGTTACTGCTTTACAAATCGGGAAAGCTTCGTTGTTTGTCCGTTTGTAATTCCAGATATAAAATACAAGCCAGAACGGAGTTCATTGACATTTGTGGAAACAGTTTGTTTTCCATGGCAATCAACAATGGCAACGGTTCTTCCATAAACATCGCTAATAAAAAGCCGGTCGATTCCCGAAACTTCAATGTTCAAAATATCGCTTGCCGGATTGGGATATGCCAAAATTTCCGGAACACTGTTTTCGGCAATAAACACCGAAGGGGGTACAGTGAGCCAGCTTACAGAACGATATGCCGAATCGGATGTATTGGCCTGAATTGAAATAAGAGGAACTCCTGTATTACACATTTCCCATTCTATTACCAAGCTCGTATCGATTGAATTATCAATTGGAATCCAGAAGCCCATGGCTTTCACGGCAATTTCGGATGTGTGAATCTGATGATTCAGTGAGCGAAGAGCCTGATATGTTCCAATTGGAGTTTCAACAGTTCCCCAGCCATCTACTGTTATCGATTTTTGATAGGTATCAGTCATCCGAATACTATCTACATATACCGGACCTAAACCAACATCAATGGAGTCGCCATAAAAAGCTTTCATAACTGAAGTCGGATTGCTTGAGAAATTAGTTCCAAATGTAAATGGGAACTTTAGAATTGTATCGGCAGGAATATAATGGAGCTTGACCTCCAAAGTATCCATGTATCCTCCATAGCCTAACAACAGAGTGTAATTGTTGGTAATCTGAAAGTATGCATACATTCCAAACCCGGTTAAAACAGCATCGGTTGCCGTTGGAAAATCGGAAGCATAGGGTGTTGATGCAACGGTCATAAAAAGATAGCCTGATGTATCGTGGCTGTTGAGTGCTGTGAAATCCCAACTGTAGTTGGCTCCGGTTTCAAAAACAGGAAGCGATGTTGTTGCAGGCATGGTATCGGTTGCTTCGGTAAGCACAGTCCCGGCAACCGGCATTTCGCCCGGGCCAATTACTATCTGCGAATGAAGGCTGAAAAAACCCAGACTGAGAAAAACAAAAGAAAGAAATGCTTTCATGATTTTTATTTTTGAGAAGACAAATATAACAAACTATTTGGTTGCTTCGTGTGTTTTTTTTTAACGTTTGTTGTGAATTTATAAATACAACATACTATCCAATGTCCTTTTTCGTTACTTTTTCGTTAACCAAAGCACCCAAATTATGACATCAGGAAAATTTCGGGCAATTTTTATTGCCGTAGCAGGTTTTATTGTTTTGTGCTCGATGAATACATCAACAAACAAAACAATCAAAAATCCAGAAGGCTTCGCTTTTATTCCAATGGGTTCAACAACTGTTGACGGCGACACGGTAAGCGTTCAGGCATTTTTTATGGCCAAAACCGAAGTTACTAATAAGGATTACCGCGAGTTCCTGTTCGATTTAAAATTGAATGGTCAGTTGGATGCCTACCAAAAAGCACTGCCCGACACTCTTCAGTGGCGCGATAATCTTGCCTACAACGAGCCATATGTTGAATACTACTTCCGACATCCGGCATACAATGATTATCCAGTGGTGAACATCTCACGCACTCAAGCTGAAATGTATTGTAAGTGGCTTACACAAAAACTCAGAGAAGCTTTTGGTGATGGAATCAACGATGTTCGTCTCCCCTACCGGGAAGAATGGATTTTGGCTGCACGCGGATCAAATCCTGTGGCCGAATATTCGTGGAACACTGTTGGAAAAACCAAGCAGAAAAAAGGAACAACTTATGGTATTCGCGGCAATTATTTAAATATTGGTCCCGAAGCAATTCATTTCAACGAAACAACCGGCAAATACGAAGTTGTTCGTTGCAACACGAATGGAATTGCCGGAACTATTAATGATGCAGCCGATATCACAGCTCCGGTTCAATCATATTATCCAAACGATTATGGCTTGTACAATATGTCGGGAAATGTAGCCGAAATGGTTCAGCAAAAAGACATAGCAGTGGGCGGAAGCTGGCATTCACCGGGCTACGATGTGCGCATTGAAAGCACATCGAAATTCACAAGCCCTTGCACTACAGTTGGCTTTAGACCAGTTATAACCTATTTGGGAAAAATGTAAAAAAATTCAAACAAAAGCACCATGAAAATTTCAAAAAGCGGATTTTTCTTATTGCTGTCTCTGGCAATGATTGTATTGGCTTCGTTTGTGAGTCCCAATGGAAAAAACAAAATTAAATCGCCCGATGGGTTTGCTTTCATTCCGATGGGTTCAACGACAATCGACACTTCAACGGTAAGCGTTCAGGCGTTTTTTATGTCGAAAAACGAAGTTACCAACAAGCAATACCGAACATTTCTGAACGATTTAAAAGTTGCTGGCGATTTGGAAAGCTTTAAAAAATATTATCCCGACACAACTCGTTGGAACATTGGAAAATCATCTTTCAACCAACCTATGGTAGACAATTATTTCTGTCATCCAGCCTACGACAATTATCCGGTTGTAAACATCTCTCGCGAGGGAGCAGAACAGTATTGTAAATGGCTCACTAAAAAACTAAAATCTCAATTTGGTAAATCAATCAACGATGTACGGCTTCCTTTTCGCGAAGAATGGATTATGGCAGCACGAGGTGGTCATCATTTGGCCGATTATCCATGGGGAGGACCCTACCTCCGCAACTATAAGGGTTGTTTTCTTTGCAACTTCAAAGTGATTGGAGCAGAACAGGTTACTTACAACAGCGATACGAAAAAATACGAAGTACAAAGCGAAACAACTGCGTGCTACCACTGCGATGGGGCATTCCATACCAGCATTGTTGGTCATTACAGCCCGAACGATTTTGGGTTGTTCGACATGGCCGGAAATGTGGCCGAATTGGTTCAGCAAGAAGGAATTGCCGTTGGGGGTTCGTGGAATTCACCAGGCAACGATGTTAGGGTTGAGAGCACCATGAAATTCGACTCGCCTTCGCCTTTTGTTGGGTTCAGACCTGTGATAACGTATTTGGCAAAATGAAGCAATAAAGTTGCTTGTACATAAAGAATTTATTATTCCTGTCCGAAGTTAATCTTCGGACAGTCTGTTTTAATAAAGAGCAAAAACAAACTTGAAAAATCTTCTTTTCTCCCTAAAAGTTGGAGCATTTCTTTATATTTGAAAAAATTTTCATCATGAAACGACTTTTGTTATTGTTTCCGTTTTTATTGTTTTTTGTTGGACTAAACGCTCAACAAAATGCTGCACAATACGATATGACATTCGAAAACTCTTCGGCGGGGAGTGTTTTGCCCTCAAGTAGTGTTTTATGGGGAAGCAACTACACCGCCACTATTCAATCCAATGTTGTTCATGGAGGAGCCAATTCGTTGGAAATCACGCGCAATGCCGATGCCATCGAAGGCGACTTTGGTTGTTTTGTCTTTACGATTCCTGTCACCTTTTCCGGAAAAACCATTTCGTTTAAAGCATTCATGAAATCACAGGATGTTACTGATGGCTATGCTTCGCTGTTTGTACGAATGGATGGAACCGGAAATGGCTTGTATTTCAACAACAACATGTCGAACCTGAAGGGTACAAAAGACTGGGCCGAATTCAATACAGCCACAATAAACCTGCCCGAAGGAGCCAATACAATCAATATTGGAGTGATACTCACCGGAAAAGGCTCGCTGTGGGCCGACGATTTTCAATTGTTGGTTGACGGAAAAGATTACACCAAAGCTCCTGTACGAAAAGACCGAATTTTTGCTGCAGATAGCGACACAGCCTTTTCGAAACAAAGCAACATAGAACTAAACCCGCTCAACAATTCACAAGTATCGAATCTGGCTCTGCTATGCAAATTGTGGGGATTTTTAAAATATTATCATCCGGCAATTGCCGCCGGGAAATACAATTGGGATAATGAACTGTTCCGCTTTATTCCACGCTATATACAAGCCGAAACCCGCGAAGCCCGCAACGATTCTTTGCTTGTATGGGTCAATTCGCTCGGACCAGTCAGTGGAAAAGGGAATAAAATGAAAATAAAAAAGAATGTCAAACTTATTCCCGAACTCGATTGGATTTCGGACACCACAGTACTGGGAACAAAACTCAGTGCCGAACTGGTGAAGATCCGCAACAGCAAACGAAGCAAAACCAATTATTATGTAAGCTTGAGTGGTGCACAAAACCCTTCGTTCGACCACGAAAAAAGCTATTCCAATATCAGCTGGAACGACGATGGATTTCGCCTGTTGACCGTTTTTCGTTTCTACAACATGGTTGAATATTTCTTTCCCAACAAACATCTGATTGGAGAAAACTGGCAAAATATTCCCGCTGAGTTTATAGAAAAAATACTGGAGACAACCGACGAAACTTCGGCGCAATTGGTTGTTTTAGAGCTGGTTGCTCGCATCAACGACACACACGCAAGTGTGAAAATGAGCAAGGATTTCAGCGACAACTATTTTGGTAGAAATTATGCCAACTACAAGGTTTCGTTTATTGAAAACAAGGCTGTTATTACTGGATATATCAATCAGAATCTGACAACCAAAGACGACTTGCAACCCGGTGATATACTGTTGGATATTGCCGGCGAAAATGTTTCGGCTAAAGTAGACAGATTGAAAAAATATATTTCTGCTTCGAACGATGCTGCAAAGCTTCGAATTATTGGTGGTTTACTATTGCGTTCGAATAATCGCGGAATTCCTGTAACTATCGAGCGCAGAGGCGTTACTCGCTCGGCGAATCTTCCATGCCACAGTCCCGAAGCCATTTTTGCCAAAACAGCTGAAGGCTCCGAAAGTACTCCCCCAACCTGGCGCTTTCTGACTCCCGAAATCGGATACATCTATCTGGGAACAGCCAGCAACAAAGAGCTTTCGAAAATGATGGGCGAATTGCGCCTCACCAAAGGAATTGTGATTGATATTCGATGCTATCCGTCCGACTTTCTCGTATTCACACTTAGCCAGTATTTTCATGTAAAGAAAACAGCCATTGCCAAATTCTCGAGAACCAATCTGCAGAATCCGGGATTGTTTGAATTTACCGACAACGTGGTGGTTCCCGGCATGAAAACAGCCTATAACGGAAAGCTGGTGATTCTGGTAAACGAAACCACCCAAAGCAGCGCCGAATACCACGCCATGTCGTTTCGTTCGGCATCTACAGCTACAGTGGTTGGAAGTACCACTGCCGGTGCCGATGGCAATGTAAGCCAAATTATTCTTCCGGGCGACATCCGCACCTGGTTTTCGGGCATAGGGGTATATTATCCAGATGGCACCGAAACCCAGCGCGTTGGAATTGTTCCCGATGTTTTTGTGACCCCAACACTGCAAGGATATCGCGACGGTCGCGACGAAGTACTCGAAAAAGCAGTGCAGATTATTGAGGGGCGGTAGTGATATTGTGTTGTTGCTTTTGTATTTTGCGGCAAAAACGCATTTTTCACTTGTAATTTTATTTTAGACATTTGTACAGTAATAAGCATCTGCATGAAAAAAGTTCTACTATTTTGCTTTATTGTTCTTGGATTCTCTGCAGCCCGTTCACAATCGGTAAACGGAGTTATTCTGGCGGATACAGGAAATATTACAGTTGTTCAGGTGTACGGAAACCATTATCAACGCGGTTTTGCTTATGGCTATTTGTGTAGCGACAAGATTATGTCGATGTGGAACAATTACATACAACCCAACTACGGAGCATATCTGTCGCTGGCTCGTGCTATTGTTGGAAATCCCAGTTATTTTTCGGTCGACAGCCAATATGTTACCGAAGCTCGTGGAATTATTGACGGAGTTTCATATGCCGGATACGATACAACCGGATTGAGTTATCTCGACTTATTTGTGGTGAATTTCATGACCGACCTGGAGGGTTTTCTGTCGAAAAGCGGATTTCCCGAATCGCAAAATTGCTCGAGCTTAATGAACTGGGGTGCAGCCACACAAGGCACCGACCTGAACGGCAAATCGGTTATAGCTCATTTTCTCGATGCCATTTCGCTCGACACAGCAATAACTCAAAATCAGGTGATTGTTGTTCATTTTCCATCAGAACCCGACGAGCAACCTTGGCTGATGACAGGAGTTGCAGGTCAGATGGTTGCTTCGCAGGCAATGAACCAAGACGGCGTGGTGGTTTTTCTCAACACGGTAAACGGTTTTTCGGCGCAACTCAACAAAGGATACGAACCCATGACGCTTACACTTCGCAAATCGGTCGAAAAAGCCGACTTCAACGGAGATGGTCTTCATAATGTGAGCGATGTTCGGGCAGCCATCAACGTAAATACAAATGGCTATGCAAGCGGATTTATTGTTTCGGCTATTGCGCCGTCAACCGCCGGAGCCGATTCGTTGATTTCAGTCATAATCGAATGTGCTCCCGATGTTCCTTACATCACCTTCAGAACCATTGCCGATGTCGATTCGCTTGACGGTGTAAACCTGTATGCTGCCAACGATATGATAAAACGCAACAATGCATACGACTACTGCAGCCGCTACATCAACGTGAAAGACACAATCAATCATTTCTACCACGGAGTTGGAATCGGATCGTTCGATAATTGGGAAATCATGCGAACCCAATCGAAACAAAGTCCCAATCTGCAATTCATACAGGTAATTCCCGAAACAGGCTTGTTCACAATTGCCGTAGCCGACCATACAACACCGGCTTGGGCCCGCACGCCTGTGGTATTTAATCTGTCCGAATTGTTTGTTTACACTGGTATCAACTATTACAGTAACAACTCCTCGACTCTTTCTGTTTTTCCGAATCCGGCAACAAACCAAATCGGTATCAATTCTTCCGAAATCGTTTCCGGAAGTCTCTATCGAATTGTTGATTTAACGGGCAAGACTATTTTGTCTGGGAAATTAAACACCGAAAAAACAATCGACATTAGCTTGCTCAACAGTGGCTGTTTTATTCTGGAGGTTGTTACCGAAAACCAGGTTTTTAGTCAGAAAATTCTCAAATAGTTATTGTCTTCGTTTTAAAACCTCTGCGACAGAAAATCGTTTTTGTTTCATTGATTGTTTTTGTAAATTGCATCATAAAAAATCTGAGATGAAGTCGTTTTATTTATTGGCTCTTTCGTTGTTGCTTCCATTGGCTCTTTTGGCGCAAGATCCGGTAATCAGCCAAAGCGAGGGGAGTATTACGTTTAGCGTAAGCAATGTTGAAAAATGCAACATTCCATTGTCGATTGTTCCTGCCAGCGAAGCTTTCCAATTTCGCACAAAACATGTATGCGAAGGTCTTCCTCAATTTTCGGAAGCCGACTCTCTGGTCCCAGTATCAGCAAACGGTTTTCTGGCAGCATTTCACCTTGGCTTTGCCAAACATTATCCTGTTGTTGTTTCGCCCGACATCATCTGGCTTGTTTTGTGTCAGGGTCTTTCAACTCACATTCAACAACATTCCGAAGAATTCAGAGGTAAATTGATTGGTTTTTCCGACAAGGAAACCATTACAATCCAACATGATGAATTTGTAAAAGGGCAAAACAACAATTGGCCTGCTGCTTTCGAAGAATTTACCACCGAAACAAAAAAGCTGCTGAAAGACAGCCTGTTTGATATCATGATACCCCAATTTAGCACCAGCGGTGTGGCAGAAAAAATTGCATTCGAGATTACCTTTCTCGAAAGTGTTTCCGAGTATTTCAACTACGTTGTATTGACTGCCTGCGGAATACCCGAAATAACCCTTTTGGGAACTCCTGACGACTGGAAACAAATCAGGAAAAATGTAGAAACTTTTCGCGAATTTGGTTTAGATAAATGGATAAACGATCTCGAACCCATTTTGGATGAATTTGTAAATACTTCGGAAGGAAATGTCAACACAACTTTTTGGCGCTCGTTCTATAAATACAACGACGAAAGCGGCGGTTCGTACATCAACGGACATATCATCAGCTTATTTCCTTACCTTCTGTGGAGCCAAGATTCGTTTTATTTCAACCCCTATTTAGGACATCCATTAAGCTCAACCAATGGTGTTTCAACCGATCAATTTCCGTCGGGTTTGAGCCATATCAGTTTTATCTGGGATTTTCCGCTGACCAAAAAGCAATACAACATGAATTGCGAAGCTGGATTCATGGGCATTGTTCAGGACAAAAAAAATCTGAGCCTGAAACCACAAATTGGCTGGACCGTATTCGACCAGAAAGCCGACGAATTCAACCTCGACAGCTTGCATACCGATAGTGTTGAAGGCTTGTATGTTTTTGGCTGGCTTCCATTTTTCGAATCGGTTGAAGTGAACTATCCTTATGGCAATCCATGGTTCTATCAATTCACTTTAAATAAACACGATACATCGGAGTTTAAAAGTTACACAGGAGAGACCGAACCCGATTTTTCATCGCGTTTAACCCTTCCTATCCTTTTTCCAAAAACAAACAACGACGCTGCAAAAAATGTATCGCTGATGGCAGAATATCTGAATAAAAACATCAATCCGAAGCACAAAAAATTTGCAGCAACAATCAGGGTCGATTTTCTTTGGACAGGCGAAATTGGAAAAATTGAAATTCTAGCAATAAGCAATGAAGAATTTCGTAGCAAATTAGTGACTCTTTTAACTGATTTCGACGACTTTGTGCCTAGCTTTTTCGACGGAGTTCCCATCAATTATCAATATACGTTCACATTATCCCAGCCATGAAAAGCTTTTTGGCACGCTTCGTCACAAAACAAAAACTCCTCCTCGGCATTTTGTGGCTGATGCTGCGAGGGAATGGGGCGACCGCACAATCAGTTCATCATAACGGAACGTGTTACCGAGTTGGACCGCGAGCAACAATCAATCTCCAAGCCGACATTTCACTTTCACATCAGGTGGATTTCAAGCATACCGATTCGCAGTTAACTACATTTCAATTTGGAGTTAATAACAAATGGGAAACACATGGCTTTGTAGTTGACTTTTCGGCAAAGGAGCAGCAATGGCGTACGGGCGGCTTCCTGCGCCTGTTTCCATACGATGGCAAGAAAATCACGCTGATGGCCGAATTCAAATACATGCTACCAATACAACACCATCGCGATAATGAATCATTTTCTATAAGTGGCGGGATCATTCTGAGCGATCATTCCAATTTTGGTGTTGAGTTATTCGAAACCATGGCAACCGATTTATCTCTGCCGTCAGGAATTTGCTTCTATTCGGGTGTTCGAATACATTACTATTTTATACATCGATTGTGTCGCAGACCTTCTGTTTTCAGATAGATTTCAAATTCAACAACCGACATTTCCTCTCGTAGAGACGCGATTAATCGCGTCTCTACACAGGATAATAATAATTTCCTTAATCACTGTTAATATTTATTTTGGTACTTCTTTGATTCTTTATCTTTGCTTGTTAAACCCTGCCGAAAATAATTTCGGCATTAAATTGAAAAAAACATGAGAACAATTTTACAAATTGCCGTAGTCGGCATGGCTGTGCTTATTTCATCTTGCGGAAATGAGAAAAAAGATGAAAACAAAACCGACAAAGACACCACAAAAACAGAAAAGCCTAAAAAAGAGGTGAAAAAAGACGAAGCTGCTTCGATGGACAAAGAATTTAAAGCCGACAAAAACGGCCAGTGGGCAATTGCTGCAGAAGCAAGCAGCTCGTATGCCGGAAAAGCAACAGGCAAAACTGCCAGCTGGTCGGCCGACCAAATGATTGGTGCACCCGATGTTGACAAATATGGCGACAACGGAAAAGCTTGGGCATCGGCCGAACAAGACCTTGGAAACGAATGGGTTATGTTAAGCTACGAAAAACCTGTTTATGCAACCGAAGTGCGTATTCGAATGACCTACAACCCGGGTGCTGTAGCCAGAATTGAGCTTCGCGATGTAAACGGAAAAATTATTGAAGTTTACAATGCAAAAGACACCAAAAAATACAATGGCAAAATTGCATGGTTTGTAACAACCTTCGAGAAAACCAAAACCTTAGTCAAAGATGTTAAAATCACGCTCGATTCGAAAGGTGTTTCTGGATGGAACGAAATTGACGCTGTTCAGTTGGTTGGAACTGCCGAATAATAGCTGTTTCATTGTACTCTAAAAAAACCCCGGGAGTAAAACAACCGGGGTTTTTGTTTTAAAAAAAGCTCCCGAAGGAGCTTTTAAAGTATTGTTAGAAGGGGATAATTGAAATACCAAACGACAGAGGTGTCATTTCGGGCCCCATTTTGTCTTCGAACAATGTGGACAATCCGTAATAGACATACACATTGAACATTTTATATCCGAAACGCGCGGTCACACCATAACGCAGTGGATTGATATTGTCGACTTTAAATGTTTTTGTTTTTTCGTCGTTATCAACATACTTGATGTGGTTGTTGATCATATAGCCAAATTTTCCTCCAATGGCAAAACGGAAGACATTTTCGCGTTTGGTGCGAAAACGAAGTTCGATGGGTACATCGACAAACGAAAGCACCAATTTATTTTGCTTTGGTTCAATCTGCATATTGCTGAAGAAGCTAACGTTGTTCGAATCGACATACAAACTTGCATCGCTGCGCATATTGTGTGTTCCAATTCCCAAACCAATAGCAAAGCTGAAATTGGTAGCACCAAAGGGAAAATCTTGCATTAAACTCACCGATGCTCCGGGGTTTTTGTCTTTAAACAAAATAGTATCGGGTGCGTTGAGCCACATATCGGAATAAATATCCACCATCAGGCGATCCGACTTTCCAAACCGGCTCGAAACTTCAATGTCGTCTTCCTGAGCAACCAGGTTGAAAGAAAATGCGCCAAGCAAAAATAATAATGATAGCAGTTTCATGTCTTTTTTTTTCAAAAATACATCTTTTTTTTAAAACAGAAACACGAAAAATTCGAATTCATGAACAGAAAAACCTTTTTGTTTTTCCAATTAATCAGTTTTTGGTAATCACCTGCTTTTTAAAATATAGTTTTCTACCGCCACAGGGAACCATTCGTATTCGAGCTCGTGAACGCGTGCAGCAAGTGTATCGGGTGTGTCGCCGGGAAGAACCGGGCAGGTTTTCTGTAGCAGAATTTTTCCGTTGTCGTAGACTTCGTCGACCAGATGAATGGTAATTCCTGATTCGCTCACGCCAGCAGCAATTGCAGCTTCGTGAACATGGTGTCCGAACATTCCTTTGCCTCCAAAATTGGGCAGCAAAGCAGGATGAATATTGATGATAGCATTGGGAAAAGCTTGCACCACATTGGCCGGAACCAATTGCAGAAATCCGGATAAAACAACAAACTGAACATTGCTCAGCAAATTCAATACCTCGCTTCCATCGCGAAAAGCTGCACGAGAAAGCACAAAGCAGGGGATATTCAATCGTTTTGCGCGCTCAATAACTCCAGCTTCGGGGTTGTTGGTTAGAATATGTTCAACCACAATTTCGGAATGGTTTTGAAAACAGTTTATCAAATTTTCCGCATTGGAGCCATTTCCGGAAGCCCAAACTGAGATTTTTTTCATGAGCGCTTGCTATTTGATTTTTGAAGAGCCCGCAATTTTTTGTATTTCTTGAATGTTGCTCCGGCCGACAACCATGATATAATAAAACCCGATTTCCCATCGAGAATACCAAGCTTGAGAAAATAGTCGCGGATAAATTTAAAAATGGTTGAAAACACAATCATAGGCCAATTGGTGCGCCGACCGGCATCGAACATGGAGCGGGCCAGAATATCGGTGAATTTCACAATCTGCTTCCGATGGTCGTCGCGCGAGTAATAAGAATAGTGAAGCAAATCGCCTCGCAAATGAACAATGCTGCTTCTCTCATCCATCTCGAACTTGTCGTGCGGATTCAAACCGTCCCACTTTCCTTTGCGACTATCGAACAAGCGCAACTTGCGGTCAGGATACCAGCCACAATGCCGCACCCAGTGCCCACAATAGTTGGTCAGGCGATTCATGGTATAACCATCGGCTGTGAAATTTTCTTTTGCTTTGGTAATGCTTTCACACAAAACGACATCGGGTGCCTCATCGGCATCTATTGATAGAACATGGGGATAGAGAGCCTGGGTGATTGCCCAGTTTTTCTGCTGAATATGTCCTTCGAAGGCATGTTCAACAAAACGCACACCCTTTTCGAGACAAATATCCTTGGTGCGATCTTTCGAAAACGAATCGACAACCACAATATCGTCGGCAATGCTTTGCACCGAATCGATGCAACGACCAATATTACGTTCTTCGTTGAACGTAATGATTACTACCGAAATTTTGACATTCATCGGTGCAAAGATAATCAGTAACTATCTAAAAATGAAAATTTCCCAATTGCATTCTTCAAATAAAATCGTGTTTTACGCATTTCGTAGCCTCATTCGTTTAATTACGTTTTATTCTCTTTTTACTTTTTTTCATTGTTGTCTTCTGCACAACAGTAGCCATCGATAAACATCATTGAGGGAAATACGGCTTTTCTGGGTACTACAAAAAACTCTTCCATTAAATTGAAAAATAATTGTTTTGATCGCAAAAAATATTATTTTTGGTCGGTGATGTATAAAATTTTCCCATCACCAGCAAAACCAATTATAAACAAAAAACCTGATTTATGAAAAACCTGATTTATTTTTTGGCGATTACTCTTTCTCTTGTTATTGTTTCCTGCGGTTCCGCAAAAAAAGATGAAGAAAAATCAAAGACCGATTCTGCTGCACAGAGCGTGGTTGAAGTCGAAAGCTGGGAAGCCTTTAATTTAGCCACAACCGATCCGGCTGGTTTTAAATCCCGTTTCGAAGGAAAATCCGTTCTCATGAAAAACGTTGTAATTACTACTTACAGTTCAGATGGAGTTACAATGACTGGCAACGCATATTCGCCTGAAGCAAAACGAATTTCATTGAAATCATACGATGCTGACAAGGCCAAAAAACAACCTAAAACACAACTTGTAGTTCAAGAAACCGTATGTGTTTATGAACCAGATTTGGACAATTCTTTCAGCATTACACTGAAATTCAAAGAAAAATTTGACAATGGCAAAATCAAAGCGGTTGAGAATGCACTTGAAGAAAATGACGATCTGATTCGCACTTTTCACACCATCCTGACCGTTGAGGCCGAATCGATGGAACTATCGGGTAAAACTATTGTGATGAACAATTGCGTAATTAAAGAAAACAATACAAAGTAAATTTGTGTTGTTTCGAAATTAAAAAGCCATCTGGAGGATGGCTTTTTTGCTTTACTCATTTGGATCCACAATAAATGCAAGTTTTTTATTCATAGCTTTCAAATGCGCCAAAGCTAGACTATTATTCGGTTTTAGCTATATCGGAGCATTAATTTTGTCCATTAAGACAAAATTTCCAAATAGCAGATGACCAAAAAACAATTGCACCTGCAAGGCTAACAATTTCCGCGCCTACCGGACTGTGTCTAGCAGACAGGGATAAAAACACATTCATCGCTACGTCATGAATGGTTTTGGATTGGAGAAGAATCGGCTGTTTTGCACAAGTAAGGCTTTTGTGTTTTTCTCTCCTCTTTTATATTGAGAATTTTCACGGCCAATTGAATAAAAAAACCGTAGTTGAATCACATGGCTTTAAAAACCAATTCCTCTGCGCCCTCCGCGTTTGGTAATGCGAATTGCTTTGCTGAAACAAATTTTGACAGTTTTTCAATGTCCGAATTTCTTCACACCGGCTTCAATCTTGCAATCTAAGCTGTTTTCGGCTGGCGGAACCGGACATGAATATTTGTGATTGTATGCGCAATAAGGATTGTAGGCTTTATTGAAATCGATTACATAAACATTGGAGCTATCTATTTCAAAATCGAGATAGCGGCCACCGATGTAGGTTGCGTTTCCATTGGTAAGATCAGTGAAGGGAACAAACAAATAACCGGCGTATTCGTCGGCTGTAAGCACTTCGGCACGTTGATAGGCAGGTAGCGAATATTTTTTGCCATTAATTTCGAAATGCAGCAAGCCGTACTGACGGTACATTGGAGCACGGGTTGTACTTGTTTTCATGGGGAATGAGTGCGAATCGGGCGTGAGTTCGAGTTGTGCAACCACACAAAAAATGCTGTCGGGAGCATAGAAATCGAGGCCGGTAAAAGCCAACCGATCTTCGTTTGTCAAAGGCGAAGTGGACGAATCTGCATATTCGCTGTTCATTTCCCGTTGCCAGTTGAGAACATCCTGGCGCCAGGAAACTGAATCGTTTTGGGCAAATAAACTGCCCGAAATCAGACAAAAAAGTAAAACGGCTGCTTTTTTCATGTTTCATTCAATTTATCGCCAAATAAGCACAAAAAGTTTCCTATTGCCCTGATGTTTTTCTTCTTTGCGCCTTTTGCATTTTGATAACTGTAAGAATTTGTTTTTAAAGTTGTAAATATAGTTATTTAACTGAATCGGAGCATGACTTGATACATCCGGGGAAGTAAATACTATGCCAAATAAGCTAAATAGTATAATAAACATGCAAAATGAAAAATACATTAAAATGAATACTGCAAAAAAGAACAATAATCTTATTTTTGTGTTCCCAAACCTTATTGTGAAATTTCCATTTGTTTTTTGCAAGAGTTGTTTGGAGAAGTCTTTCAACAATAAAATCTCATTTCAAATGAATAAATTTCTCTTTGTTATTCTTTTGCTTTTTGCTGTAAGTGCCAGAGCCTCCGTTATTTATGTAAATAATACTGCTACAGGATTGAATAACGGAACATCGTGGGCAAACGCCTACACCGACCTGGAATACGCTATGATATTTGCCATGAGTGGCGATGAGATCTGGGTTGCAAAAGGAACATATTATACATCATCAACCAACGACAGAAGTTCGTCATTTGCTCTTGGAAACGGAGTAAAATTGTACGGGAATTTTGCAGGAACAGAAACCAATATTAATCAACGTGTTGGTCTTATTCCAAATGCAGCCGGGACCGACAGAGTAAATGAAACAATTTTAAACGGCGATATTGGAGTTGCAGGCGACAGTACCGACAATGCTTATCATATTATGTACATTGTAGGCAACACACTTCCGGTAATTATTGACGGAGTGAAAATAGTAGGCGGTAATGCCAGTGTTGATCCGGGAAAAGGAGTTGGTTCGGGTATTTATATTCAAAGCACCAATGATGTTTTTCTAAATAATGTGATCATATCAAACAACACTGGAACTGCGGGCACCAGCGGCAAAGGCGGAGGACTTTTTGTGCAAACAACAACCTCGTTCATTTTGGAATTCTCCACAATTGTCCGCAACAGGATTATTGATGACCCGTTGATTTCTACAAGTGCCCTATATCATGGCGGCGGCATTTATGTAAGTAGTCCCTTTAATCAGATTTCGAACTGTTTTATCGAAAGCAACAATATTCAATCAAGCAGGTCGAACAGTGAAGGCGGAGGAATTTACATTGAAAATAATTTAAGTCTTGAAATTTCAAACACGAGCATAATCAACAACTCTGTAATTTCAACAACAACATCAACAGCCAAATACCTAAGAGGAGGCGGAGTTGCTGGTTATGGAGCTGCAACATCTGTATCGGAACTTTCTTCGAACAACATTTCGAATAACACAATAAGCACTTCCAGAGGCTATACTTACGGAGCTGGAATTTATTTTGAAATGGATACATTAAAAGTTTCGGAATGTGTTGTAAATTCAAACATCACCTACAACAGTTACAAATCGACAGCATACAACAATCAGGGAGGTGGGATGTATGCTTATATTGCAAAAAACGCAAGTATCACAAATTCTTTTTTTAATCAAAATAGCATTTCAGGAAGACTGGCTTTTGGAGGAGGCTTGTATCTTGTTGACGCAACCGATACTGTAAATATTCAGAATTGCGAATTTTCCGAAAACATTTTACAATCGCCTAATTGCTATGATGGTTCTGTAATT
>PHDB01000110.1 GCA_002842495.1 Bacteroidetes bacterium HGW-Bacteroidetes-6
ATCGATGGATCATCGGCCGAAATAACAACCATTCCTCCATTGGCACCTGTGATTGCCGCATTCATAAACGGATCGGCAGCTACATTCAGTCCCACATGTTTCATACAAACCATGGTGCGTTTGCCTGCATACGACATTCCAATGGCAGTTTCCATGGCTGTTTTCTCGTTAGCTGTCCAGGCCGAAATAATACCCTTTTGTTTTGCTTCTTTGCTTGAATGAACAAATTCTGTAATTTCAGTTGATGGAGTTCCCGGGTAGGCATAAATTCCTGAAATGCCCGCATCGATTGCTCCAAGCGCTATGGCTTCATCGCCAAGTAACAATAATTTCTGCATGTTTTTACGTTGAGTTATTCAGGTACAAACCTACATGATTTTTGTAAAATACACAAACGATTTGAGAAAAAATGTTGTGCTGATTGCCATATTTCGGAGTAAATGAATTGTTTTTGTGATGAAATGCATTTATTTGTTTCAAATTCAATGATGAAATAATTTTTATAAGTATTTTTACATCATGAATTATCTGATGCATTTGGTCTTGAGTGGAGAGGATCCCGATATTATTATCGGTAATTTTATCGCTGACCACATTAGAGGTAGCCGGATAATCAACGAATTGCCAAATCCTGTGAAAAAAGGAATTTTATTGCACAGAGCCATCGATAGCTACAGCGATACTCATCATTCGGTGCGTCATAGCGTGAAATTGCTTCGTTCGTCGCACTATCATTACGCTCCGGTTGCAATCGATATTTTGTACGATCATTTTTTGATTAAAAATTGGAAGCAGTTTGTGAAAATTTCGCTTGGCAATAAAATTGCGTCTTTTTATTCGCTGCTCGAAAACAGATTGGATTCACTTCCCGCTAAAAGCAGAAAAATTTCTTTGAAAATTATTGAATTTAACTGGTTCGAGAAGTACGAAACCTTTGAAGGACTTGAGGAAGTGTTTGCAATGGTCGATCGACGCGCATCGTTTCGGAGCGAGTTGCCAAATACAGTGAAATATTTATTGGAATTTTACAACGAACTCGAAGAAGATTTTCTTTCGTTTGCCCCGGATATTTTTACCTTTGTATCCTTGCACAATCGCTATAAAATGTAATTGAATCTGATATGAAATATTTGTTTCCTCTTTTTCTTGTGACAGTATTGTTTTTAGCTTCATGCGGCAATTCTACAGAACAAGCTGTAAGTACTTCGTGGCTCGATACACTTAAAGAGCTTTCGCCCGACGACATTCCTGCCGCAGTCGATTCTCAAAAAATAGGATTCAAAAACGGTGTTGTCGTTTACGAATCTACGACCTTGGGTATAAAACAGGAAATAACCTTTTGGTTTGACGATTTTGGGAACAAAACACGTACGGAAATTAAATCGGAGATGATGGGGCAGAAAATGCACCAATTAAGTTTTGTGCTCGATACCATTATCTATAATATTGACATGGTTGCAAAAGAAGGCACCTGGAACAAAATGGAATTGGATAGCACCGAAGAGTTGAATTATCGGAATATATCTGAAGCCGATAAACAAAAATACAATATCGAGGAGCTTCCTGAAGAAAAGATTTTGGGTAAAGAATGCAACGTTTTCAAAATGCAACAGGTTTCGGATGGACAAACTATCGATATGAAAGTTTGGATTTGGGATGGTATTCCTATGAAAACCGAATCGACAGTTTCGGGTATCGAAGTATCGATGGAAGCCAAAAGTGTGAAGGTAAATCTGGTTTTACCAGTTGGTATTTTTGAAATCCCTGCGGAAGTAAAAATATCAGAAGAAGCTCTTCCTGTCGATAGCATTGCTTCCTGATTTTAGTCGTATGGAAGGTTATGTCTTAATTCTGATAGTTGGATTTTTGTTGTTTGACTATCTGGTCGATACTTTTTTGTCGATTCTTAATATGAGGAACTGGCAAACCGATGTGCCTGGAAATTTGCAGGATTTTTATCCTTCTGCAAAATACAAGGAAGCCAGACTTTACACGCGGGAGCGAATGCAATTGCATTATGTTTCGTCGGCTTTTCAGGTGGCCATTATTTTAGTGATGATTTTTGGTGGTGGCTTCGCTTTAATTGATGAATTTGCTGAAAGTGTTGTCAGTAACCCGATAGGCCATTCGCTTGTTTTTTTGTTTGTTCTGTTTTTGGGCTCCGATATTCTTTTGCTTCCATTTCAGTGGTATTCGGTTTTTAGTATTGAAGAGCGTTTTGGTTTCAACAAGACAACCCGGACAACATTTGTAACCGATAAATTGAAATCGTATTTTATTGCCGCAATAATTGGAGGAGGTATGTTTTGGCTATTATCGGGAATTTATTTTGCCATTCCTGACTATTTTTGGTTGTTGGCATGGGGAATAATCACTGTATTTTCATTGCTCATGACCATGTTTTACAGCAATGTTATTGTGCCTTTATTCAATAGACAAACCCCACTCGAACAAGGCGAACTGCGCGATAGCATCGAAAAGTTTGCAGGCAATACAGGTTTTGTATTAAAGAACATTTTTGTAATCAATGGCAGCAAGCGCTCAACAAAGACCAATGCATATTTCACCGGAATTGGATCCCAAAAGCGAATAGTTTTGTACGACACGCTTATCGAAAGACATACCACCAACGAAATTGTAGCTGTGTTGGCTCACGAAATAGGTCACTACCGCAAAAAACATGTGTTAACAGGTTTTGCAATAAGTACGGCGACAATGCTTGGTCTTCTGTATATGCTCAATATTGTTTTGAGTATTCCTGATTTTGCTCTGGCGTTGGGTATGCAGCCATCGTTGCATGCGTCTTTGCTTGTCTTTGCGATGCTTTTTAGTCCGGTTTCAATGCTTATTTCCATTTTCTCAAACATTGTTTCGAGGCGACATGAGTTTGCCGCCGATAGGTTTGCTAAGGAAAATGGAGTGGGAGAGGCGCT
>PHDB01000111.1 GCA_002842495.1 Bacteroidetes bacterium HGW-Bacteroidetes-6
GATAGTGCTGATTTGAAGCGTATTACACTTAATAAGCATCGTGGTTTATTGAATGTTAATTGCTTTGAAATGCCCGCCTGCACTTAGCTTCGGCCGTTATGAGCAATTTGAGAAAGACCGCACGGTAAAGCCGACCACTTTGAATAATCCGGACTATAGTATGCCACCGTTCCGGAGCAAAGTAGGCCACCCATTCCGGACTAAAGTAGGCCACCCATTCCGGAGCAAAGTAGGCCACTTTTGGCACTAATTTGACATCTGCAACAGAGCCAGGAAATTTGTTTTTTACTGACATTCCGGCAGAAAGTAGGCCACTTTAGAGTGATTAAGAAGAGTTAGGTTTGGAGAAAAATAAACCTCCAAAAATGGCTAACAAAACAATCACTATGCTACAACTTCGCAGAGTATTACAGTTAAAAGAAAAGGGACTTTCAAATCGTCAGATTAAGAAGCAATTGAACCTTTCTCGAAAGACAGTTGACGAATATGTAAACCGGTTAAAACAAACGGATAAGAGCTTTAAAGAGCTATTAAAGCTTGAAGATGAAGCCTTAGGTTTGTTGCTCTATCAACAGCCTCAAAATATAGTTACAAGCGAAAAATTCAACGATCTGCAAAGCCGTTTACCTGGTTATGCACAAGAGCTAACAAACCCTAAAACAACGCGTATCATACTTTGGGAAGAATACCGGCAACAGGTTCCCAATGGCTACAGCAGATCACAGTTTTGCGAACATCTGAACCGCTATTTGCAAACAAGGAAGGCTGTAATGCACATTGAACATGAGCCAGCCGAGTTAATGGAGTTTGATTTTGCAGGTGATTTGTTGCACTATATTGACATTAAAACGGGCGAGATTGTAAAATGTCCGGTGTTGGTTTGTCGTTTACCATGCTCGGGCTACACTTATGTTGAAGCGTTGCAAACACAACAACGACCCTTTCTGATTGCCGCACTGAGCAATGCATTGCAATATTTTGGCGGAGTACCACATATGGTAAGAACCGATAATATGGCGCAAATTGTAAAAAAGGCAAACCGTTATGAACCTACTTTTGATGAATATGCCCAGCAATGGTCACTACATTACGATACCACCCTTACTGCAACCAGGGTGGCCAAACCACGTGATAAGGCAGGCGTTGAAAGCAGCGTAAACACAGCATATTACCGCATATATGCTCCAATGCGAAACAAGCAATTTTACTCGCTTCAAGGTCTCAATACCGAGATTATGGTTCACCTTGAAAAGCTCAATCATGGCAAATATCAGGGAAGAGATTACAGCCGGCATGAAAAGTTTATAACTGTTGAGAAACTACTGTTACGACCTTTGCCAGAGGAAGAGTTTGTTGTAAAGTACTCCAGAGTAGCAAAAGTTGCACCCGATTACCATATTATGCTTGGTGAGGATCGGCATTTTTACAGCGTTCCGCACCAGTATATATCAAAACAAGTAACCTTGGTTTACGACACCCGTAATGTTGAAGTTTATCTTCAACATCAACGCATTGCCAGCTACAAAAGAGATTATAGCAAAAATGGCTATACCACTCTTCAAGAGCATATGCCAGCCAATCATAAAGCAATATATGAACAAAGAGGTTGGGATGAAGAATACTTTTTAAAAAAAGCAGGAGAAGTTGGAAAAAACACCCGGGAGGTTATGTCCATTTTGCTAAAACAGCGCACTTTTATTCAACAAACTTACCGTAGTTGTATCGGAAGTCTTGAACTTGGCAAAAAGTACGGCAACAACAGGCTTGAGGCTGCCTGTACAAGGGCATTGGCTTTCGGAACAAAAATTAACTATACCACCCTGAGAAACATTCTTGAAAAGAATCTTGACAAAGAGCCCAATCAGGTAAGCATTGACTTTTGCATTCCGTTACACGACAATCTTCGAGGTGATACTTGCTATGGTTGACTTGTACTCCCATTCTCATACGCTGACCCGTTTTCTCCGCTCCCCTTTATACTTCTGAGCTCTGAGAACTACCTTTTGTACCGAAGGGGGCGGAGACTCCGGGTTATGTCTGAAAAACAATAACTTAACCTTAAACCAAACAAATTATGATTAACACAAATGCAACCTTAGAACAACTTGAACAACTCAGGTTACACGGTATGGCTCAGGCTTACCAAAGTGCAATCGCACTGCCATTAGACCAACAACCAACACCACACGAACTGCTGGCTCATCTGGTGCAGGCTGAAATGCAGAACCGTACCGGGCAACGAACCCAAATGTATCTTAAACTTAGCAAATTGAGATACGATGCTGTGTTAGAACAAGTTCAATGCTCGGCACAACGAAACTTTACACGCGACCAATTACTGGCTTTGGCAGATTGTAGTTTTATACAACGAGCTGAAAATTTACTGATTACAGGGGCTACCGGATGTGGCAAAAGTTATCTGGCTTGCGCGCTGGGCAGGCAAGCCTGCTCTTTGGGATACAAAGTTTACTACCTGGGGATGAACCGTTTTATTGAAAAACTTGTCCTATCAAGGCTAGACGGCTCATATATTAAGCTGCTTAACCAGCTCGAAAAAGTTCCTCTCATTATACTCGATGACTTTGGCATGGCACCTCTGGATCACAATACCAAATTAGCTTTATTGCAACTACTCGAAGATCGATATGGTAAGCGTTCAACTATTATCACATCTCAGTTGCCGGTAAAGTCTTGGTATCAATACCTGAATGAACCAACTCTGGCCGATGCTATCATGGACAGATTGTCAGGTGCTGCCCACAAAATTGAGTTGAAAGGCGAGTCGCTAAGAAAAAAAATCTAATCCCAAAATTTTGCTATTTTTACCACCTCTTCTGTCACTGAATTAGTGGCCTACTTTGCTCCGGAATAGTGGCCTACTTTCACCGGAATATTCA
>PHDB01000062.1 GCA_002842495.1 Bacteroidetes bacterium HGW-Bacteroidetes-6
AAAATCAGGTTATCGCTGTTTTCGATGATACCCGTAAGAAATTCCTGATTTGCACGTAACTTTTCTTCTGCCTTTTTTCGTTCGCTTATGTCGCGCGAATTAACAAGAATGCCTTGCAAATACGGATTACTCAACAAATTCTGTCCACTAGCTTCAAGCCAAACCCATGAACCATTTTCGTGCTTAAAACGAAACTCCACCTGCGCCCTGTTAATTTCGCCGGTTGCCAACTGAGTGAACGAAGCAACTACATTTGCTGCATCGTCGGGATGTACCGAAGCAAAGACATTCTGTCCTACACGCATTCCTGCCCGATAGCCAAGAATATGCATTGTAGCGCTACTTTCATATATTATTTCACCTTCAGCTGAAAGAATAGTCATTATATCAAACGAATTCTCGGCCAAAGCATTAAACCTGAATCTCTCTTTTTCAAGCTCCGCCTGAGCCCGCATTTTTTCGAACAGATTCTGCTTTTCTTCGAGAGCATGACGGATTGCAGGTCCAAGGCGCTTCATCTGGTCTTTAATCACATAGTTTGCTGCACCAGCTTTCATACAGTCGACAGCGGTATCTTCGTTTATTGATCCTGTAACAATAATCACCGGAGTTTCGGGAGAAAAATCAAGTGTAAGACGCAAAGCCCGTAATCCTGTAAATTTCGGCATACTATAATCCGACAAAATGAGATCCGGCTTAAATTCACTCAGTTCGTATAAAAAATCCGTCTCTGTTTCTACCACTCTAAAATCCGCATCAGGTAGCACTTTTAGTGTTTCGCGACGTACAAGTTCCGCATCACTTGGTAAATCTTCAACGATGAGTATTCTAAGATTGAGTTGAGCTTGCATAGAATTACTGTTCAGTATTAATATCTCGGGGCAATTCGTTCAATTTAAGCCAATAATTGCACACCTGACTCATCGAAGACACAAAGTCATCGTAGGATACGGGTTTAACAATGTAACTATTGGCTCCAAGTATAGCAGCATGTTGCAAATCAGATTCTTCCCGTGAAGAAGAAATGATTACAACAGGAATGATTTTAAGAAATTTGTCTGTTTTGATTTCACTCAACACTTCGAGGCCGCTTACCTTTGGAAGTTTGATATCGAGAAATATCAATTTTAATCGCGTATGACTTCGGTAACTACTATACCTGTCAGCAAAATATAAAAAACGCAAAGCATCATCACCGTCTTCACACACATGAATTGCTTCCTGAACACCATTTTTACGCAAAACACGGATAAATAAATCAGCATCGTTTGGATTATCTTCTACCAACAGAATTTCAATGGTTTGTGCAATATTTTCCATTATATCTGTGTTTTTTTAGGAAGTGTAAATATAAACTCAGCTCCTTTGCCAGGTTCACCAATTGCGCGGATTACTCCGCCATGTCGTTCAACAATTCTTTTTACAATAGCCAAACCCACACCAGTTCCTTCAAATTCTTTCACGCTATGTAAACGCTGAAATACGCCAAAAAGCTTTCCCACATATTCCATATCGAATCCGGCACCATTATCCTGAATTGAATACTCAATGGCTGTATCCAAATCGACACTACTCACCGATATTTGCGGATTATCACTATTTGCTGAAAATTTCACAGCATTCGAAATCAAATTAATCCAAACCTGTTTTATTAATGTCGCATCGGCTTGAATAGAATGAAGTTTCCCAATATATAGTTTTACCCTTTCAGGATCCATTGCACATTCAAGAAATGCTCCTTTCACCATAGCATTCATATCAATAGGCATCAACATAATATCGGAGCGTCCAATTCGGCTAAACGAAAGCAAATCATCAATCAATTTTCCCATTCGCTTAGTGTTTTCGTCGATGATTACGCAAATTCGCCTGGCTTCATCATCAAGCTTCGACGCATATTCTTCTTTCAGTATAGAAGCAAAATTGTTAATGGCACGCAAAGGAGCTCGTAAGTCGTGCGATACAGAATACGAAAATGCTTCAAGTTCACTGTTAGTCAATTTGAGTTCATTCGATTTCTGTTCAAGTTCTTCGGTTTTTAAATTCAGATCTTCTACCAAATTCATAAGAGCCTTTTCATTTTCGGCAAGTTCCGAACTCCGGACTTCCAGCAAGTAAGTACGTTCTGTCACTTTACGCTCAAGTTCCTCGTTCAAACGTCGAACTTCATCCTCGGCCTTTTTACGGTCAGTTATGTCGTGCCCCTGAGCAATTGTTGCAATAACATTTTCCTTACTTTGATCAAATACATTGGCCGAATTCCAGAGTACCATTCGTTTTACTCCATCCTTACGTACAATTTCAATTTCAACAACATTCAAGCGCTTCCCCTCTACGGGTTGAGATATCATCTCGCTCGAACGCTGTCGGCTTTCGGGTGGAAACAACATATCTATTTTTCGCCCCACAACTTCTTTTGACGAGTACTGCGACAAAACCTCAAATGCTTTATTGAATCGGGTAATATGCATTTTGTTGTCCCAAACAACAATTGGTGCATTTGCGTAATTGAACAGACTTTCAAGAAACTCACTGGTTTCATATAGCTCAAATTCAAACTTTTTTCGTCTCGAAATATCCCTAACAATTCCCCAAATACCCTCAATATCTCCATTTTCATTTCTTGAAAGAAACAAGCTCAACTCAACTGGGAAAACAGTTCCGTCTTTTTTAATATATTCCTTTTCATACACTCCCGAATAACCCAGAGTCATAATTTTATCATCTACTATCTTCTGTTCAAGCTCATGCCATTTTTCAGGAGTGAGTTGCTGACAAGTAAACTTGCGCAATTCAGCTGACGAATATTGGAGCATTTCACAATACGACTCGTTGCAATCAGTAATTTTTCCATCCACCCCAATAAACACAAAACCATCCATCATACTTTCAAGCAAACGCTTGTATTTCGATTCGGTTTTCTGTCTGGCCTCTTCGGCTTCCCGGCGTTCAGTAATGTCGGTATGAGTTCCGATAACACGTATTGGTTCATTATTTTCATTGTACTCGACAATTTTTCCGCGAGCCAATATCCATCTATACGCGCCTGACTTACTAAGCATTCTGAACTCAACTTGATATTCATCAACCTTACCTTTTAGGTATTCATCAACAATCTTCAAAACCCTTTCTTTGTCATCGTAATGTATACGGCGCTTCCATTCATCAAAATCATTTAAAAAATCGTCATTCACATAGCCCAGCATAGCCTTATAGCTTCGCGAAAAATAACAATGATTCGTTTTCAGATCCCAATCCCACACACCATTACCAGAACCATCCAGTGCAAATTTCCAGCGCTGTTCGCTGGTGGCTAATTCGTTACGATTATTCTGGTTTTTCCGTTGAAGCAGAAGCAATTGTCCCAACAAAAACACAGCTATAGGATAAACAAAAAGAACAGGAATAAAAATATTATCCAACACATTCAATCGCGAACCCGCAGGCAATAGCAAAGTGCAACTCAACATAATCAAATGCGCTGTTATTCCCATAAAAAGCAAATGAAATCCTGTATGTCGTTGATTCCATGTTGCAAAGATTGTTCGCCAAACAATCCCAATGACACCCGATGAAATAATTACAGCTATCCCCATCCACATACCATCGCCACCAATGCTATAGCGATAAACAGATGTAATGGCTATTGCAATAAAAGTGGGAATCGGGCCAAAAAATAAGCCAGAAACAGATAACATCACCGAACGGGTATCGAAAAAAATACCCGGCTGTAAATTCCAAGGGGTTAGAATTAGCATAACCCCGATACCACCTAGCAAAATTCCTGTAATAAGCTGATAGAAATATCGATTGAAACGGGCAAAGCTTGATGCAAAAAAATCATGCAACATGCTGAATGCTAACAGCAATGCTATATTTTGTATCAATCCAACAATAAAAGTTTCATTCATAGGTTCAGTCGAACAATAATACAACAAATCGAAACGCGCATTCCAGGTAAAAATACCTACTCTATTTACACCAAGCCTTCCAGTTTTTTCTCTAATCCGGCAATCTCTTCTTTCAATTCAGCCATTCTAAGTTCACGTCCTACAAACAACTTATTCATTCTCGACAACTTGGCATTGCTTTCTTCCAGCTCCGAAGTACGCTCTTTCACCCGTAGCTCCAGTTCTGCATTAAGTTTTCTCAGCTCTTCATTTATTTTTACTCGCTCGGTAACATCGCGCGTTACACCATGCAATCCTTTCAGATTTTCATCTTCATCAAAATAAGGCGTAATCAGTAATTCTCCTGATTTCACTGTCCCGTCCTTACATTTATACTCAAGAATCAGTGTTTTCGAAAAGTCATGCGGAACTTTTTTCAGGTAACTATAAGCCATAATTTCCTGCTGCAATGTTTCAATCGCAATCTTTGCCGAATCCGGAGTAAAACGATCACTAATTGTTTGAGCCAGATATTCAGTTTGCGAATAACCAGTAAAAAATTCAATGGATGGAGTTACAAACAAACTGCGCCCCTTCAAATCCATAAGCCACACTACATCAGAGGCTTTTTCTGCAATAAGTCTGAATTTTTCTTCGCTCTGACGTAATTGCTCAGAAATGAGTTGTAATTGAGTAATGTCCTGATTTACTACAATGGCTGCTTCAATAATACCATTTTCATTTAGTACCGGTGCTGTATAATTAAGAATTACACGTTTTTGTCCATCAAGTGCATCAATTTCGAGCAATTCATCAGTAACAGTTACTCCTTTATTAATAGTATGCGACAGCGCCCAATCATCATCCACAACTTCAATACCCGATGGCAAACGCCGTGCTCTGAAAACATGATACTTTTCGGGGCCAACCATTGGAGCTTCGCCCCATATTTCGCGACCTTTTGCATTGCTTCTGATTAATACACCTTTTTCATCGGCAATCCATAGTCCTACAGGTAAAATATCAAAAATCCTGTCGAGTAAATGTTCGCGCTTCTGCAACTCAATCTCAGCCACTTTTCTGGAAGTAATATCCTGTACAATCCCGGAAAGTTGAAACGGATTTCCATTTTCATCATTTACCAATTCACCAGCTTCGGCATACACATAACGAACACTACCATCAGCTGCAATAATTCTGTACTCAACAGGATAGGGTTCTCCTTTCTCTATAACAGATTTATTTGAAGCTTCAACCTCAGCTAAATCATCGGGATGGATCGACGACATCATAACTTCGGATAGTTTTCCTGAAAAAGTATCCTGCGAAACACCAAATATCCGATACATCTCATTAGACCACTCAAGTTGGTCGTCTTGAATATACCAAGTCCAACTGCCCACATGAGCTGTTTGCTGCGCCTTTCTGAACGCCAAATCGCTTTTTTCGAGTTCTAATTCCGCCTGCTCTTTTTCTGTAATATTTTCAAAAACAGCAATAGTACCTATGCATATATTTTGGCTATCATACACCGGTTCGACTGCAACTTGAAAAACGACATCATTTAATTCAATTCGATTTTTTCTCCCTGTTCCTGATTGAACAACTTCATGAAACGGACAATTTTCAATAGTGGAAAAATAATCAGAAACAAGCTTGCAGCATTGCTGTTCTTTGATTTCCTCTGCCGACAAACCATTTATCATTCCAAAAGCCTTATTGAATTGTTTCACTTTTCCGGTAATATCAAGTAAAACAATCGCATCAGTAATTGAATCGAATATTTTCCGCCACACATTATTATAATCTCCATCCAGCAAGCTATCTTCGCTAATCAACTTATTATCGGTTTCAGTTTTTTCAACAGCCATAAAATAAACTGCTCCTGAATGCTCAAATCTCGAAACATCCACTTCTATTTTCAACAAAGAACCATTTTTGTTAAAAAATTCAACTTCCCCAGAATCTGATGACAGATCTTTTTCCGGATTGTTTCGCATTTCGTTTCCCGCCGAACTCCTTTTTCCAATTTCAAAAGAAAACTTTCTCTCAAACTCAGATAATTTGGAACCCGAATATTGTTCTGCTACCCGATTCGCAAAACACATATCTCCTTTTTCATTAAATATAAAAACTTTCTGCTGCATACGGGTTGCCATAAAAACAAAAACCGACTCCGAAAGTTCACTCTCCGGGTCAGTTTCACTGAATAGTCTGTTTTGTTCCAGCATAATCATTCAATTCGTTTAAATCATAAAAATCGCTCTCGGTAATAAACTTTGCCAAATATAATTCATAAGCAATCAAAATGCAAGCCTTTTGTGAATTTTCTTCGAAAAAACAAAAGGCAGTTACAAAATCATTTTGACAATGAATAATACAATCTAATCCGTAATGATTTATTTTCCATATATAAAATCAACTTTGTAATACACTTCAGGTTGTTCATCAAAATTGAAAACGTAAAAAGAAAAGTGTGATCCGGCCCTCCCCTTTACAAAACAAAAAGCAAATTTTCTCACCAACCACACCTATATTATATCAACAAAAATATTACAAATAATCACAAAAAGTTAGAAACTTATTTGGAGGAATCGGAAAATAGACATTACATTTGCAAGCAAAAACTGACATGGAAATATCACACATCGAGCACATTGGCATAGCCGTAAACAACCTCGAGGAAAGCATAAAATATTACGAGGAAGTGTTGGGTTTAACATGTTATGCAATCGAAGAGGTTGTCGATCAGCGTGTAAAAACTGCTTTTTTCATGATTGGTCAAACCAAAATCGAGCTTCTGGAAAGCACCGATCCGGAAGGGCCCATTGGAAAATTTATTGAAAAAAAAGGACAGGGAATGCACCATATGGCATTCGCTGTTAAAAATATCGAAGGTGCTTTGGCCGAAGCCGAAGAAAAAGGGGTCCAGCTCATCGACAAGGCTCCGCGAAAAGGTGCCGAAGGACTTAGCATCGCTTTCCTGCATCCCAAATCGACTGTGGGTGTATTGACAGAATTGTGCGAAAATAAAAACTCTAAGTAATATGTCAATTGAAGATAAAATTAAAGACCTTCTCGAACGTCGTGACCAAGCACGATTGGGTGGAGGGCAAAAACGCATCGAAACTCAACACGCCAAAGGCAAACTCACAGCTCGCGAACGCATTGAGTTAATGCTTGACGAAGACTCGTTCGAAGAATTTGATATGTTTGTATCACATCGCTGTCACGATTTCGGTATGGAGAAAGAAAGATACCTTTCGGATGGTGTTGTTACCGGCTACGGAACCGTAGATGGAAGACTTGTGTATGTTTTCTCACAGGATTTTACCGTATTTGGTGGCTCGTTGTCAGAAGCATATGCAAATAAAATTTGCAAAATCATGGATCAGGCTCTCAAAGTTGGAGCTCCTGTGATTGGAATCAACGATTCGGGTGGGGCTCGTATTCAGGAAGGCGTAAAGAGTTTAGGCGGTTATGCCGAAATTTTTGAGCGCAATATTATAGCTTCGGGTGTTATTCCTCAAATTTCGGCCATTTTTGGTCCTTGTGCCGGCGGTGCTGTTTACTCCCCAGCCCTCACCGATTTTGTCCTCATGTCGAAGGAAAACAGTTATATGTTTGTTACCGGACCCAAAGTGGTTAAAACAGTAACCGGCGAAATAGTTACCGATCAGGAACTGGGCGGTGCTAATGTTCATGCATCCAAATCGGGTGTTGCACACTTTGTTGCCAATAACGAAGAAGAAGGTATTATGATTATCAGGAAACTTCTGAGTTATCTACCTGCTAACAACATGGAAGATCCTCCATTCGTTACTTCCGACGACCCAATCGATCGTCTCGACGATGCTCTAAACTATATTATTCCTGAAAACCCCAACAAACCATACGATGTAAAAGACGTTATAGCAGCTATTGTTGATAACGGCGAATTTCTGGAAGTGCATCGCAACTACGCGTCGAACATTGTTGTAGGCTTTTCACGAATGGGTGGCATGTCGGTTGGTATTGTAGCCAACCAGCCAAACTATCTTGCAGGTGTTCTCGATATTGATGCATCGAAAAAAGGTGCTCGTTTTGTACGATTCTGCGATGCATTCAATATTCCCATTTTAACACTGGTTGACGTTCCGGGATTCCTTCCTGGTACACAACAGGAATATGGTGGTATTATCACCAACGGGGCCAAATTGCTATACGCTTATGGTGAAGCCACTGTCCCAAAAATCACAATCACACTCCGTAAATCGTATGGCGGGGCTCACGATGTGATGGGCTCGAAACAACTCAGAGCCGACATCAATTACGCATGGCCATCGGCCGAAATTGCAGTTATGGGTGCTCGCGGTGCTGTTGAAATTATTGAAGGTAAAAAACTGAGGGAATTAACTGACGAAGTGGAACGTGCCAAGTTTATCGAAGAAAAAGAAGCCGAATATCGTGAAAAATTTGCATCGCCTTATCAGGCTGCCCGCTATGGCTTTATCGACGATATTATTGAGCCCAGAAACACACGTTTCCGTGTTATCAGAGCTCTGCAGTCGCTTTCTACCAAAAAGCAGGCACTTCCTCCCAAAAAGCACAGCAACTTACCGCTGTAAAAATTGAGCAATCATGAAAATGAATTTCTTAAAAATATTACCTCTGTTGCTACTGATGATATCGGGCATTGCAAATGCACAAAACCAAACCGATATTCGCATCAACGAGGTAATGTCAATCAACCAAAACGGACCTATTGATAATTTCGGGCATCATGCAGCATGGATCGAAATTTTCAACACCAGTTACGGAACAGTAAACATAGCCAACATGTTTCTGACCGACGACATCAACGATCCGCGTAAATATCGAATCCCATCTAATGCTCGGATGTACATGGGCCCCAGAAGTTATCTTATTTTCTACTTCGATGGGAACTCCGAACATAGTGTTTTTCACACCAACTTCAAACTTGACAGCACAGATTTTATTGCGCTCTACGCCTCAAATGCTACAACCGTTGTTGATTCGGTATCTTTCAACTTATCAAAAGCCGATCAAACCTGTACCAGAAGCATTGATGGAAAAGGTGATTGGGTTGTTTCTAATAGTTTCACCCCTGGTCAAACCAACGAAACGGAAGCTAAAGTTAAAACTGCTGAACTATTTATTCAATACGACCCCATCGGGATAGGAATGACAATGGTGGCTTTTTCAGTTGTTATGTGTGCTCTGGCACTTTTGTATTTGTTTTTCAAAGTTCTATCTAAATTGTTTCAGACGAAAGTCACCATCAATCTAAAACACAAGAGAACAGCATCAGTAAATATTGAGGAGGAGGAAAGTGAAACTCAAATTCTGAGTGGTGAAATAAATGCAGCTATTGCTTTGGCGATCCACTTATACAGAAATCAACTTCACGATCATGAAGAAGCTGTTCTGACTATTAAAAAGGTCACAAAAACCTATTCGCCCTGGAGCTCGAAATTGTACATGCTCCGCCAAATGCCCAACAAACCTGTTCAAAACCCATTTAAAAGAAAGTAGGCAATGAAAAAATTTGCATTTACCATAAACGGAAACAAATACGATGTTGAAATCGGTGAAGTTGAAGAAGCTCACATCGAAGTAAACGTAAACGGCACTGCTTACGATGTGGAAGTTGACCGTAGCCTTCAGCCTGTCAAAACACCAAAGCTCGTTCGACAGCAAGCTGTTCCGTCAACCGACGCAAGTCCACAGGTAAAAAAGACAGCAAGTCCTGGCAGCGCAGTAACTACAAGCATAAAATCTCCACTACCCGGAGTTATTATGGATGTTCATGTGAAGGAAGGCGACACAATTACTTTCGGACAAAAACTATTGACTCTTGAGGCCATGAAAATGGAAAATGTAATCAATTCCGACAAAGAGGGAGTTGTGAAGTCGATCAAATTTCACAAAGGCGACAATGTTATGGAAGGTGATGTATTAGTAGAAATTGGAGGTTGATATGAGTTTTTTTGAATTTCTTCTTCAACGATTCGAACAATTCTTTCAATACACTGCTTTTGCCAACATGACTGTGGGGCACATTGTAATGATTGCGATTGGTTTGATTTTCATTTATTTAGCCATCACTAAAGACTACGAGCCATTATTGCTTGTCCCCATCGGATTTGGAATGATTATCGGAAATATCCCCTTTTACCCCGGATTAAAACTGGGAATTTACGAAACGGGAAGTGTGATGAACTATCTTTATTTCGGTGTAATTCAAGGTGTTTATCCCCCTTTGATTTTTCTTGGGATCGGAGCCATGACCGATTTCTCTGCATTGATCTCGAATCCTAAACTATTTCTCATTGGAGCAGCAGCACAAATCGGCATTTTCGGCGCATATATGGTTTCGTTAGCACTGGGTTTCAGTCCGCAAGAGGCTGGAGCAATCGGTATTATCGGTGGTGCAGATGGACCTACTGCTATTTTTCTTTCCTCAAAGCTGGCACCCGATCTCATGGGAGCCATTGCCGTTTCAGCATATAGCTATATGGCACTGGTTCCAGTTATTCAGCCTCCCATAATGCGTTTGCTCACCTCGAAAAAAGAACGCCTCATTCGCATGAAACCTCCTCGCGCTGTTTCGAAACGCGAAAAAATTCTATTCCCAATCATCGGTATATTACTTACCTGCTTCATTGTTCCATCAGGTCTTCCGTTACTTGGAATGCTTTTCTTTGGAAACTTACTCAAGGAAAGCGGAGTTACCAAACGTCTTGCCGATACTGCTAAAGGACCACTGATTGATATTGTAACAATACTCATTGGACTTACAGTTGGAGCTTCTACACAGGCTACTACATTTCTCACAACCAAATCGATCGGTATTTTTGCACTGGGCGCTGCTTCTTTTGTTATTGCTACGCTTGGTGGTGTAATGTTTTGTAAAGTACTGAATCTTTTCCTGAAACCGGGTCGCAAAATCAATCCTCTTATTGGGAATGCAGGAGTTTCAGCAGTGCCAGATAGCGCCAGGGTTTCACAGATGATCGGACAACAATACGACAAAACCAACCACCTGCTCATGCATGCCATGGGCCCCAATGTTGCTGGTGTAATTGGAAGTGCTGTTGCCGCTGGTATTATGCTAAGCTTTTTGTATTAACTTTGTAGTCAGATAATGATCTGATGAATGATGTGCTTTTCTTTTCCGGGTTTATTGTCCTAATAGTTTTATTACTGTTATTCGATTTGGGAGTTTTTAATAAAAACTCTCACGAAGTGAAGTTTCGCGAAGCTGTTGTTTGGACAACAATTTGGATTAGTTTTAGTCTCGGATTTTATTTTTTCATTTTAAATCAGGGGCAACTTATTCATGGGATCGATTCAATTGATAGGCTAAAAGAAATTGTAGCGCTTCATCACCATCCAGTAATTGTTGATCCGAACGATTTCGAAGGCTCTTTAGCCCGATACCGAAGCAATCTGGGCCTCGAGTATATGTCGGGGTATTTGATTGAATACGCATTATCGATTGACAATCTTTTTGTAATGATGCTTATTTTCATCAGCTTCAAAGTCAAAAAGAAGCATTATAAGAAGGTATTGTTTTATGGGATTCTGGGAGCCATTTTACTTCGGTTTATTTTTATATTCTTTGCCTCGGCTCTGATACACCGTTTCGATTGGGTCCTGTATATTTTCGGAGCATTTCTTCTTTATGCAGGTATTAAGCTCTTTCTTCACAAAGAAAATGACGAAAAAATTGATATTTCGGATCATAAAGTGGTAAAATGGACCAGTAAATTTTTCAATGTTTATCCGAAATTTATAGGTAATCGGTTTTTCCACCGCGAAAATGGCAAATTCTTTTTAACACCGTTATTTTTAGTTGTGTTGGTAATTGAATTCACCGATGTCATCTTTGCCGTCGATTCAGTGCCTGCCATTTTTTCAGTTACCAAAGACCCCTTCATTGTATTTTTCTCAAATATATTTGCCATTCTCGGATTACGTTCTCTATTCTTTGTATTGAGTAACATCATGAATATGTTTCGATATTTGAAACCAGGTTTGGCTATTCTACTCATGTTTGTAGGTTTGAAATTATTATTTGAATTTTACCTGCACAAAATCGGTTTCGAAACCAAGCACAGTCTGATGGTAATTATAGGTATTCTGGCGGCAAGTATTATACTATCGATACTACTACCTCGCAAAGAAAAAGAAGCTAGATAAAGAATTTCTATTCAGCTGCACTAAACTGCTGTAAAAACCTCACGTCGTTCTCGGAAAACATCCGTAAGTCTTTTACACCGTACAGCAAATTGGTAATACGCTCAACACCAATACCAAAAGCGTATCCGGTATAAACAGATGGATCAATATTACAATTCTGTAAAACATTGGGGTCAACCATTCCACATCCTAATATTTCAACCCAACCTGTGTATTTACAGAAAGCGCAGCCTTCGCCACCACAAAGATTGCAGGAAATATCCATCTCGGCCGATGGTTCTGTAAATGGAAAATATGAGGGGCGTAATCTGATATTTGTTTTAGAATCAAACATTTCGCGTGAAAAATGAAGCAATGCATGCTTTAAATCAGCAAAAGTTACATTTTTATCGACGTAAAGTCCTTCAATCTGATGAAAAAAACAATGAGCCCTAGCCGAAATGGCTTCGTTGCGGTAAACTCGTCCCGGGAATATGCTTCGAATAGGCGGCTTGCTATTCTCCATAACACGAATCTGAACCGACGACGTGTGTGTACGCAAAGCAATATCGGGGTTGGTATCGATAAAAAACGTATCCTGCATATCGCGAGCCGGATGTTCGGGAGGAAAATTCAATGCGGAAAAATTGTGCCAGTCGTCTTCGATTTCAGGTCCTTCTTCAACCGAAAAGCCCATCCGTTCGAAAATAGAAATCATTTTATTTCGAACCAGCGATATTGGATGACGTGAACCCGCAAATTCAAACTCTGCTGGTCGTGTATAATCATCAACAACTTCGGAGGATTTGGTTGACGACTGGAATTGTTCAACAAAGCTGTCTAATCGTTCGAATATCAACATCTTTAGCTCATTGAGCAGTTGACCTGTTTCCTTTTTTTGTTCACCGGGGACATCCTTAAATCGGGCAAAAAAGTCGTTAAGCACACCCTTTTTCCCTAAATATTTGATTCGGAATACCTCTACATCAGCTTCATTGGCCACCACATAGTCAGCAACCTGGTTGCGACAACTCAAAATCTCATCTCTCATAATATTTTTTGTGCAAATTTGTTACTCAATAATCAGAGTAACCGTCATAGAAACATCTTCCAAAGGTCTATCGTTTCGATCTCTTGTTACTTTGGCAATTTTATCGACCACATCCATTCCTTCATATACTTCGCCAAAAACAGTGTAGTTTCCATCAAGAAATGGGGTTCCACCTTCGGTTTTGTACACTTCGCGCTGTTCGTCGGTATAGACTTTATTAATTCTCTTCTCTATCTGATCGAGCTCAGCATCGGAAAAAGTGCGCCCCTGAACAATATAAAACTGTGAACCCGAACTGGCTTTCTCCGGATTTACATCGTCACCCATACGCGCCGCGGCAAGTGCTCCGCGTTTGTGATAGTTTTCGGCTACGTACTCAAATGGAATTGTATAATCGGGTCCACCATTACCAAGCATTTGCTTGGGTTTAGCATTTCGGCTGTCAGGATCACCACCCTGAATCATAAACTGATTGATTACTCTATGGAACAATGTACCATCATAATAATTTTCTTTTACCAGTTCAATAAAATTGTCACGATGCAATGGAGTGTTGTCGTAAAGTACAACTTTAATATCGCCCAACGATGTTGAAATAAGAACCTTGGTTCCTTTAGGGGTATTTTGAGCAAACAAACCCATCGAAACTGCTGCAAAAAGAATGGTTGCAAAAACAGTGTTTTTCATAGTTGTAATTTTAATGTTCCAAAAATACAAAATTCCAGCCAAATGAAAATCAGAATCTGTATTTTTAGTACAATCGATAATTCACAAATTGTTTTGCCTGCATGATTATTCCATTTGTCCGACATCAATAAGAATTTTAAATTACTAATAGAGATATTGAGCTTATTTGACAAAAAATCGCATCTCATTCCAATTTTTCTTCGTAAGTTTGAAACCTCATTCAACGTTTTTCAGTTTAAAAGAAAAAAACATGAAAAGAATCGCTGCTATTACACTTATCATTTCAGGATTTTTCTTCCTGACTTTCACCTCGGGATGTAAAAAACCCGAAGAAACCAAAGCTATTATTACAGTTAAATATACTACCGACACTACTCAGGTAGTACCTTTTGCACATGTAAGACTTGAGAAATACGATGTAAATGTTGAAGGCCAATGCGATGCTGAAGGCAACTTCGAACACATATTCGAACTAGAAGCTATTCTTGACGTTCATGCATGGCTCGACACTTCTCAGACCGGGACAACCACTGAAATGTATGGCGAAACAACCATTCGCCTTGAGCCTGGAAAAACAGTAAATAAAACTGTTTTTATCAATTAATTAATACGTAACATTAATTAACTACCGAAAAGCGATTCCGGTAATTTGTTTTGTTATCCCGATTTCTGAAATTCTTCAACAAAACAGCTTCGGCAAAGAGGTTGGTACGATTCCATTTCGCCCAACATAATACGTTTATCGTTATGCACCATCCGGTGCGAATGTTGAGCTAAACTCCCACATTTCATACATATTGCATGAACTTTGGTGACGTACTCGGCTATCGACATCAATGCAGGCATAGGGCCAAAAGGTTTCCCCAAATAATCCATATCAAGACCGGCAATAATCACGCGTATTCCATTATTCGCCAGATAATTACACACATCGAGCAATCCTTCATCGAAAAACTGAGCTTCGTCAATACCCACAACATCAACATCCTGCGCCAAAATCATGATATTGTTCGAATTTTCAACCGGGGTGCTGGTAATGTGATTCGAGTCGTGCGATACAACATCGGTTTCATCGTAACGAACATCAATAGATGGTTTAAAAATTTCAACTTTCATTTTAGCTATCTGGGCTCTTTTTAATCTACGAATCAATTCTTCGGTTTTTCCCGAAAACATTGACCCGCTAATAACTTCAATCCAGCCTGACCTTCCTTCTTTCTTAATTTTTTCAAGAAACATAACCGATTTTTTTCAATTCTTTGAGTATCTTTGAACCAACATTATCACACAAAAATATAAAAATCAAATCACTTTGGGCTATGGCGCACGAAATAATTAAAAACGGAATAATTGGCTCTCTGGAATCGCTTGTTGAGATGGCAGCCAATATCACTTCTACTGAAGGTTATATTCAACCCATCGATATCGATCTACTTCTCGAACAAATCAGAAAATTATACCGCGAAGTTCAGATGCTGGACGAAGAAAACAGAAAAATGTTTACGGAACAGTCTTCGGCACCTTCCATTTCGACACCTGAAGCGCCTATGAAAGTTGTTCCTAATATAATAACCGAACCTATCATTGTTGAACCAGAGATCAGAATTCAGCCCGAAACGACCATTGCAGAAATAGATTTGCCGATAGAGGAAAATATCACCTCTGAAGAATTCATGAAAAATGAAGTGGTTGAGCCAATTCCAGAACCTGTAAACGAAATAGTTCAAACCGAACAAGTCACTGTCGAAGCCAATGAAACAACGATAGTTACACCCGAACCCGATTTATTTTCGCAATCTGTTTCGTTAGCTGAAAAGTTCAAAAAAGAAGAGATGAGTATCAATGACCAATTGAAAGCCAATCAGCAAGGCTTGAATCAGAAAATGACAGAAACCCCCGTCAACAACTTGAAAACAGCCATTGGTATCAACGACAAATTTATGTTTGTAAATGAGCTATTCAAAGGTCAGATGAAGGAATATGATGAAATGATTTCGCAGATAAATATTGCATCGAATTTGGATAGTGCAATTGGGATTTTGCACGAAAATCTTCAACGCTACAATAGCTCCGAAAAAGCTGAAACAGTGGCCAAGCTTGAGCGTTTTATTCAACGCAGGTTTATGTGACAAAAACGACAAGTATGAATACCCTAAAGACTTATACGAGAAAGATTTTTGCCAAAACATTAAATTTCCTGGCTGGCATTGCTTTAACCTCGTTGTTTGTTTACTCAACCAAAACAACAAATGCTCAAGACTCAAGCTACGCACGTCAGGTAATGCTGAAGTTAGGCTCTGTTGAATTTTCTGGTCGTGGATATCAGGATGGCGGTATTGACTCGGCCGCCAATTTTATTCGAAGTGAATTTATCCGAAACGGCATTAAGTCTGTTAATGAAAGCTATTTTCAGCCATTCTTCGTAAAGGTAAATAACATCACAAAATCAGTACTCATTCTCGACAACGACACATTGAAACCTGGCAACGATTTTATTTTCGATATTCATACAAGTGGTATTGATGGAACTTTCCCCGTCTTGTCTATTACAGAAGATATCAGAAAAAACAAGAAAAAACTTTCGAAAATAAGTAGCAAAGCAACAGGAAAAGTATTGGTTTTGTATAAATACCAGGCTTCGGATGCCGACGCACACAAATGGTACGAAAGTGTAGCCTATAGCAATCCATGGAATGCAACTGGAGTTATCCTGCTCGATTCAACCAATTATACTTTTAGTGTAGCTATGTATTCAAGCAGAGAAAAATACTTCATTGCTCGTCTGCATTCATCGGTTTTTCCATCGAAGCCGGTTAAAAAAGCCGAATGCCAGATTGAAACAAAATACTTCCCCAAGTTTCCTGTAAACAATGTGGTCGCTTATCTGCAAGGACAAGAATATGCTGATAGTTTTATTGTCATTTCGGCTCACTACGATCATATCGGTAAAATGGGTCCTGCTATATTTCCGGGTGGCAACGATAATGCATCGGGAGTAGCCATGATGCTCGATTTGGCAAAAAATTTCAAAAACAAGTCGTATCGTCCACGTTATTCGCTTCTGTTTATTGCTTTGGCTTCAGAAGAAACCGGGCTCAACGGAAGTACATTTTTCGCGGAAAATCCAATGGTTGATTTGGGAAAAATCAAATTCCTCATCAACCTTGATATGGTTGGAACAGGAAGTACCGGAATAACCGTTGTAAATGCTACAAAATTCCCGGAACAATTTGCCAGACTCAAAAGTCTGAACGATTCGGCAAACTACATCAGCAACGTAAAAGAACGCGGAGAATCGTGCAATAGCGATCATTGTCCGTTTTATAAAAAAGGCGTTCCTGCATTTTTCATTTACACTACCGGAAACGAATATCTCGAATACCACAACGTAAACGATAAACCCGAAAGAGTCCCGATGACGGCATACAAAGGGGTTTATCGTCTGGTTGAGGACTTTATTTATTCATTCTAAATCAAGCTCATGAAAAAGGTGTTTATTCTAATTTGCTTGTTGAATTTTGCATCGGTAACCTTTGCTCAAAAAAACGACAGCCTGCTATCGGTCGAAGCCGGAACTGACTTCATGAGTTCTTATGTATGGAGAGGTATGCGTTTGGTTTCGTCGCCGGCAATTCAACCTTATATGGCTGTTTCGGCCGGCAATTTTAGTTTGGGCGCATGGTCGTCGTGGCATTTTTCTTCGAACTGGAACGAAATTGATTTGATTGCTGCATACGAAAACGATTTTATGTCGTTTGGCATTACCGACTATTTCACTGCAAGTAATTATCAAACGAACGACTTTTTTAATTATCAAAGTGGTGAAAGCAGTCATATCGTTGAGCTTAATGCTGGTTTTCCGGGTAACGAAAAAATTCCGTTCCGCCTTCTGGTTGCTACAAATGTGTTTGGAGATATCGACATCAACAACAATGAGTACTATAGCACTTTCGCTGAATTATCATGGATGTTTAAGCTCGACAAATTTGATTCCGAACTCCGGCTTGGTTTCACGCCAACCGAAGGAATGTATGCCGACAACGCCGCTATTGTTGAAACTGCATTCAGAGTTGAACGCAAAATTGAATTTCAACAAGACCTCTCGTTGAATTTGATTTCAGAATTTATTGTCAATCCTTACGAAAAAGAGGTATATTTAGTCTGTGGTCTGGGAATAAATTTCTGATATGGGAAAACTTGTTTTAGTACCGGTGCCGGTTGGAAATACTGGCGATATTACCATCAGGGCTATCGAAATTCTGAAGGTTGCCGATATCATCTATTGCGAAGACACGCGCAACAGTCGAAAGCTCCTTAATATTCTCGGAATTGAAGGGAAACGACTTTTTGCATATCATCAGAACAACGAACATCAACTTACATCGCAGATAATCCGATTTATTGAAACCATCGAAATTGCGGCACTAATTACCGATGCCGGAACTCCAGCCATCAGCGATCCCGGTTTTATGCTCGTGAGAGCCTGTGTTGAAAATGAGATTTTGGTTGAAGCGCTCCCCGGCCCCACTGCTTTTGTACCAGCGCTTGCTGCATCGGGCTTACCAAGCGATCGTTTCTATTTCGAGGGATTTCTTCCTCTGAAAAAAGGCAGACAAAAACAATTGGAATGGCTTTCGACTTTGCCTGTAACTATTGTGATGTACGAAGCACCACATCGGTTACCCAAACTACTTGGCGAACTCGAAATTCATCTGGGCAGCGATCGTCAGGTTTGTGTTTGTCGCGAAATAAGCAAAATATTCGAAGAATATATTCGCGGAACCATTAGTGAAGTTTCGGCAATAATAAAAGAACGCGAAACAGTGAAAGGCGAAATCACCGTTGTGGTACAAGGCGCAAAAAGCTGATTATTTGAACAACTGATAGGTTTCCATATCGTCGAAATTCCACGACTTCCAGCTTTGATTTTCATATTTGTGACGAAATTCGATGATCTTATCGTCGATATCGTCTTTCAGTAGCAGCAACTCAAAGCGGTTTGTATGAAAATCATTATCAAAATCAAAGGATTTCCCTGGATCGGATGTCTGAGCAGCTGAGTAAATATACGGCAAAGCATTATTATTCATTCGCATCAGGTATTCGTAATCGACGTTGTTAACATCGCGCGAATTGTATCTGGCAATCATTACATCCCAGTTGACAGTTCCCAGCAACAAGATTGCGGTAAAGAATGCCCAACCATTGGTTCTAATCAAATACCAGGCACTTCGTTTGCCCGACACCTTGTAAATCGTTGAAATAATTCCGACTGCAGTTAGCAGTAACCATACATAAACACCAATGCGTCGATAAGTGAGCGAATACTCCGAAATATAAATTGCATTTCTATATGCAGTTGATGCAAGCATAATAACATTTTGTGCAAGCCAGATAGTGGTTAACAAGCGAACTGACGATGATTTTTCATAAAAATTGAGAGCTCCGCGAAAAAAATACATTACAATCAGAATAACAAAAATGACACTAACAATCAGTGTTCCAACACCACGATGCACATAATCGCTGTATGTAACATCGGTTGGCAAGTTACTACCGTTGGTCAAGAATGAAATATCGAGAACATTCAGCAGAAGTAAAATCAAATTGAGTATTCCGAGAAAAACCATAACAATCACACCTTCAGTAAAGGCATCCATTTTGAAACCAAGAAACATATTTTCTTTTGCCAGAACGGTGTTGCGGTTGAGGTTAGCTGGTTCTGTGGTATCTTTCTTAAATAATCCCGGAATATGACGAATAAAGAAAAAGCCATACATGAGCAAAAAGCCAAGAAATGTAAATGCAAGCCAACGAGTTGAAATAAAATCGAGATTGATATTATCGGTAAATTCTTTAAAAACAGGATTGGCTTTTCGGTACAGAAACACAAAAACTACAATTACGGCAAGCCCTATAATACCAATAACCAATTTTGCACCCGTTTCGAGCTTCGGTTTTTTTGCTGTTTCACCTTCGGAGACCTCAACAATCACAGGTTTTGGTTTGGCTTCAGTCAAATCGATAATAAAATAAATAAACGATGAAATATACGAGTACAATGCGTATAAGATAGATGGAAAGAAGGACGATTTAGGCAACAACGAATGTACTGCCAAAACCGACAATGCTGCAACATTAGCCATCACAGAAATCACTGTTCCGTGCCAGGCAACAAAAAATCCTGTAACAAGACTTAATGCAGCATAAATTAGCCAACGCGTATCCTTCAACCTTACTGGTTTATCGATCAAAAAAACAGTTAGCAAACTGATTGTAAACAGCAAAACATTAATTCCGGCTTTTTGCTGATAGAAAAAAAAGCTAAAAAGCAGCGTTGAAATAGCAATGACCAAAGCATTTCTTTTCATATTGGTAGAATTTTAAGGTAATAACGAGAGAATTTGAAAATTATGATATGGAAGTAGGCGCAATAAAAATAATAAAAATTTTCAAACTCGATTCAAAATTGAATATTTGAGTTTTTGATCTCTTCAAAATAAAAGAGACTGCCTTATTAGGGACAGCCTCTTTTATTTTAAATTGGTTTTTATTAAAGCATCGCTTTGTTAGCCACATCCATTTTGGCGTAGTCGCCATCGAACAATTTTTTCTTGATTTTTTTGAAGCTATCAAGTGTGTACTCTACATCTTCCATCGAGTGAACTGCAGTAGGAATGATGCGAAGCAACAACTGTCCTTTTGGGATTACAGGATAGGTAACACCGGAACAGAAAATATTGAAATGTTCACGCACATCAACAATAATATTGGTAGCTTCGTTTACTCCACCTTTGATATAAACAGGAGTTACAGGCGATTTGGTTTGCCCTAAATCGAAACCTTCACTTCTGAAACCATCCTGAAGAGCATTTACTATTTTCCACAGATTTTCGCGAAGTTCGGGTTGAGTACGTACAAGCTCGAGACGTTTGAGAGCTCCCAAAACCATTGGCATAGGCAACGATTTGGCATAAATCTGCGAACGCATATTGTAGCGAAGGTAGTTTACAACTTCTTTAGGCCCTGCAATAAAGCCACCAATTCCAGCCATTGACTTGGCAAAAGTGCCGAAGTAAAGGTCGACTTGATCGCGTACGCCAAAATGAGCATCGGTACCCGAACCATCGGGCCCCATTGTTCCCATACCATGAGCGTCGTCAATCAAAAGTCGGAAATTGAATTTCTTTTTCAAAGCAACAATGCCTCTTAAGTCACCCAAATCAGCAGTCATACCATAAACACCTTCGGTAATAACAAGAATTCCACCTCCGGTAGTTTCAACAACTTTCTGGGCATGGTTCAATTGTTTTTCGAGGCTTTCCATGTCGTTGTGAGCATATACAAATCGTTTTCCGATATGCAAACGCATTCCGTCAAGAATACAAGCGTGGGCTTCGCTATCGTAAACAATAACATCTTTGCGGTCAACCAGATTGTCGATGATACTTACCATTCCCTGATAACCGTAGTTGAGCAGATAAGAATCTTCGCGACCAACAAAATCCGCCAATTCGCGTTCAAGCTGCTCGTGGTATTCGGTTTGCCCCGACATCATGCGTGCTCCCATGGGATAGGCCATACCATATTTGGCAGCTGCATCGGCATCTGCTTTTCTAACTTCAGGATGATTGGCCAGACCAAGGTAATTATTCAAACTCCAAACCAACATGTCTTTACCACGGAATTTCATGCGTGGTCCGATTTCACCTTCGAGTTTGGGGAATGTAAAGTAACCGTGCGCAATCTTGTAGTAAGATCCCAGCGCAGTGTTGTCAACGTTTAGTTTTTCAAAAATGTCCACGATAATTCGTTTTAAAATTTGTGCAAAGGTAAAATTATTCGTTGAAAATGTAATCAATATTAAGGTGATAATATTTCTCAAAGCCTACTTTTCAAGAAATAGTATTGTTTTTCCATTGATAAACCTTCTAAATATTTATTAAGTCATTCCAGATATTACAAAGCTTGAGCCTTTTAAATCATTATAATCGCCCTTCCTCACAAAAGATTTTTCAATCTTTCAACCACTGGCGGGTGACTATAATTGACAAAAACATACAA
>PHDB01000112.1 GCA_002842495.1 Bacteroidetes bacterium HGW-Bacteroidetes-6
CTCCAGAATTTAATGTGGGTTGGTTAAAAATTCCAATACCTGGAGGTTTCTATTACACTGGAAACAGCTTATTGATGTTAACTTCACATAATTGCTATGGACAAAATAATGTTGCTTCCTTAAATATCTCTCCAAATCCAACTTTCAAATATGCAGTAGTACCTGCAAATCCTAACTTAGTATTATCACGTGGAGGAGCTGCTCCTACAGCACCTGTTGCATTTACTGGCTCAACTCAAAGAATTACCACAAGATTCTCAATGAATTACACTTGTGAATCACCAAAAGCAAATATCACTATCAACACAAATATTCCTGCTGTAGATTTACATGTTACTGCAATAACAGCACCGATTACTCCAAATAATGCTTATCCTGCGAATCAAATTGTTACAGCTACTATTAAAAACAATGGTACTGCAAACGCAAGTGGAATTATAGTTGGTTATAAATTAGGAAATAATCCTCCTGTGGAACAACCTTTCTCTGGAGCTATTGCAGCGGGTGCAACTTCAAATTTCAGTTTTACAACTCCTGTAGATTTAAGTGATGTTTATTTCTCAACACCATTTATTGTATATACGAGACATGCAACGGATCCTTTGCAAGCAAATGATACTCTCAGAATATTCTTAAAGAAATTTGACCCCTGTTATCCAAATGTTGTGGTAATTGGATCACGTGACTCTATAGGAGCTCACATTAGTAAATTCAAATTTGCTGGAATTGATAACGGGCCAGGTACACCTATTTTTAATTGTCCTGCAGCAATCTCAGGTAATGGAAAATATTCTGACTTTACTGAAACTGTAGCTCCTGGATTTGTAGTACGTGGACAATCATTCCCAATTACTATTGTAAATTCATTTACAGCAAACGCAGGTGCAACGCTTTGGAAATATGTTTATTTAGATATGAATCGCGATAATCAATTTACCGCAGATGAATTGATATTCTCAAAACTTGCAGTTGCTGCTCCTTCTCAAGCTAATCAAACTAATGCAACAACATCTGGATTTACACTACCAATTAATATCAATTCTGAAACTGGTTTAACAAGACTTAGAGTTATCACTGTGAATCAGAATCTTAATACTACAGCCGCACCTTGCGCTGCATTTGCTTCTGGTGAGACAGAAGATTATGCCGTTAACATTGCTGACCCATTCCCAATTGACCCAGGTACAACTCACATTCTTCACCCAGTTGGAAATGTTTGTGCAGATGCAAGAGCAAAAATTAAAGTGGTTATTAAAAACTTTGGTAGTTCTAATTTAACGATTACACCAACTGAACCCCTCGTTGTAAATGCAACCGTAACTGGTCCTGTAAGTAGTAACTATACTATTACAATCACATCGGGAACAGTAGCACAATGGGATACTATGATTGCTGTTATTCATAATGTAGATCTTAGTATGGTTGGAAATTATGTTGTAGATGCGAATATCCAATACACATCAGACCAGTTTGTAATAAACAATGTAGCTAGCTCACTTTGTGAAGTAACTAGTTTAACTACCCATAATTTACCAATTTTTGTTAACTTTGATGCAGATGATTATTCACCTGGTGCTGACGTTCCATTCCCTGAATTTTGGACTGCAACTACTACTCATACAACATTCAGATGGGATGTTGACTCATTAGGTACTCCAAACGCACCAAATGCTGGACCAAGTTTTGACCATACATTCTATCAACATTATTTACAAAATTTAGGCAGATATGCGGTAGTTTCTGCTCCTGCAAACTCAGCAGTTTCTGCAACTGCAATTTTATCTACTGGATGTATTGATTTACATTATAAAGATGGATATCCTTGTGAAAGTGACTACTGGCAACATATTTTTGGAGATAGTATTCCACCAAACAATGTAGCTACAAGCAAATTCTATGTGGAAATTGGATCAGGTGAATATTATATCAATATGGACTCTATTATTGGACGTACACATACAGGTGTAAATCAGGAATTCTTAAAACGTAATTTCGTAATGAATGCAATAGATGAAAATGCTCGTATTAGATTTATTGTTACTGGAAGAACTAAAAAAATTGACCCTGCAATTGATGACCTCTCATTTAAACATGGTAAAGCTGATATAAGCATTGATCGTTTCGTATATCCTCTTGATTTTACCGTTTCTGAAGATTGTGTAATTAAAAAAGATACCGTTAGACCTACAATAATCATAAAAAATGCAGGTAGAGTTCCAATTTTGAATTTTACAGTTAAATTTAATGCTGCTATTGGTACAAATATTCAATACTCTCCTGATGAATCTTGGACAGGTGTTATTAATCCAGGTGACTCAATTGAATATACTTTTACAAATGGTATCGTAGTTCCAGAGCTATTTAGCTACCTACAATTCCAAGCTCAAATTACAACCATAAATGATGAGAATTTACAAAATAATATTCGAACTATAACAGCTTGTACAAAAGTGGGTATTGATGATGATATTCAAATTCAAAATGGTGTAATTTTAGGTCAAAATATACCAAATCCTGCTATTAATGAAACTGTAATTCCATTCTATTCTTCTCTTCCTGGAGAAACAACCTTACAAATTCATTCTGTTGAAGGTCAATTACTATATACTACTAAAATAAATGCTGAAATTGGTGAAAACAACATCCATGTGAATACCACTAATTTCGCATCCGCAATCTATATGTACACGATTACAATCAATAATACTAGATTGACTCGAAAAATGATGATTCAAAAATAAAAATTAAAAAAAGGGCTTCGG
>PHDB01000063.1 GCA_002842495.1 Bacteroidetes bacterium HGW-Bacteroidetes-6
GGAAATGTTGAAGTTGTCGGCGAAGCTTCAAATGGCGAAGAATTCTTGACCTTGATTGAAGAAGTAACTGCCGATCTTGTTTTTATGGACGTGAAAATGCCGTTGCTCAACGGAGTCGATGCTACGCGCACAGCTTTGCAAAGTCATCCATATCTTCATATCATTGGTTTTTCATCCTACGAAAACGAAGATTATGTCAGAAAAATGGTTGATGCAGGAGCTTGTGGCTATCTCTCGAAATCGGGCGACAATTACGATTTGCTCACACAAATAATAAATAATCCCAATGCCGCGATTTTTCCCGGCGCAAAAAAGTTTTAACAACCAAAAAAAACAGTTATGGAAACCAAGAAAGTTTTAATCGTCGACGATGACATTGATGTGATCACCATCATCGAAACCATTCTGAAAAATGAAGGTTTTACAGTCATCTCAGCCAATGACAAAAAAGAAGGCATGAAAAAAATCAGGGAGGAAAAGCCCGATCTTGCTATTCTTGACGTCATGATGACCACCCAGTACGAAGGCTTTGAGCTGGCCAAAGAAATCAACGATGATGCCGAACTGAGCAAGATGCCGGTTTTGATGCAGACTTCGATCGATATTCTTACCACAACAAAACCCGACGTACAGGCGATGGCCCGCGAATTTCGCAAAAATCCGGGGTTTAAAGATTTGCACGTGATTCTGGTAAAAGACATCAACACTGAAAAGGCAGGTGTTGACTATTTGTCGGAAGACGGACGTTCTATTTGGTTCCCGGTTGACGGCTTTGTAAGAAAACCCGTTGATGCCAAAAAAATTGTTCCTGAAATCAAACGAATTTTAGGCTAATTATCAATCATTAAACGTAGCAACACGCATGGATATGGAAACGACAATAGACAACATTCTGGTAAAGTACGAAAATAGTAGCCGCGACTCACTTATTCCGCTGTTACAGGAGATTCAGGAGACAGAAGGATATTTGTCCGAAGAGGCGATAGTAAAAGCAGGTAAGAAGCTGAAAATACCTACCAGCAAAATCTATGGTGTTGCTACATTTTACAACCAATTCAGGTTCGAGCCTGTAGGACGTTATCACATTCAGGTATGCCGCGGTACTGCATGTCATGTGCTTGGATCGGCTACTGTATTGCAGGAACTTGAATCGAATCTGCGAATCAAAGCAGGCCAGACAACACGCGACTGTATGTTTAGCATCGAAGTGGTTGCTTGCATTGGTGCATGTGGCCTGGCTCCTGTTATTTGCATCAATGGCGAGTTTTTCGCTAACGTAACAACCGAGAAAATTAAGGAAATTATAGAGACTTACCGTTCAAAAGAACAAGCAATATGAATATTTCAGCCAAACAATATCTGGAGAAGCTTGCAGAAAGCAATGCGATTGAAGTTGATCGACCCAGGCTTGATAACGAAAACAAAGCTATTATCTACATTGGGGCAGGAACTTGTGGTCTTGGAGCTGGAGCTGGTAAAACAAAAAAAGCAGTAGAGGATTATGTGAATGCAAGAAAAATTGATGCTGAGATTATCGAAGTTGGCTGCATCGGTTTTTGTACAGCAGAGCCTATTGTTGATGTAAAAATTCCGGGCCGAAACAGAATTTCATTTATGAAGGTCACAGCCGGTAAGGTCGAAAATATTCTTGATGATATTTTTGCAGGAAATGTTGACGAAACTGGTGTACTGGGACAGTTCCCGCAAGAAGGACAGAAATCGTGGGAGCAGGTGAAGCATATTGAAGAGCATCCGTTTTTTGTGAAACAAAAACGACTTGTTTTGCAGAATTGTGGTGTTATCAATCCCGTAAGTCTCGACGAATATATTATCAATGGCGGCTATGCAGGACTTATCAAAGCGTTGAAAACACTGAGTCCCGAAGACGTGATTTCGATTATTGAAAAAAGTGGACTTCGTGGTCGTGGTGGTGGTGGATTTCCAACAGGAACCAAGTGGAGATTAGCTTTCAATACCGAAGCCGATCAGAAATATATGATTTGTAATGCCGACGAAGGCGACCCGGGTGCATTTATGGATCGCGCAGTTATTGAAGGCGACCCGCATCGTTTGCTCGAAGGCCTTGCTATTGGTTCTTATGCAGTGGGAGCATCGGTTGCATACATCTATATTCGTGCTGAGTATCCGCTGGCAATTGAGCGATTGAAAATTGCTATTCAGCAAGCCGAAGAATATGGTTTACTCGGACACAACATCATGGGTTCGGGATTCGACCTTAAGATAAAAATTAAAATGGGCGCCGGCGCATTTGTTTGCGGCGAAGAAACAGCATTGATGCATAGCATCGAAGGATATCGGGGAATGCCCAGCCCTCGTCCACCATTTCCTGCTGAAAAAGGATTGTTTGGAAAGCCAAGTGTTATCAACAATGTGGAAACCTACGCCAATGTTTCTGAAATTATCAATCATGGCGCCGACTGGTTCAGCGCTACCGGAACAGAACGAAGCAAGGGTACCAAAGTGTTTGCTTTATCGGGGAATGTGAAATATACCGGACTTGTAGAGATTCCTATGGGAACAACAGTTCGCGAAATTATATTTGGAATTGCCGGTGGAATTGCATTCGATAAAAAATTCAAGTCGGTTCAAATTGGTGGCCCATCGGGAGGTTGTATCACCGAAGAAAATCTTGATATTCAAATCGATTATCAGAATCTGCTTTCTGTTGGTGCTATGATGGGTTCCGGTGGACTCGTTGTGATGGACGAAAATACCTGTATGGTGGACATTGCAAAATTCTTTATGGATTTCATTCAGCGCGAAAGTTGTGGAAAATGTATTCCCTGTCGTGAAGGAACCAAGCGAATGCTCGAAATTCTGCAAAATATCACATCGAAACCTCAAAATGGTAATGATAACCAGGCTCTGGAACGCTTTCAGGGCGTATTGCAACTCGAAAAACTTGCTCAAATTATTAAGGATACTTCGCTTTGCGGGCTCGGTCAGTCGGCTCCAAATCCTGTTTTGAGTACACTGCGCTATTTCCGCGACGAATACGAAGCCCATATTTTCGAACGCGTATGTCCTGCCGGACAATGTACCGAACTGCGTAAGTTCAAAATTAAAGTCGATAAATGCATTGGGTGTACAGCTTGCGTGAAAAAATGCCCAACCGGAGCCATTATTGGTAACAAAAAGTCGCCACATTTCATTCAGGATGATAAATGTATTGGCTGTGGCTCGTGTCAGGAAGCCTGCAAGTTTGACGCAATTGAAATGATTTAAAAGAAACCGAACTATGAGTCTTATAATCGAAATAAACGGAAAAACCTACGAGGCAAATCAGGGTGAAACAATTCTGACTGTTTTGAATCGCAATGGAATCAAAGTCCCTACTTTATGCTACATGAAGGATTTTTTGCCAACAGGCGCCTGCCGAATGTGTGTGGTAGAACTTGAGGGAAGTGCTAAACTGGTGAGTTCGTGCTCGTTTCCTGTCAGTAATGGAATGAAGGTGAAAACACATTCACCCAGAGTAGTCGAAGCAAGAAAAACCATAGTAGAACTTCTTCTTTCAAATCATCCCGACGATTGTCTTTTTTGTATCAGGAATTCGAACTGCGAATTGCAGGATCTTTCGAAAGAATACCATGTTGTTGACCGTCGAATCCATGGAGTGAAAAACAATCACAAGATGGACCACTCAAGTTTGAGTATCATCCGTGATCCGGCAAAATGCATTCTTTGTGGTCGTTGTGTGCGGGTTTGCGAAGAAACGATGGGAGTTTCCTGTATTGAATATATCAACCGCGGAAGTAAAACCGTTATTGGAACCACAATGGGAAAAGGCCTGAATACATCAAGCTGTGTCAATTGTGGTCAGTGTATCATGGTTTGCCCAACCGGTGCTTTGTCGGAACGCAATCAAACCACCATGGTGCAGGAAGTGCTTAATCAAAACGAAAAAACAGTTGTTGTTCAATACGCTCCATCGATATCGGTATCAATTGCCGAAGAGTTTGGTATGAAGCCGGGGCAGGATGTAAATGGAATTCTTAATGCTGTTTTGCGCAAAATGGGATTTGGCTTTGTGTTTGACACAACATTTGCAGCTGACCTCACCATTATGGAAGAAGCGTCGGAACTCATCGATCGTATAACCAAAGGTAAAACGATGCCGATGTTTACAAGTTGCTGTCCGGCTTGGGTTAAATATGCTGAAGAATTTGCACCTGATTTTCTCGATAATTTATCATCATGCAAGTCGCCACAACAAATGGCGGGTGCTATCATAAAAAGCTATTTTGCCGAAAAAGCATCGCTAAAACCCGAAGATATTATTTCGGTGTCAATTATGCCATGTACCGCTAAGAAATTCGAAGCGCAACGCGAAACGATGGGGCGTAATGGAATCAACGATGTCGATATTGTGATATCGACCCGTGAACTCATCGAACTGATAAAACTGTATGGCATCGATATGCATAAAGTGGAGCCTGAACTTACCGATTCTCCATTGGGTGTAAGAAGTTCGGCAGGAAAGATTTTCGGCGCCACTGGCGGTGTAATGGAAGCAGCTTTACGAACCGCCTACAAAAAACTTACGGGCAATGAACTTACTAATTTTAAAATAGCTGCGCTACGTGGTTTTCAGGGAAGAAAAGAAGCGAAAATTAAAATCAACAATCTCGAAATTGGTGTTGCTGTGGTGAGTGGTTTGGCGAATGCCAGAATGCTGCTTGATGAAATCAGAAACGGACGTACCGATTTACACTTTATTGAGGTGATGACATGCCCTGGTGGTTGTATTGCCGGAGGGGGACAGCGCATTGGCGCATCCGAATCGTTCGTGGCAGCTCGTATGCAGTCGTTGTATGAAATTGACGATAGCGAAACATTGAAAGTGTCGCACAAAAATCCGGAAATAATTGAGCTATACAACGATTTTTTGGGCGAACCATTGCAACATAAAAGTCATGAATTACTGCATACGCATTACTGCAAAAGAGATGTGTTGTTATAGTTGAACAAGGCTTTCAAAAAAACAAAGAAATGGGAAATCTGATTAACAACGAACTTGTTTACACGGTCAAAGACCGATGCAGGGTTTGTTATACCTGTGTCAGAGAGTGCCCGGTGAAAGCCATTAAAATAATTAACGGTCAGGCCGAAGTGATTCTGTCGCGTTGTATTGGATGCGGAAATTGCACGAAGGTGTGCAGCCAACAAGCAAAACAATATATCGATACAACTAAAAATATATTTCAGTATTTTGAAAGTAAACAAACGGTTGTAGCTATGGTTGCCCCAAGTTTCCCTGCTGAATTTTCAGAAATTGATGATTACAGGCTTTTCATAGGAATGCTCAGGAAGCTTGGCTTCCGCTATGTTGTGGAAGTCGGCTTTGGAGCTGATGTGGTTGCTCGTGAGTATGAAAAAGTAATGGATGATGAAGATGCAGAAAAAACAATTTCGTCGGATTGCCCCGCAATAGCATACTATGTTCGACATTATCATCCCGAACTCACCGATTCGCTGGCTCCGATTGTATCGCCAATGGTAGCGATGCATCGTATTGTAAATAAAAAATACGGCGAAGACCTCAAAACAGTTTTTATTGGTCCTTGTATTGCAAAAAAAGCCGAATCGAAAGAAGTTGATCAGGTTATTACTTTCAGTGAGCTCAGAGCAATGTTCGAAAAAACGGGAATTACGGCAAATCAGATTGAACCATCCGATTTCGATGCACCCAAAGCCGGAAGGGCTTCTATTTTTCCGATTACACGTGGGAAACTTAATGCAATGAAAAAGTCGGATCATATTTGCGACGAAAATATTATTGTAGCTTCTGGTCGTATTCATTTCAAGGAAGCTATAAAAGAGTTTGCAGAAGACTTGAATAAATCGCAACATCTCGAGCTTCTTTGCTGCGAAGGCTGCATTATGGGGCCTGGCATGACAAGTAAAGGGAAAATATTTTCAAAAACAGCAAGCATTCGCAATTATGTAAGGCTTAAGTTGCAAAATCTTGATCGAGAAGAATGGAAAAAAGAATTCGATACCTTTAAAGACCTCGATTACTCGCAGCAATTTGTTCCTTCGGATCGACGTATTGAAACACCGGCTATTGATATTATAACCGGAGTTCTTGAAAAAATGGGTAAAATTCAAGCCGAAGATCACCTTAATTGTGGTGCTTGTGGATACGATACCTGCTTCGAACATGCTGTTGCTATTGTAGAAGGGCTTGCTGAAATAGAAATGTGTTTACCCTATACCATCGAAAAGCTTCACAATTCGGTGAAAGACTTAAACCTTTCCAACGAAAAGCTGGCTTCGGCACAGATGTCGCTCAAACAATCCGAAAAACTAGCCAATATGGGACAACTCTCGGCTGGTATAGCTCACGAATTGAACAACCCACTTGGAATTATTACCATGTATTCGGGTATTTTGAAAGACGAAGCTCCAGTTGACAGTCCAATTCACAAAGACCTGGAGCTTATTGTTGAACAGGCCGACCGTTGCAAGAAAATTGTTGGCGGTTTGTTGAATTTTGCCAGAAAGAATCAGGTGAAACTGGTTGAAACAAACATTATTACTTTTACGCATCACAGTATCGATTCAATCATTGTTCCTGAAAACATTAAAATTGATTTTCATTCGGATATGACAAACCCGTTTGCTTTCATCGATAACGATCAATGGATGCAAGTGCTCACCAATATTGAGAAAAATGCCATCGAAGCCATGCCCGACGGAGGTACATTGAGCGTGAATCTTAGCGAATCGGACGGCGATGTTGAGTTTGCAATTGCCGATACAGGTGTTGGTATCTCGAAAGAGAATTTAGATAAAATATTTACGCCGTTTTTCACAACAAAACCGATAGGTAAGGGGACAGGTCTTGGACTACCGCTTATTTACGGAATTGTGAAAAAGCACAATGGGCAGGTAAATGTGGAAACCAATGATGATTTGTCGCAAGGACCCACGGGTACCTGCTTCAGGATTGTTATTCCCCGACAGAGAAAAGTTTAAAAACACTATAGTTATGGAAACCAAAAAAAGAACAGTGCTGATAGTTGACGATGACCTTGATAGTCTCACTCAACTCGACATGCATATGACAAAAATGGGCTTTAATGTTATAACAGCCGAAAATCAGAAAGATGGTGAAGCTCTTATCAATTCAAATACACCAGATCTGGCAATTTTTGACCTGATGATGGATAATAAAGACAGTGGCTTCATTCTGAGCTATAAATTCAAAAAGAAACATCCCAACGTTCCGGTCATCATTGCTACAGCTGTAACTGCTGAAACCGGAATGTTGTTCGGACTCAATTCCGAAGAAGAGAAAAAGTGGATCAAAGCCGATTTGTATCTGGAGAAAGGGCTGAGATACGATCAGCTGCAAACAGAGATTGGCAGGCTTTTGAAAATCTAAAAAACTAAAATCATGGCAACGCTCAAAGTTTTGATTGTGGACGATGAACCGGGCATCCGATCGGGAATTGATAGAATTCTTAGAAATTTCTCGGTAGATTTTCCTTTCATTAATGAAGCGTTTACGTTTGAATTGATTGAGGCCGGAACAGGCGAAGATGCACTTGAGATATTGAATACATCGTCAGTCGATATAGTTCTGCTCGACAATAAATTGCCGGGAGTTCAGGGAATTGAAGTGTTGGAACATATCAACCAGAAGAACATCGATACAACAGTTATGATGATAACTTCGTATGCTTCGCTCGATTTGGCTATCAAAGCAACAAACAACGGTGCATACAATTTTGTTCCAAAGCCGTTCACACCTCAGGAACTCAAAACAGCCGTCGAGGGTATCACAAAGCATTTGTACCTGCAGCGTATGACGAAGCGTTTGAATGCTGAAGGAAAGCAAATCAGGTTTCAGTTTCTTTCGGTGCTTTCGCACGAGCTAAAATCGCCTATCAATGCGGTTGAAGGCTATCTCCGTATTATGCAGGATAAACAAGCGGGGAACAACCTCGAAGATTACGAAACTATGATCGGGCGCTCGCTTGAGCGAATAAGAGGTATGCGCTCGCTTATTATGGATATGCTCGATCTTACCAAGCTCGAAAACGGAAAGAAAAAGCGTGAAATTGCAAAAGTCGATTTGGTGCAGATTGCCCGGCTTTCTATTGATACCATGACGCCTATGTCAATACAAAAGAACATTAGTATGCATATCGATAGCGATGAGCCTTGTGTGTATATGAATGCTGACAGTTCGGAAATAGAGATTATTTTCAATAATCTTATCTCCAATGCGGTTAAATACAATGTTCAGGACGGTTCTGTGAATATTTTGATCGGATTGACTGGTAACAAAATTAAAGTGTCGGTGAGCGATACAGGGATCGGAATCGGGGAAGAAGACTTATCCAAACTGTTTCAGGATTTCAGTCGCATCAAAAACGAAAAAACAAAAGGCATAAGCGGCAGCGGGCTTGGTCTGTCGATTATGAAGAAAATGGTTGAAGAGTACTATCACGGAAGTGTATCGGTTAGCAGCACTCCCGATAAAGGAAGTACGTTTTGTGTCGAAATGCCGCTAAATTACTGATGGTAAAGAGGAAAGGACGTTACAATGAAATTTACTCCAGAAAAATATCGATTGCCTGATGTTCCCATGCAGCCTTTTATTGATGCTGATGAGATTCAGGGATTTCTCGATAACACCATTTCGACTCCGGAGAAAGTAAGAGCTATTATCGCAAAATCGCTTTCCAAAAAACGTTTGAGCCTTGGAGAAACAGCGGTATTGTTGAATACGACCGATCCGGATTTGGTTGCAGAAATTAAACAAGGAGCCAGAGAACTGAAGAAGAATGTTTACGGTAACCGTATTGTGCTTTTTGCTCCGCTTTATATCGGAAATAAATGTATGAACAATTGTTCTTATTGTGGTTTTCGTGCATCGAACAAGGATGCTGTTCGTGTAACCTTATCGGACGAAGATATTGTTCACGAAATTGAATCGCTCGAAGACAACGGCCAAAAACGATTGATCTTAGTGTATGGCGAGCACCGCGATTACAGTCCCGAATACATCGCACATACGGTAAAAATTGCTTATTCGGTTAAGAAAAACTATGGCGAAATCAGGCGGGTAAACATCAATGCTGCTCCACTCGATATAGAAGGATTTAAAATTGTGAAGGATGCCAACATTGGAACTTATCAGGTTTTTCAGGAAACCTACCATCCCGATGCATATAAAAAGTATCATCTGAGTGGTAAAAAAGCCGATTACAACTATCGGTTGGTTTCGCTAGACAGAGCACAGGAAGCGGGAATCGACGATGTGGGTATTGGAGCTTTGTTTGGTCTGTACGATTGGCGTTTCGAAGTATTGGGTCTGGTACGCCATGTCAATCATCTGGAAGCATGCTACAATGTTGGCCCGCATACCATTTCGTTCCCGAGAATAAAAGATGCATCAACGCTGAGTGTTGGACATAAGCACTTTGTTAGCGATGAAGATTTTGCACAACTTGTAGCTATTCTGCGTTTGGCTGTACCCTATACAGGAATGATTCTTACAGCGCGCGAACCAGTCGAAATCCGAAATGAGCTTCTTCAGTATGGTGTTTCGCAAATTGATGGAGGTACAAAACTCGAACTGGGCAGCTACTCGAACAACAAAGAGCAAACACAAAATCTGAACAGGGAACAATTCAGAATTAATGATGGAAGAACACTCGCTGAGGTTATCTCCGAGCTGATGGATCAGGAAATGATCCCTTCGTTTTGCACAGCTTGTTATCGGTTGGGAAGAACAGGCCAGCACTTTATGGAATTTTCGGTTCCGGGTTTTATTAAACGTTTCTGCACTCCCAATGCTATTCTCACTATGGCAGAATATCTGATCGACTATGGTAGCGACGAAAACCGTGAAAAAGGATGGGCTTTAATCGAAAAAGAACTCGAAGCTCTTCCGGATGCTGACGAGGTTCGGAGAAGAATAGAAGAAATCCGGAACGGAAAAAGAGATTTGTATTTTTAATTTTTGCAAAAACAAGATACAATGATTAAAGGAAAAGATCTTAAGCCGCACATTGGTATTTTCGGTCGCCGCAACAACGGCAAGAGTTCGTTCATAAACGTACTTACCGGACAAGATGTAGCCATTGTCTCCGAACACCCGGGAACAACTACCGACCCAGTACGAAAATCCGTGGAAATCTTCGGAATTGGCCCTGTGATTATGGTCGATACAGCCGGAATTGACGATACTGGCGATTTGGGAACAAAACGAATTCAAAAATCGTTGCAAGCGCTTAAAACAGTTGATTGTGCTGTTCTGGTGATTGCCGGAAACCGATTCGGCTCTTTTGAGTTGCAACTTATCAGCGAATTCGCAAAAAACGATGTTCCATTTATTATTATTCATAACAAAGCCGACATCGAATCGTTGGCGCAGACAACAATAACCGATATCAGAAAACATTCCGACTGCGATGTGCTCGATTTTAGCGCCAGCACAAAATTGGGTTTCGATGCCGTTGTGGAGTCGTTGCGGAAAAATGTTCCTGAAAAAACCTATATATTTGATTCACTGATTGGAGATCTTGTCGAGCAAGGCGATTATGTTCTGCTGGTTACCCCAATCGATTCCGAAGCTCCCGAAGGTCGCATGATTCTTCCTCAACAAATGGCCATTCGCGATATTCTCGACAACAAATGCATCTGTATAACACTTCGTGAAACCGAGCTTGAACATTTTTTCAAGACATCCGGAATCCGACCTTCGTTGGTGATTACCGACAGTCAGGCTTTTGGTTATGTGAAAGATATTGTTCCCGACGATATTCCGCTCACAGGGTTTAGTATTGTTTTTTCGCGAATGAAAGGCGATTTTGAAAATTACATCAAAGGAACGCGAAGTATCAACGACCTCAGGGATGGAGATAAAATTCTGATTCTCGAATCGTGTACACACCACATTAGTTGCGAAGATATAGGACGCGCTAAGATTCCAATGTGGCTTTCGAAATATACCGGAAAACGACTTTTCTTTACCAATATATCTGGTTTGGGAGATTTGCCGGAGAACTATCGGGAATACAAATTGGTTATACAATGCGGAGGCTGCATGGTTACCCGCAAGCAAGTGCTCAACAGACTAAAACCATTTACTGATAATGAGGTTTCCATAACTAATTACGGAATGGTGATAGCATATCTGAATGGCATTTTTGAGCGGGTACTGCAGCCATTCGTTAAGGAATGACGGGGATCTTTCAAACCCAAGCTGGATTTTCCAACCAACTAAGTTTTGAAATTGAGTAAAGACATAAAACCTAAGGTCATTTTGAGCCTGTTGAAGGTTGTAACATCGGAAAAAGCATCAACTTTCAGGAATGCTGCAACTAAATGAAATGTAAAACACTCTGATAGAGTAAACCACAGAAATGAATATCGCTATGAACGAGCGAATGATGACCGGAGCACTTACTTTTGAGAAAATAAAGTATCTGTTGTTGCTTGACGACAAGGCTGATATTGCCAAATTGATAGAAAAAGCCCGTCAAAAACGCGATACAACTATTGGCAATAAAGTGTATCTGCGTGGGTTGATAGAATTCTCGAACCGCTGTGCAAAAAACTGTCTTTATTGCGGAATCCGTGCATCAAACTCGAATGTGGAACGCTATACAGTTTCCGATGATGATGTGATTGAAGCGGCGATGTTTGCTCTGAAAAATAAATATGGCTCCATTGTCTTGCAATCGGGTGAGCGAAGCGATCGGGAATTTACGTCACATATTTCGTCATTATTACAGAAAATTCACGAAGCCACAGGGCACAACCTTCGGATAACACTTTCGTGTGGAGAACAAAGCGAAGAGGTGTACCGCGAATGGTTTAGGCTTGGTGCACAACGATATTTATTGCGTATCGAGGCATCAAATCCTGAATTGTACAAAAAAATACATCCCGATAACGAAAATCACAGCTACAATCGTAGGCTCAGGTCGCTTAAAACATTAATAGACTCAGGCTTTCAAACCGGAACAGGCGTGATGATTGGTTTACCTTTTCAAACCATCGACGACCTGATCAACGATCTCATTTTTATTCGCGACTCCGGTGTTGTGATGGTGGGTATGGGACCCTATGTCGAGCATGCCGAAACACCGCTCTACGAACATCGCGGGAAACTTTTGCCAGCCGAAAAACGAGTTGAGTTGACACTGAAAATGATAGCAATTTTGCGACTCATGCGTCCAACAATCAATATTGCTTCAACAACGGCTTTGCAGACACTTGATGAAAACGGTCGCGAACTCGGACTTAGAGCGGGCGCCAATGTCATCATGCCGAATATAACTCCGGTGCTTTATAAAAAGGAATACGATCTGTACGAAGGGAAACCGGCTCTGCATGACGAACCCGATGAAGTGGGCGAGGCTATTGAAAAACTTATTACCAATGTCGGATGCCAAGTTGGCTGGAGCGAATGGGGCGATTCGAAGTTTTATTCAAACTGAAGATAGAAGGTGCTGGAAAAAGCCGCGAGTACTATAAAAATAGTATATTGAGATGCCACATCGTTTTATAGAAAAGAGCGAACAACGTTTATTATTTACTTTTAAGCTTAATAATTAAATCATTGATTTCATTGAATAATTCTGCCTGAGAAATATCTTGCCCTTTTCCCAATTTGTAAATCTTATTGCATAAACTCACAAGCAATCCATCAAAAGAGTTTTCATTCGGAGACCATTTCTCTTTTGTCATTAGTAGATTATTTTCTGAAATCGTTGAAAAATAATACGTTTCATCATCTAATCCAATTTCATCCAAAGCATTTATTTCCATGAATTGCAACTGAAATAACTCTCCAATGATATTATACAGACTATCTGCTATTTCAGTTTTTTCACTGGTCACTGTTACACTATTTCTGTTTTTAGCGTACCAGAAGTTTTCAGAAAGGTTATTGGAAATGATAAAATTTCGGTCATCAATCTTTTCAACCGAAAAAGCATATTCTCTTATGAACGAAGTTATAACAGTATATCGAGCGTATGGGGTGTCTGAAAATCCTTGATAAAGTATATTGAACAGACTGTCATAGTATGCATTCAAAGCACCTTTGCTTTTTGAGGAATCATCTGATAGCTTCAACTGTTCATTCTGACTGAAGCAAAGCAGAGCATTAAAAAAAAAACACTGATATAAAAATGATTCGTTTCATTAGGTTATTTATTTGCAGTCGATTGAAACTTTTTTCAGAAGTATATCATTTTTTTCGAAAAATGAAAACGAGGGTATATCGTTTATAAGTTAGAGCAGGAGTTTCTTTGATACATATCACGGATAATACCCTGATTGCCATCGGGGCCGCGCCATTTGCGAATCCGCTCCATGTTATTTTGTATTTGATTTATCACGAAAAATTTCAATTTGAATTGATTATAGGGTTTAGTACGTTGTTTAATTTGTGAAAATCATAAGTAATTATTGATTCCTCTTTTAGGAATTTTTTTTCATTATAGGCAGGTGTTATTATATTCCACACTTCAAGTCTTAGATTATCTTTTCTTATTTCTTTAAGATCGTTTGCTAACTTTTTATTATTTAACAATATGCTCTTAAAATCGCAATTCAGAATCAACGAAATACCAATTTTATAGTTGAATTCGCTATTAGTTTGTGTGAATTTATCAAGTGTAATAAAATCTTTTTTAATTCCATTATTGAAGCTGTTTTCATTTGTTTTAACTTCAATAATTACTTCATTATTATCGTGTTTACCAAAGTTATGTATTAGAATGTCTGGTGTTTGGTTGCTTTCTAAATCAGTTGATTGAAAACATGATTTAACTGCTTCACCGCTAATTTCTAATCTTCCAAATTCATCTTGTAAACATCTTAACTGATGATAGAATTCATAGCAGAAAACTCTTTCTCCAAATTTATATTTTTCAGCATCAACAGTTGGTTGCTTGAAATAATTTTCGCTAATCATTGTAAGAGCTTTTTTAATTAGGCTCTTAAATTTTTCTGAATCATTCATGAATGTCATTTAGTTTTTAATAAAAACGTTTTCATCTGAAAATGCAACTCCCATTTCTATTAAAATAGAAAAGATTTGTATTCAGGAAATACTCCCAAAAATACATCATTTTTCAGAGAAAACAATATTAATGAAACGATTTTCAGAAGCTAGGGTTTTAGCTGTCTTTAAGTATAACACATGTCACGGATTACAAATCCGCGCCATGTGCGATAGCCTGGAGCGAATGGGGCGATTCTAAACTTTTTTATTGAAAAACATTTATAGTCCAAACGAAGTGAGAATATAGAACCGTAGTTTTGTGTCTTGTTTTATATTGAAGCTTGAAAGTCTCTTTGTTTCTACTATAGAATAAGACAAGATATAGTCTTCGTTAATAGTACATTTATTATTAAAATTCTAAATGTACATGGATAGGAATTACATACTTTACTGCTACTTTCTGACTATTTATTTCAGCAGGTATCCATTTGGGCATGCCATTAAATATTTCGTCTAAATTCAGTTTTAATTCTTTTTTCATTTTGTCAATTCTTTCATCATCACTACACATTGGATTCGCTATTATTAATGAACCGGTTTTAAAACAACCGTCTGGATAAATTATTATCTCAAAGAAGACCTTATCAAACCAACAGTTTATATCAACTTCTGGCCATTCCATTTTAGAATTTAATAAATCAAAGAAGTCTTCATCTGATATAGACATCGCAGGCATTTTGTCAGCTGTATAGTAAACCTTTACTCCATTTGAGTCAAGCTCAAACGAATGAATCGTGTCATTGGGTTGTGCCCCAAGATTTAGCGATATAAAAAAGCTTAATACAATTGCTGTTGTTTTCATTTTATTAATGCGCGTTGTAGCTTGCTTCAATCTGATTCAGAATAACCTCAATTTCTTCGCTGCAAACTGCTTTTAATAACGCCAGTTTGTATGGTTTGAAATCAGGGATACCCCTGAAGTAATGAACAAAATGTTTTCGCATTTCCAGTACGCCTCGTTTTTCGCCTTTTTGAACAATTGAGTCGGATAAATGTTTTTTGCAGACTTCAATTTTTTGAGCAAGTGTTGGTAAAATAACTTTTTTGCCCTGCAATGCCATTTTAATCTGGGCAAATAACCATGGATTGCCAATACTTGCCCGGCCAATCATGATGCCATCAACACCACATCGATCGAAAACGTTGATGGCTTTTTCTGCACAATCGATATCGCCGTTGCCAATCAAAGGAATGCTGAGTGCTTGATTGTTTTTTACTTCCGCAATAGCATTCCAATCAGCAACGCCACCATATTGTTGCGAGCGCGTTCGACCATGCAGAGTAAGAAGTCGTATTCCTGCATCCTGCAGTCGAAGGGCAGCCTCAGTTGCAACCAACGAATTGAAGTCCCATCCCAGTCTGGTTTTTGCGGTAACAGGAACAGATACAGCAGCTACTGTTGCCGTTGCTATTTGCTGCATCAGTGGTAAGTTTTTCAGCAAAGCGGCTCCATTGCCTTTATGCACAATTTTTTTTACCGGACAACCAAAATTAAGATCAATAATATCGGCTCCGTTCTCTTCGGCTATGATAGCTGCACGCGATACTGCATCCGGATTATTGCCGAAAATTTGAACCCATCGTATTTCGTGGCCATGGGCGGGTTCCATTTTTCGGAAACTTTTTTCGACAAGCCGAACCAGTGCTTCAGCTGCAATAAACTCACTGATGCCAGCATCGGCACCTGCATCGAGGCAAATACGTCTGAATGTATGGTCGGTTATACCTTCCATCGGTGCCAGGATTACTGGACGTTCAATGCCCGAAAGTCCCGGAAGGTTTATCATACAAGCTCCTTGGATTTATAGTTTTGAAAATTGCTGCCAATTTTTTCTGTTTCCAATATTCAATATCTTTATATTTGCCGTGTCAAAGTTAAAAAAAGTAACATGAATAAGCCACTCGAAAACAAACACCCACTGATACAACTGATTGCCATGCTTGGCCTGTCGCTTATTTCGCTTTTGCTGGTAATGATTGTTGGTTTTGTGATTGGAGCAGCTGTTTGGGGTAACGATTTTACATCGGCTTTTTTAGATGCCAGTAAAAACGAGAATTATATTGAATACATGAAATATCTTCAAATACTTAGTCATTTGGGGATGTTTATAGTTCCGGCTTTAATTTTTGGCAGGCTGAGCGGAGGCAATACCATTTCTTATTTCACATTGAACAAATCAACCGGAATAGCTGTTTTCTTTGCAGCTTTGTTGTTGATTGCTTTTGCGCAACCATTTATCAATATATTGGTAGAATGGAATCAAGGTCTTAAATTGCCCGATAGCATGAGTAGTACACAGCAATGGATGCAGCAATCGGAAGACGAAGCAAACAAAATGACCGAACTATTTATGACAACGGGAACGGTGAGTGGATTGATGGTGAATTTGTTGATGATGGCATTAATACCGGCTATTGGCGAAGAATTGGTGTTCAGGGGTGTATTGCAACGTCTTTTGGTACGCTGGTTCAGGTCGGCCTGGATTGGAATAACGGTCGCTTCGGTTATATTCAGTGCTATTCATGTGCAGTTCTTTGGTTTTGTGCCACGTTTTGTGTTGGGCTTTGTGCTGGGTTTTGTTTTTCAGGTTTCCGGGCGGCTTTGGATATCGATTTTTATACATTTTCTCAACAATAGTCTGGCCGTGATAACGTATTGGCTTTATGCTAATAAGACCATTTCGGTTTCTCCCGACGATATTGCGAATTTCAACAACAATATCCCCGTTTTGCTTATTTCTATCGTTTTGTTTTTAGCTTCGTTTGTATTGTTTCAGCGTGTGGTAGCAAACAACCGTAAAAAAACAGCTCCAACTCCATAATATCTATTTATATGAGAAACAAAAGCGACCGATATTTGCGATTATTGACACAAATTGAAAAGCTTGTGGCAAAAAGCCCGCACTCATTGTCGGCAATGGCTACCATTTCGGCTGTTTTGAAACACAAGATGGAGTATTACTCGTGGTGTGGTTTCTATTTTTTGTACAACGGAGAATTGATTTGTGGTCCTTATCAGGGGCCAGTTGCTTGTCAGCTTCTTGCAAAGCACACGGGTGTTTGTTGGAAAGCCGTTGATGAAAACAAAGTTGTTTTGGTTTCCGATGTCGGGAAATTTCCGGGGCATATAGCCTGCGATTCGCGTAGCAAAAGCGAAGTTGTTGTACCCGTACACGATGCCAGTGGGAATGTCTTAGCTGTCCTCGATGTTGATAGCTTTCATCTGGATGCATTTGACTCAATCGACGCCGAATGGCTTCAGAAAATTGTTAAACTTATTGAACCTATAACCTTATGATGTCACTTATTTTTGCATCGCTGGCAGTTGCTGTTTTGCTGCTTTCGGTATCCTATCGTCATGCATTGCTTTTTTTGAATGCTTCGTTTGGAAAAGTACTGATGGTTACTGCCGTTTTTTTGATTTCGAATATGCTGATGGCTTGGCTCGCTATACTCTTTTCGTCGGTGATGCGTGGGACCATGTTTTTAAACGAAGTCTATATAGCCCTTGCCATTCTTTTGATTCTCAGTTTTAAATCGTTTTTCAATACCCGCCGGAGCAAATTGGCCGAGACCATTTTCGACATTAAATCGTTCCGGTTTTTATTTGTCCTTTCATTGGCTACCGCTTTCGAAATGTTCATAGCCATGGCTGCTGTATCGCTCATCTACGACAATATCCTTGTTGTGTTGTTGGTGTCGGGCTCTATAGCTTTATTCTTTTTGTTGTTGGGTTTCTATGCAGGCCGCAAACCGAGCTCGTCCGGAGCTATCAAGCTTTTTGTTCTTGTTGCTTCAATGTTATATTTGTTGGCTGCTTTGTCTTCGCTGCTTAATTTGTTGTAATTTTGCAGCGTTGAAATTTTTTTGTTATGAATATTCGTCTGACCAAAGAATTTACATTTGAAATGGCACATGCTCTTGCGGGATACGATGGAGCTTGTCGTCATATTCATGGTCATTCGTTTCAACTCAAAGTAACCGTTGTTGGTAAACCCAAAAACGATTTGCAAAGTCCCAAAGACGGAATGTTGATCGACTTTGGCGACCTGAAGCGCTTGGTTAAAGAAAATATTATCGACCAATTCGATCATGCTTTGGTGATTAACAAGCGTTCGAAAAACGATTTTGCCAAAATGTCCAATACCGAAGTTTTAGGAAAAATTGTTTACGTCAGCTTTCAGCCAACCAGCGAGAATTTGCTGGGATATTTTGTTTCCATTCTTCAACCCTTGATTCCGGAAGGAGTTTTTTTGCATTCGCTTTTATTGCGCGAAACCGGAACATCGTATGCCGAGTGGTATGCCGATGATAATCGTTAAGTCATGAACTTTCAATATTTTAAGAAGAAATTATTTTTATTACTCTATGAGAAAATTGCATTTGGAAAGCAGCGCTTGTTCCGACTGTCGTACCATGCAATTCTTCTTCTTTCGTTTTTTGGAATGTTTTTGATGATTGCAGAGGTAGGTTACGAAACCGATGCTTTGCGTCGGGAGTGGTACAACCAAATGATTATTTATGTTATCGACTTGTTGATGTTTATGTATTTCATTCAGGTGCTGATGGTTTTGCTTCCGGGCAAGCCAAAGGTTTCCAGATGGAACATGATCATCAAGATTGTGCTGCTTGTTTTTTTATCGACTCATCTTTTTGATGTTTTGCCCGACGATCTTTCGATTGCTCGTCATTCGGGATATCGTGTCGAGTGGCTGTTTAATTATGCTTTACTGTCCATGATTTTTGTTCGTTCGTGGAGCCGTTTGCTAAAGGGTCTTTATTCGTCGAATTTGCAGGGAGAAAAGATGTTTGTTTTTTCGTTTATCTTCCTCATTATCGGCGGCACTTCTTTTTTGTTGCTTCCTGTGTCGACCGTAGAACCTATTTCGTTTACCGATGCCTTGTTCACTTCAACATCGGCGGTTTGTGTTACAGGGTTAACAACACTTGATACAGCCACACAGTTTACTTGGTTTGGCAAGATGGTAATTCTGGTTCTCATTCAGTTCGGTGGTATTGGCATTATGACATTTACCTCGTTTTTTGCATCAGTAGGTAGTTCGGAGCATAGTTTAACTGAAGGGACTGCACTAAGTAGCATGGTGATGAGTAAAAATCTGAAGCGTTTGTTTTCAGCACTGTATGCTGTAATTTTGGTAACAATTGGTGTTGAGCTATTGGGCGCCACAGTTTTGTATTTTCAGTTGCCGGCCAGTGCATTCCCCGACAATATGAGTCGGTTTATTTTTGCATTGTTTCATTCGGTATCTGCTTTCTGCAATGCAGGTTTTTCGATTGCTCCCAATGGTATGATGAATGAAGTATTCGATAAAGCCTACGGAATTCAAATGACCATAGCATTACTTATTGTGATTGGTGGATTGGGCTTTTTTATTATTACCAATTATGCAGAAAGGTTTGTATTGGGCATTAATAACTTCATCCGAAAGTATATCAAACATGCCGATAAAATATATGAGCCTAATCTTGTGAATATCAATTCGAGGCTTGTTGTTACAACAACATTCTGGTTGCTTGCAATCGGAACATCCTTGTTTATGATTTTCGAATACAATGGAGTATTAAGCAATTTGAGTCTGAGTGAAAAACTAATGACTTCTTTTTTTAGTGCGGTTACTCCCCGAACGGCAGGTTTCAATACACTGGATTTTTCGACACTTGCATTACCCACAATCATGCTTACTGTTTTGATGATGTGGATTGGAGCATCTCCAGGATCCACAGGCGGTGGCATAAAAACAACCTCGTTTGCTCTTGCTATTCTTAATGCTTTTTCGATAGGAAGAGGGAAGGAGCGGATACATTATCATAATCGAGAAATAAGTAACAGTTCGGTGAGAAAAGCTTTTTTGATTATTACCTTTTCCATTGTTTCAATTATGATAGCAACTATGCTTTTGTCTTTTTATGAGCCTGATGTGCAGTTGCGTTCGCTGCTTTTCGAAGCTTTTTCGGCCTTTGGAACTGTTGGCCTTTCTCTTAATCTAACTGCTACATTGTCGGAACCATCGAAATATATTTTGATTTTTCTCATGTTTCTGGGAAGAATCGGGATTATTACTCTTTTTGTCGCTTTTGTTCGCAAAACAAGATATCTTCTCTTTAGTTATCCTGAAGAAGACGTGTTTATTTAATTCTTTTTGTTATGAAAATAATGATTATCGGCCTTGGAAATTTTGGCAGCGCCCTTGCTGTTAAGCTTACCTCATTCGGACACGAAGTTATTGGGATTGATCGAAATCGTCACAAAACAGAATCGGTAAAAGATTCGGTAACAACCGTGATATCGATGGATATTACAGAAAATTCTGCCGTTGCTCAATTACCGGTTTCCGATATGGATGTGATTGTGATATCGATTGGAGAAAATCTGGGCGATAGTGTTATTGCTACGGCTTTGCTAAAAGACAACGGTGCCCGAAGAATTTGTTGCCGCGCAATTAACGAAACACACTTTAGTATTTTGCTTAATATGGGAGTAGAGCATATCTTTACGCCCGAAGTTGATGCAGCAAACAATTCTATTAGTACAATTCTGTTTGATCTTGTTCATACAGCCTATGTTATCAGCGATTGTTATAAGGTCTGCG
>PHDB01000064.1 GCA_002842495.1 Bacteroidetes bacterium HGW-Bacteroidetes-6
CGAAAAATATTCCAATAAGCACAGCAACCGACGAAAGTGCATCGGAACGGTGATGCCAGCCATCGGCTTTAATTGACACATTACCGGTTTTTCGGTAAATGTAAAACGCATATTGAGCCAATGCTTCTTTCATGACGATTGAAACAATGGTAACTGCAATGGCAAGAACCCCGAAATTGGCCGATTCTTTGTCGCGCATCGAAATAATCGAGTCTTGCAAAAAGCTGAATGCAATAATTCCAAGCAAAACACCAATAAAAACAGCAGTTATTTGTTCCCAGCGTCCGTGACCAAATGGGTGCTTTCGGTCGGGTTTGCGGGTCGAAAGTTTCACCCCTCCAATTACAAAGATTGAACTCAACGAATCGGAAAGCGTGTGCCAGGCATCGGCTGTGAGCGCCAAGGAGCCGGTTACAATTCCAGCCCACATTTTTAGCCCGAACAATGTGGTATTGATAATTATGGATACTACTCCTTCGGTGTATCCAGCTCTGGTTTTGTCCATTGTAATCTTTTTACAGGTTTTATGGTGTTGTTGTAGATTTTGTTGCTGTTTATTTTTGTGCGATTTTCATCGAATGAACCGCTTTGTTGAGCAAAACAACAAGTATTTCTTTTTCCGACTCCGAAAGTCCTTGGGTAAGCAGCGATGCAATCCTCCGGTGAAGTTCGGTGTGTAATTGAGCCGCTTTTTCGCCTTTTTCAGTTAGGTGAACATGGGCCGAACGACGGTCGCTATCCGATTTTGCGCGAATAGTGTATCCGTTTTCGTGTAAGCGATCGAGCATCAGTGACGCCGAAGGTTTTGTTATCTGAAGATTTTGAGCCAATTCGGTCAGCGTTGGATTCTTCATTTCGTTGATGAGTTCAATGCATGTGAGCTGACGTGCTGTCAGGATTTTCAGATCCGATTGCAGCTTCATTTCTTCTTCGAGCAGCTCGCTTTTGTGCAAAAGGGTACTGATCAACTCTTCAAGATTGTATGCCATGGAAAATATTTTTGACAAAAGTAATACATAGTTAGTTAGCGCTAACAAACAAAATATGTAAGGGAATGTTAATTTGCATGAAACGCAGTTGCATTGCGACCTCCTGTAAAACAAGTTTTATTGCCCAAAAAACCAATAAACGCCTGCAGGATTCAATTGCTTGTGCGGCTGCAATCTTAAGAGCGTTTTTCAACCCAATCTTTCTGCATTGGTCAAAGTCCGACCTGAAAGCATTTGAAATTTTAAACACCCTTATGGGCTCAATTTTTCTTTACTCGTTTAAAACTACAAGAAAAGCAAATCTTTTTTATAGCTTTCAAGCGTTCTAAATCGGTACAACTATTTGATTTGAGCTATATCGGAGCATTAATTTTGCCCGTTAAGCCTAAATTTCCTATTTTTGAATCGCGAATGAAACCGGATGAATTCTGTAAAATCTAAGCATCCTGGCAATTGTTTCTTCAGCTTTTATGCTTCTGCAGAACAAAATAGTCCAAAATGAAAAACTTTGGTTCGTGTGCATTTATCTTGCTGATTACATTAATCTCAGTTTCCTCGTGCAACCGGCAAACCGATAGCAACGATAAGCTTGACAACAAAATGCCAGGGAGCGATTCGTTGTTGAAATGTTTGATTGACACCGGGACTTTTTATTTCGGCAAAGGAGAATATCAAAACAGTTTTATTGCATTAGAAAAGGCTGAAAAGCTTATTCCCTTCTCAAACGATACATCAATGAGAATACGGCTGTTGTTTAACAAAACTGAATTGCTCAAGATTCAAGGCGACTACAACAGCTGTATGAAGAACTATTTTGAAGCTGCTTTTTTGGCAAAAGTGTCGCAAGATTCGTTCCGGTTGGCTCTTGCTTATTACAATATTTCTGCAACATTTGCTGCAATGAAAGAATATAAACAAGCCGAGCGATACAATGCTATTTCTATACAAATATTCAATACCATCGGGGATAGTTCCCGTTTAATGAATTGTTGCGTGCAAGCATGTGCCATAAAACGCAATTTGAGCGATTTCCATAGTGCGTTGAAATATATTACTCAGGCAATTAAGTATTACGAAAAACACGATAGCAAGCAATACTTGGCTATGAGTCTCAATAATTATGCGAATTTGCTTCTTGATAATGACGAATTTGGAAAAGCGAAAGAAATGTACAAGCGGTCTGCAACCATCTCACAACAATTGGGCGATGAAAAAGGATACGCTGTGAAACTAGGCAATATTGGCGAGACTTTTCTGAATTTGAACCAGCCAGATAGTGCAAAGTTCTATATTGATAGTAGCTTGAGTATTGCAACCAAAATTGGTGATGCCGAAACCAAGTTGTTCAATCATGAACGTTTGTTGAGGTATTATAAAATGATTGGAAATGCCGAATCGGCACTCGAAATAATGGATTTGGTATTGAAAGAAAGAACCGAAATGCTGAAACTCGAATCGTCCGAAACTATTGAAGGTATTGAAAACCAATACCAAAGAGAAATAGATCTTTTGGGCGCCAAAAATCGTGTCGAAATACTCGAAAAAGACCAATTGCTTCAACAAAGGGCCCGGGAAAAGGAAAACCAGATATGGGTGTTTCTGTTGAGTTTACTTGCAATCATTTCTGCCACTTTGTTTGTTATTTATCGGAAACAAAAACGGATACGAGCAATCAACGATGAGCTTCATTTGCGCGAAAAGCAAATTCTTGAATCTGAAAATCTGTTGACTATTTCCGAACTCAATATTAAGGAGCATGAGAAAAAACAATTGGAAGCTGAGCTCGATTTCAAACGGCAGGAATTGATTAATTTATCCCTTTTTCTAACCGAACGCGAACAACTGTTGGAAAATGTCGAGAATGTTTTGTCCAATTATAAATACAACGATGATCCAGCCAAATCACTGGTTGAGCTTCGCAATCAAATTGGAAAAACAAGTCAGTCCGAAATCAATAAGCTGTATCTTCGAATAGAAGAATTAAACAGCTCATTTTTTTTCAAACTAAAAAGTCAGTATCCTACCCTCAACGACGACGATTTGCGAATGGCTACACTTATATTGCTCGGTTTTTCGGCAAAAGAGGTGGCTAAAATGTTGTTCATTGAGCCCAAAAGTGTAGACATGAAACGATACAGATTGAAAAAGAAGCTCAATATTGGTGTTGATTCCGATTTAAAAGAGTTTTTTCGAAACATTTAATATGCTGCAATACAGTAGGCTGTGATTTTTTGTAGAGATTGTGTAGAGATCACTAATGAATCATTTTTGCAGAAGGCCTGTTACTTTTGTATCCGAATTAAAATCAAAATGTAATATGAAAAAACTTTTTGCAATTATGCTTTGGATGGGGTTGGTACTAACCATAAAAGCACAATGTACGGTAGAAATAGAAGCACAAAGTCCAGTGTATTTTTGCCACGGCGAATCTGTCATTCTTGAGGCAAATGGTGTTGGTGGAGGACCTGTTTTGGATCAGGAGCAAACCAATTATACAGGCGGTTCAAGTGAGCTTACCGGGCCAAGTAACTTCTTCTGGCAATCGTTTACAGCTGGTATTACAGGTAAACTTGTTCAAATCGATATTGGTTTTTTTGGATTCATTAATGGAGTTGGAATATTAAGTGTGTATACTGGCAATGGTGTTGGCGGAACTCTTCTTTTCTACGATACCGTTACAGTTTATTGCAGCAACACTCCCAATGCTCAGATTTTGTCGTTTCCGGTTGATGCTGAAGTGACTGCAGGTTTGCAATACACTTTAAAATTCGACCCCGACGCGGGGATGCCAAATCCTTATGGGGTGCAGGTTGAAATGACCGGTACGTATAATGGCGGATCGAAAGATGGAACAAATATGGACCTGGTTTTCAAAACCTATGTTGAAGGCGATCTCCATTATTCTTGGTCGAATGGTTCAACCGATTCACTCACAACTGTTTCAACTGGTGATGTCTATACAGTCACTATGACCGATGCCTCTGGCTGCTTGGTTTCTGACGATATTGAGGTTTTTGAAAATACCATTGATACTTCTGCCACCCAAAATGGAATTGTTCTTACAGCCAATCAAATGGGTGCAAATTACCAATGGATCGATTGTTTGTCGGGTCAGCCTATCCCTTCGGCAACAAATCAAAGCTACACAGCCAGCAGCAATGGGTCGTTTGCTGTTGTTCTTTCATACAATGGCTGTGTCGATACATCGTCGTGTCATGCAATCACCACTGTTTCCAACGAAGATTTTTTGCAGAATACTTCATACGCAATTTATCCCAATCCAACCAACGGCAATGTGTATGTTCCTGCCGAATTGCTGAAAGAACATGTTGCTGCTTATCTGTTCGATTTGTCGGGCCGATTCATATTAGCACCAACTATCACCGGAAATGAAATTGCCACCGACAAACTCGATGCTGGTTTCTATATTCTGATTTTGAAATCGGAATCATCGAGCTATTGGTTTCGATTGGAAAAACTCTAATATTTTCTGTTTTTTTTACGCACTCGCAACCGTCCCCAACCTTGTTGCTCAAAAACCCAACAAACGCCCGCAGGATTCAATAGCCCGTGCGGCTGCAATCCCTGTGAGCGTTTCCCAACCCAATTTTCAGCATCGGGACATCCTCTCAACATTCCAAAGTGAGGCCTGCAAGGCAGGACTAGGACATGGAAGCTGCATGGATGATTGATTTTCTTACTTGATTTTCACCTGTTTCAACTCATTGTTGGCATTGAAAACGGGGAAATACATCAATTCTATTTTAGCAGGATTCAAAGTATAGATGCCAAGAAAGCGTGGAAGAATTTTAATTTCAAACGAGTAACTACCCTCAGGAAGATGTTCGCAGAAAATAATGGTCTCGTTGCGGTAGTATTCGCGATGCGATTCAAAACCGACGTTTCTATTCTTTGAAGCATATGAGCAACCGCCAGGAATGGGGACTTTAATCATTACATATTCGGCATTCTTTTTTACAACAACTTTCACCACCATCGTTACTTCGCGTCCAGCTGTGAGATGAGCTGCCGAATCGTTTCTGAAATGAGTTGCAATGACAAAATCGCCTTCAACAGCCTTAGGCGATTTATCGCGCGTGTGCTGGCTGCTGCTGAGGTAAATAGGGAAACTTCCACTTTTCGATACAACAAGTTTACTGCCTGCTGGCATTGTCATAGAGAAAGGGAAATTGCCAACCGTTAGATTTGTGTCGCCGCTTATCGACATAGATGGTTGTATCAATTGCGAATCGCCATTAAGCATATCGGGTAAAATAGTCTCAATTATTTGAACCGACTCATATGTGTTTTGCCATGAACCGGCTACACGGTTTTCGAAGAAATAATTCCTCATTTTGAGTAATGTTTCGTCGTGTCCCGAATCCGCTTTTAAAATGCGATAGGCAATTACTGTATTCTGGATATCGTTGTTTTGAATTGACGTTTCTCCTCCGTCGGAGTAGTACACATTGCCTTTGAGTGTTCGTTGCTGAAATTGCTGAATGGTGTCAAGATTGTAAGGTAAATTGACTTTTTGCTTCAGCTCAATAAGCAATAGGAGGTTGTTTAAAGAATTGTTGCCGGATGGTTGTATTGAATTGATGTAGTTGCTGTAATTGATTTGGGCATGTAGCTCCGACAGAATGTTTAGCAATCTGATTTGTGTGTTGAAATCGGTGCTGTTTTTAAACTGCCAAATCAGTTCTCCTGCGAAAAAATCCAAATCGGGAGTATCGTAGCCTTGATCTTTGGCCTGAATGAGTGCTTCGATAACATGCAGGCTGATAAAAATATTTGTCTCCGAATCTTTCCACCAGCCCCACAGTCCGCCGGGACGTTTGTTTTTGTTAATCAGCTTGATCAAATCTTTTACTTCCCGGTCGTGCCCGAACTTTTTACCACCAAATTCGGCAATGGATTTTTCGGCAATCAACGCTTTTAATTTCGATGCAATTTGTTCGTTGCAATTGAATCGATAGTTAATTACATTGCTTATTTCTGTTTCTAAAACATCGAGTGCGTCGGCCGAAGCATAAATTGTGCAAATTCCAAGCGAAGAATCTGAAGCTATATTCAACACTGTGTCGGTGTCGAGAACATTGAAGCTTCCGACTGTTTTTTTAAGCCCCAAAGGAAACACAGGAATTTCCCTGAGTTCTCCGTCGAAATATCCGTCGGGCCGGTTGAGCTGATATTTTACACTAACCGAATCGGAAGCAAAAACTGCAATAGTGTCAATTATCACATTGGTACAATATTGCTCAGCTTTTTCAATTTTCATATCGCCAATTTCGAAAAATCTGCTCAACCGAATTGAGTCGGGCGAATAATTGAGAATTTTTCCGATTACGTTTGTAGTATCGCCATCAACCATAAACAAGGGAACCGAAAGTTGTGCCATCAGTGGTTTGTACGATTTTATCGATCCACTGGTTTGCCCTGTTTGTTTCTTGTCGTTCATTGCCAGAAAATAGGTGTCCCAGCAAGTGACATCGTCGGGGAAAACAACCTCAAAACTTGTTTTGCCATCTTTGTTGGTGGTGAGTTTCGGCTGCCAGAAAGCATCGTCGGCAAAGTTTTTTCGGATGGAACTGTTTTGTGCTGCAGCTTCCGAAAATGCATTATCGTAGTTGGCACCACGAGAGATGTCGCCAGCAGATAAATTATAGCTGCCCATTTTTACTCCGTCAATATATATTATTTCTATATTAGCAGTTGAACCTCTGGTATTTACTACCCCCGGCAGAGTTGTGAGATACCCTGCGATATTGGGGGAACCCATCGATGGCATACTTTCAATGCAATTTACTGTAATACAACAACAAGCATCTTTTTCAATCATGGGTTCTTTGAAGCAAACAATTTCAAAACATGCCAGATTCAGAGCACTTGCCTGCAACTCAATATCCAAAAAGGTTACCCTGTTCCCAAATACATTCACATTCTGAATTTCGGCACCAATGTACCCAAGATATGTCGATTTTACATTGTAGTTGCCTGTTGGTATGCCTCTGATACAATAATTGCCATCGAAATCGGTTATGGCGCCAATAAGTTTTTCTGCCTTTTCTTCGAAGTAAACACTGCAAAATGGGATGGGCTCTCCTGTTTCCTTATCGGTTACTTTCCCTTTTAATGTGCCACAAGCTTGCCCCGATTCGGTGCAATTTGAGAGGTATGTTACCGTGCCTGTTGAAGAATTGGCAGTTCGGCTATAATCGGGCTTGCGATAAACATGCTGTACAATCAGGCTGTCGATAAGTTCATAAAGGCTGTCTTTCCCCGAAAGCGAAAGATTCTCAAGCAGAAAATAGTTGACGCCGTTGGCTTTAATTTCAATGGTGTCCGATACAGAATATCTTTCCCCGGCATAGAATGCTGTTAATCGGTATTTGTCAGGACTCAGGTTGTGAAAAATGGTTGTGCCTCCCGGAAAAGCTCCGAAATAATGGCTGTTGGTGAACGACTGAAGAACAATACACAGCGGTTTGTTTGCATCCGATTGCATTTCGGCAAAATCAATTCTCAGTATTCCGTTTCCTCTCATTGTGCGTTCGGCAAAGATATATTGGTATTCATTGAATTTTCTTCTTTCCCTCAAGTTCTCCCAGTTTTCAAGAAAACCTTGTTCGGTTTGCACCATTTCCGAAAATCCCTTATCGAAATGGTACGAATTGAGATTATGTGGATATAACTTCGGACTTATGCTGCGCATTTTCACCAGACCATCAGCAAATTCGTATTCGAAAAGGGGCTCATGTCTCATTTTTTCCGAAAAACTATCGGGAACACATACTTCGAATTGGCCGGAAACGGGACCTGCGAGTAAAAGCGAAGAACCATTTTTCGAAACGGGTGATAAAAACTGAATGTTTTCTTCTTGTTTCAGATATGCATAGTTTCTGTTGAAGTTGTTTCGATATGGCATGATGTATTTGTACAACAGCGCTTGTTCCTTTGGAGTGATTTCGGGAGTCGTTTCCACACTGTGAATCCGACTGCTGTTGAGGGTTTCTTCAAGACTCAAAATGAGCTTTTCGCCTTCGTTGAACCAAAGACTGTCAATGGTTATTGTCCGATTATTGGTTCGCAGCCCTATCTGATGGTAGCCGCTGTCGATCCGAAACGAATAGGGTTGCGATGCTGCTGACCAATTGAAAAAGACAGGAAATAAATCGATATATACAACCTGAACAGCCTGAATATCGCCATCGCGAACAACAAAAGGAGAAAATTGAGTAATTGAATCTGCTGCATAATACCCAAATCGGTAAATCAAATCGCCAGGATACAAAAAATGGTAATATTCAATGGTGTCAAGTCTGGCTTTCGATTTCCAATACGAAAGTTCAACTCTTTGGCTCGATTCACCGTTTTCTGTTTCGGCTTTTAGCTTAAAGTTATTGATAATCGATTTGCCGCGTTTGTGTTTTCCAAAATAGGGCAAACCGGGTGCTTCGTAGTTGAATTTTTTGGTCATCGAGTATGCCGTGAGGTCAACTCCTTCAACTGGTTTTCCTTTGAAATCGGTAACAGATACTTCAATAGTTGCTTTTTGTCCCGGATAAACAATTGCTGGCTGCTGCACTTCGATGTTTAGCTCTTTTTCAACATATGCCAATTGTCTGCTTTCCTCTTTTAAAGCACCACCCCAAAGATAATTGATGTTCAGGTAATAAGTTTCCTTCGAAGCGTCTTTGAGCTTGATATCGAGAGTGTCGCTATATCCCGATAATACATGCTTATTTTTACAATAAAGATCGTAGCTGAATGGGATTTTTCGGGGATTGAGAATTTTGATGAGTAAGGAATCTTTTGTTCTCTTGCCAAAGCTTTGAATCATGGAAGGTTCATCGGAAATTTTCATCGATTGGGTTAAATTGCCGGAATTCACAACATATTTGTATGCGAGTGGATTGATGCCAATTTTACATGGCAGCATGCCTTCGTGTACCACAATCTCATTGTCGTTTCCATCGATGGAAGTTACAACAGCATTTTGAGCAATTGAAATCCCATTTTTTAAACATCGGATATTTAGCGAATCGTTAATCAATGTCATTTCCAATTGCACAGGATTATAAATGTAAGCGATGTTTTTTGTTTCCGAAGCCATTTCGTTATCGGAGCTTAAAAGCCGGACAACAACTTCGTATCGGAAGTCGGCTGCGGGAAATGTTGAATCGGATAGCTGTACTGCAGTTTCGCCTGCCGGATTCAGCTTGCGTTCGAAAAACAGAATTGTGTCGGGAATAAATACCTGTGGTGCTAAAAAACAACTTACCGATTTGGCTTTTACCATTATCTGAACTCTCGCATCCTGCAAGTTGAGGCCGTTTTCGTCGGTACCTTTAATGTTGATTTCGAAGGGACTGTTTTTGTAATGCTCAGTTGTTGCGTATTCTACCGAAAGCCGATTCTTTTTTAGCTCGTAATCTTCGAAACGAAACGATCCGGAAATATACGATTTGTTCCTTTTGTTGGTGATGGACAAGTAGCAATCTTTGTCGAGTTTCAATTGGAGCGAATCGTGCAGCGCAAATTCGAATGTGTATGCGCCAGGACGATACGGCTTTAGCTTTGCCAGCTGGAATGTCTTTCCATTCGATTGAAGGCTGACGTTAATTTCTTTTTTAATGGGTTTGCCATTATTGTTGGTTATAAATGCTTTCATGCTCACTGTATCGCCGGGCCTGTATTTGGGTTTATTCATAACCAAATAACCAGAATGTTTGTATTGAAATTCATAATCGTATTCGGGATATTTCAAACTGTAAAAAAATGAGGCAATTTTTTCGAACTTGTATGCGAGGTAGAATCTTGTTCTGCTTATGACCCCAACACCATAGCGTTTAACAATTGATCTCGTTGCATCTATGGGTAGCCTCACAATATATCGAACAGGACGCCAAATGTAGCGGAGCGGTGTGCCATAAACCACTTTGTGCCAACCTCTTTTGAATGCCGAATTGTTGTAGTCGCGACTCAGGTTGTAATATACTGTCTGTTCGCCGCAACTCACTTCGAGCATTCCACGTTGGTTCGACTTTTTATCGACATACATTTGCTTCTGCCAATCGAATGTAAGCGTTTTGGAGCGCACACGCACATTGGCATCGGTTACAGGATTCCCGTTAATGTCGAAAACCTGCACACAGAGGTCGGTGTTGTTGTTCATAACCCGAACATCGAAGTCCTGAACTGTTGCAATCGATGTTTGTTGTCGGTTTCCTTCGGTGTGGGTTCTCAAATAATGCCCCGGCGGCAACTTTCGGGTGTATTGGCTGTCGGTTGGGAACGAGTCGGCAAGCGAATGAAAATAGGAAAGATCAACAACCCACAAGCTGTTTTTATAAATGCTCTTAGCCTCTTCGTTCGATATTCGATAAATGTAAGTGTAGTAACTGCCTTGTCTGCTTTTCAGTAAATCCTGTGCATTGATTCCATTCACTAAAACAAGAGTGATAATTGCAACAAGAATTGTCGATCGGAGTAATATTCTATTCATGATATAAAATTTAAAAACAAGAGTCGGTTCTTCCAGAATTTCACAATTTATTTTCAAAGATATATCTTCCTCCAACCGATACCATGGTAATTAAGTTCTCGGTGAAATATTTTCCCAAACAGCTGAGCTATTTGAGAATTTCCCGTAAGTTTGTGTATCGCAATTTCTAATTTGGTTGGGGTTGGGGTGGATGGTGATGACTCAATCAAACCTTTATTCAGATGGTATTTGGAATCCAATTGTTGTGGAGGTTGTTTGAGATAAAGAAGGCAAGAAATTAATATGAATCTGAAAGATTAATTTGTAATGCAAGACAATCAACTATCAAACTACGGGGCAATTCTTTCTTTACTGAAAGAAAAGATTAAAGTTGCCCGGGTACAGGCTGCTGAATTGTTGAACAATAAGCTCCTAAGTGTTTATTGGGAAATAGGCTCTGTTGTAGCAGATCAGGAAAAAATGATGGGTTGGGGTTCGAAAGTGATTGACCGGTTGGCAGCTGATCTGAAGATTGAATTTCCTGATATGCGGGGACTTTCGCCTCGCAATTTACGCTATATGCGTGATTTTTCTCAGGCTTATCCGCGATTTGTAATTTTGCAGCAACTTGCTGCATTAAATGAAGCCGCTGAAAATCAAATTGATACAATTTTGCAGCAGGCTGCTGCAAAATTGCCTTGGGGTCATCATCAAGTAATTCTTGATAGAGTGAAAAATGTGGACGAACGCTGCTTTTACATTGGGAAATGTGCCGAAAATCAATGGAGCCGAAATGTACTGGTTCATCAGATTGAATCGAACCTGCATATGCGACAGGGAGCATTAACACATAATTTTCAGGATACTTTATCCGCTTATGAGAGCGAACTCACCCAGCAGGTTTTCAAAGATCCGTATCAGCTCGATTTTATCATGTTGAGCGAAAAGGCTAAAGAGCGCGACCTCGAAAATGCTCTTACTTCCAATATTACAAATTTTCTACTTGAGCTAGGTGATGGTTTTGCCTTTATTGGCCGACAAAAACGATTTGAAGTCGGTGATCAGGAATTTTTTGTGGATTTATTGTTTTACCATACCCGATTGCGCCGATATATTATTATCGAACTGAAAATCGGTGATTTTGAACCTGAATTTGTCAGTAAAATGAACCTTTATCTGGGTCTTGCCGATGACAGACTGAAAGGGGAATACGATGAAGCCTCCATCGGACTTATCTTGTGTAAAACCCGGAATAAAGTAGTGGCGGAATATGCCCTGCGCGATTCGGGAAAGCCTATAGGAATTGCCCAATACAACATCGCCTCAGTGTTGCCGGATGATATAAAGGGCGAATTGCCAACTATTAAGGAATTGGAGGAAAACCTGGGAACCCATATTGCTTTTCCTCAGAATCCGATTGATGAAAAGCTAAGTAGGATAAAGCAAATACTCAGTGAATCCTCTTTTGAAGAAGTAAAGGAAACGCAGAACAAACAAGTTACAAAACGTGTGTTTGAGGAAATTGTATTGCCGTTGAAACAAGCAATTTCAAAAGAACTTGAAAAGGAGATTTCTCCATGGTTTACCGATCCTGATGTTTTTCTTTATGCAGGAGCAACTGGTAACAAAGAGGATGAGAAAGTAGTACAACATCTACATGAAAAATTGCAATATGAATGCAGTAGGTTTTCAATTGCAGTTCAACTGAATGGGTTCAAAATGGCTGGGGTGAATACTTTTTCTATCTCTCAAGGAATAGACATAATTCTTGATAAATACAGATACTCGATATCCATAATTAATACTCAAGAGAGAATAACAAACCTTTACCATCAAAAGTTATCCGAAAAGGAATTTAGCAATCTTGTGACTGTTTTGATAGAAAAGGTTCTTGATGGTATTTCAGAAAATCTTTCAAAACTGAATACTCAAAACGATGCCTAATAACTGGAATAATATTGTTAAAGCAAATACCGATAGCTATAATATGTTTCCGGCATTTATATCAAAGAACCGACTTGCTATGAAACCAATAACCGGAAAATAAAATTCGGGAAGGAATTCCTTTGACTACAAAATCCATAAGTCAATCCGGAGCCACTGCCCTCCACGACCCGCCCCAATCTTGTTGCCCAAAAACCCAACAAACGCTCAAAGGGTTCAAAAGCTTGTGCGGCTGCAACCCCAGTGAGCGTTTCCCAACCCAATTTTCAGCATCACTCAAAGCCCAATCTGGAAGCATTGAAATGAAAAATCTCACTTCTGATTTTGGCTGTGGCATTCCGAATGCCCCGCATTTGGTGTAATATTATGTAAAACAGCACGTTCGCTGCCCTCCACGACTCTGTGACCATCCTCCAAACAAATTGTTGCAAAAAAAAAACAACAAACGCTCAAAGGGTTCAAAAGCTTGTGCGGCTGCAATCCCTGTGAGCGTTTTTCAACCAATTTTCAGCATCGGCTACCCTCTCGACATTCCAGCGTCTGGACTGGAAGTTAGGACATGGAAGCGTCGAGTGATAAGTGAATTTATAATCATTGAATTGAAAAATATCGCCTGTGCTTTTGCATGTGGCATTCCGAATGCCTCGTGCTTGGCGTAATATTATGTCAAAGCGTACGCTTATTGCCCGCCACGACCCGCCCCAACCTTGCTGCCCAAAAATCCAACAAACGCTCAAAGGGTTCAATAGCCCGTGCGGCTGCAATCCCTGTGAGCGTTTTCCAACCAATTTTCAGCATCGGCTACCCTCTCGACATTCCAGCGTCTGGACTGGAAGGTAGGACATGGAAGCGTCGAGTGATAAGTGAATTTATAAGCATTGAATTGAAAAATATCGCCTGTGCTTTTGCATGTGACATTCCGAATGACTCACGCTTGGATAATATTATGTCAATACGCACACTCACTGCTCTCCGTAACCTTGTTGCAAAAAATCCAACATCCCTGTTTTTATCCCAAAAAATTCCCGTAAGTTTGTGTATCGCAATTTGATAATGGGTTGGTTTTGGGAGAAACAAAAATGGAAGTTAACGACATTTTACTAATTAAGTTCCTTGAAAAGGTGGTTAACTCTGGGAGATATGATCCAGAGTTGGGATTGTATTTTACCAAAGAGCAAGTGGCAAAATATAGAAATATGAAATTGGAAATCTATCCAAATGATCACCCACCTGCACATTTTCATGTGAAATCAAGAGACAAGAGTATTGATGCTAAATTTCGACTGGACAGCGGAGAATACATGTCAGGAAAAATCACGAACCAAGATAAGAAAGCAATTTTTGAATACTATAACATTCCGCAAGTGAACCAGCGATTGTTTGAGATTTGGGAGAAGTTTCATGGAGATTCAAACCAGAAAACAAAGGAGGGAATAGATCGATGAAAATACTTGAAGGTATTCCTGATGTTTTGTTTAAGTATAGGAGTTTTAAAAACGAAAATAATCTCAGAACCCTTTTTAATTTTGAATTGTTCCTATCGTCGACTTCATTATTCAATGATCCATACGAAGGAGCAATACCTTTTATATATGATGAAGCTGATTTAACGCCAGACAACATTTTTCTTAAATTGCAAGAAATGGCAAGAAAAAAATATCCTACATGGCCGGAAAATAAAATACATAAACATTGTTTTGACGCACAACAAAGAGACTTATTCCACGACGAAAATCATATTAAGAGAGTTTGTGAAGACACCAACGATTTTATCAGGAAGAATTTTGGAGTGTTATCCTTAACCAGTGACCCATTTAATTATTTGATGTGGTCACATTACGCTAATGGTCATAATGGATTTTGCATTGGGTTTGATAAGCATTTACTGCACAAAACTGTGGGGGGTGGTTTGGGACATGTGATTTATGACACAAACATTCCGAGACATAAGCTTTTTGGTGACATTAGCGAATTTTACTTAAAACTACTAATGACAAAATCAAACGTATGGGAATATGAGAATGAATATCGCCTGACAAAAATGCATGCAGCAAATAAAGTTGTGAAATATCCAAAGGAAATGATACAAAAGATTTATCTTGGATTCAAATCAAGTTTTAACAATCGATTGCAAATCATTGATTTTATCAAAGAAAATAAATTAGATTGTGAAGTATTTCAACTTACACTTAACAATGAGTACTTTAAATTTAATAGCGATAGGATCTATTAAAATCTAGTATAGATCACTTAAAATGTCCTCAAAAAAATCAATCTTCGACAATGAGATTTCACTGTCTATCTTGAAAAAAACGCTTCTGACTTAGTGAATAATTTCCCAAAAAGGCGAATGCCAGTGTTATTCAAATATGGCAAAAAAGCTCAAGTAAGAAGAAATTAGCATTACAGAAAACGCTAAAATTAGTACCGTAATAAGCCACAAACATGAATAAAGTCGACTTCTTTTTGCAATGAAACCCATTTCATAATTGAACTCTTCATCATCCCGAAGTATATTACTAATATCAGCTTCAATTAGCAAATCTTCATATCTCCTTTTTATGTTAGAATACTTCCGTTTAAGTCTATTTTTCTCTAAATTTAATGTCCAAGCGGAGAATATTAGATACATAACTGAAATTGCTAAAAATGCAAAACTGAAAATTGTTGCATCTTTGTCAAAAACGCCCAAATAATCTTCAGAATTCATCACTCGTAATATGAAAATCGAAATAAAGAATGTTAAAAAAGAAATGAGACTTCTTTGATAATTTGTGAGATATTTTTCAACAATTTCACTTGATTTCTGCGATATCCAACTTAATTCATCTAGTATTTTCCCTCTTAACTCGATATATTTAGAAACACTTTCTTTCAGATATGTATTAAAGCCAGATTTTATTGATAAAAAAGTTTCGTCAGGGATATTTATTTTTCCAGAAATAAGAAAAATTGAAATAATGTTTCTTGCTATTCCAATTTTGTCACTTATGTTGCCATCAGAGGAATATATCCAGTTGAAAATCTCAAAATATGGCCCTAGACTAACTGAATTGGTATTGAGGTCTAATATGCCTTCATGAGTCTTAAACCCATTGAGTCTGAAATGAAATGTGTTTTCCTTAAATGAGGTTGCATCAAAAATGCCACAAATACTAAACAATTGCTCCAAAAACATGAACCGATTGGTAGTTTTGTTTGAGCAGCTTAATTTAGTATCAATATGAAAACAATTTGGATCAAATGGATAATCTAGGTAATTTTCAAAAGAACAATTCTCCTTAATTTGTGGTTTCGAATAACTCGGTGCATTGAATATGTTAGCCTTACTGTCGAATGAAAAATTTGCTGTTATGAAAGGTTCTGAGCATTCTTCTATGCATATATAATTAATAAAACCGGAATTTTCAAGCTCGTCATGAAGAATGCTCAATAGCTTAATGGCTGAGATGTTATTGAAAAACTCCAAAAAATGATGAATGCTGTATATGGCTTTTTGTCCATTGTATATTTTCTTCTGTATTTCAAACTCAAATTCAATTAATTCTTCTTCTACATGCTTTGATTTTCTATTAAGTTCTATTATGAAATCAGGAATAGAATTTTTTTGACTTGAAAGTTGCACGAAATTTTCTTCGTCAAATTGAATTGAAAGTAAATACTCGTCGGAAGTTGAAATTTTAGATACTAAATTTTGAATAGATGTTTCGTTAATGTTCTCGAAATTCCCAACAATCCCATTTGTTTTAAACGACGAGAACTTTTCCTCGGTTTTCAAGCTAGTACTGCTTTCAATACCGAAGATAATTTTTATGTCATTTACGAAACTCATCTTAACGTTTGAAGCTATTATAACCGGAATCTGATTTAATCTTAATATACTTTGTCCCTTCATTATCTTGTTCTGCAATTATTGTATTAGCTAAGTCAATATCTCCATTAATCAACAAATCTATATTGGGTGTCAATTTTATGCGATTGACCGCTCTCTTTTTAATATCTTGTTTTGAAATCTCAAACCTATTGTCAAAATTATATCTACTTGGGAGTGATCGTAGTTTTTCAGTTATTCTTTGTAATGGGAAATTTTCTTTGACAGAGGTATAATCCCCTACAATATATTCGATAAACCCATCTAACTCGAATTCCTGTTTTGTCCTAAAATAGCAAAGGATGCCGTTCCTAATAATTGTGTGGTCTGCTGGAAAATCTTTCTTGATAGGATTTAACACCTTCATATCTATTATATCTAATGAAGTTATTGTATTATGCTTATCTGTTCGTGTTTCCTCTAATTCAAAAAAATCGTCCCACCAATACCTTGTCATTGTGCTATTTGAGTCGAAAATGTATACTTCAGAAAGAACGTTGTCATCACTAATACGTGCCATAAGAGCTTTGTATACTCTCTTTTTCCACGGAAGACCACTTTTTAGTATTAAATCTGCAACATCTATAAATTCATTATGGTCAGCTTTACTAATGATAATAAATTTCTCATTTTTGTCCTTGAAAATTGTTTGAAACAGACTACCTTTCTGTATCTCAATGTTTAATTTATTCATTTTCATTTGAGCAGCTTGTTCTGCTGAAAGCAATCTAGACGCAATAGTTGATGCACTCTCATCGTACTCACCGCAAATCATTTGATTGATGGCAACACAAACTTCGGTAGTATCTCTAGTAAATTTATAACTTTTTTTGTTCGGACTTGTTGTAATTTCTTTTAATAGTCTTCTTATATATCTAGCTAAAATATCATCTTTGTTGACAATTGGGATATTTACAGTTTTTGAAGAACCATGATCAATGTGGTGTAGAGAAGAGAAAATAATTTCCATTGGTTTGATGATTAATTAATAACAAACGTCCTTGAGTTAATTTGAAAAGAATCCTCACCACAAACCTACAAAATTCCCCAACACCCCCGACACAATATTAACAAAATTTCGTTGATATTGAGTGTGTTACATATGTGCAAAAATGGATGTTTGTGGGTGGGCGCTAATTCGGGAATCTGCGGAGGAGTTTGTAAAGTTCTTGAAGTTTCTAAAGTTGAAAGTGGTTGGCATATTGAATTTCAGCTCAATATTCTGATAAAAACCAGCCAGCAAGTCATGGCTTGCCATGATGCAGCTACATCTGTGCAAATTGAAAGTCCTGCTGGAGTAATTCTTATTCATCTGTGTAATCCCCAAAATCTGCGGACAATCAGAGTTCGTAAAGTTCTTGAAGTTTCTAAAGTTGAAAGTGTTTGGCATATTGAATTTCCGCTCAATCTTCTGATAAAAACCAACCAGCAAGGAATAGAGGACTAATTCGCAGAATAGTACCAACTACTAGCAATCTGCATAGTTCACCTCTGTTCCTTCGGTTAATCGTAATTACTCTCTTTTTACGAAAAAAGAACAATTTGTTTTTCGGGACAAATCTAAAGGTAATCTGCGGACTATTTCGAGTACATGGAAACAAATCTTCAAAATTTTCCCCATATTTGCACATGCGAATTTCCATCATCATCTTCTCGTTTTTTGCCGCAACCCTGTTTTCGACAGCGCAGGTAACGGTTATTCCTCTCAACGAAGACTGGAAGTTTGCTTGCGACAGTACCCGGGATTATCTGCCTGCAACGGTTCCCGGATGCAACTATGTCGATTTGATGAACAACAATATCATTCCCGATGTTTTTTATGCCGACAACGCAACAGCTTTTCAATGGGTTGCCGACCTCGAATATTCCTACGTCAAGAAATTTTCGCTTGACAAAGCAACGCTTGCACACGACCATATTGAACTGGTTTTTAATGGCCTCGACACCTATGCTTCGGTTTTCCTGAACGGGAAACTGATTCTGAAGGCCGACAACATGTTTCGGCGCTGGGTGGTCGATGTGAAAGACATTCTTCAGGAAGAGAACAGGCTCGAAGTTGTTTTTTATCCGGCGGTTGAAACAGCAAAACCAAAACTCGATTCGCTGCGCTACAAACTACCGGCCGATAGCGACAAGGGCGAATTCAAAACCAGCATTTTCACCCGTAAGGCAGCTTATCAATATGGCTGGGACTTCGCTCCGCGTTTAATATCGTCCGGAATATGGAAACCCGTTGAGCTGCAGGCCTGGAACCAGGCGCGGATTGAAGATGTGTATGTGAGTACCGACAGCATCGCAAGAGGAATAGCGTTTCTGACAGCTCATTTCGTGGTCGATTGCTCCGAAAGCGGCTATTATTCGACAACAATTTCCAATCTTTGGAAATTCATTGAAATAATTGACATCCATCGTCTATTGCTTACGGGGAAAAATGAATTCGTTATCAATTTTTCGATGTTGGTTACCGACGATATGATTTGGTGGCCAGCGGGATACGGCGAACATCGTTTGTTCAACATGATTGCCGTTTTGAGTCAGCACGGAGAACAGCTCGACAAAAAATCCGTTTCATTTGGCATCCGAACCATAGAACTGGTGCAGGAACCCGACAGTATTGGCGAGTCGTTTTATTTTCAGGTAAACGGGCAGCGTATTTTTGCCCAAGGCGCGAATATGGTGCCCCCCGATATGTTTATGGGCCGTGTTGACAGCACAAAATGGGAAGAGCTGGTACTGCAGGCTGCCGATGCCCACATGAACATGTTGCGTGTGTGGGGCGGGGGAGCCTATGGCGACGATTATTTTTACGATCTCTGCGACCGCTACGGAATTCTGGTGTGGCAGGATTTTATGTTCGCCTGCAATTTTTACCCGCTCGATCCGGCAATGGCCGAAAATATCAGAGCCGAAGCCCGCGACAATATTATAAGGCTGCGCCACCATGCATCGCTGGCTTTGTGGTGTGGCAACAACGAAATTGACGAAGCCTGGCACAACTGGGGCTACCAGAAAGCCTACGCCTGGTCGGCCGAAGACTCGGCAGAAATATGGCATCAGTACGAAGTTTTGTTCAAAGAATTGCTTCCGGCGCAAGTGGCCTGCTTCAATCCGGAAACCGATTATATCAGTACGTCGCCGAAATTTGGTTGGGGACGCCCGCAAAGTATGACTCATGGCGATTCGCATTACTGGGGCGTGTGGTGGGGCAATCAGCCGTTTTCGGTTTACAAGGAAAAAACCGGACGTTTCATGAGCGAATATGGTTTTCAGGCTTTGCCATCCATGCAAACCATCCGGCAATTTTCCGGTGATGCCGGTTCGCTGAACGATTTGCGTCTGAAAGCGCACGAGAAGCATCCAACAGGTTTCGAAACCATTACAACCTATATGGAACGTTGGTTCGATGTTCTCGACAATCTGGATGATTTTGCATATTTAAGTCAAATTGTACAGGCGTGCGGACTTTCGGTGGCTTTGCTCGAACATCAGCGGCAGCCGCAATGCAGCGGAACACTTTTCTGGCAGTTCAACGACTGTTGGCCTGCTGTGAGCTGGAGCGCCATCGATTATTATGGACGTCCCAAAGCATTGTACGAAGAAGCCAGACGGCTTTTTGCACCCGTGTATGTTTTTGCAGAAGAATCGGGCGATTCCATAGTTATAGCTATGAAAAACGAAACGGAATCTTTCACCGGAATTTTAAAAGTCGGTTTGCTTGCTGTTGATGGCACAAACTATTTCAGCAAAAACATGGATGTTTCGGCGCCCAAAGGTTTCAGCACGATAGCCGCTTTTTCGGTGAGCGATTTAAAAAAATATCCCGATCCGCAAGACCTCGTTCTTGTCTTTTCGTTGAACGAAGAAGAAAGCGTTGTTTGCAAAAACTTCTTCACCATCATGCCCATGGGCTCAGTCAGCTGGCACACCGTTGAACGGATGCGGTTGTTGTATGAAATGGTTGGGAGGGAATAGTAATTGATAACTATGGCAGTATGAACAGAAAAGAGATTGGTCTCACTGTGTGACCGCTCATTGGTGGATGTGTCGGAATGTGGTTTTACTGGATAAAGAAGATATCATCAGCTATATTTAGCTACAAGTCATCCTTCGACAGGCTCTGGATGACTTGTAGCTAAGAAATAATCAAAAAATCCAGTCACACTGAGACAACCAACAAAGGCGCGCCTTTGCAACCTAAACAAATTGACAAAAACACAGTCACATTGAGCGAGCCTGCCCTGAGCCAGACGAAGAGAAATGTGATATACAGAAAGAATTATCTCATCAGACACTTTCTTTTTGTCATCCTTCGACAAGCTCTGGATGACTATAAAGTTTAAAATAAAGCAAAAG
>PHDB01000113.1 GCA_002842495.1 Bacteroidetes bacterium HGW-Bacteroidetes-6
CCCACTTGTCTTTGTTGTAAAACTTGGGGTGAATATCTTATCTGACATTTCTTTTGATATTCCAGAACCATTATCTGCGACCATCACGATAAGTTCAGAATTTGATTTTTTTACAGAAATAGTAATTTGGCCATCTTTTTTACTCGTCAATGCTTGAATAGAATTTTTAAACAGATTATTAAATACTCGAAGTATTTGGTTTTTATCCGCGATAATTATGTATTCATTTTCGGGTAAGTGCAACACATATTCAACCGTTGAATTTTCTTTGAATAATTCTACGGCATTATAAATTATTTTCTTTAAATCGACTGGTTCCATTTTTTGAACAGGCATCTTTGCAAAATCTGAGAACGCACTAGCAATATCAGATAGTGAGTCAATTTGTTCAATACTTGTTTTTGTAAATCTATTTAGTCTTTGATCCCAATCCTTTTCGTTATCATCCCACGCTTTTTTTAAGTACTGCACACTCAATTTTAGAGGCGTCAAAGGATTTTTAATTTCATGTGCCACTTGTTTAGCCATTTCGCGCCAAGCACTCTCCCGCTCTGATCGTGCTAATAAATTAGCGCTTTTACTTAATTCATCAATCATTCTATTATATTCTGTAACCAGCCCACCTATCTCATCTTTGCGTGCCCAATTTATTTTTTCATTTGATTTGCCCAGTCTTATTCCACTAATGCTTTGTCTTATAAGTAGCAATGGTTTTGAAATTCTACGTGAGATAAATATCGTAACTAATAAAGCAATGATAAAAAATAATACATAAATATTTATGAGAGCGACAAGAAAGCTTGTAATTTCATTTTGAAGCTCTTTTTGTCGAGCAAAATAAGGTAAATTTATATATGCAATAAGTTTGTTTTGCGAATTTCGAAATGGTACATATGCTGACAAATACTCATACTCTCCAATTTTTTCATTTTGAATAAAAAGCAGTTTTTCTTTGTTGGCCAAAACATCATAAGCAGTAACATTCATTAATTTGGAGATAAGGCCAACGTCAAATATGGGTAATCTTGATGATGCAATTATTCTCCCGTCCACCGAATATAAGTTGATATCGGAGAAAAAAACTAACGAAAATTTTCCAAGCCATTCATTAAGTGTCTCATACATTGCCGGACTGATACTCTCTGCCCCACCCAATTTATGGTCAAGTTCAATTAATACTGAATGAGCTTTTTCACTTAAAATTTCATTGTTTTTTTTATCATTTAATTGAATCAGAAAGAGCAAAGTAGTGATTCCTATCACTAAAAATGAAGTAAGAATAATGCTGAACAATGTGAATTGTAGCCTATTTCTGAAACTTATTTGGACATTGATTATTTTAAAAGAGAAGCTAGTTATCATGTAAAAACATGTTAAAAATAAGGCTAGAAAAATAAAGAAGTAAGAAAATGGCGCGAGAATATCAATTAAGTCTTTGTTTTCCTTACTGATGATAATACTTGTTTCTGCATCCTTATTTATTAAAATGTGATTATATCCGTTATTATCAAATTGTTTACCCCCATCTTGAAATTCTTGATAATATTGAAGATTTACGCTATAATCATAATCGCCAAATTTATAAACAAGCTCATTTTGTTTATATTTTGCCAAAGAATAATTGACCAATTCTCCACTAGATATATTTGAAGTTTCATCTATCAACAGCTCTGGATAACCAAGACCCTCCTGTATGAATTATTGATAGAATTATTTCTAAAATAAAATAAATCAGCATTATTGGTCGGATTTCCAAACTCGGATATTATTTCTGCAAAATAGGTTGCACAACTAACCATGTAATCGTCTTTATTAAAACTCAAGATTGTAGTAGAATCACAGATCGTTATACGTGGTATAAAATTTATTGAAGCGACTGCATTAAAAAAACCCTGTATTCTGTGTACGACTTTCACCTCATTATTGTTTTTATCGAGCTGATAAACCATTTTAAGAACTATAGAATCTCCATAGATTTTATCAATCAGTTGCTCAAAGTTATATTCAGCCATTGGATCCCGATCTCCAGCTACAGATTCTGCAATTACTATACGTTGTTCCAATTCCTTTTTAGTTAAAATATTAGCAGATAGAAATCCTAAATATAACGCAAACATTAAAACAAAGCTTATTATTTGCAAAGAGGTAATCTTCGAATCCTTTTCATCCATAAAAAGGATTAAGAAAGCGAAGGTACCTATTAGAAGAACCGTACTAATTAGAAATTCAGAAAATACATATGTAATTATTCCATAGCCAATTACAACTCCAGCACCTACGATATACCTCTGAATTCCTATATGAAATTGTTGATATATTAAAATTAAAATAATTCTTCCGTAAAAATAAATAGCTAAGCTAATAATAGATGCAATTAAAAATGAAATTATTGTAACTGTTCGTTGAGCGATGAAATCTTGTCCAAACTCTATGGAGACCTGTGAATTCTTAAATAAACTTATAATTATATATTCGTAAAAATAAAATAGGATAAATAATATTGATATTAATACAAACAGGTTACCAATTCGAGCTAATTGGCTGTATATGTGTTTTTTAGATGTTTTTTTCCAGAACTGATCAATACTGTATGACGAAAAAAGGAAGAAAATAGAATTTACGAATAAATCCCCAATTGAATTATGCGCACTATCAGCAAATGTGGAGGGTGAAAAAAGATAAGATTTAAATAATTCTGA
>PHDB01000114.1 GCA_002842495.1 Bacteroidetes bacterium HGW-Bacteroidetes-6
ATGATTGTATTGACTTCGTTTAGTGAAAACCGCGACCAAACATTGCGGTATCCCCATATTCGAATATCAGCTCGCCCACTTTGTTTTACATAATCATCAATGGCAGCGGAAATAGCCATCAACGACTTGTAATGTGTATCGGGGCCACTCCCTTCCGGATCGATAGCCAGCGTTACAATATCCGGATTTGTTTCTTTGAGCAATTTTAAAACTGGCAATACATCGGCTTCGTAATTGGGATATTCCGGAAAAATATCACCGGTATAAAACTTCAAACGCAGATGATGCACAAACGCATTGGATAATCCGAAATGAGCCCAGGCCAACTCAGCCTCAAATTCGCGAATCCAGCCTTTTGCAAGATGAATATCCTCAGGTTCATGGTTCCCGGGTTCCAGTTGCAAAAGAATATCGGTCAATAAACGAAAGAATCCAGCTACCTTCTCCGTATTATTAGTCTCCAGATGTTTTGCGGCACAACGTGTCATTCTGCAAGCTACATTAAAAAGCTGCGCTTCTTTGTTCAATTGCGCAATTCCGTTGAGATAACCGGTAATATCGTGCGCATTTCCCAATGATTTGTTCGGGTTAATCAATTCCTGAATGGATATTTCGCCACTATCTAGAAACGCCAGTGTTGCTCCGAGAACCGAAAGCAGATATATATTCGTAACCGCAGTAAAACCACTGGTACAATACACAAAATGATTGATATTTTTTTCGTTTCGTACCAAATGATGAATCGCAGGGAAATAGGCCAACTCAATATCGTCGTGATGCGGCGCCGTATGGAGGATTGTTTTTCCAACAGGCAACGCAATGCCACGCAAGACCTTCTCAGCCTGCGCTTCAGTTTGAGGCGCAAATGAACCAGCCTTCTGATCAGCCTGCCGCTTTTCAATAATAGTAGAAGCCGCGCTTTTTGTAATATAAAATCGTGCTCCGGGTAGTTTTTGCAGACTAGTTGCCGGAAATTCGGGAGAAACTTCCTGCATAATTGCATCGGCAACAATATTTGCTTTCGAAGCTCCTGCTGCAATAATAATAGCTGAGCATTCAGGATTGGTCGCTATTGTTTGCAATCCCATAGTAACAACCGCTTTGCGTTTTACATTTTCAATTCCACCTAAATCGGAAGCTGCAGCCGCTTGTGTTTCGTAGTTAATATGATCAAGTCGTGTAAGAGAATCATGTCGGCTACCCTTAATATTGAAGGCTATATGGCCATCGGGGCCAATGCCTCCGAGAAAAAATCCGATACCGCCCGCTGTCCGAATATCTGCCTCGTAACTTGCGCACATATGATCGACATATTGAATCGCTCGCTTCTTTTTTAGCTCAAGTCCTGTTTTCACCTGCCTTGTTCGTAAACTTAAATCGATATCGCCATCGGCAAAAAGCGCACAAAGGTCTGTTTCTCCATTGTCGCCAATAGCACTTGTATTGAGTAGATGCACTTTTTTGCGATCAAAGCCAAATCCATCAATATAGAATTTGTTTACAAAATAAGAGAATGAGCGCTCATGATTCGGGTCAACAGGGAAAAATTCATCCAGCTGAAAAAATGTAAGCGATTGTATTTCGGGGGTTTTGAATGAACCTAACCCCATTTCTGCAATCAAGCCTTTTTGAGCCTCACGCTTCCAATTCTCGAGATAATATTGCGTCCATTTAATAAAAAACTCAGGTGTACGGCCTGTTGGCAAAGCTACAACGCCACCCGGATGCTCACAAACCCATTCCAAAAAACGCAATGCCGTTAGTTGCCCAAGCAAAACATAATTGGCGGTGATAATAACCGGAATCTTTTCATCAATATGTGCCTTCTCAACTTCAGCGTTTTTTTGCTGAAACCACTGTTCAACTTTGCTTTTATTCATAGACATGCTTTTTAGCAACGAAATCCCCCCGGATTAATGCAGCAAAGTGTCTATTTTGCTTCCACGCCGAAAGCCCTCCAGACAAGTTATTTCAGTTCCAGAATAGCTTTTTCGATGCGATCCATCGATTTTTGCAGGTTCTCCATACTGGTAGCATAGCTGAAACGGATACAGTTAGGATTGCCAAAAGCTGACCCCGGCACAAGCGCCACCAATGCTTTGTTGAGCAAGTACAAACACAAATCGCTATCGTTGTTAATCACCGTTTGACCATCGGTTTTTCCAAAAAGCTGTTCTATATTTGGAAAAACATAAAAAGCACCTTCGGGCTTATTGGGGCGAAAGCCGGGAATATCGCCAATACGTCTGAGAACAAAATCGCGGCGTTCGTTAAAGGCCTTTTTCATCATCTGAAGTTCTCTGCATTCTTCAGGGTTAACCTGCAACGCTGTTACAGCAGCAATTTGTGCAACTGCATTGGCTCCTGATGTTACTTGTCCCTGCACCTTTTCGATGGCTTTGGCCAGTTCAGCCGACGAAGCGCTGTATCCAAGACGCCATCCCGGCATTGCGAATGCCTTCGATAAACCATTGATAATAATTGTGCGGTCTTTCACTTCATCAAAAATACCTATACTGGTGTTTTTTCCGGCAAAATTGATAAGTTCGTATATTTCATCAGAAATAACAAGCACTTCCGGATGTCGGGCAAACATTTTGGCTAAAGCTTGCAATTCATCATACGAATAGAGCATTCCCGACGGAT
>PHDB01000065.1 GCA_002842495.1 Bacteroidetes bacterium HGW-Bacteroidetes-6
CATACTAATCGGCAATCTTTTCACAGGAAATGAATCGATGGGAAATGGTGGCGCCATAGTTGTAAAATCAAATTCCAAGCCGAAAATAATCAACAATACCATCGTGAATAATCATTCATTGTATGGTGCAGGAATTTGGATGAGTTGCAGTGCTCTCAACGTAGTTCTACAGAACAATATTCTTTGGGGTAACAAGGCATCCGAGAGCGGTAATCAGCTGTATTTGCGAAGTACTGGCAGCACTTATTCCATTATAAACAACCTTCTTGAAGGCGGAGTTGACAGTATTCTATTTGAGACTCCATATTCAGGTATTTTGCAGGACAACTATATGTTTTCTCCGGAATTTGCCGATTATGCAACTGGCGATTTGCATCTAACATGCTCGTCCCTGGCAATAAATGCTGGTTCGGTTCCTGTTGTTAATATGCCACTTTACGACATGGATAGCAATCTCCGTTTAAACGGCTCTGAGTACGATCTTGGAGCTTTCGAGGCCGATGCTGCTGCAACAATTGTATCTCAGCCCCAGAATATGATTGTTATGAATGGAGATATTGCAACCTTTACTGTTGTTGCCAACGGCGCAAACGTATACCAGTGGGAAGTCAGTACAGACATGGCCTCTAACTGGGCGGCGATTGTTGATGATACAATTTATTCTGGTGCAACAACTTCACTTTTAACTGTAAATTCGTATGCTCCGATGAATGGATCATTGTACCGTTGTATTATTTCTGGCAATTGCCCGCAAGTAACAACCATTTCACTGCCAGCCCTTCTTCTCGTCAGTAACCCAGATGGTTTTGACGAGAACCCAATTGCTGTTTCCGTGTATCCTATTCCTGCATACGACTTTGTGAATATTATTCACGCAGCAGGATCACGAGTTATTATAAGTGATATCAATGGACGCATTGTTGCCGATTATGCAGCACTTTCTTCTGACAATGAGCAGATTTCTGTTTCCAATCTTAACAATGGTGTTTATTTCATGAAAATAACCAGTAGCAATTCTACTCAAATTATTCGTATGATTAAAGATTAATTATATCTCATTTTCGTTTATAAGCCTCCCTTTTCAGGGGGGCTTTTTAATTAATAATTTTTTTGTATAAATACTTTACAATGAAAACAATTTTGACTAGCACAATAATTCTCCTGCTTTTTGCCGGATCGTTATCGGCGCAAAACGTTTATAGTGTTTCGGTGGCTGCAAATGCCGGTTCATTACTCCAAAAAACAGAAATCGCCAACGACCCTGAAATTATAATTACCGAATTGAGTATTTCAATCAATTCATTCATTTTTATCTATCTCAACAGTGAGGGCAATTTAATTGATTTTCCGTCCTCCAACAACAATTTCACCCAAACCATGTTCAATGCAATTGCAGATCCGAATGTAAAATACTTTTGGATTGACGAAGCTGTGTTTATGTTCAATGGAACACAATACACAGCTGCAACAAAAAAAATTGAGCTATCAGACTAATATTAGACTGCGAAAATTTAAAAAATAGAGAAGCCAATTCCGACATTCAAGCGTGGTGGTTCGGCAGACATATAAGGGCTATTGAACACATCGCTAAATCGATAACGGCCATACAAAACAAACCTGTTCAATCCTATTGCAGCATATACTCCATACTGATACTTTTCGATAAACGAAAGCCTACTAACACGTGTCCGAATAATTTCGTCAAGATCATTTTCGTCCTTGGTACGATAGTAGCGCGAAATATTCAAATCGGCATAAGCTCCCAAATCCAGATAATGTCCCATAATATTGCCCCGCTTTGCATCGAAATTAATTCTAAAGAATACTGCTGCACCAAGGGTATTGATTCCTACCGATTGCGATTGATGAATAATGGTATCAGGAAAGTCTTTTATAGTGTTCTGCTTGTAGCGGAAATTAAAAGTATTAAAATCGACCATATATCCAAGCGAAAACACATTGTTTAACCGATATTTCCATACATAGCCAATTCTGAAACCGTTCGATGCACCCAAAGATACAGGAGCCCGATCATTGACTTCCGTTGGTATCACCAAGTGAAAACCCATCACAGTATTGAACATCCGTTTTCCGTTAGGGCCAAGATCGGGACGCACGGTATCAAGCGGAGTAACCGTTTCGTCCATAACAACCACCTGCGATTGAGCTCCCGAAAGCAGAACAACACAAAAAAACAAAACAAAAGACTTTCTCATATTACTGAAATTAAAATGAATACGTTTTTGTAATTCCCCGATAATGTACTCTCAGAATCGTCCCTTTTTCAAAGTCAGGGATACTTTCCTCGAACACGGTGTTGTCGTAAACCTTAAAAACCTTGTACCATAACAGCTTTCCATCGCCATCACTGCAATGAATATAACACAAATTATTACGACCTCCAGTACTATCAATTGGTTGTACCCAAACTGTCAGCATTCCGCTGTTGTTATCGATCTGAATCTCTGTATCGATAAATTCGGGTTTATGACCGGCAAAAAACGAGGCTTGAGGAATTCCATAGCCATGCGCATAATCATAGTAGGGATAGAGATGACCCGATTCGCGCATTTTTAACAGCATTTCGTAACCTTTCACTTCTGGCGAAGCTTGCATAGCGCAAGCGGCAAAACCTGCTGTGAGTGGTGATGCAAAAGAAGTTCCGTAATGAACTCCTGTTTTATTTTTTCCATAAGCAAAAGCCTCTCCCGCAGCACACACATCGGGTTTCAACCTGCCATCGGCTGTAGGGCCAAATGAGCTGAAATTGATATGATATTCCGAAAATGGATCAACTCCCCCCACCGAAAGAATACTATCGGCATCGGCTGGAGCTCCAATAATGCGCCATTTACTATCGCCATCGTTGCCTGCAGCATTTACAACCAAAATCCCTTTCGACACAGCCATATTTGCGCCACGGGTCACAAAACTGGTTTTCCCATCCATATCGAAAGGAAAATAGCGATTGTTGGTATACCCAAGACTGCTGTTTACAATATCGGCACCATTTTGATCGGCCCACTCTAGAGCTGCCACCCAGTTTTCTTCTTCCGAAAATGGTTCGGGGTTTACTTCGGTACGGGCCAACAAAAACTCGGCATCGGTAGCTAACCCAAATGGAGTTCCATCGTCATTGATACCAGCAATGCAACACATTACTATGGTCCCGTGCGAATTGTAATCGTAAACATTTTCCTTGTTTCGGGCAAAATCCCATGTTTTAATTATTCTTTTATTATCGCGGATATAACTAAAACACGGCAATACATCAACATTCGGAAAACCTCCATCAAAAATAGCAATCCGAATTCCTTTTCCCGTAAAACCATTATCCCGAAAAAGACTTCCCTGCATAATATCCAATTGTTTAAAAAGCAAAAGCGAATCGATATAGTTATTTTCACTATCAATTTCGTTTTGGGATGCCAAAATAAAATATCCACTGGTCGCCAACTCAACTGAAACAACAAATGGCAGAGCACGAATTGCTTCAATTTGGTCATTATCGGCCTTTAAACAAACGGCATTGAACCAGCGCGAAGCATACAATACTGTATCGGAAAATGATCGCAAAGCTTCTACATAGCTTTTATCTACAGGAATATCCGAAAAATCGTATAACGATAATCCCATTATATTTCGCCTTTCAATGGCTTTTTCGTCAAAAAACCGATAGGGGTTAAAACCAACTGTATCTTTATCGACCAAATAAACCCAATATTTATCCTGGGCCTGTAAACCCAGAAAAGATCCGAAGAAGATAAAAAACAGAAATGTCCGCATGTTTTTTGTGTAAAAATACATATTTTGCTCTAATAGAAAAATACGATTTATTATCGTTTTTACAGATATTACATCAACTTGCCTCTTTGTATTTCGCCACAAAAAGCGGTCATTCACGTAAAAATAAAAAATTATTCGGTTATCTCTGATACATTTGCACATTGTTTCAATTCGACGATACGATTTTTGCATGAAGCTTAAAAACACAAAAATACTTCTATCAATAATTGGTACGGGCTTACCTATTGTATTGTTATTTCAGTTTCTGGCTCCCGGCATCAACTGGTCGGCTAAAAACGACAGCAGGAGTAGCTATAACACTGATCGGCAAATACAACAGGCAAAAGCCGGCAATCTGGAAACTATTCCAATTGATGATAAAAGAAACATCGCATCACGAGCCTTTGGATTCACAAAAATATTTTCTGTACTCGACAATTCTGTTATCCGTAATTCTGATGGAATTCGTAATGGACTGAATAAGAGCAGTAAAACAACAGCCAATTTACCCACCAATAATTGTGAATTAAAAACGACAGATCGACGTTTACCATTGGAAGCTGGTAAAAAAGACCATATCCCCGGTTCTTTTGAGCACATCAATTAATTTAGTCAGCTTTTCTACTTTTCAAAAGAGCGGTTGCTTTATCCAAATCGGCAGCCGGAATAGTTATTTGAGCTTGCTGATAAAATGGCAAACGTTGATTGAATAAAAACTCAACCTGCTCTCTATCAGGAATTTTTGCATCATTATCAATCAACGGACGCCTTGCCTTCGTTATACTTAAGCGCTGGAAAATTTGCCCAAAAGGAGTGTTTAACCATAAAGTAATTCCAACCTTATTCATTTGCTGCATATTGTCAGAATAACACGGTGTTCCTCCACCAGTAGAAATCATAAATCGCTCTTCCCCGATCAATTGCATCAAACAGGCACGTTCAATCTCCCGAAAAAAGTTTTCTCCTTTTTCAACAAGCCAATCGGCAGGCGATTTGCCGGTTTCAGTTGTAATAAATTCATCGAGGTCGATAAAAGGCAAACCTAGTTGATTCGCTAGTTTTTTCCCAAAACGCGATTTGCCGGCAGCCATAAATCCGATAAGAAATACTTTCATAAAGCGAAAATACTCAAAAACACGAAAACACACAAATGCTCTGTAAAATGATTAGCAAGTCCAACAACTCAATTTATATTTTGCTTATCACTTGTTTTAGTACTTTTGCCCGATAGAAAAAGAATGCATTGCATGAAGAAAAAGTTTAAATATCATAAGGCTGCAAATCTCAAACCAACAACTAATCTACTGAATAGCAAGCCTAAAATCAACTCTTTTGCAATACACAACCTGGAAGAGTCGTTATGAAGTTAATGAAAAAACGCAGCAGCCTTTTCAAAAATATACTGACACTTTTTAGTGGCACTGCCATTGCACAGATACTTCCCATTTTACTTTCGCCGCTACTATCGCGCATCTATACACCCGAAGACTTTGCTGTTTTTGCACTTATCACTGCAGTAGTCTCAATCACAGCAACATTTTCAACATTCCGGCTCGAATTGGCTACCGTGATTCCCGAAAACGAAGAAGAAGCTCGAATCCTTTTTTCTACGGCACTCATTTCAAATCTTATTGTTGCTTCAATATCGTTGCTTGCTATTGGAGGATTATTGCTGTTTTTAGACGGCAACAGCATAATAACCGGCACCAGCAACCACCTGCTTCTATATATTCCTGTCGGAATCTGGGCCCTGGGCTGGTATCAAACCAGTAATTACTGGTCAACACGTCATAAAACATACCTCAACAATGCTTTTTCGAAAATTGTTCAGGCTGTAACAACCGTTCTGTTTAGTATTGGGTTTGGGTTGGTTATTCCTGGAGCAGAAGGGCTGATTATTGGATTTGTCACAGGTTATTTTTTTGGCTTACTGGTACTGTTGTTCCGACAACGAAAGGATATTCGCCTGAACGAATTGCACCATTATTCATTAAAGGCCTCTAAAAGTGTGTTGCGAAAATTCAGAAATTTTATTTTTGTCAACACTCCTCATTCGCTGATGGGGGTTTTTGCCGATCAAGGCATTGTGTATGTGATCGAAAGCTTTTTCGACAAACTCATTGTGGGTAGTTTTTCTTTTGCATTTCGCTACACCAAAGCGCCGCTGGGCATCATTACCACATCCATCTCGCAGGTATTTTTCGAGGAAGCATCCACTGCAGCCAATGCCGGAAAAGATGTTCGACCTATCATGTTCAAAATCCAGCGAAGTTTATTTTTGCTTGGCATTGTTCCTTTTGTTGTTCTGATGTTTTTTATGCCCGATGTATTTGCTTTTGTTTTTTCTGACAAATACTATCATGCAGGCGAAATATCGCGCATTCTTTTACCCTGGCTCTTTTTAAACCTGCTCATGTCGCCGGTTTCAACAATAACATTGGTCTTCAACAGACAGAAGCAGGCATTATTGATTGCCATAAGCGATCTGGCTATTCGAATTTCGGCCATTGTAATTGGTGGAATTTATGGTAGCAGCAATCTGGCGTTCATGCTCATGTCAATCTTTGGCTCTTTGCTTCTGATTTTTGCTTTATGGTGGTTTTATCATATTGCAAAACCAGGCCAAAGTAAACGATATTAACGTTGACAGCCTACTACTTACACCGAAAAAGATTCTGAAAAGAGTTAAACTTTTTCTGCCCCCTGAATGGTTACTATTGCAAATCCAAACAATATCCACATAGGGAAAAAATAAATGGCCGAGCTGATACTAATCATCCCGACAGAGAATCCTATAAGCGAAAGGCTGCCGGCCTTTGCATGATACTGAATATTAACGGAATGACTCTTTTTAGATATAAAATACAATCGTCGAAATAAGAGAAAATACCAAATACACCAAGCCACAAAAAACAATAATCCGGCTTCAACCAAAATCTCAATCCAGAAATTATGCATACTTAGAATGCCATGCGTATTGCCGGCATCTTTCTGCACAATCTGCGAATTGCCTCCACCTACACCTAATCCATAGCTTTCCTTCAAAGCTTCAATTCCATTTTTCGCCAAATTCTGCCTGATGGCAATTGAAGATGTGTCGTTTACAAGCTCATGATCGGTGAAAAGATATTTATTGAACGCATCGGCCGTATTGGTCACTTCGACATACTTAACAGAATAGTTTTTTTGAAGTGTCGGCAAACTGAACCACACCATCAACAGCGAAACAACTATTCCTGCCAACACCAACAAAACATGCTTTCGCTTCAAATACAAAAAAACAAAGGCAATTGCCATAAAAAACAAACCAATAAGCACTCCACGTGAACCTGTCATAAAAATCACAGCCAAAGCTGCAAGCGAACCTGCAATGCGAATTGCAATGCGACGGTAAAACACAAAAAACGGCAATACAATAAGCATGGTTAATGCCAAATTGTTCGGATTCCATCTAAAACCAGTTGGAGTGTGTCGGATGGCATTCACAATATCGTCCGACAGCTCAGGAGCATAGCCCGTTTTGCGTTGAAAAAATTCAATATATTCCGAGTACGGCGAAATAGGCCACTGAATTCCGCTAAATCCCTCAAAAAGCGAAAGAACTATCTCAACAAAAACCAGTATTCCCAATACCCGAACAACTTGTTTTTGGTCGCCTTGACTTTTCATTGCGTATTGCATTGCAATCACAATGAAGATTCCGTTCGAAATATAAAAAAGATGATAGAGAGCAAGCGAAATATCAACACTCCAAAACAATGCTAATGCGTACCAAACCCACATGATAACAAAAAAATTCTGAAGCTTTGGCTTGCTTAAACCTTTGACAATTTGCACCAACGAAACCGCAGATGAAGAAAAAAACATCTCATATACAAATACAAAAGCAAACAACAATGCTATTGGATGAAAAAGATAAACAGGTCCATAGCTTATTCCCAAGCCGATAAAAGCGGAGTAAACTGTGAGAGCTGCTATTTTCTGATTTCTTTTCATTTTGGCAAAATTAATTCTTCAACTGCTTCCAATTCAGCAGCAAAACGCTCACTCCATGTCCAAAGCTTGTCTTTCTCGGTAACCGATATCTGGTTTTGAATACTTTCGCGCAGACCGGCATTGTTGCAAACCTCGAGCATATCTTTTGCCATCGATTCAATAAGCTTTTCGTCTATATTGTAAATAAAACCGTTTTCCCGATGTCGAATCCAGTCCGATGTTGTGCCGTTATTGAGCGTGAATATGATTTTATTTGCTCTGATAGCTTCGAGTAGCGGATTTCCTACATTCGATAAATCGTAGGTCGATACAAAGATATCGACCAAATTGAGATATTTTTTTACTTCGCTGTTGGAAACCGCCCCAACAAATTCGATGTAATTATCCAAACCATCGGCAGCCACTTTCTGTTTGTATTGTTCGAGGAGGTTCCCCTCGCCAACAGCTAAATAAAGCATATTCCGATAATCCAAAACATTCACCAGATATGCAACAGCGTCAATTATTCTGTCAACTCGCTTCCACGACTCCATTCGACTTACAGAAAGAAACAACACTTTTTCTCCATCAGGATTGTATTTCTGCTTCAAATGAGCAAAACTTTCTGCTGGTAATATTTGTTCATCTACACCATTTACCCAAAAACGAAGATTGTGTAAAGCCCTGCTTCGAAGACGCTTCATTGCATAATCGCCCTCGGTGCCGTCGTTGGTCATAATACACAAATCGGCGCGACTGCGAAGTGCTATTCTGTCATCGTAGTTCAACAATCGTTTCATCCATTTTTTCTGACGGAAATACTGGCTCATCCAGGTTCCCTGAAAGCGTGAAACAATTTTGACATTTTTCAAACGGCCCCAAAACCTGAGCCAGCTCACAGCACATACGCCATGTACTTCGTATCCATAAATCACATCAATTTTTGCAGCCGAAGCCTTCTTCCATTTGCGGGCTTTTCGTGCCAGCCTGAATATAGTTAACCAACCAGCCAATTGCGAAAAAACAGTAAGCAAAAATCGATTTCGTGTTGAATTGCGAAGCTTGGTGAGCGGCATGGCGAATCGAATCACCTCTACTCCTTCGGGATTAATTTCCGGCTCGTAATAATAATTTCCAGCCTTGCTATAGTCGCGAGCAACAATATATGTCACTTTCCAACCAGCATTCACAAACGCTTCGGGTGTTTTTCGGATTACCTGAATCGATTTATCCTTGAAATCGTTTGCCGACAAGAACAAAATTGCTTTTGAGTGTTTGCCAATTTCGCTCATCTGACAGTTTGTTTATTGTAATAATGGAACACAAGTACACTATCTTTGTTGTAAACTTCATCAAAAATAGTCTTTTGTAACGAGAAATCGAATGCTGGTTTATTCTTTTTATAATCAACCACCACATAATCAACATTGTATTCATCCAGAATTCTAAAAGCTTCCTTTTTATCGAAAATTGAATCGTTGAGCAAATACGAAACATCTTCTTTCTCTTTGTTGATATCGACCAAATCGGCTGCACCATTAAATTGTATAACTACCGTATTCACTTTTTGGAATTCGGCAATATCGGTACTCGTAAGTGGATCGGACAAAACAACGCTGTTTTCGACAATAATACTCCTCAATTCGTAAATCAGTGGCAATTCATGATGGGGATTTTTTTTCAAAACTCGAATTGACGCTACAAGAAATGCAACAAAAGCAAAAACAATGAGTATCGCCATTTTGAGCTTACTTTGTTCGAAGACTCTATTTTTCTTTTCGAGCCACGCAAATATTAAAGCTAAAATCAGTCCTGCCAGAATAAAATACATCGGCATTCGAAGCATTCGGATAATAGCTACATACGAAATAATTTTGCTCAACCAGGGAACCACAAATGGATTAAAAACAATTAAAACCGTGGCGAAAAATCCGGAAGCCACAAATAAAATAAGTAAACGCTCCGAATTCAATTTTCGCAAGCGAAGCACTAAATAAACAACCAATAAAAATGCGAGCAGCATCCCCGATTTGTAATAGGTTTTAGGCGAAAAAGCAAATATATGCTCAGTCAGATACACAAAACTGTAATGCTTATGCCAAACAACCGACGAAGACTGATTAATGTAATCGAGATTTGCCGTCAGCTTCAAAATAAGCAGTGGAAACGAAATCAGCAATACGAGACCCAACCCAATAAATACTGATTTCAATCTAACATTCTCAGGCTTACCAAAAAGCAAAGCGAGAGCTGCAAATCCGGCAATGATAATATTGAAGAACAAAAATCCATTTTGATGCACCAGCAACATCGAAGCAACCAGCAATGCTGTTGCAAAAATATTTTTCGCACTGCCATTGGCCAGATAATTGAAAAATGCTAAAAATGCTATTGGGAGAATGAGCCACAAATAAACCCGATTGGGATACACCAACGCATCGTAAACCGACCCATACATGATTTGCGGATAAACAGCTGCAAAAAAGAAAAACCCAATAAGCGAAGAAGCAATTATTGTATTGTTTTTGGTAAGCGATTTAAGCAAACTATACAAGACAAACGGCAACAGAATTGCAAACACAGGCGAAACATAATGCCAAACAACCGACAATTCCAGTCCGGAAAATCGCGAAACCATTGCTAAAAAAACATAGTAACTATCGTATGCATGATCGGGAATTGCAGGATTGCCCTGCAAACTGTAAAAAGCATTTGCAACAGTATCGCTACTCATCATGTTGCGCAATACCTGCAAATGAATTGCCGCATCGCCACGCGGATACCAACCGGAAAAAAGCGAAATAACAAAACCCGAAATAGCAATCAGAAGGATGAGCATTGTCATCTTTCCAGGCTTGAACATGCTTTGGGGGAAAATTTCCGAAAACGTTTTTCTGCTCTTTCTGAATTGAAAAAAAACAATAATTAAGAGAATAGGATTGATTACAAAAAAGAGTTTGTGCAACAAAACAAATTCCAACTGAAATAAATATGCTGCAAATGCAAGTATCGAAAAAAGCACAAATCCATAAGCAAACGAGTTCCCAACTCTTTCAATCAGCAACGATTTTTTTAAAAACAAAATTTGAAATAGGAATCCGGGCATCAGAATGTACCATAATAGTAATCCCATTATTTTCAGAATCCAGATGATTTCGAACTCCAGTATCATTCTATTAATTCAAATTTGATTGTGCCAAAAAGCTTATTGCTCAATGTTGTTTTCCCTGATAATACGTGCCGGATTGCCCGCAATAACAACATTGTCGGGAAACGACTTTGTAACCACACTACCAGCTCCAACAACCACATTGCTTCCAATTGAAACTCCCGGAAGCACTATGGCTCCGGCTCCCAACCACACATTGTCGCCAATGCGAATGGGATCGGCTTTGGCAACCAAACTCTTGTCGGCAAAATCGTGATTCGAGCTGATGAGTTTCACTCCAGGAGCAAACAAAAAATTTTTTCCCAGCTCTATTCCGTTCAGTGCCTGAAAATAGCAATCGCCACTCAAAGCAAAACTACCAACAGTGGTAGGATCGAAATTCATCGATATTTTTTTTGGCTGAATAATTCTCGAAGTGAAATGAAGTGGGAATTTTACGCCGCGATTAATTCCATAAATTCTTCTGTATTTCCAGCTAATCCAAAGCAATCCCAAAGGCACACGACCAAAAAGTTTCCACCGTTTATGATAATTCCTGATACAAGGAATGAAGCAGAAAAAGTTCATTATAGCTTTAGAAATCTTTCTCATTTTCTGTGTTTTAGATAAACCCACAAATACACTCCCAGCAGAGCATAAATGAAGGTTCCGGAAATACTCATCAGATACAAAGATAGGTAATAATCGTGTTGCAAACCACCAACAACCAACGATGCTATTTGCAGCAAGAGAGCAGTGAAATTAAACAGCACTTCAATATTGAGTCGTTGAAATACCAGCAGCAACGAACTTTGCGACGAAACCACGAAACGCACTGCGTAATAAACGGTGAAAATCACCAATATTTTACCTGCTTCAGTCCAATCGGAACCAAAAACAACTCCGAAAATCTGATCGCCCCAAATCATCACTGCTGCAACAGGAATCAGTATAGCCAAAATCATCCGGAGGGTGGTTTTTTTGTACAGGTCAAATACCGAACGACCATTGTTTTTCATTTCTACCGCCTTTTGGTAATACACCTGCCCAATTGAACCGGCAACCAAAGAAAGAGGGACATTAAACAACCTGATCACTAACGAATAAAAACCCACAATAGCAACATCGAAATAAATACCCAAAAAGAAAATGGGAGCTTGTTCTTTGAGAATATTCAAAAAAATACCAGCACCGCTTTTCACCGGGAACGCTTTGTATTTTACGAGTACTTTCCCGATTTGATCGAAACTTACAAGCTTCATCAGCCTACGAATGCGAATTTTAAGCATATAATGAAAGCTCAGGAAAATCTGCCCGATGACCGAAGCCACAATCATTCCACCTGAGAAATAAGAAAACTCGCCAATTCCTAAGTTGATGGCAGCAGTGGAGAAACTCTGCACAACTCTGCCTACCGAAAGAACACCAAAACGTTTACTGCGGTTGTGCCAATAGTTTGCAGCCTGAATTATCCCATTGGTAAAAACAGCAATGGGAACCAGCCACAACCACGGTGCAAGCGCCGGCATTTCGAGCGCTTCACTGGCCTGTTGTCCCCAAAAAACCACCGGAATAATGAGTGCAACAGAAAGAAAAAATGCGATAAGAAGACTTCCCGAAAATAAATTAAAAGCTTCACGATCGCCTTTCGGAAGCAAAAGAGCGAGTTCGTAACGACCATTTGCAATTACCGAAAAAATCCCAACAATAGCATAAAAAGTCCCCCATACACCAAAATCGTCGGGTGTAAAAAGTCGAGTAAGTATGGGCGTCATCAGCACGGGGATAAGCAAAGCCACCGAGGAACCCGAAAGCAAAACCACTACGTTCTTGAGGAAATCGTAGCGATTCATTTTTTCTCTCAGTTTTTTCACAAAGCCCATGTTCTTCTCAGTATTGTTTTTTAGCCAAAGCGCAAAAGTAAAGAATTTCCTGCATCATTCAACGAGGCAAGTCCAATACAGCTCAGAACTCATTCAAAGCTTTTGAATTAACGGAGATGTGGCATCTGCACAGAAATATATGTACATTTGCAGCGTAATGAAAAAAATTCTTCTGCTCAGCGATATCAATTCGGCGCATACAAAAAAATGGGCTGCCGTTCTTGCGAACAAAGGGTTTGCTGTTGGAATTTTTTCGTTGTCGCAAGCAAACGACAATTGGTTCGAAAAAGCTGGAATTGAGCTTCTTTCAGAAAGTGGTTTCAGTAACGGCAAATTTCATCAGACGCAGGCAAAAAAAATTTCGTATATAAACCGGCGTAAAGCTGTCCGAAAAGCAATCAAACAATTTCAACCCGATATTTTACACGCCCATTATGCTTCGAGCTACGGATTGCTGGGAGCCATGGCAAAATTCCATCCCTATTTCATATCGGTTTGGGGAAGCGATGTTCTTTTGTTTCCATCGAACCCGCTCAACAAAGCAATTCTTCGTTTCAACTTCCGGAAAGCAGATAAAATTGTGGTTTCGAGCCATACTTTGGCTCAAGCCTGCAGGAAATTCACCCGCAAAAAGACACAAATCATTCCATTTGGTGTCGATACAAATCTCTTTGCCACTTCCGATCGCAGCAACCGCAACAATATTTGCATCGGAACAGTAAAATCGCTAGAAAAAGTATATGGAATCGATTTACTGATTGAAACATTTGCCCAACTTGTGAGTCAATTTCCACAGCAAAATATTTCGCTCACTATTGTTGGCGACGGAACACAAAAAGAAAATTTCATTCAACTTGCTCAGCATCTTGGCATTTCGGACAAAATACAATTTATGGCTCCGGTAAGCCAAACCGAACTGGTGAAAATATACCATTCGTTCGACATTGCTGTTTTTCTGTCGCGAAGCGAAAGTTTTGGCGTTTCGGTTCTCGAAGCATCGGCCACAGCATTACCGGTAGTTGTTTCGAAAACCGGCGGACTTACCGAAGTGGTTGACGACAAAATTACTGGTTTTCAGGTTGAATCAGGCAATATTAATGATGCTGCTGCCCGAATTGCACAGCTCATTTCCGACCATCAATTGCGCCTGCAAATGGGAATGAACGGTCGCAGAAAAGTAGTCGACGAATACGAAATAAGCCAAACCATTTCAACCATTTGCAACTTATATTCGGAGGATGTGCAATGAAAATCATGCTCATCAATCATTACGCAGGTTCGCCGACAATGGGCATGGAATACCGCCCGTGGTATTTAGCTCAGGAATGGATTAAAACGGGTCACGAAGTAGTAATTGTTGCTGCCACCAATGCCCATGTTCGAAATGTGCAACCCGAAATTCAAAATACGCTTCAAGAAGAAATAATCGACGGCATCGCATACCTTTGGGTAAAAACGCCAGCTTACAATGGCAACGGACTGAAACGGATTTTGAATATGCGGAGTTTTGTGCGAAAACTGCGAAAAAACGCCAGCAAACTTGCACAAAAATACCAACCCGATGTTGTGATTGCTTCATCGACTTATCCGATGGATAATTATGCAGCGCAAAAAATAGCACGCAAGGCTGGAGCAAAACATTTTTACGAAGTTCACGACCTCTGGCCGCTTTCGCCCATGGAATTGGGGGGCTATAAAGCCTCGCATCCATTCATCAGATATTTGCAGCGTGCCGAAGATTTTGCCTACAAACATGCAGATGGCGTTATTTCTATGCTTCCCAAAACAGCAGAATACATGCAAAGTCGCGGGCTCGATCTTCGCAAATGGCATTATGTTCCCAATGGAATCAATACACAAGAATGGAATTCTTTCGAGCATATTTCGAGTGAACTGGAAACAAAAATTCAACAAATCAGAGATAAATTTCAGTATATTGTCGGATACACTGGAAGCCATGGCGTGTCGAATGCACTTAGCACACTCATTTCAACCGCAAAATTACTTCGGAATAAATCTATTGCTTTTATCCTGATTGGGAAAGGTCCTGACAAACAAAATCTTATTCTTGAAGCCGAGTCAGCTGATTTGAACAACATTTTCTTCTTCGACCCAATTTCCAAACAGCAAATTCCACACGTGCTTTCGTTTTTCGACATTCTATATATTGGTTTACAAAGACAATCGTTGTATCGATTCGGAATATCGCTTAATAAGCTTTACGATTACATGATGGCAGCAAAACCTGTACTATTATCAATCGAAGATTCTGACAATTTAGTCAATAAAATCGGATGCGGTTTCAGTGTTGAACCAGAGAATCCGGAAGAACAAGCCAAAAGGCTTGAATCGCTTATCCAAATGACTCCCAAACAACGAAAAGAAATGGGTGAAGCCGGAAAAGCGTATGTACTTCAACATCACGACTATTCTGTTTTGGCTGCACAATTTATTCAGATATTACAGCAATGATAAAACGTCAGGAATTGCACAACAAAATCGGGTATGTTCTTCTGGGAGCATTGTTTGTGGTGTTGCCAACCTATAAAAAGCTGGCTCCGCTTATTCTTGGTTTGTTGCTGCTCAATTGGATTATTGAAGGGCAATTCAGAACAAAATTCAGAAATCTTTTTTCGCAAAAAGGTGGCAACAAACTGTTATTCACCCTGATGATTGTTTTTTACATCATGCATGTTGTAGCCTTGCTTTATACCGACAACATGAAAGACGGGCTGTTTGAGCTGGAGAAAAAATTGTCGTTTATCATCTATCCCCTACTCTTTTTCCCTGTTGTAAGCATGAGTTTCACGAAAACAAAAATGAAACTTTACCTGCTTTTATTTACAGGAGCTACATTTGGAGCATCGGTGGTTTGTCTTATTCAATCCATTATTAAATATACAAACACTGGCGACCCAGCCATGATGTACTATCAGAATTTCACGTTCTACGAGCATCCAACCTATGTGGCGATGTTTATGCTCACCGCACTCATTTTTATAACCGGTGTTGTAATTTCGGGCTGGAAAGACCTGTCGAAATCATGGAAATATGTTTCTATTGGCTTGATTCCATGGTATGTTTTCATTATTATGCTTGCTAGTTCGAGAGCTGCAATAATTGCGTTGATTCTGACAGGACTGCTCACCATGATTTTTGTGGTAGTGAAAACCAAGAAATACTGGATTGGGATTGTTTTTATGGCACTATTGGCTGTAAGTGTTCCTGTCGGAAAAATCATGATGCCACATGTGTTCGATCGCTTCTATGTTGGCCTCGACGAAGTTTTTACTGCAAAAAAAATGGACGACATCAAACATTGGAACGGCACCACCATCAGGGTTCAGGTTTATTATTCTGCTTTCGAAGTAATCAAAGAAAATTTCGCCGCTGGTGTTTCGCCAGGCGATGTAACCGACGAGTTGGTAATGAATTACAAAAAACATGGTTTCCGCCATGCAGCCGAACGCGGATACAACGCACACAATCAGTTTTTACAAGCATTTATTGGGCTGGGCGTTGTGGGATTTTTGGTATTATTTGCCATCATTGCCATTCCATTTGTAGCTGCAATGCGTCGGCGCGATTATTCGCTTATGACCTTCTCTTTTATGGTAACCATATTGTTCATGTTCGAATCGATGCTCCAACTGCAGGCTGGAGTCATGTTTATTGTGGCTGGGCTGGCTTTTCTAAGCTGTCGTTCAGAAACAATAAAAATCAAGAACAAAAAATCAACAGATTTATCTATTCTATAGGTTTAGGATTTGGATTTGGCCTGCGTCCACAAGGATTCGGGCAATGACTACAATCGCCATTGCAACGCCACTGTTGAACCTGTACCTGTGGATTCAAGGTGAATGTTCGTGCTGTTGTCCATACCGACGTTGTGCTATCAGGAGCAATACTGCGAATTTGCCAATAATAAAGGGTTGGCACAGCTACATCAATCCCTACTTCCGCAAATGAAACTGCAACCTTAAGTACTGTAGCACCCTCGAATTCAGGATTCAGCGAATATCTGATTTCGTACTGAAGACTATCGCCAGCACTATTCCACGAAAAAGCCATTGTTGAAGAACTTGAAACAGCTCCAGTCATGGGATAATTCACAACAGGTGTGTCCGGTGGATTGACTCCAGCCTGAGCAAGCTTATTGTTTCGAAACGAAGAATCGGAAACCGATGCTTGTATGGTTGAAGAGGGGCCACATGCAATAATTAGCATCAACAAAAAAACGGTGAATCCCAGCAGCATAGGAAGCATTCGGCGGGTATTGAAACGGGTTGAAGTAAACATAATTCTATTTTTAAAGCGCTGCCTTAAACAAAAACTCTGCCGAGATTAATTGAAGTATCTGCCTGAATTTGTTTCAATGGTAAATATGTATTCGGCAAAATGCACGAGATTGAAGCCTATGCATTTATTCGCAGTTGGGATTACAAAGAAACCAGCAACAAAGCTGCCGAATACCGCAATATCACTAATCCCGGAGCAGGGGTTCAATACAACCTGCATTTCGGAAGCGAAAAACTCAAGAATCATTTCAGCGTTGGTGCCGATTTCAAATGGCAGACCATTGGAATGTATAAACTCATGAGTGGTTCGGATATCAACAGAGTTGATAGCATCGACGAGACCAATATAGAACTCGATTCATTACTTGCAAATCAAGTTATCAATCAGCGTAGTACAGGAATTTTCGCTTTGTATAAACTCGAATTCGGAAATTTGAATTTGATAGCCAATGTTCTCTACGACGATATGCAAAATGAGTTGACCAACAAAATGTATGGTCTCGATTCAGCTAAACCCACAACCGATATTTCGCAAATATGTACATTTGTATATGAATCACAAAAAAGCGCTCCTCGTTGCCATCATCATCAGCAGTGTATTGAGCCCATTCCTGTCGTCGGCCATCAACGTGGCATTACCGCAAATAAGCACGGAACTTGGCATGACAGCATCCGAACTAAGCTGGGTAAACATGTCTTTCTTACTTGCATCGGCAGCTTTCTTGGTTCCTTTGGGAAAAATTGCTGACCATCTGGGACGAAAAAAAATGTTCATTGCTGGTAATCTGGTGGTTCTCATTACTTCGGTAGCTTGTATTTCGGTGACTGATACAATTGCTTTTCTTGCATTGCGATTCATTCAGGGAATTGGCTCTTCAATGATGTTTGTAACGGCCACCGCCATTATCACGTCGGCTTTTCCTCGCGAAAGCCGGGGTAAGTATCTAGGCTACAATGTTACGGCCGTGTATCTTGGCTTATCGGCTGCCCCTGTTTTGGGAGGTTTTTTTATTCAGCTTTTCAACTGGCATTCGCTTTTTATCATTTCGATAGTAAACAGCTTTATTGTTGTAATGCTACTCCTTATTTACAAAGGTGAAGACTGGAAAGAAAGCCGAAAACAGCCTTTTGACTATATTGGCTCCATCGTCTATATTGTTTTCATGACCTTGCTGATGTACGGATTTTCGCATATTACCAACTTCGAATCGCAAGTAATGGCCACCATTGGAGCTATTGGAATTGTTGGTTTTATTCTTTACGAATACAGAATTAAGTATCCGGTTTTTGATGTCAAGTTTTTTGGATCGAGTCGTGTTTTTGCATTCAGCAATCTGGCTGCACTCATCAATTATGCAGCTACATTTGGCGTTGGCTTTTTACTGAGCCTTTACTTGCAATACACCCGCAAACTCAGTCCCGGCGAAACCGGAGCCATTCTGATGGTTCAACCGGTGGTAATGGCCATTACGGCAAATATCAGTGGACGATTAAGCGACAAACACGAGTCCCGCATTCTTGCTTCGCTCGGGATGTTGTTCTCAGCGTTGGGTATAGCTCTGCTGTTTTTTATTACCAAAGACACACCATTCACTTATTTCTACGTTGCGCTATCAGTTCTTGGACTGGGGTTTGGACTTTTCTCAACACCGAATACCCATGTTGTCATGAATTCGGTTGAACCTGCCCGTTTTGGAATGGCATCGGCTTCAATAAGCACCATGCGGACTTCGGGTCAGATGATCAGCATGGGATTGGCGGCACTTTTCATCAATTGGTTTATTGGTGCCGAAAAAATAACTACTCTCAATGCCACACTACTTGTCGATATTATGAAATATGTCTTCGGCGTTTTCTTTGTTTTATCGGTTTGGGGCATTTATTTATCGTGGGCAAGAGGGAAAAGTGCCAACGTGGAAAGTGTGTAAAGTTTTTCGACTTAATAAATACAATTTCTTTTCAGTAGCTGATGCAGAAGTATTTTCAGGACTTAAATTGAAGTAATTTTCGAATGACCACACTCGCCATAAAAGCACCAAAGGCATTGGGCATATACGAAATGGTTCCAACAATCGATTTCAGAATTTCGGGATCTTCGTTGGGTGCATTAGAATTTTCGATTGATGGTTCGGGCGAAAAAACCACATCAAAACCTGTGTACACACCCAATTTATGCAACCGTTTGCGTACATAAAAGCCCAGCTTACAGTTGTGCGATTTAGATATATCTGCAATTTCAATTTTTTCAGGAGCCAATTTACTACCACTGCCAAGACTCGAAACCAGTTTATGTCCATTGTTCATGGCATGGTAAATATAAAACACTTTTGGCGCCAAAGTATCAATGGCATCAACCACAAAATCGAAAGGCTTGGCTAACAGTTCGGGAATTGCTTTATCGCGTAAAAATTCGTCATGTACATGCAAAATCAAATCGGGGTTGATGTCAAGCAAACGTTTTTGCCATTCAAGCGCTTTGCTTTGTCCCTCATTGCTTTGCAGAGCTATCAATTGCCTGTTGCGGTTGCTGGCTGTAACCACATCGGCATCAACCATCGTAATTTCGCCAATACCAGCGCGAACAAGCATTTCGACTGTCATACCACCTACTCCGCCAAGACCTGCAATAAGCACATGCGATTGTTTTAGCTTTTCAACGGCTTCGTTGCCGAGTAACAGCTCAGTTCTATCTTTCCAACCCATTTCCAAATACTTTTTGTGTGTTATTTGCTATTATTGCAGCCAATTGTTCTAACTCAATTTTCAATATTTTCGAAAGTGCAGTGTAAATCACTTCAATCGAGACGGAAGCATCGTCGGTTTCGCAAAAAAGCCGGTCTTGTGGAATGCCCGGCCATACATCGGGCTTGTTTATACCTCGTTGTCCAAACGAAAAATAC
>PHDB01000006.1 GCA_002842495.1 Bacteroidetes bacterium HGW-Bacteroidetes-6
ACCGATGCCAAATAATACGCTTTTTGTGAGTAGCTGTCTCCATAAGCAAACACATATTTACCCGATGCTTTAAAAGTATCTAGCTGATTTCTGATTGCTTCAACTGTAGCATAACCAGCATTAAGGCCACTCAGATCAAGTAAAATTCCACCAATACGTTCATCGGTTGCTGCATACTTAATAGTAGCAAGAATCTGGTTTAACCCCAGCGATTTTTCCGATTTCATGGCAGCTATATTAAGATTTTCAAACGGATTGTCACTCGAACGTTCAACAATCGTTTTGTTAAGCTCAATAACCAAAACTGTTTTGTCTTGCACCACAATATCTTTTTCGCCCGACGACATCAGTCCGGAGACAACCCCCAACATCACAAAAAATACCACCAAAACAGTAATTAGACATCCTGTCATGGAAGCAAGCATCATTTTAAAAAATTCTTTCATTGTCTTTTGATTTTTGGTAATTCCACCGTAAAAATAGCATTTTTTGATTCAATAAAAAAAGATACCGGTGAAGAATCATTATTCCGGTATCTTTTGCAAATAAACCAACCAAGGTTAATGCTCAGACGAATTACATAATGCAAAAGTTACAGCTTGATAGAAAATTTTTATAAAGGAAGAATTCCATTCATCACAAAAGCAAAACACTGGTCATTTTATCTGCATGATACATATTATTTATTCGGCTGAATTTTTCAGTGTTTATTATCTTTGAAAAAAAATTGTCATGGAAAAATTGTCATCATTGATTAAACCCGGTTTTGTTTTTGGCGAAAGCATGCGTGTTTTGCTTAATTATGCAAAAAAGAATCAATTTGCCATTCCGGCCGTAAATGTGGTTGGAACTGATTCGGTTAACGGGGTTTTAGAAGCAGCTAAAGCTGTGAATTCACCTGTTATCCTGCAATTTTCAAATGGTGGTGGGCAGTTTTTTGCAGGTAAAGCACTACCCAACGATACTTATCAGGCAAGTATTGCCGGTTCCATCTCGGGAGCAATGCATATTCATCATATGGCTGCTTTGTATGGTGTACCCGTAGTGATCCATACCGATCATGCTGCAAAAAAACTTCTTCCATGGATTGATGCATTGCTCAATGCCGGCGAAGAATTCTATAAAAGCTTTGGGAAACCATTATTTTCGAGCCACATGCTCGATTTGTCGGAAGAACCTCTCGAAGAAAATATCGAAATTTGCAAAAAATACCTTTCTCGCATGTCGAAGATTGGAATGACACTTGAAATAGAACTTGGCGTTACCGGTGGCGAAGAAGATGGTGTGGACAATACACATGTTGATAATGCAAAACTGTACACACAACCCGAACATGTGGCCTATGCTTACGAAGAACTCAGTAAAATTTCGCCCGATTTTACCATTGCTGCTTCTTTCGGAAACGTTCATGGGGTTTATAAACCCGGCAATGTAAAACTCGAACCGGTTATTCTGAACAATAGCCAGCAATACATTCGCGAAAAATACAATACAGCAACTGAAAAGCCTGTCAATTTTGTATTTCATGGCGGCAGCGGTTCCTCTCGCGATGAAATTCGCGAAGCCATTAGCTACGGTGTTATTAAAATGAATATAGATACCGATACTCAGTGGGCTTTTTGGGATGGCGTGAAAAATTATTACAAAAAGAACGAAGGCTATCTTCAAGCTCAAATTGGCAACCCTGACGGTGACGATAAGCCCAATAAGAAATTCTACGACCCACGTGCCTGGCTGCGCGAAGGGCAGAAAACACTGGTGAATCGTTTGCACATAGCTTTCGAAGATTTGAATGCTCTTAATCGCTATGAATAAGCAAATCGATAAAAACATAAGTATTGAAGAATTAGTGGATTTTCTGCCAGCGTCGGTTTCATTTCTCCGCGAGAAAGGAATTGTTTGTATTCTTTGTGGTGAGCCTGTATGGGGAACTCTCTCTGAATTAGCTACCACAAAAGGATTCAGCAAGGAACAAATTGACAGCCTTGTGAATGAGCTCAATAATCTGAATAAGTAAAGGGATAAACAAAAAATAAAAAAGTCGCTTCGATGAAGCGACTTTTTTGTTTAAAATACTTGTATAAGCTCTATGGCAGTGTTATCTTCTTTGAGGCAGAAGACTCTTTCGATTCGACTCGTACCATATAAGCACCAGCAGCAAACAACGAGCGAGGAACCGAAACCGTTACAAATTCATCGGTTCCGCCATAATAAAGTTCGGTGTGAATATTACGGCCAATGGCATCGATAAACTCAATTTTATAAACTTGATCTTTCAATGCATCAAAGCTCACCAATACATTGTCGAGAGTTGGAGCTACATTGAAATTTAAAAGTCCGGACTGAGCATTGCAATTAGAACTAAACACAGGAGTATATTCATAATCGCCATTATAGTCTACCTGCTTAATACGGTAATAGTTGGTAGGAACAGTGATATTGTCGTCTTTTACCGAGTAATACTGAGTAATGCTGGTTGTACCCTGGCACGACATAGTACGGATTGGACTGAAGTTCTGTCCATCAATCGATTTTTCAACCACAAAATGGTCGCAGTTTTGCTGTGAAGCAGTTGCCCAATTAATTCTTACTTCATCTCCAGAACACACCGCATCCATACTCAGGTACTGCACAGGCAAGCCTGTATTGATAAACACAGTAACGCCGTCGGTTCCATTTGAAGGACAAGATGGGTTACCGCCAGTAACGGTAACAGTATATACGGTCTGAACAACCGGACAAACATTAATTGTTTGCTGTGTTTGCTCTGCAACTGATAATGTAGGATCGACAGGGCTTGACGACCATTGATAGCTTGTTCCACCCGATGCAGAAAGAGTTGCACAACCCGGAGGTGTTACAGTTTGATCCATTCCGGCATCTGGTACAAGTACGCCCGATCCCGAACCGGCACCAATTATATAATCGCATACATCGCCTGCCCAACCATCAATCATAAGATAGTATGTTGTGCCAACAGTTAAGCCAGTTGCTGTAACAGTTCCATCCACCATCACTCCAGGATTCCAGCAGTTAGAATAAGATACAAAGGTATTGCAATCGGTTGTGCCATATATTTCCATTTGAATACCCCAGTTGTTTGTACAATTCGATACCCAGATGTTTAAAGTAGCTGTAACATCTTCGGCAACAAATGAAAGCCATGAGTTATTATCGAGCGAACCACAGAATAAAGTTCCAAGGTTTCCGGGTGAATCCATATCATAGGTAGCACTTGTATTACCACAATAACCATTAAAATTACAAATTGGCACAGCCTCGCCGCAATGATCGCCAGCTGCAGGATTGGTTACACACGAAGGAATTGCAGGCGGTTCATAGGCACAAATGCCAAAAGTTCCATTATTGTCATTGCCAGCTTCCCAAAAACGAATCCAAATTGTACTTCCAGGAGCTTGACCCGTTAGAACGATTTTAGGCATTAAGCCATTGTCGCTATCGTCGGCATCACATTCAATAAGTGTAAGCGAATTACAGTTTGGTCCGCTATACACAGCCATTGAACCGTCAAGAACAACTCCTGTTTGAGTATCGAATGCAATATTTCCTGAACCGGGTACTACTGCAGTAAACCAAACATCTCCTCCCGAATAAGAGCCACAGGAAGGAGCCGGATTTGTTGAGCCGCCGGCACAGGCATTTGTTGAGTTGGTGTATGAACAGGTAGCTGTAACAGTAAGCGGTGTTGCTCCACATGGGTCATCATTGGCAAGACCACCGGCAGGTGCTGAAATATTCAATGTATAGGGATTACATGTAGGCGACGCATAAGAGTCAATAATCAGGTAATAGGTCACACCGGCAGTAACTCCAACACACATCGACTTGTTGCCTGTTGAGCTTTGAGCATAGGCAACGCAAGCTCCACCCTGCCCCAATATCGGACATCCATTATAAAGCATTAAGCCTGTCCATGTTCCGGTAGAAGTGAGATCAATAGTTACAGAACCCGATGTAGAAGGAGTAAATGTATAAACAATATCCTCTCCTGTATAATAGCTGCTGGAACCGCAAACTGTTGTATTTGCCGAAGTTAGGTTATCAACCTGACCACATGTAGTAAGCAAACCACTGTTGTATGGCAAAGCTGCAATATTTGTTAAGCCAGTTCCAATACCAATAACACACAAATCTTTGATTTGACGACGGCCGGCTGGAGCTTGAGTAGAAGGAGTCCGGGCGGTTCCTCCAATTGTAATGCTATTGCACTCTGCATCAACATAATTATTGATAACTGCTGTGGGAGAAATATCGTATGTAATCCAAAAATAATTGGTTCCATAACTCAGCGTAAAAGGAATACTCACCCCAGAATTGAAGGTATAAGCCCCTGAAGGATTATTGATAGTTGAACCAATCTGAGTTGTGGTTGCAAAAGTTGATGACAGACCGGTTGACCAGAGTTTCACATTCGTAATATCAGATGGAAGCGTGGTTCCATTGGTATTGAATGTGAACGAAGAAACGGTGAGCGGATTAGCAGCTCCGGTTGTGACAATCTGAACACCGACAATTTCCTGATAAGTGCTTCCACGACCAACATCGGTTGTTACAGTTTGTGTTGTGGTACACGACACATATGACATTGGAGAGGCTGCTATAATATTAATTGTGTAATCTTCTGTTTCGCCCCACGTATATGTTCCACATGGTGTTGATGATGAAGATTCGACACAAACAACTCGCATGAGCGTATTGCCAAGTGTTGCTGTTACTGGAATTTGAATAATTGCACTGGTTGTATTCGGCAAAGCAGGATTTGCATAAGCAAAAACAGAAAACGATTCTCCAGCATCGGTTAACAAGCCATTGTGGTTGAAATCGATATACACATCAACACGATGACTGTAAGCTGTTCCTCCAATGGTTACAGAAATCGGAACGGGTTGCCCCTGCTCAACACTTGGAACCGGAACTGCCGAAGCTTGCCAATTGCTATACATACCAGCGGTACCTGTAGCAACACCTTGTGTTCCTGTTAGGTTTACTGTAGCACTGGTGTTGTTTATTGTTCCAAATGTAACATTTGTTATATCCATGTCGCTGGTGCTGGTTGCACTGGATGTACAAAAGCAAGTTAAAAACGAATTGATGGTAATAAGCTGGCTTGGCGAATTGGTGGAAGATCCACTGTTGGTACAAGTTACAACTCTTCTGTAGTATGTGTCGGCAGCTGGGGTAATAGTGAGCGTTGACTGTGTTTGTCCAATAATGTTTGTCCATGTTGCATTATCGGGCGACGACTGCCACTGATAGGTCAATCCACAACCGGTTGGTCCACTTGCAATACTTAGAGTAACTGCTGTACCCGGGCAAACCGCAGTAGCTGTAGCCGAAATGGTTCCGGCAGCTGGCACACCAGCACAAGCAGTTGGTGTTGTTTTGGTAATTTGAATATTGGGTCTGTTTTGCGATAAAGTACCTGTTCCCGTTGGGGCTGTATTATCGGCATAATAGTATTCATGCTGATTGCTACCAGTATTTGTATAATAAAAATATACTGTCGATCCAGCGCCCGTACTTCCAAAGTTTGCTTCGCACAAAACAATAATATTATCTGAACAATAATCGTAATCAGTTATGTCAAATGTTTTCCAGCCTGTAGGGGTAAACTGCGTTGTTGCATTGTATACCAATGTGGCACCCGTAATCATATCGGCCCACGTTTCAGTAGAAAGTGTTGAAGCCGGAGTTGATTTAATGTAAATTTTAACCGGAATATTGGCCGTTGTTGCAGTAGAAACATACCACGCTAAATGTGTCAATTTGCTTGCAGCACCGATTTCAGCTGCAGTATACAATGATGCACTTCTTGTATAGCCATAGTTGGTATAGAAGGGGTAGGTTTGTGTTGATGTTCCGGCACCAATGGTACTGATATTCAATATTTGTCTATTACCAGCCACTGTTGTTGGTACCGGAGTACGAGCCGATCCTCCTGCTGTGAGGGAAGAGCATGTTGCATCAACAAAATTGTTAATAGTAGCTCCAGCAGTAATATCATATGTCAACCAAAAATAGTTGGTTCCCCCTGCCAGAGTCTGTGTAAAACCATTAATTGTAAAGGCTCCGTTGGGTGCGGCAAAAGTTGATCCGACCTGAGTGGTTGTTGCAAAAGTACCACTGGTTCCGGTGTACCAAAGCTTGGCATTTTGAATATCGGTCGCTGGAGCAGTGGTTCCGGTAGTATTAAATGTAAAAGATGTTGCTGTAATAGCACTATTGGTACCAGTAGTTACAATCTGAATTCCAATTATTTGTCGGTTGGTCTCTCCCGGAGCAACCGAATTGAAGTTGGTTTGAGTGACTGCACTGGATGTATAAGACATATTTACAGGTGTCCAGGTAAATATCCCCGTCGGGTTTCTTACTGCAGAATTGCCTGTCAACATAGCATCGGTATTTGCAGCACCTGCGGTTGAAGAAGTCCAGTTTGTATTTGTTGCTTTGGTTCTATTGTTAAAATCGGCACTGCTCGAGCCCCGAAGACCTACTTGAAACGAATTGCTGGCAACAACAGTAGTAGAGGCATATTTAATCTGAATAACGTTGGTGGTTTCATACAAAATTATCTGAAAAGAGTAATCATCAGCTCCACCATATTTTTCATAATGTTGCCACTCAACAACAAATGTTCTGTTAGGAGCCGATCCAAGAGTTTGCGAACGCAATGTTCCCGTAGAAAGGCCTTGTAGGTCAGCACCTAAAGCTGAAATCACATCGTTTGACGTTCCCGTACTTAATGGATAATAACCAGAGCTCACCGATGAACCCATTGCAATAAATCCATCATTGCAGATACTCACTGATGTGTAATTTGTCCCATTATAATTAAATGTAAAACCGAGAGCAATATTATTATAAACTCCATAATCCGTTGTTCCGCTGGTATGAGTTGTGTAGCCAGAAGACAGGTACGTAGGACTTCCTGCAGCCTGTGCAAATGTATAAGACGCCACCTGCGCCTGCATCGAAGCGCCAGAAATGACTAAAAATGTAAATATTACTAATATTTTTCTCATTTCACTTCCCCCTCTTTTTTGTTCAACAATTCGGCTTCGCGCACAAGAGGCTCTATCAGCTCATACTTCTCATATGAGTAGATTCTTATCCATTCCAGCACCTCTTCTTCATATCTTCGCTGATCCGATTCAGCATTGCCTGTATTTTTCTTACGCGGAAAAGAATTGAAGAGTATCTGAAAATCTTCGTCGGAAAGCGAAGTGGTGTTCATTTTTCCTGCTATGTAAACTACTGCATCAGGATTTTTTTGCTTCCAAACTTCAACGCCCATACTATAACGAACAGAATCCTGTTTCGCATTTCCTGTACTCAGAAACTGAGGAAAATAACGATTGTTCATCACCCAGCGCTCTAAACGTCTTTCGTAATCGCCTTCTTCGGGCAATGGAAAAAGATGTGTTGAAACATACGCCTGATACTCATCAGAACCAGCATCGGCCTTAGGAAAAGCCGGATCGATAAATGCAGAGGGCACCTCAAATATTTTGCCCTTGTGCTGCATTTCAACATTAGTTTGCGATTGTAGCACTCCACCAATACAAAAAAGTATTAGCAAAAACACCAGAGTTTTATCCATTACAGATTTCCCCAAAAAAATTTTATCCCCCATGACAAAAATATTTCAGTTAATTTAAAGTCTCAATTTGCAAATATATTGATTCTGCTGAAATGTGACATTTTATCACAAAAAACACAAATAGTGAGATGAAAAACCAAAGACCCATGCTCAACATCACATCTTTGTCTTTTTATATAAAATATCTCAATATTCCAGAGATTGAAGCTATCTCGTTTTCTCTTTAGAGTTCTAATTAAATAGAAAGTAAAATCAACCTAATGATTATAGTTGCTAAAAATCTAGTAATTAATAATAAAGTTTAATAAAATTTCATATTATCAGTTTTTACTGATTTATGATAAAACAAACCTTCACGCAAAATGAAGAATTGCTTTTACCATTTTATTAACAATAATCATACTCCATTCTTCTTTTTCCGAAATAAACCATTTTGAAAAAAAAGCGTCTAACCTGCAATAATTAACAAGTGGGGGAAATTTCATATGCGGATTTTTGCATGTATTGCAATTGTTATGCTTTTAGCGTTAAGTGCCAAAGCTCAACACAAAACAGAACCAAAGCCAGAAGGAATTTATGAATCCATTATCGGAGTGGTGACCGACAGCCCGGACGATTTCTACAAAATAGTGGATTTCTTGCGCGAAGCAGATGGTATTTATGTGGAAAGTTACTGCTTTCAAAACAAGCTTATTTCTATTGTTTTTCTCAAAGAAAAATTTAAAGAATTAAATGAAGTGTTCTTTTTCATTCAGAGCTATTTTACAGATGCAAAATGCTTTGATAAAAGCATGACAAAAGACACGTACAAAAAGGAATGCAATTCGGAACTGGCTAAACAAAAGTAAAACCATTTGGTATGAAAAAAATATATACACTGATTTTAACAATAATCAGTTTGTCTGCTTTTTCACAGACAACTATTATTAATCCAAACACAGTAGGTGGTTTTGAATCGGGAACTACTTTTGCCGCTAACGGCTGGACTGTAGTTAATGCAGCTACTACAATTTGGGCTGTTGGCACTGCTTCATTTAATTCGGGAGTTAGAGGTGCTTATGTTTCAAACGACGGTGGAACTACAAATGCATACACAACAGGAACATCCCAAACTTCACATTTCTATAGAAATGTAACTGTTCCTGCCGGAGAGAGCAGCATTACTCTTTCTTTTAACTGGAAAGGCTATGGCGAATCAAGCTACGACAGATTACTCGTATATACAGCTCCGACTTCAGTAACACCAGTTGCCGGCACACCAGCTTCGAGTTCCACAACATTAACCGGAGCAACTCTGGTGGGTACATTCAATTTGCAGAGTACATGGCAAAGTGCCTCTATCAGCCTTGATCCCGCTCTTGCCGGAACCACATTCCGTATTATTTTTACCTGGCAAAACGACGCTAGTGCCGGAACTAATCCTCCGACTTCGATTGACAATATTTCTCTGGTTTCCCAAGCCCCCTATTTAATGAGCAATTCACCAATAACAACATGTTCTGGCTTATATTGCGACGATGGAGGAGCTTCATCAAATTACACCACAGCCGATTACACTCAAACCTTTACACCTGGAACTGCAGGAATGTCTCTGCGTTTTGTGTTTAATTCTTGGGCTATCGGCGACGCCCAAGACTACCTTGTTATTTACGATGGTCCTAATACATCTTCACCCGTTATCGGAACTTACGATGCAGCTTCCGGATCACCGGGAACAATAACTGCAACTAATGGCACCGGGCAATTAACCTTTTATTGGTATTCCGACAACAACGGTTTAGGTGCTGGATGGGATGCCAGTATTTCGTGTGTAACCCCACCACCATCTAACGATAATTGTGGCAATGCCATTTCGCTTACGGTAAATCCTGACTATGCTTGTGGAACCGTTACTTCGGGAACTGTCTTGAATGCAACACAATCACCGGATGCTGAAGCTTGCAGCGGTACATCCGATGATGATGTGTGGTACAAATTTGTAGCAACCGGAACCGGACACCGGGTTTCATTAATTAATGTTGCCGGTTCAACAACCGATATGTATTTCTCTGTGTACAGTGGTTCCTGCGGATCGCTTACCGAAATGCTTTGCAGCGATGCAGACTTGGCCGATATCACAGGATTGACAGCCGGGAACACCTATTATGTAAGGGTTTATACATACACTTCCACTACGGGTCAAACTTCTACATTCGATATATGTATTGGCACACCACCACCTCCTCCATCAAACGATGAGTGCGCAGGCGCAATAACGCTGACTGTGAATGGTGACCAATTGTGTGGCACGGTAACGGCCGGATACACTATTTCAGCCACTAATTCGGGCATTGCGGCCTGTGTTGGCAGTGGAGCTGATGATGATGTTTGGTTTAAATTTACCGCCACCAGCACCAGTCACGATTTCAGCCTCCTGAATATTACCGGTTCAACCGATCTTGTTCACGAAATATTTTCAGGAACCTGTGGTTCACTTACCAGCATTGCATGCAGCGACCCCAACACCAGCCTCTGGGGCGGATTTACTATTGGGCAAACGTACTATATCAGAGTTTATACCTACTATAGTGGTGCATCCTATAGCGCAACATTTGATATATGTGTCGGCACACCGCCACCTCCACCGTCAAACGATGATCCATGCGGAGCCATTCCATTATCGGTAAATAGTGGCGGATGCTCATACCAATCAGCTGTTTTGGGAACATCTACCACAGCGACTCCTGGCATTCCGGTACCCGGTTGCGGAAGTTTGGGACCCGACATTTGGTTTACAGCAGTAGTTCCCGCTTCGGGAAGACTTATTGTTGATATTTCTCCCAATGGAGGGCCAACCGATATGGATATGGCCTGGTACACCGCTACTGGTTGCAGTGGTACTTTTACCTTAATTGAATGCGACGACTACGATTCACAAACCGGCTCCTCGGGTATGATTTGCCGTACAGGAGCGTTGTGTACGGTTCCGGGTGATTGTCAGCAGAATGCTACCCTTACCCCGGGTCAAACTATTTACATCCGGGTTTGGGAATATGGGGGTGGCACATATGGCCCGTTCGATATATGTGCATACGAACCTGCGGCACCGGGCGCTGCCAGTAATTGCGCGTCTGCTACCAATATTCCATCGCTTCCTTTTACAGAATCAGGAAATACAACTTGTTGCCGATCCAATAGCGTTACCGCTGCTGAAGGTTGTGCAAGTTCATATCAGGACGGAGAAGATTTCTTATATACATACACTCCTGCAGCCAATGAGACTATTGACATTACAGTTACCGGGACACTTTCTTATACCGGAGTATTTGTGACCGACCGTTGTCCTACACTAGGTTCTGCTGTCTGTGTGGGCAGTTCAACCAGCTCGAGTGGAAACCCTTTGTTGTGCGGAGTCAATCTTTTGGCCGGCACCACTTATTATATCATGATTGATACAGATCCAACACCGAATTGCACTCCATTTAACATAAGTATTTCAACTTCTTCTGCTCCAAGTTGTGGTTTGAACTACACAGCTTCTTCTATTGCTTTTGCTCCGGATTTGAATAACGGAACCAACATTGCACTTCCAGTAGATGATCGATTTTCATCGAGTTATATTCCTATTGGATTTCCATTCTGCTTTGACGGATTTCAACACACTCAATTGCTCGTATCTTCCAACGGGTACGTTATTTTTGATCCTATTGGATGTTCGAGCAACCTTCCTGGGGCTAATGCTTCTCCAGGTGGCACGTCAGGCTGGGATATAACAGCCGATGTTCCTAATACTACTAATGCTCCGCGCAACTGTATTATGTTTCCTTTTCAGGATGTATATCCCTCTCTTGGAGGAACTATCAAATACCAGACTCTGGGAACAACGCCAAACAGAAGATTCGTCCTCACTTTTGATAACGTTCCGTATTATAGCTGTACATCTATGCTTTTCACAGGTCAATTGAAGTTGTTTGAAACCTCCAACAATATAGAAATGCATATTACCAGTAAGGTTATTTGTTCAACCTGGAACGAAGGCGGAGCTATCCTGGGACTGCATAATTACAATGGGTCCTTATCTGTGGTTCCTGCTGGTTACAACTATGCAAGCACCTGGACGGCAACAAACCAGGCGTGGCGCTTCACTTGTAATTGTGCAGGATGCATTGTACTGCCGGTTGAACTTGTTGAATTCACTGGTGAAAAAATATCCAGTAATGTCAATTATTTAAAATGGGCAACCGCTACGGAAACCAACAATGCATGGTTTGAACTTGAGAGAAAGAGCGAATCGAACGAATTCGAGATGATCGCAAAGGTGGATGGTGCAGGCAACTCGAACGAATACATAAAATACTCCTACACCGATAACGAAGCACCAGAAGGACCCGCCTATTACAGATTGAAGCAAATTGACAAAGACGGACAATTTGCATACAGCGAGACCATTGTAGTTGGAGATGTTTCAGACCTTGCCGACATTTCTGCAGCTTATCCAAATCCAGCCAACAATGAGTTAAAAATGAAAATTAACTCAGATGGTGCAGAATTGCGAGTTGTTTTAGTGAATAGCGGAGGCCAGGAGTTTGTTCTTGGAGAAGGTGTTAGCGTTATGGGTTATGGTGAACTTACATTCAATGTTGGTTCAATTCCTCCAGGGGTTTACTACCTCAAAGTTAGTTCAATGAAAAACGAATCTTACTTCAAAGAAAAGATAGTTATTCAAAGATAAGCATTACCCATCCATTTTAATATCTACCATTCCACCCGAAGCAATTAATTTTGCTTCGGGTGGAAATTTTTCAACTTGTTTAGTTTATCCAGTAAGTCAAAACAACCCACCAATCTTGTTCGTGGTGACATTGGCTTATAAGACATGAAGTTACAAATCTATTCTTTCTCAACCTTTTCGGGTTTATAGCCCGATTTGTTCAGAATTTCCTGCGAATTGCTGTTCTTAAACAACTCGGTAAGTGTTACTTGTTGATTTTTCGACATATAAGCGCGCACAATTTGCCAGCCAATATAACGTCCAACGCGTGGAGCACTGTTTTTCGAAAAAGCACTGGTAAAAGGAGCTTCTCCAACAAACTTGTTTATATCTTTAAATTCCGTAGTATGCAGTAACTTTTTCTCAATAAAAAAGCCCCAAACATTTCCCTGGTTTTTCTCAGCCCAAAAAAATTGTGGTGCACTATATCCTATTTTTACAGAGTCTGGTACATCCTTAGTTACTACATCGCAGAAATAGAGCATTTTCCCTTCATACATCATACGATCAAGCAAGGATTTTCCTTTGCCTCCATTTTGTTCTAGTTGAGCTCGTGCTATTTCGGTAGCACACGATAGCAACAAATACTCTTTCGACATCCTGTTGGTGATATATTGCGGTAATCCCCACATATCGTAAAGCGGATATTTCTGTCCCAAAAACATGTCAAGGGCAATCACCAACGTATTGTCAGCATATTTCACAGGAAATTCAATGTCGCCACCCGACACATAAGTATAAACCTGTGGAATTTTCCAATCTGGAATAAAATACTTGATGCGACGAAACATCATGCTCATATCCATTTCCAACCATGCCAACGACGGATACTGTTTCATCACTTCATTGTAAAGCGACATAATGGTCGGGTCTTGCCTGTATTGCTTCATAGCAAGAATATTCATGGGATCATCAAGATCCTCGGGCACATAAAAAAAACTGTATTTTTTGCTTAACGAAATCAACCCCGGTTTCAAACTATCAATAGGAATACCAAAAAGATCTTTTTCATACCGGTCTATTTTCACATTAATAAAAGCAAGCGAATCGAGTTTACTTTGAGCAATATCGCGCTCATAGTCTTTTTTATCGCGATTGCAGCTGCATGAACTCAACAAGACTGCCACAAAAAACACAATGCCTAAAAGAACAAATTTTCCGATTTGTTTATTTTTTTGTGTGTGTTCCATAATTTCCCTAAATTTGTCGTACCATTGAAATAAAACCCAAAAGTATGAAAAAGATTGTATTGTCGTTTATTATTCTCTGCGCCTTTGTTGTCGTTTCGAATGCTCAGAATGAGAAGTTTTTCCGGTTTGGTGTTCATGGAAACACTGGATTGTCATGGATGAAACCCGATCAGGATTCATTGGAATATCAGGGAATGCGTATAGGTCTTGGCTGGGGTTTTATTGGCGAAATGACTATTGCCGATAATTTTTCGGTAGCCACGGGCTTTGATGTTTCCTACATGGGGGGAAAATTACAGAAAGCCGGGGTTTATCAATCATATCCACCCGATACTACAGAGATTCTTTCAATTGAAAACTCAACCTACAAACTTCAGTATCTTGACGTACCGATTTCATTGAAGATGAAAACCAATGAGATCAATTACATGACCTATTTCATGCGTATTGGCGGTTCGTTTGGTATTTGCCTGAACGGAAAAGCCGACCGCGAATACACATCGATTGGAGGAGGAAGCAACCTGACCATGAACGATATCGACCTCAAGGATACAAAAAACTTCTTCCGTGCCAATTTTCAGATTGGTGGCGGAGTAGAATATTCGCTGGGCGGAACCACTGCTTTACTGGGTGAGATTACTTTTGTAAACGGTCTCACTTATTTAATCGAAGATAACAAAGCCATTGGAAATTACCTGATGTTTAAAGTCGGTATTCTATTCTAGCAGCTTATATATTCCGAATATCCCGGTTCGGTTGAATCGGGATTTTTTTTAAACCGCCTTGTATGAAAATTGCTCTTTGCCAGATCAACCCACATACCGGATATTTTGAATTTAACCGGAACAAAATCCTCGACTTTATTGAAAAGAGTCGGCATGCAGGTGCACATCTTGCTGTATTTCCCGAATTAAGTTTGCCGGGCTATCCGCCACGCGACTTTCTCGATTTCGACGATTTTACCGACTCTTGTTTGCTGGAAGCTGAAAAAATTGCATCTCTGGTTCACGGTCCTACTGTTGTGATAGGCAGTCCAACTTACAACAAAAGTGGTCGCGGCAAGATGTTACACAATTCGGCTTTGTTGCTGCATAACGGAAAAATTGAAGCCGAAATTCATAAAGCACTGCTCCCCAACTATGACATTTTCGATGAATATCGCTACTTTGAGCCAGGGCGCGATTTTCGGGTAGCAGAAGTTGACAAAAAAAAGCTGGCAATAACCATTTGCGAAGACCTTTGGAACATTGAGGGAAAATATCTGTATGTTTCGGACCCCATGCAAGAACTCGCAAAGCAAAACCCCGACATCATCATCAATATTGCTGCATCGCCATTCAGCGAACAACAGTTCGAACGACGACTTGATGTAATGCGCTTTCATGCGAAAAAATACCGGATACCGGTTGTGTATGTAAATATGACAGGTGCGCAAACCGAGCTTATTTTCGATGGACGCTCTATGATTGTTATGCCCGACGGCCGCTATAAAGTATTGGCTTCGTTTCAGGAAGATTTTTATGTTTTTGACACTGATGCTATTTTTGAAGAATCGGCAGCTAAACCCGAAAACAACATTGAACTAATACACGATGCCTTGGTTTTTGGCATCCGCGAATACTTTACAAAACTGGGTTTTAAAAAAGCAGTGTTGGGTTTATCAGGTGGAATCGACAGTGCTGTAGTAGCTTGTTTGGCTTGTGAAGCAATTGGATCCGGAAATGTTTCGGGCTTGCTCATGCCATCGCAGTTTAGTTCTCAGCATTCTGTTGACGATGCACTGAAACTTGCACAAAATGCGGGAATGGTACACAAAACTCTATCCATCCAGGAATCCTTTACCGCTGTAGAAGCAACGTTACATCCACTCTTCAAAAATCTGGCATTTAATATTGCTGAAGAAAATATTCAGGCAAGATTGCGAGCAGTATTGCTCATGGCTTATTCTAACAAATTCGGACATATTTTACTCAACACGTCCAACAAAAGTGAAGCTGCTGTTGGCTACGGAACATTGTATGGCGACATGTGTGGGGGGTTAAGTGTTATTGGCGACCTATATAAAACTCAGGTGTATGAACTGGCTCATTACATCAATCGAGAAAGCGAAATAATTCCGATGAATATAATTACTAAAGCTCCCTCGGCAGAGTTACGCCCCAACCAAAAAGACAGCGATTCGCTTCCCGAATACGACATTCTTGATGAAATTCTGAGATTATATATCGAAGAAACACAAAGTCCGGCCGATTTGGTAGCCAAAGGATACGAAAAAACACTGGTAGCTCGAATTGTGAAACTGGTAAACACGAGTGAATACAAACGTTATCAGTCGCCACCAGCCTTGCGGGTCTCAACCAAGGCTTTTGGAACAGGCCGGCGTTTGCCTATCGCTGCAAAATATCTTTCATGACTCGACTATTATTAGGTTTGCATCCCTTAAGTGAATTAAGCGGATTTCATTGCTCATTACCTAACAACTCATAACAGATTATTGCAATCTCACAAGCTTTCAATTTACTTCACCAGTCCACCATTCATGGCTTCATTAAATGGATTTACCATCATGAGTGTCCCGTCAGCGTTTTCGGCATACAGAATCATCCCATTCGATTCCACTCCCTTGATTTCGCGTTTGCCTAAATTGACAACCACAACTACTTTTTTACCCATGAGCTGATCGGGTTCAAAAAATTCGGCTACACCCGAAACGATGGTGCGTACTTCGAAACCCATATCGACACTGAGTTTCATCAATTTTTTGGTTTTGGCTACTTTTTCAGCCTCCAAAATGGTTCCAACACGCAAATCGATTTTAGAGAAATCGTCGAAGGTAATATTAGGTTTTATAGGCTCTGAGCTCATCGCAGCAGCTTTGTTTTCCTGTTTCGATTTTTCAAGTTTATCAAGCTGTTTCTGTATATCGGCATCCTCAATTTTTTCAAACAGCAATTCGGACTGATTCAGTACCGTCCCTTCAGAAAGCATTACTTTCCCGATACTTTCCCACGATGTTTCGCCGAGGTTCAACATCTTTTTAAGTTTGTCTGCAGTTTTGGGGAGAAATATTTCCGAAAGAATTGCCATATTGGCCGAAATCTGAAGTACATTATTCAGAATTCCTTTTACTTGTTCGGGATCGGTTTTAAATACTTTCCAGGGTTCTTTATCAGTGAGATATTTATTTCCAAGACGGGCAATATCCATAAAAAAGGCAAGTGCTTCGCGGAAGCGAAATTGTTCGAGACTATGGGTTATCTTTTCTTTGAGTGAAACAATTTCTTTGAGAATTCCATCAAGGTCGGCTGCCTGTGTAGAAGCCGGTACTTTGCCTTCGAAATATTTGTGTGTAAGCACCATTGCCCGATTCACAAAATTGCCAAAAATAGCAGCCAACTCATTATTGTTACGAGCCTGAAAGTCTTTCCAGGTAAAATCGTTGTCTTTGGTTTCGGGAGCATTGGCGGTGAGAACATAGCGAAGCACATCCTGCTTTCCGGGAAAATCCTCGAGGTATTCGTGAAGCCAAACGGCCCAGTTGCGCGAAGTGCTGATTTTATCTCCCTCAAGATTCAGAAATTCATTTGCCGGAACATTATCTGGTAAAATATAGCTACCCTCTGCTTTCAGCATCGCCGGAAAGATAATGCAATGGAAAACGATGTTGTCTTTTCCGATAAAATGGATCAGTCGCGAATCATCGCTTTTCCAATATTCTTCCCAGTTTTTTCCGTTTTGCTGCGCCCAATCACGGGTTGCAGAAATATAGCCAATAGGAGCATCGAACCATACGTACAATACTTTTCCTTCGGAATCGGCTAACGGAACTTTTACGCCCCAATCGAGGTCGCGTGTAACCGCACGCGGATGCAACCCCTGATCGATCCAACTTTTGCATTGCCCGTAAACATTGGCTTTCCAATCTTTGTGCCCATCAAGAATCCATTCTTTGAGCCATCCTTCGTATTGATCGAGTGGTAAAAACCAGTGCGACGTAGCTTTTTTTACGGGAACATTTCCCGAAAGTGCTGATCGGGGTTCAATAAGATCGTTGGCACTGAGCGAAGTTCCACATTTTTCGCACTGATCGCCATAGGCTTTTTCGTAGCCACAATGAGGGCATGTGCCTGTAATATAACGGTCGGCCAAAAATTGCTTTGCTTCTTCGTCGTAGTATTGCTCCGATTCCATTTGTGCAAGTTTTCCTTCGGAATGAAGCCTAGTAAAAAAAGCTGATGCTGTTTCGTGATGCAAAGGCATGCTTGTGCGTGAGTAAACATCGAACGATATCCCCAGATCTTCGAACGATTTTTTAATTATTCCGTGGTATTTATCCACAATATCCTGCGGCGACACATTTTGCTGCCGCGCCTTGATGGTGATGGGCACACCATGTTCGTCGCTACCTCCGATAAAAAGAACATCGCGACCTGTTTTGCGAAGATAGCGAACATAAATATCGGCAGGAACATACACGCCTGCCAAATGACCAATATGAATGGGACCATTGGCATATGGCAATGCTGTTGTAATTGTGTATCGCTTGAATTCTTTCATAGTCTATGTTTTTCAATATCAACGACCAGTGCTCTCCGACATTTTTCTAAAATCGAAGTCACATTGAGCTTGTCGAAATGTGGCAATAATATTCCTTTGTCATCCTTCGACAGGCTCAGGATGACCGATTTGCTGAGTATTGTATTTGAAACTGTTTTTAAAAAACTCATAGTCTAATATCTGACAGTAACAGGTACATTTGTGCGTTTTCTAAGAAAACTTCCTGCGTAATCCATTTCCTCTTTCCCGATTTTTTCAAGATTTTTATCTGGAGTTGGTCGATCGATCGGATAAATCATCCATTCCGAAGCTCCAATTGAAGAAACAAAAGCAGCCAAATCGTTCAAAGAGGTTTCGTTGATGTTATCGATGCGCTTGCCCCCAAATTCACCCCGCAGTAACAGTGTTTGCACAATGAAATTTCCGTCAAAATCTTTCAGGCTGCGCATAATTTGCTCAAGTTCGATACCTGCTGCAGGATTGTTGATGAGCCTAAACTGTCCCGGATCGGTCGAATCGAGTTTCAAAATGGCTTTGTCTGCCATTTTTAATGCTTCTGCAACCAACGGTTTATAAAGCTGTGTAGAGTTGGAAAGAACTGCGATTTTAGCAGAAGGAGCAAGCTCGTTTCGAAGTCGTACAGTTTCTTTCATGATAAAATTAAATTCGGGATGTAAGGTTGGCTCACCGTTTCCGGCAAACGTAAGCACATCTGGAATTTCACCTTCAGCAATCATAGCCTTGAGTTGTTTTTCTAGAGCGTCAACAACCTGATTGACTTTAGGTAGTTTCGATTCGTGTTTCTTTTCAGTCCAGCCACATTCGCAATACACACACTCAAATGTGCACACCTTCTTTTCGGCTGGCAGTAAATTGATGCCCAACGACAATCCTAAGCGGCGGCTACGCACCGGCCCAAAAATGATGCTGCCGAAAAGATGCGTTTCCATTTACTTTACGTCTCCTGATAATGTTCCCAAAAATTCATAGGTGGCATCCAGCGACTTGCTGAAAACATCGAAATGTTCATTAATCATGCTTTTCATTGCCTTTGAACGAGCAACGCGATTTTTTTTACGATCTTCGGGAAGAAGGCGTTCACGTTTCGCTGTTGGATTCTGAATAGCAGAGATAAACTGGTTGCGGCTTACTGCTACTTTTTCGAGATACTGCATAATTTCTTCGCCTTTGTCCTGATATAAGGACATCATCATGATTCCATCAACCAAAACTTCGTTGGTAAGAAAATTTACGTCGCCTTTGATTCCTCTTTTGTTAGCCATATTGCTTTGTTTTATTTGTTTTTGAATGAATACTTATAACGGCCTTTTCAATTCCTTCGCTGTCGAAGCCAAGTGATTTTTTAAGACCTGAAACACTGTCGTGTTCAATGAAACGGTCAGGAATTCCCAAACGAACCAGTGGCAGGTTATAGCCGTTCTCGGCCATAAATTCAGCTACCGCACTTCCAAGTCCGCCTGTTGTGGCTCCGTCTTCGACGGTTACAATAGCTCTGTGACTCTTGCATGCTTCGTGAAGTGCTTCTGTATCGATGGGTTTCAGAAATATCATATCATAATGCGAAACTCCAATTCCATAGGTGTCGAAAGATGAATAACAAGCTATCACATCCATGCCAGGTTGACCAAGAGAAAGAATAGCAATATTGGAACCGCTTTTCAGTTTTTGAGATTTACCTGTTTCAATAATACCAAATGGTTTTTCCCACTCCGAAGAGTCGGCTGCTCCACGCGGATAGCGGATAGCATAAGGCCCAGAAGGATTTTTTTGCGCCGAATACATAAGGTTTCGCAATTGTTCGGCGTTGATGGGTGCCGAAATAATCATATTTGGTATTGGGCGTAAAAAAGCGAGGTCGAAAACACCATGATGTGTTGGACCATCTTCGCCAACCAAACCACCACGATCGATGCCAAAAATAACAGGAAGATTTTGTAGCGCAACGTCATGAACAAGCTGATCGTAGGCACGCTGCAAAAACGATGAGTAAATAGTACAAAATGGTATTTTCCCTTCGCGTGCCAAACCTGCAGCAAAAGTTACTGCATGTTGCTCAGCAATACCAACATCAAATACCCGCTCAGGAAATTTTGCCTGCATAATATTGAGCGAGCTCCCACTCACCATGGCTGGTGTGATAGCATAAATATCTTTGTTTTGCTCGGCCAGTTGCAGCAAGGTTTTGCCATAAACCACCTGATATTTGGGTGGAGTTTTTTCGCAACCCGAATCGAGAATTTCACCGGTATGTGCATCGTAACGACCCGGAGCATGAAAAGTAACCTGATCTTTTTCGGCTGGCTTAAACCCTTTTCCTTTTTTAGTAACAACATGCAGTAATTTGGGGCCCTGAATGTCGCGCAAATCTTCAAAAACGCTGATGAGTTGTCGAATATCATGGCCGTCAACAGGACCAAAATAACGCAGATTGAATGCTTCGAACAGGTTCGATCGTTTCAACCAGGTCCATTTCAGTGCGGTTGCTGTTTTATTAGCAATTTTCTGAATGAATGTACCCCTGAACACACGCCAAATTCCGCGTTTGATACGATTGTAGGTGTGCGAAGCTGTAATTCGTGTGAGATAGCGTGTAAAAGCTCCTGTATTTTCGTCGATAGCAATTCCGTTGTCGTTGAGAACAACCAGAATATTGGCCTTCGACGATGCCATATTGTTCATAGCTTCGAAAGCCATGCCAGCTGTCATACTTCCGTCTCCAATAATGGCAATATGATGATGACCGTTGTTCTGCCCGGCAACAGCCATTCCCAATGCAGCCGAAATACTGGTACTGCTATGACCAGTACCAAACGTATCGTGTTCGCTTTCCGACATCTTAGGGAAACCGCTGATACCATCTTTCTGGCGTATGGTGTGAAATTCACCGCGACGACCTGTTAGAATTTTATGAATATAGGCCTGATGTCCCACATCCCAAATCATTCGGTCAACCGGTGAATCGAAACAATAGTGCAGTGCAACGGTAAGCTCAACAACACCCAGATTGGCTCCCAAATGCCCCGGGTGATGCGCCATGTTCTCAACGAGGAATTCGCGTAATTCTCCGGCAAGCACCACAAGCTCTTTGGGGCTCAACTTTTTCAGATCGTCGGGCGATTGGATCTGCGATAAATATGTTCCTGCTTTTACTACCATTTTCGGGCTGCAAAGATACGAATATTGCTTGATGATAAAATAGAATAGTGCTAAGACATTGTGCTTGCACTCTCTGAAATTTTTCAATAAACGTCACTTTAGGAATATTAGTACAAGGTAGTATCAGATTCTTTTTTAATAATTCATTCTGTGGTTTATACGTTATTTTAGCTTGTCGCAACACACTGATTATCAAGCATGTAAAAGCACAACGAAAAACAAATAAAATTCGTCAATATTGAACATATCAATGGCTTCTAAAATTCATTTTGCAGTTCTCTATAATTTTCTAATTTAGCAGCTTCAATTTAAAAACAACAATGTTATGGCAATTGTACTATCAGGTCAGGGTCTTACTATTGATAATCTGGTAAAAGTAGCCCGTCACGGCGAAAAAGTAGAACTTCATTCCGATGCAGTAAGCAGAATAAAGGCTTGCCGCGCCATGGTGGAAAAGAAAATCGAAGCCGGCGAAATCATGTATGGAATCAACACCGGTATTGGTGAGTTTTCGGAAGTGGTTCTCAACGACGAACAAATCAAAGACTTTCAAAAATATCTGGTTTACAATCACGCTGCCGGAATTGGTGACCCTATGCCTATCGAATGGGTTCGCGGAGCCATGGTCGGACGTATTAATGTGCATGCTCACGGAAATTCGGGCTGTCGTATCGAAATCACGCAAACACTGGTTGATATGCTCAATAAAGGCGTTACTCCTTTTGTTTGTAAAAAAGGCTCGGTTGGAGCCAGTGGCGATCTTGCTCCTATGTCGCAAATTGCATTGCTTATGATGGGCGAAGGGCATGCATACTACGAAGGCGAACTTCTCGAAGGCAAAGAAGCGCTGAAACGTGCAGGTATTCCTGTTCCGGGATTATTGGCTCGTGACGGTCTCGCTACTATCAATGGCTCGAACGTTCTTACTGCCATGAGTGCTATTTTTCTTTATGATGCCAACAACTTCCTGAAGCAAGCCGAAATAGCCACAACCATGTCGCTCGAAGCTCTGAAAGCCAATTTTGGTCCATACAATACTAAAATTCACGAAGTGCGCGGTTTTGCCGGTTCTGTTCGTTCGGCAGCTGCTATTCGCAAGGTTGCGAAAGACGGCGATTTACTCGAAAAACGCATAAAGGTTAAAGTGCAGGACGCCTATTCAATGCGCTCTACTCCACAGGTTATTGGTGCAGCACACGATGCATTGGGCTATGCCCGTTCGCAAGTCGAAATTGAATTGAATGGTGTCGGCGACAATCCCATTTTCTTTCCTGAAGAGAATCTGCAACTTTCGGGTGCCAATTTCCAGGGTTCACCGGTTGCTGTTCCCATGGACATGGCCGGATACTGCATCACCATGGTTTGTGTTCTTTCGGAACGTCGCATGAACCGTCTGAACAATCCGGCATTGAGTGTTGGTTTGCCACCTTTCCTCACTGAAAAACCCGGCATGTTTTCCGGACTCATGCTGAGCCAGTACACTGCCGACATGCAGATTGTTGAGCAACGTATACTTTCAGCTCCTGCCTGTATTCAGTCGATTCCAGCTGCCGCTGATCAGGAAGACTTTGTCTCGATGGGAATGAACACCGCATTGAAAAATTTTCAAATCATGGATAACGCTTATGGTGTGCTTGGTATCGAATTTATGGCCGCAGCACAAGCACTCGACATTCGCAATCATCAGGAAACTCCGTTTAAATGGGGCGTTGGAACCAAGGTGGCTCACGACACCATTCGCAAACATGTTGAATTTCTTGAAATTGACAGGCCTTTGTATCCCGATCACAACACCATGAAAGAACTGGTGAAAAGATGCGAAATTCTTGACGCGGTCGAAAAAATTACTGGTCCGCTCGATTAATTTGGCTTTACTATAAAAAGTTTACTATATTTGCTCTGAAAAAGAAAGTTCAATGGAACAACCTACTCAAAACTTCAATCCGGTTACATCAGGATTCGATGAACAAATCAAAGCTCACTTAGCTGGAACCAAAGGATGGCTTATGTTTTTAGGAATACTCAACATAGTGATTGCAGGCATTTATACGCTTGCCACTTTGGGAATTGGTATTCTTTTTACATGGATTCCATTTTTATTGGGCTTGTTTTTAATTAATGCAGCAAACCGGATCAAAGCTTTTCTTCTTTCCGGTCAGGAAATAGAGATGGTAAATTATCACAAGCAAATGAAGAATTTCTTCATGACAACCGGAATTATTACCATTATTTCAATTGGTTTAAGTATCATCATGGTTGTGGTAGCACTTTCCATGGGCTTAAACGGAAGAGATTTTGACTTTTTAAAAGCGTTTAAATAAACTCAAGTTTCACCTAAAACCCAAAAAGCCTATGATGACAGCCTTATTGATTTACGCAGTTGTAATGGTACTTTTGTTCATTGTACCATTGTGGATAGTTTTCACCAAAGCCGGCCAACCCGGATGGGCAGTAATTATCCCAATCTACAATTTCTACGTAATGCTTCAAATTGCACAAAAGCCAACCTGGTGGCTGATTTTAATTCTGCTTGTACCAATCGCCAACATCATTTTCCTGATTATGACAATTCACGGTATTAGTGTTAATTTCGGAAAAGACACAGGCTTTACTGTTGGAATGATTTTGTTACCATTTATTTTTATCCCCATTTTGGGATACGGTGGTGCCAAATACACTCCACAAGTTGTACCTGGCGCACCGGTAGCATAAATTTAAATGTCCTCTTCGGAGGACATTTTTTTTACAATTAAAAATTGTATTTTTGACTCCCAAACCCGAGAACCATGAAAATAAAGATGAAACCTTCTGTGTATATGATTGTGTTGTTTGCACTCACTTCTCTGGCAACCATAGGTGGCTTATACAAATATCTGACATGGATGCTCGCTACGGAAAACGAAGTTATGTTCAAACTCATGTACAAAAGAGCCGCAAAAGTTGAGATTTCAGATTCGCAATATTTATTAATTATTGCGATTGTTGCAGTGTTTATGCTTATGAAATCTTTTGGTTCCTTCTTCATGCTAAGAAGCAAAACATGGGGATATGTGCTGTATATTTTACCCAACTTAATTCTTGCCGGAATTATGGGTATTATCATGTCGGTGATTGCTATTGGTGATTGGACAAATACAATGTTGGCAATCGGAGGTGGCACCTTGGCATTCATTGTTGCCTACACCATTGCATTAATTCTACTTATTAAAAAACGAGGTGCCTTCCGGAAAAATTCTGTTCCAGAAGCATAATTGAAACATTCAGGATTTGATTTAATACAACGGGTTATTGCTCAACCGCGACTTGTTTGGAGCAGGAGTAATAAAACGTAACGCAAACTCAAGTGCACCCGATCCATTGGTAGCACTGCTGAGACCGGAAGCATTAATATCGTAGCTGAAGCCAACTCCAAAATTGCTGAATTCGAACAGGGTCACAACATTGATGGCATCACCGGCCCGGTAATAACCACCGATAGAAAAAGCAGAACTTTTGATAAAACCGGTATAGCGCGATTGTTCGCGCAACAAATATCTAAAAGTTAGTCCGGGCATAATTTCGGTCTGGCTCCCCTGAATCATCAATAAAAACGAAGGCTGAATGGCTGTGTTGGTACCTGCCAGTCCAATACTCAAATCGGCATGCGCAGTAAAGCGACTGTATTTTGCATCTTCGGTAAGCAAGCTCACTTGCTGAGGTCGTGTAAGATGATAGGCCGAAAATCCGATTGTTCCTTTTAGGCCATCATTATTGTAGGCGTTATTCGTTCCCGACATAAACTTAAACACCAAACCAGCATTCAAATCAAATTTCGAAACACTGAGCTCCGATATATTTTCGTTCGAGCCCAAAGTCGGATCGTATTGCATTCCATTGTACTGGCTGTCCCAAATAAGCGACCCTTGGTTGAATCCTTGCGAAAACAAGCCTCCTCCCAGTCCGGCCGTTAACGAAGAGCTATGTCCCAGTCGAATACCAGCAGCCACATTTGCTCCGGCTAATGTTTGGTGAAATTCGGAAGCGCCCGCCTTGTCGTTCATCACATAGCCACCAATACTCAATTGGCTGTTTTGCGATTTGGTTACCCGGCCATCGGCTGAAAACTGAATAGTGGTATAGGGCTCGGCCACACTTCTCCATTGATCACGATAATTTACATTGGCCCGAAAATCGCCTGAAAAATTACCTGTCAATGCAGGATTGAGTAGTAGCGGTTGCATGTTGAACTGCGTAAAATGAGGATCTTGTGCATGTATTACTAAACTGAAGAGCAACATCATGATTCCAAAAAATGCTTTTATTTTCATATCGTTTCTCCCTTTAACGCATTAATGTAACATTTCCCTTACCCGTGAATGTATCGCCTGTAATAAGCGTTCCGCTGTAATAATAGCTAAAAACCCCTCCATTTACCGACTGACCTTTGTATTCTCCATTCCAGCCTTCGCCTGGCAACTGCGACTCGAATACTTTCTCGCCCCAACGATCATATACCCTGAATGTGATAGTTTCGATACAGTTACCACGAACCACAAAAATATCGTTGAAGCCATCACCATTGGGACTAAAAGCGTTTGGAACAAACACTTCACCGCAATTGTATTCAACGGTTACCAACACCTCGTCCGAACTACTACAACCATTGGCATCGGTTACCACCAAAGTGTAAAGAGTTGTAACATCGGGTGTTGCTACCGGATTCGCACAATCCGTGCAGCTCAAACCATCGGACGGACTCCACAAATAGAACTGCCCTCCACTTCCCGAAAGGTTTGCCGACGTTCCCGAATACACAGTTGTATCGTTTCCGGCATCAGCAAGCGGAAGCGAATTAACCGTTACAAAGATAGAATCTGTATCGCTACACGAACCATTGCTAACAGTTACATAATAATACTGACTCGCTAAAGGTAAAACCGATACAGATGCACTGGTTGCAGAATTACTCCACAAATACCCGGATCCACCCGAAGCCGTAAGTATGGTTGTTTCCCCTGCACACACAGTAGTATCGCCTGAAACAGATGCCACAGGAACAGTATTTACTGTAACCGACACCGAAGCTGTATTCGAACAGATTCCATCGGTTCCCGTAACAGAATATGTCTGTGTTGACAAAGGAGTAACCAGAATTGAGTTGGTGGTTTCTAGTGTGCTCCAAATATAACTTGTCCCTCCAGTTCCCGAAAGCGTTGTGTTATCGCCTTCGCAAACAGATGTTATTCCCGAAATTCCGATGCTTGGTAATGAATTAACCTGAACCTGAAAAGTAGCTGTGTTGCTGCAAGTGCCATCGGTTCCTGTTACCGTATAAGTTGTTGTTAAAGTTGGATTTACCGTTATCGGATTGATTGTTTCAAGCGTACTCCAGTTATAACCAGTTCCTCCGTTCGCTGTCAAAACCGAGTTATCTCCGTTGCAGATTGCTCCTGTTCCTGCAATTCCAATAACCGGCAAAGGCGTTACGGCAACAGTGTGCGAAGCGGAGTCGCTGCAAGTTCCAGCCGAAACAGTAACATAGTAGGTTGTATTTGTCGCTGGCGAGACATCTATGTCGGATGTTACTTCGGCTGTACTCCAATCGTATGTGTAAATACCTGCACCTCCGGTTGCTGAAAGTGTTGTTGTTTCACCTGCGCATACCGAAGCCGATCCACTGATTGATGCCACCGGAACTATATTAACAACTACTTGGAATGTAGCTGTATTACTACAAGTACCGTCGGTGCCGGTAACTGTATATGTTGTCGTAATCAAAGGCGAGACAGTAATTGGATTGGTTGTTTCGAGAGTACTCCAATTGTAACCTGTACCTCCTGTACCAGTCAATACCGAATTGTCTCCTTCGCAAACAGGACTTGTTCCGTTAATACCAATAACGGGAAGTGCGTTAACAATAACCTGAAAAGATGCTGTATTGCTGCATGTGCCATCGGTGCCGGTAACTGTATATGTGGTGGTGGTTGAAGGTGTTACCGATATTGGATTCATTGTTTGTGTTGTACTCCAACTATAACCTGTGCCTCCTGTTCCGGTAAGAACAGACGCAGTACCGTCGCATACAGGGCTGGTTCCTGTTATTCCAATCACCGGCAATGAATTCACGTTAACAACTATCTGTGCTGTATTGCTACATCCATTCACATCGGTTCCGGTAACTGAATATGTAGTATTTGATCCGGGAGAAATTGTAAAACCAGTCCCTGATCCCAGCCCCTGATCCCACAAATATGTGGATGCTCCACTTGCCGAAATATCAGTATTGTCTCCTGCACAAATAGGATTAATAGTTGCACTGGCAGCAACAGAGGGCAAAGCAACCACTTGAATAAAAGATGTTTTGGTTTCAACATCGGAACCTGAAGCATTGGTAGCTGTGAGTTCTACAGTATAATTTCCGGCAATATTGTAGCAAATTCCTGCAGGATTCTGATTTGTACTGCTTGTAGTTGCAGCACCTGTAAAAGTCCAGCTCCACGAGGTAGGCGTATTTGTACTCAAGTCGGTAAAATTGATACAATCACCTACACAAATGATAGTGTCACTCGAACTAAAATTGGCAACCGGTGGCGTTCCAGCCGATGGAACTGTTAGTGTAATATCATCAACTGCAAATGAAGGGTCGGTTCCAACTCCATCATCATTATTAACCCACCTAAATGCAATTTTCACACTTGGATTATTGTTTGCGGAAGCCGGCAAAGAAACAGAGCGAGAAGTCCAAAGCCCCTGTCCCCCACAACCTGTAAGCGTTTTAGGCATATCATCCAAAGTTGACCATACCGAACCGTCATAATACATCAATGTTGCATTGTCAGTTACACCTTGTCCATTTTCAATATAATTGAAATGAAGTGTAATATTTGTCCTTGCTGAACAATCAATAGTAGGAGATTCCGTACGACGATTTGTCATGGGACAATACAAAATACCGCACAAACCTCCCGCATCATAGGCCGCACCGCCTGTAGGCATCCAGACACTCGTAACATGCAGGGTGTTATTCCCGTTATTGGCAACACCGCAACTACCCGATGTTCCTAAATCTGGCGTAATGCCACCACCTTCATTAGCCGAAACTTTCCAAAAATTTGGATCAGCACCCTCTGCGCCAGTTGAAACATTAAGTGTCCAGCCTGTTCCTCCTGAGGAAAAATCTTCGGTCCAAAAAGTAATCTGGGCACTTGCATTTACGGCAAAAATCACAAGTACGATTGCAGTAATAATCACTCTCATAAAATGTGGAATTAAAATTTCGACGAATCAGTTTACAATAAGTTTGATTGTTTTAGCCTCGCCGGCGGAATAGAGACTTACCAAATAGAAACCTGCTGCGGGATCTGCAAAACTCCAATTGTACCTGTCCGTTTCTGTCTTGATGATAAATTCGTCTATAAGCTGTGACTCCATATTTGAAACAACAACACGAATATCCTGATCTACAGGCAGGTTTTGAAATTCTATTTGTTTTCCAATGCTATTGTAATACAAATAAGCACTTTGCAGGCCCTCGGTCAAGTTACAGGTTACAAAAACTGGTGCCGATAAGGAAAACGAGCCGTCGTAATCGACTTGTCGAAGCCGAAAGTACATATCAGCGTCGCCACTCACTCCAATAAAAGAGTATTGATGTACAATACTTGAGTTTCCGGCTCCTTGAACAATTCCGATTGTTTCGAATTGAACCCCATCGAGAGATTGTTCTATTTCAAAATAATCATTGTTTGTTTCAGATGCAGTTGACCAATACAAATTTTTCTGATGAAAATAACAATTACCAACAAACGAAGTTAATTCAACAGGCATAGGAGCTGGGCTACTCAGCTGAATGTCGTCGACGGCAAAAGAGGGATCGGTACCAGTCATGTCATCGTTATTTACCCACCTAAATCCAATCCTCACAGAAGGATTATTATTGGCAGATGCAGGTAATGCAATAGAATATGCTGTCCACAGGCCCTGTCTGGTACCATTGCATACACCACCACAACACGCTGTTTTTGCGGGATCGCTAATCTGTGACCAAGAAGAGCCATCAAAGTACCACAGCGTAGCATTATCGCTGGAGCCAGAACCAAACTCCATGTAAACAAAACTCAGCGTAATATTAGTTAGGCCCGAACAATCAATAATTGGAGAATAGCAACGCGTATCGGATTGAGTTCCAGGCCAACCAAGAAAGGGGCAATAACCACCGGCATCATAATTGGCTCCACCATCACCCATCGAGGTTGAACCAATATGCAAAGATTCATCAGAAACACATCCTGAGCCACAGACTCCTGCAAGATTTCCATTTTCAGCACAACTGACATACCATACATTTGGATAATCAGGTAATCCGCAGCCCTCATCGGGATTGTTGGTAACTGTTGTCCACACTCCATTTACGCTTGAATATCCGTTTGCAGAGCAACCCGAGCCACATCCATTCTCGAAATCTTCACTCCAAAACACAATCTGCCCGCGTACAGGCAGAATGGTTACTAAGAGCAGGAAAAAAGAAATCAGCTTATGCATAAAAAAAATCCTCAACATTATTTACAGTAAAAGTAATACCATGTAAGTTCAAAGAAAAATAATCCATGTATTCATTCATGAATCAGGACGAAAAAGCAAGCGTTTTACCTGTATCGGGAAGCAATGATACAGCTAAAACACTGTATATATAAAAAATGCCCCAAAGCCATTAATCCGGCTTTGAGGCATTAATCCAACACAAAATTGCGTTTTCTACACTAAAACATCAATGCTTTCCTCCACAACCTGAGCCATTGCCTGTTCCCGTTTCACCGCCTTTGCAACCACCAGAGCCTTCGCCACCTGCTCCTGAACAGCATCCATTCATGGCTTTTGCCTGATAACCAAGCTTCTGTATTCGCTGCACCAGTTCATCAGTGCTGGTTTTTTTAGGGTTATACTTCACTGTTACAACCTTGGTTGCCACATCGGCTTCTACATTTTTCACACCAGAGGCATAAGCCAAATCGCCTTCAATCTTTGCCTTACATGCGGCACATTCTAGATTCGTTGCAATTTTCACTTCCTGAGTCTTTTTACTCACTTTGGCTTCGCTCTGAGCCTGTGTAAACATTGGCGTTACAAACATAATAACTGCCACAAACGAAAAAATAATCGATTTCATATGTTCTCCTTTTTTTGTTGTTAATTATTCTTATTCACACTTCCAACCGCACAACTGATGTACGACTTCATTTTTCTGCCAGCTGAGTTTTCACCTTCCGGCGGATAACCCAAACCACGAAGAACTTCCGAAAGCTCTTCGGTTCTGTCGGCTTGACCATCATATCTAATACAGACAGCCGAAGCTTCGATATTTACTTCAACTTCGGTCACTCCATCCATTTCAGAAATATTGCGTTTGATGGTGTTTACACAACCTTGGCATTTCAGGTTCTCAACGAAAATTTTGCTTTCCATGATTACTTTTTTTTGTTGAACTTAACTCTAATTCCTGCGTAAATCTTTCGGCCCATTACCGGGCCCCAAATAATGCCGCTATCAAAATATGGACTGTAGGGTTTGTCAGCCGACAGAATAGGATTTGCCTGTGTAAAATTGGTCAGATTTTCAACACCGCCATACAAACTCCAATGCTTGAAGTTGCGGGTCAACTGCGCATGAATAATGGTATGTTCCGGCGAATAATCGGGCAAACGATACTCTTCGGGAAACAAGCTCCGATCAGGCAAACGTGAACGACCAACAAACTGCCATGTAAGATCGGCCTGCCATTTTTTCATATTGCTGGCAAATGCGAATGTAAGCAGCCCCTTATAGTTGCTCACCAACGGTTTTTCCTGAAGCGTTCCATCGGGGAAAGTATAGCGAACATCGTTGTAGCGCAACGCTGCACGCACTTCAAGATGCCTGAAAACAGGGTACGACACTTCGAGCTGTGCATTATGAGCATACGATTTCCCATTGAGACTATACACAAAAATACGCGAAGTATCCGACTCCATATCCAACAACATCTGGTTGCTAAAACTTGTTTTAAAATACTCGGCCGAAATACTCATTTCACGACCCAGAATATCAATGTAGCGAACTATCGAAACACCATAATTAAGAGCACGTTCTAAATCGGGAGTATCAACAAACACAAGCTTCCGTGCCGATGCAAGCACCGAAATGTTCTCAGGAATTACATACGGAGAACGATAACCCATGCCAACTGAAGTACGCACTGTTGTATGCTGATCGACATTGAATTTTACATGCAACCGGGGTGTTGCTAAAAATCCAAAACGACTGTTGTAATCGCCACGAATACCAACCATAACAGTAATTTTTTTCGGAAAAGCATAAGTGTATTGAAAAAATGCACCGGGCACAAACTCTTTTGTTTTCCAGACACTGTCATTCAAATTCTCGGCAATATCGTCATAAACAAAACTAAAACCAGCATCGTAGCTATGTTTTATATCTTTAAACGGTGAATGAAAAATAAGATTTGAATAAAACGATTTCTGTTCACCTGCATATTCAGTTGATCCAAAACGTGTATCAAGTCTATTCCACGAAAAAGAATTAATGAAGCCCACACTTCTCCCTGGTTTATTTTTGAATATATACCCCGTCTTTGCAAAAGCTTCTGCCCTGCTGTTGCGAATATCCGAAGTCCACAGCCCCTGCGGACTCTCGATAAAGTAAGGGCTGTTTTGGATTTGTCCACCTATCCTGTTTTCATCCATCAACCTAACTCCCCAGCGCATTTCGAGCCCTTTGGGGCTGATAGATTGCCAGAAATTGGCAACATTAACCTGATGTCCCGTGTTTACATCACGAAAGCCATCATGGTTACCATCAACATCCGTATTGTTGAAGGAATAATGTCCTAATACAATGGAACTGATTTGCTTGTTGATATCGTATGAAGTATTCATGTTAAATTCCTGCCGCCCGGCATCGTTTGCATAATAGTTAAAAAACAGCAATTCGTCAGATTCGGGCTTTTTAAATTCAGCATTGATTTGCCCAGTAATGCTTTCATAACCATTCAAAACAGCCGATGTTCCTTTCGAAACCGAGATAGATTGCATCCATGTTCCCGGAATGTACTCGAGTCCGAAAGCCGAACCCAGTCCACGCATAAATGGAATATTCTCTATCATCAGTTGACTATAAATCCCCGAAAGCCCAAGCAGCTGGATTTGTCGGGCACCAGTAACAGCATCGGTATAATTTACATCGACCGATGCATTGGTTTCGAAACTTTCTGACAAATTGCAGCATGCTGCCCGCTGAAGCTCACCTGTGCCGATTTCCTGATTCCAGAGTGGGTTCATTCTATCAAGATGCGATCCTGACGCATTGGCATCAATTTCAACTTCCGACAACATATTCGATTCCTGCAATTCAATATTAATGGTTGCGCTATCTATTAGAGCAAGCAAAGTATCGCTTCTATAGCCAACATATGAAAAAACCAAAAACACACCTGCGGGTGGTGTTGCAATACTAAACTTCCCATGTATATCGGAAGTAACACCCAATTTCTGGTTGCTCCAATACACATTAGCCATCGGAAGAGGTTCTTTGTCGCCTGTGGCAGAAATACCCGAAACGGTACCCGAAACAATCTGCGCACCGGCAAACTCATATATCATGGCCAAAGCCATGAACAATAAAAATATTTTTTTCATTGGAAATTAATTACTGAAAAACTCCTTGGATTATTAAACCTTAATAATTCAGGATTTACAGCAATCAAGCTTCAGGTTGTTGTACTTTACCACAATATACTTCGACGAATATCGGGGAGGTGATGAAAAATCGAAGCTTCTGTATATAGGAGACAAGGGTTGACTTTCATCGAAAAACTCATCTGCGATTACCATTGTTTCGGCAGGGCTATAATTTACTCCAATTGCGTCATCAATGGATATCGTTTCAATTGTTTGAATAAATTCATGAATGTTTTCGCAACAGCGCCCGGAATTAATTGAATTTTCACAACAAAAACCGTGTTGATGATTGTCCGATTCACGCTCGCATCCTTCATGTTCGTGCTCACATGATTGTGGACCCTGCCACGAAATAATTTTATGCCCGGTTTCGTGACAAAGATGGGTGAAAATATTGAACCCTCCTGAAGAAAAAATCAGCAGTGGAATCATCAACACTGATAATGAAACATTCAACAACTTCATAGTACAAAGGTAAATTAAAATTTTCTGTTTACAGCAACCTCAACACCTCAGATGCTGATAATTATCATCTATTTATATATCTGTCTGTTTTTTTCGTAAACAAACTATTCATTTTTAGTAATTACGAATATCTATACCTTTGCGAAAACTTAATATCATGAAAAGTTTGTATCTGTCACTGTTCATTGTGTTTGTTTCATTTACATCTTCTCAAGCGCAACCGGACACAACCAAGCCCGATCCGGGGTTGTTTTTTGCTGACATTCACACCTACTTTCAGCACGACCTGAATGCAAACTGCACTCCACAATCGTCATTTGGACTTACAACTGCCATTTTAGGATACAAAAAAAGCTTCTCACAAAAAGCAAGCGGAACCATTTTGTACGACGTAACCCGAACAACAAATTTCATGTATCCCGATACTATTGGAATCAACGGCTACTTCGAGGGAAGCAAATACACGGCTTTTTTAAAAATGGCTGAAATAGACTGGAAATTCTGCAAATGGGGAGAAATGGGCATTGGGCAATTACTCAACGAACAATACCTGACTGTTCAGGATAAGCACTGGGGAATGCGCTACATAGCTACCACCATGCAGGAGCTGTTTCGGTTTGGTATGCCTGCCGACTTTGGCATTAGATTAAAGATAAAACCCATCGAAAGCCTGGTAGTCAGTTTTACGGTTGTTAATGGTGATGGCCCTTTTCGCTATCAGGATAATGAATCGAATTTTCTGTATAGTGCAAATGTTGAATACCGACCTAAAGATTTCCTGATTTTTAAAGTTTATGCCGATTACGAACAACATCCTTCTGTATTGAGCGAAAATCGTTCGGTCATAAGTGGCTTTGCAGGGTTCAAGTCGAAAAAATGGATGGCTGGCGCCGAATACAACTTGGTAAAAAACAACTCATTTTCGTCAGGCACCGATTTATCAGGTGTAAGTCTGTTTGCTTCGACGAAAGTTAAACCCAAGGCAACTGTTTTTGCACGAGCCGACTACCTAAGCGAGTATGGGAATGTTAAAAACGAAACATTCTGGCTTACAGGCGTTGAATACAGACCTGTTTCAAATCTGGGTTTAGCCGTCAGCATGAAAAGAAATACCTGGCTAAACACAACCATGATCTGCCTCAACGCTGGTATACGATTCTAGCAATTTTCCTGCACCGATACACTTTGCCAAACAATTATTAAACAATTTGCTTTACAATTTTTAAGCGGGTTTAATTATTCGTTATAACAAGTATTTGCAAAGAAGTACTTTCTTTAGCCTGCTTTTTACAAAAAATCTTTTCCTTGATGCAACAAAACAAGGATAAAAACAATCTTACATCGGAAACCAAACCAGCTAAAATGAAAAATATTTTATTCAGTATTGCTGCAATGTTTTTGGCAGTCGTCGTTTCGGCTCAAACAAAAACTTTTCAATTGCAGGGGGAGCACACCGGCTTATCGGTTACAACAACAGCAGGACAAAATTTCTCAGCTGATTTTTCGATCAACGAATTTGCGTTAACCCGAGTGAACACAAGCAAGGGATATTTTACAATGTTGGATGTTCCGACATTCACTAAACGCTACGACGATGGGAAACCAGCCGTTCCACTGTTTAGCAAAATGATTGAAATTCCCGAAGGAGCCACGGCAAACATAAACATCGTCAGCTACAATATCGAAGAATTCGATCTGAACGATTTAGGTTTTACTGATAAAATTGTGCCTGCTCAACCATCGTGGAGCAAAAGCACCGACCCGAGTAATATGGTGTTTTATTACGACAACAACTTTTATCAACTGAATCAGTTCAGCCAAAACGAGCTGATAAAAGTGGTTCCGGGTGGTATAATGCGAGGTGTTTCGTTTGGAAATATTATTATTGATCCTATTAGCTACAATCCTGTCACAAATAAAATTGAAGTTTACACCAACATCAACTTTGAAGTTACTTTCAAAAACACTTCAAAATCGGCCTTGTATCAGAATAAAAAAGAAGTACTGTACAGCCCTTTGTATTCCGGGTTTTATAAGGAAATTCCCAATTATTCCACACCTTCCACAAAAGATGTTATCACAGAATACCCCATCAAATATGTAATTGTTTCCGATCGCATGTTCGAAACAGCTTTGCAATCTTTCATTCAATGGAAAACAGAAAAAGGATTTACTGTGATTGAAGCATACACCGATATGCCAGCCGTTGGAACAACAACAACAAGTATCAAGGCTTATCTTCAGGGATTGTACGATGCAGGAACCGTTTCGGATCCAGCTCCAACATATATTTTGTTTGTTGGCGACGTTGCTCAGATACCCAATTATAGCAGCCAATCGTCGGGAACACACGTAACCGACCTCTACTATGCCTGCTACGATGGCGCTTCCGACAATATTCCCGATGTATACTACGGTCGGTTTAGTGCACAGAACGTTAGTCAACTCACTCCACAAATCGACAAAACATTGATGTATGAAAAATACACCATGCCCGACCCAAACTATCTCGACACAGTGGTTATGATTGCTGGTGTCGACGATGGAAGCTCTCCAACCGGAGGATTCTCTCAGGTATGGGCAAATGGCCAAATAAACTATGGAACAACAAACTATTTCAATGCTGCTCATGGTATTTATTCGTACACCTATTTGTGGCCTGTTTCAAACAATTCGTCAACCGATGCATTGATAAGAGCTAATATTGGCGCTGGAGTTGGTTATGCAAACTATACGGCACATTGCGGATCCTCCGGCTGGTCCGATCCATCATTTTCAACAAGCGATATAGCCAACCTTAACAATGCCAACAAATATGGATTGCTTGTAGGGAACTGCTGCCAATCGAACAAATTTGAAGAAAGTGCCTGCTTCGGCGAAGTGATGTTGCGGACTCCCAACGAAGGAGCTGTTGGCTACATTGGTGCATCCGACTACAGTTATTGGGACGAAGATTACTATTGGGGAGTAGGAAACACCTCCAACATTATTGAAAACCCAACATACGCCGGAACAGGACTTGGCTCGTACGACCGAACATTCCACGATCAAGGCGCAGCAACCAGCGAATGGTTTATTGCCAATGGACAAATGATTCAGGCAGGAAACCTGGCTGTACAGGCGTCTACATCATCGTTGAAAAAATATTACTGGGAAGAGTATCATCTTATGGGTGACCCATCTGTTATGAATTACTTTTCAAAACCCGACCCCCTCACTATTTCATATACCAATCCCTTGCTTGAAGGAGCCACATCGCTGGTTGTAACAACCGAACAATACACTTATGTTGCCATTTCGCTCAATGGAGTTTTGCTTGATGCTGAATATTCGGGAACAAACACTTCGGTTACCCTCAATTTTGCAGCGCTTCCTGGTCTCGATACCGCATTGATTGTTGCAACCAAGCAAAACAAAATTCCACATATTGCCGAAGTGCCAATCGATGCACCAATGATAGCAATCGATGCACAAATGTTTGAAGTGATAAAACCTTTGACAACTTATAGCTGCACAGGTGTTCAGGAAACACCAAGAGTAATTATCCGCAATCGTGGAACCAACAATCTCACAGCTCTCAATGTGAAATACAAATTCAATGGAGGCTCGGTTCAAACCACACCGTGGGCTGGCAATCTTGCTTCGTGGCAAACCGACACCATCGACCTGTCTGCAATTACCATTGCCAACGGCACCAATACCTTTGTTGTTTATACCGACAACCCCAACAGCAGTAGCGACCTGAACACAACTAACGATACACTAACCTTCATTTTCAATGCTGCTACACAAACCATTGCTTCAGATTTCACTTTAACCGATACTTCATTTTGCAGTGGCCCTGTAACAATTACCCCAACAAACAACAGTACTGGTGGAAGCTCATATCTTTGGGATTTTGGCGATGGCAACACGTCAAGCATTTTTGAACCATCGTATATTTACAACACAAATGGTTTCTACACTTTATCGCTGATTGCCGATGGGGGAATTTGCGGCTCGGATATTTCTACCGTTCAGATTCAAATTGGGGCAGAACCACCAGTGGTAAGCGACACCAGTTCCTGCGGAGCAGCTTCGTTTTTACTTACAGCAACAGGCAGCAATCTTTCATGGTACGATGCTGTTGTATCAGGAACCCTTCTCACAACCGGCAATACTTATACAACGCCATTGTTGAGCAGCCCTGTAACTTACTATGTTTGTTCGAGCATCACAAATAGCTACACTGGTGGTAAACCTGATAATTCGGGAACCGGGGGTTATTTTACCAGCACTACGATTCACGGAATTATTTTCAACTGTTATTCACCTGTAACCCTGAAAACGGTTAAAATATATGCTGGGGCTGCGGGAAACCGAACAATTACATTGCAAAATTCGGCAGGAACTACACTCGACCAATTGACAGTAAACTTAGCTGCCGGTGAAAACACAATAACTCTCGATTTCGATATTCCAGTTGGAACAAATCTGAAGCTTTTGGGTCCTGCTTCTCCAAACTTGTATCGCAACGGTTCGCAAACAGGGCCAAACCTTTATCCTTTTTACGTTGGTGATGCTATTGAAATGGTTCAAAGCACCGCTTCGGGTTACGAAACACAGTTCTATTACTACTTCTACAACTGGGAAATTGAACAAACCTGCCAGAGTGCAATGATCCCTGTTGAAGTAAACGTTTACGACGTTCCGGCTACTTCATTCACTTTCTCGGCCAATTATCTCAATGTCAATTTTACAAACACTTCAACCGGCAGCGGTTCATATTCCTGGGATTTTGGTGACGGAAATACTTCAACACTCGCAAACCCAAGTCACATTTATTCTGCAGCCGGAACTTATTGGGTAGTTTTAACTCAAACGAATTCATGTGGTAGCGATGTCGATTCGCTCGAGGTAACTGTTGATGTAAACACTGGCATCGTTGAAAAATCGAACAAAACAATCATTTATCCTAATCCGGCCAGTAACAACGTTACCATTAGCTCAACTTCTGAAATCATTCACATTGAACTATTCGATGCCAAAGGAACGCTCTTGTATTCGGATGCCGTAGAGGCTCTGAAAACAATTCTCAATATAGCTGAATATTCAGGAGGTCTTTATTACTTAAGAATTACAACGGCTGATGGCGTAGAATACAAGCCTCTAACCATTGAATAACTTCACACTTTTCACAAAAAGCCCTGAAAATTCAGGGCTTTTTGCTTTTTGGAACAATTTATGCTTTGTCGGGAATTCAAAAAAAATGTAATTTTGCAAAAATGAACTCCATGCGCCTGCTTCTTATTTTCATTGCTGTGATGCTTTTTTCTCCACGCCTTAACGCACAGGGAAAAGTAACCCTTTACGGCGATAAAGGTGTCGAAACATTGGTTGCCAGACATATTGCATTTAACGAATACGTAAAAGGCTTCCCGGGATACAGAATTCAAATTTACTTCGATTCGGGTAACTATTCCAAAAACAGAGCTTTTGGCGAAAAAGCCAAGTTTATAGCACGCTATCCCGATGTAGCGGCCTACGTCATTTTTCAGGAACCATACTACAAAGTGCGCGTTGGCAACTTCCGCAACAAACTCGAAGCCGAAGCTTTCAAGCAGCGTATCAAGGAACAATGGCCTGAAGCATATATAATCAAAGACGACATCGACCTCCCGGGTGTTTATCCTCCGGAAGAAATTAAATAAAACCATGTCCGACGAACTCCTGTCGATGAAACTCCCTGATACCAGCGTCGACCTATATAATTATCTACTTCCAGAGGCAAACATTGCTCAGTTTCCAGCCGAAAACCGCGAAAATTCACGACTGCTGCTTGCCACATCGGAACCTTTCAACATCACACGATTCAGCGATATTGGGAAACACATTCCTGATAACTCGTTGCTTATTTTCAACGAAACCCGGGTTATCCCTGCCAGACTTGTGTTTCTGAAGCCCACTGGTGCTCGTATCGAAGTATTTCTCCTCCACCCGATTGCGCCTGCCGACTATCAGGAAGCATTGTCTGCTTATGGTTCGACTGAGTGGAAAGTGCTTATTGGCAATGCTGCCAAATGGAAAGGTGGCGACCTGAACATTGTGTTTTGTGTCGAGACTGGTTCCGAAATTATTTTCACCGCAACACGAACCGGTCCAGAAACTGTTCGTTTCAGCTGGCATCACCATATTTCCTTTGGAAGTATTCTCGACCACTTGGCACAGGTTCCGCTGCCTCCTTATATTCATCGTAGTAACAACGAAACCGATCGTGAGCGCTATCAAACGGTGTTTGCCCGCAACGAAGGTTCGGTAGCTGCACCTACTGCCGGGTTGCATTTTACCGAAAAGTTGTTGCACGAACTTACAGCCAGCGGTATACAACAGGTTGCACTCACTTTGCATGTGGGTCTGGGAACTTTCAGACCTGTTAAAGACAGCATTGCAAACCACACCATGCACAACGAGCCGTTCTATATATCGCACGAACAATTGAAAATGCTTGCCGGAAATGCTGCCCGCCCATGGACAGTGGTTGGGACCACCAGCCTGCGCGCACTCGAAAGTTTGTATACATATGGTTGCAAACTCCTGAACAAAACCGAAACAGAAAAGGTTGAATTTGAAATTGCGCAGTGGGACAAATGGAATAGTACAGAGTCGGAAGGCGTTAACCGGCAAAAGGTTTTTGAGACATTGCTTGCATTGTCCGAAAAACATGGCAGCACAGGACTGAGCGGAAACACATCGCTTATAATTCTGAAAGGAAAACCTGTTCGCACAGCCGATTATTTGATAACCAATTTTCACCAACCCAAAAGCACCCTGCTGATGCTGGTTGATGCATTCGCATCGGTAAATTGGACCGAAGCTTACCAATATGCGCTTTCACAAAACATGCGCTTTTTGAGTTATGGCGATGCGTGTTTGTTTCGAAATAAAAATTCAGTGGTTGCTTTTGAAGAGTAAACCATTCAAATATGTGCTAATTCAAGAATAACTTGCACTTTTTTTCCCCCCCTGCATCACGCAGAAATAAATCAAACCGAGAATCACACTTTTTCGACTTGTGGAAATCGAATCGTATTGCATCTTGACCTTGATTTTTAAACCAGAAACCATGAAGAAACTTATCTCGATATTGTTTTTCGGAATATTATTTATTTCTGCATTTGGACAGAGTAGCGACAGCCTATTCGGAAAACTGATTGCAAAATGCGCCGATTTCAGTACGGGCACGGGCAACTACAAGTGCGAGCCATATTTAGATTTAGCAAGCTATGTTCAATCGCTAGAACCGACACAAGCAATTTTTGTTCTTACCGAATGTGCAAAAACAGGAAAATTCGAAGATCAAATGATTGTATTAACGAAAATGCTCTTTGAAAGCAAGAACGATAGCCCTTTTAGAAGGCCAATGATTGGTGGTGCAATCTTTTTGGGTAATACAACTTACGATGATTGGACCAGCGAACCCATCGAAATTATTAACAATGTACCCTTCTTAATCACCAGAGGCTATTTTATTGGAGGCCTTCCCGAATCGTCGTTGCATTACTTGGAATATTGTATGGAAAATGGCGTATGGACTGCCGTTGTTTATAAAACAAAAACGGAAGATGAATTAAATGCAGCATTGAAAACCTTGTTGAATGGTTCTAAGTGGAAAAAAGAACTTTCGAAAGATGATGTTGATTTTTTCAAAAACCAAATTAACTGAAACGCATTGTGAAAGTTCGTTAATTTGAAAATTTAAACAATTTCACCCGTTCTTTGGGTAATGTTTTTCCAGATTATCTTTTCATCTTCGTCGAGAACCGACATGTTGGATACCACGAAATTGAAGTACTTGTTTTTATTGTTATCACTTCCCTTTTTGAAATTGGCAAACCCTAAATACATGGCTGCACTCAGCGTTTGGTTGTTCACAAAACGAGAGTTGAATATTTGCCCTAGCATTCCTATTCCGCGTTCAATTTCACCTTTTTCAATCAGTGCCGAGCCCCATGTTCCAATAAAGCTACTGTTTCGCTCGTTAAAGCGCCACGCAAACTCAGCGCATCGGTAGGCTTCATCATAGTTTTTTACAATCAAAAAATACCATGCAAGATTATTATAGACGAATGCTTTGTTAGACAATTTGCTTTTATTATCAACTACTTCCTTCAGGTTTGCTAGAATTTCAAACGATTTTACCAAATCGCCGGTCTTTAAATACATAACACTTAGGTTGAGCTGTAAATAAAATGATGTTGGAGAGAAGACTAAATGCTTCTCGAAAATTTCGATGGCTCTATTGTAGTTTTTCGAATCAATACATTCGTGCGCTTCCAAATTCTCAAGCATATAGTTGTCGTCCTTGGAAATATTTCTGTTCAAGAAAACAATCTGGATTAACTTGAGGCTATCGTTAGGAGAGCTGATACCAAAGCTTTCCGTATTGAAAGGAATAGCAGAAACCAAAACCAAATATGCCATTGCCACCGCTATAGTTTCGGGAAAGCAAACTCCGTACTTGTTCGAAAGGAAATCGGAATTAAAACCCCAGATACCAACCACCAACAACAACAAAGCAGCATTTACAATTAGTCCCCCTGAAACTTTAACAATATTGCGTAGTTTTAAATAGGTTGTTTTGTTGAACCTAGAAATGGCCGAGCCGTTAAAAAACTTGGTGCGAATTATTGTTTTGATGCCCAACACATTGAACCTGGCAACTTCGTGCCCGCTTCCAAATGTCATCTGGTAAGGACTCCCGCCAACCAACCAAGCGAAAAAAAGATGTCCAAATTCGTGCATGATAATGCCGACTTTGATAAAAACAAAAATCAAAAGAACATTCAAAATAGCATTCGAAAACAAAACTCCATCGCCCTTGAAAAAACTGAGTACAATTCCACCCAACAAAGCAACCCAATACAATACAGGAAATATCGAAAAGAGAATCCTAAAATTTTTCATACCAAGTACTGTTTACATCCCAAAAAGTGTTTAGTAGCCTAACGTCCGTGTCAGCAACCCAATCGGGGAATCAAAGATATAAATTAAAAAAACAGAGCATTCAATATTTATTAAAAAACGTTTGTAGTTTTGTAATGTGATGACTAATTTTTGAAATTGATATGAATCCGGTCTTGCATATTCGCTCGAAACGGGATAATATGTGGGATGGCTGAAATTGAAAAATGAAACCAAAATGAAACAACAAACCATTTCGACACTTTTATTTTTAGTCTTTTTGGTTGCGGGAATAGACAGCATAAGAGCTCAAAACACTACAAACAACACCGAAGAGACTATTTTTGTTTTTGGAGGGGATATCAATCTGAAATTCGTTCAATATGTAGCCGATCTAACAAAAAAAGAAAGTCCCAAGATTTGTTATTTGCCAACTGCCAGTGCCGACAATCAGAACAACATTAAGTATTGGAAAAACATTTGTAACACACTGGAAATTGAGCCTATTGTTCTCAAAGTATGGGTGAGTTCTTCCGAAAAAAACCAATCGTTCGAAGAAATACTTCTCAGCTCGGATGCAATTGTTGTTGGTGGTGGCAACACCCTCAACATGCTTGCTATTTGGAAAGCCCAGGGAATAGACACCATTTTAAAGACTGCACTTAAAAAAGGGATAGTTTTAGCCGGAGGAAGCGCCGGCTCCATATGTTGGTTTCAGAACGGGATCAGCGACTCGCGTCCTACTCATTTAAGTATTGTTGAAGGGTTGGGCTTTTTACCGTATAGCAATTGTCCACATTACTCACAAGAAGAGCGAAGAATTTTATTTTTCCAAATGATTAAAAAAAACAAAATGGCATCGGGATATGCAAGTGATGAATTGGCCGGAATTCTTTTCAAAAACGGAAAAGCTGTTGAGTTTGTTAGCCAAAGCGATATACACAACTCCTATTTTGTAAGTGTTGAGAATGGGGAAATAAAATCGACCAAAATGGAATCCACTATACTATTGAGGAAGAATGCCCTTCTCGAAGGCACTTTTACAACATTGTTGATAAACAAAAAAATCAGCGACTTATTGAACTTAAACGACAAAACAGAACCATTGAATGCATATGTATTCGAAATCAAAACTACACAATTAAACAAAGACAACATAAGCGAATCGGAAAGAAATAAAATATTAAATATTGACGTTGAGAAAGTGTTTGTTTATAAAAATAAAATTGCTGGAGTTGTAAACGATGCATACCTCAATTCGTTTGGATACGGAATGTGGTATTTCTACAATTGCAATGGGACTTGGATAAGTATGGGCGAAGACATAGGTGGTGCAACTGTATTCGAAAGTGAAATTACCTTTCGCGAAAAAGCAGAAATACTCATTAAAAGCGCCGAAGAAAAATCAATCTGGCACTAACGTTTTGAAATAGCTATAATCGAGAAAGTGCAAAATGTGTGACGTTGAAAAAGCTCAATCTTGCTTGTTTTTTCAAGACGACAAAAATGGGTTTCCCGAGAACCCTTTATTTAAAACCAAGGCCAACACTTAGACCATAGCCAATTCCCAATTTGCTGTTGCTATCCCATGTTTCAAACTCGTAAAGGGGATTAATTACACTTTGATTGTAGCCATACTCATCATAAATTCCTCTATTGGATTTTAACGACCAGTAAACACTTGGGGCAAATGAAATCGACAGATTTTCGTTTACGTTGCTAACGAATCCAAATTTTAAATGTGTGATATATGTGTCGCGCGTATTCCTCGAAAAATTGCTGGGAAAATATGTATAACAAATAAGTTCGGGCTGAAAACTAAAATTAGGCCCAAGCGGACTGAGATGTCCAAAACCAAGTCCTCCAACCCACAAAAAATCGCTAAGAAAGTTTACACCTGCACTATAAATGTTATAAAACGACTTTCTACCAAGCTTATAACTCAATGCTATATTTTGATAATCGGATACCGAAACCGTCCATTCATGGAAACTTCCCTTTTTGACCCAATATATTAAACCTATTGAAACACCTTTTTCAACCGAGTCGGCAACGTTAACAAGCCCAATTTGCAATCCATGTTGAACGGTGGTTTGATTATAAATTCCGGCAATTTGAACTCCTTTCATTTCAGCTGCTTTGTTGTAAATGCCACTTAATTGAAAACCGGTCATGCTGTCCGAAAAGCAAAACAGCCCTCCCGTTTGCATTCCAACAACATTTTCTTTAGTGACATTTCCCAGGCCTGCAACCTGAAAACCAGTCATACTCGTTTCATTCACATTGAAGAGGCCTCCTATCTCGCAACCTTCAATTCCACCAGTATGGCCATTCAACGCGTTCAACGAAAAATAATAACAAAAATCGACACTGCTTCTCCCATTGATTCCAATAGGATACACAAAAGAAAATTGAGCGGGATAATTACTAATGATTGTATGCTGCCCAACAGAAACTTCGCTCATAAAGACAGAAACTACAATCAATAAAAGTAATTTTGCTTTCATAATCCAGGAATTTATTCTCTAAAGTATACAATTTTTCCCAAAGGTTGCAAAAACATTGTCAAGTGCAGTTTTTTACGACAAAACAGAAAAGACCTTGAAAGATAGAGCTTAAAAGGATTATTCTAAAGAACAAATCAATTTCAGAATTAATGCAAATAATAAATGGAAGGACACAGCTTCCCGACATTATTATTCAATTGGCCAAAAAGGAATTAAAGAATAGAAAAGAGACTAGCAAATCCGCTTAATCCCCTACCTTTGCATCAAATCTTTTTGCCATGCAATTCAGTCATCAGTCGGGGGAATACGAAAAGCCTTTCATTTTTAACATAGAAACAGCCGAAGTTACCGAATACAATTGCAACAATTCCGGCTTCCGGCAATACCATTCGCCGCTGTTGATTGCAGAAAACACCCAACTGCAGCTCCGAACTGCATCAGGCGAAAGAGTTGAACTCAATTTTGCACTTTCCGAAAACCAACACACAAACAAAGCAGGAGCTATTTTCATGATTGGCGGAGCTGATAAATGCGCCGAAATTCACCAATCAATTACTGAAAAAGCCGGAGGTCCCGACAATATGCGCGTGGCATTTATCCCGGCAGGCTCGGCCAATTCGTATGCAGCCGGAATGGACCGCAAAGTACGTTTCGAGAAAATGGCTGGACTGAATATTGATATTTCGCTGGTGCCAACCATTGGCGATAAATACGATTTTTCGTCGATGCAAAACCAAAGCCGCTTCTGGATTGTTCCGGTGGCAATTCTCGACGACCCCGAAACCTGCGCAAACCCTAAAAATGACCCCGACCATGTCATCAACGACGAAGGGACATATCCGCCCATCGACGAATCGAAGTGGAACCGCGGTGGTTTCAATGCTGAAGTAGCACAAAAACTGCTCGATGGCAACTACAATGTTTTCTTTTTTACAGGCGGCAACCAAACCCGCTACATAAGCGCCATGCTAAACAGCGACGGAAGCGACGGGCCAGTGTTGGCTGTTATTCGTTGGCTCAACAAACACCAAGGAGCAGTGATTGCTGGAACCAGTGCGGGTGGAGCTGGCTTGTCGAAACTGATGATAAGTGGTGGCGGAAGCGCCGCAGCTTGGTTGCAGGGTCATGTTTTCGACACGCTCTCGTCGGAGATTGAAAATCCGGAAGAATTTCCAACTTCAGGCGACAACGACCACCGTCTCATAATGGGTCAGGGACTCGGTTTTCTGCCCGAAAACATGGTAAGCGACACCCATTTTTTCAACCGTGGCCGGCAAGGTCGGCTTCTGAAAGCGATGCAAGTACTTTCCGAAACTACCGGACAAAACACCATTGGCATTGGAGCAGGCGAAAACACCGCAGCTCTTGTTGAAGGAAACAAAATTATGGCAGTCGGCGAGCAGGGTGTATTTGTTGCAATAACAAAACACAACAACAAATTCGAATTGTTTTCCATTGCTCCCGGCGATAAACTAAGTTTCGACGTAACCGAACAGGAAATAAGTGTCGGTTGCAAACTTTCAGAACCAGAACCAACCAACGCAAATTTACCAGAAACATTAGTTCATACCGACATTTTCGGACGCTTTGCAGTAGGCAACTTTATTGGAAAGCAGTTGAATTGTGCGGAAACAACCAATATTTTTGGGTTGAGCTATTCCGACAATCAGCTCGAAAGTTCCGACTTTTATCCTTACGAAAACGACCAGCCCGAAAACATCTTGCTGGTAACCTTCCAAAAAACAACAAGAACTGAATTCAGTAACAAAAAGTCAGAAATTCATTTTTTTGGCAGTCGCGACCGCTATTTCCCGGAAATAATTGCCGAATCGAATGCTTTCGATTCCTTTTCGTATGTAGAAGCAATCATAGAAACTTGCCAAACAATCAATACACCCGCTTTTTCAGAAGCAGAAAGTGTTTTAATTAGCCACGGTCGCTACGATGCCGATGAGTTCGATCGATACAAAAAATCGTGTTTGGCGATGTTGCTTGTTCCATTCGAAAACAACATTCTGCTACACACATTCTTTCTCGATTTTGCTTTTGCCGACGAAAACGACAATGCCCGTTACAATTCACCCCAAGGCGAAAAACGCAGCGATTATCTGATTCTGGAAACAGAACCTGCTGCCGGAGCTACAATTGAGATGAACAGCGAAATATCGATTGCCGACAGAAACGGTTTGCTATCAATCGCAAAAAACAAAGTAAATGGATTGCTCACTTTAACAACAAAATCAGGCAAAAATCTTACTCAAAAAATCGATGAATCACTTCCGAATGCTATTTTAGTATTTGCCAACCAACGTTAACCCAGGAAAGGCTTATCAACAACTCTGCAAACTTTCGAGGGTTGTTTGTAACCAGCCATTCAGGATAAAAACCAGTGAATTACAGGAGTTGATTTTTATTTTTCGTCGCTCTTTCTTCAGTTTTGATTATTTTTGTTCACTAAAACTCAACACATGGACTCCTCGATGCTCAAATTGGAAAATCTCGACACATTATTTCCGAAAGAATTCACGCCGGAGCAAATGGCCAAAGCCAAGACCATTTTTTTGAAAAAGCTGGCCGAAACGGCTCACCGTCACTACGGAGGTAAAATACAAACTGTGCCCAAGGCTCCGGTCCCCGGCTTCAACTGGTTCAACGTTTGGTACACCCCAGGTGTATCGAAAGTATCGACCGACATACGCGATAACAACGACACATCGTTCGAACTTTCGAATCGCGGCAATTTAGTTGCAGTTGTTAGCGACAGCACCCGCGTGCTTGGCGATGGAGACGTAACCCCTTCGGGCGGTTTGGGTGTGATGGAAGGCAAAGCATTTCTGATGAAATATTTGGGCGGTGTGGATGGAGTTGCTCTTTGCGTTGACAGTCGCGGGAAAGACGGCAAAAACGACCCCGATAAAATTATTGAATTCGTAAAAATGGTTCAGCATAGCTTTGGAGCCATCAACCTCGAAGATATTAGCCAACCCAATTGCTTTAAAGTTCTCGACGTTTTGCGCGAAGAATGCGACATCCCTGTTTGGCACGACGACGCTCAGGGAACTGCCAGTGTGACGTTGGCTGGCGTTATCAACGCATTGAAACTCGCTGGGAAAAAAATGAGCGAAGCAAAATTTGTTCTTTTTGGTGCTGGAGCTTCGAACACGACCATTGCACGTCTTCTTATTACCGACGGTGTTAACCCTGCAAACGTAATTATTTTTGACAGCAAAGGTTCGCTCAACAAAAACCGCAGCGACATTGAAGCCGACAAACGCTTCTACAGAAAATGGGAATTGTGCGAAACAACCAATCCTGCATGTCTCGAAACCATGAAAGAAGCCATGAAAGGAGCCGATGTTCTCATTTCGCTCTCAACTCCTGGACCCGACACCATCAAACCTGAATGGATACGTGTTATGGCCGAAAAATCGATTGTTTTCACTTGCGCCAATCCTATTCCCGAAATTTACCCATATGCAGCCAAAGAAGCCGGAGCATTTATCGTGGCGACAGGTCGTGGCGATTTTCCCAATCAGGTTAACAATTCTATTGGTTTCCCTGGTATTTTGAAAGGTGCTTTGATGGTTCGCGCCAAAAAAATTACAGACAACATGGCAATTGCTGCTGCTCATTCGCTTGCCGATTATGCCGAAAAACGCGGTATCGATCCCGAAAACATTGTGCCCACAATGGATGAAGCCAATGTTTTTCCATTCGAAGCAGCTGACGTTGCAATGCAGGCCATCAAAGACGGTGTTGCACGCCACATCATTACCCGCGACGAAGCTTACGAATGGGCAAAGAAAGACATCAGCTATTCGCGCGATTTGGTGAAATCGATGTACGACAATGGTTTTATTGGTGCTCCTCCGGCAGAAATGATTGAAGAAGCATTGCAATTTGCCATTAAGCAAGTTTAATTTATGATTCATTATCTCAACGGAAAAATAACCGAGATTAATCCCACCTATGCCGTTGTGGAGTGCAGCGGTGTAGGTTATTTTGTAAGCATTTCGCTCAACACCTACGAGAAGATTCAAAAGCAGGAACAAGTGAAACTTCTCACACATTACATTGTACGCGAAGACGGTCATTTTTTGTTTGGTTTTGCAAGCGAGGACGAGCGATTCATTTTTCGCTTACTACTGGGTGTCTCGGGCGTTGGAGCAAACACCGCTCGCATGTTACTTTCTGCAATGAGTCCAGGCGAAGTGGTTGAAGCCATTACAACAGGCAACACAGGACGTTTACAAAAAGTAAAAGGAATAGGGCTTAAAACAGCGGAAAGAGTTATTGTTGATTTGCGCGATAAAATCGATAAAGGCTCTGTTGTGTCGGGAAATGTTTCACCTCTGCACAATACAATTAAACAAGAAACGTTATCTGCTTTGACTCAGCTTGGCTTTGCCCGTCAAACGGCCGAAAAAGCCATCGATAAAGTAATTCAGCAGTCGGGCGACATTGAAACCGTGGAAGATATGATTCGTCAGGCTTTAAAATTTTTGTAGAACTAGATGAACTGATTGGTGAAAGGATATTTGTTTTTTCCGGTTGCAACAACACTTGCCATTATTACGGCTCAGGTGATATCGCCTGTTTCGCATAATCCGCAAATCCATAATCTGCCAGTCAACTCTTTTGTTACTGTGCCCGTCGATACGCCTCCACCAGGCGACACGCTTCCTTTTCCATTCAACGACGATCCGGTCTACTCGCCACAAAGCAATAATAATCCACTGTTTTTCAACGACCCGAAAAACATTTCGGACACTGTTATTTTTGACCCCGAAACCGGAGAATACATTTTTCAGCGAAAAGTAGGTTCGCTCGACTACAGACCCTCTTTCAGCATGAATCGCGAAGAGTATTATCAATACGATTTCGACAAAGCTGTTCGCGATTATTGGCTGGAACGATCCTCAGCTGCAGGCAAAAAACACAATGGAAACGGCCTTCAATTTAATCTTCCGCTACTTGGAAACGAAGGTATTTTCGGATCAAACACCATCGACATTCGCCCATCGGGAACTGCCGAGCTCATTTTTGGCATCAACGCCAATCGCCGCGACGATCCTGCTTTAAACGTAAAACAACGCAGAACAGCCAACTTCGACTTTCAGGAAAAGATTCAAATGAATGTTCAGGCAAAAATTGGCGACAAAGTTGATTTCGGCGTAAAATACAACACAGAGTCCTCGTTTGAGTTTGAAAACAAAATGAAATTGCAATACGAAGGCAAAGAAGACGAAATTATCAAAAGCATTGAGGCCGGCGATGTAACGCTGCCTCTTAACAGCACACTCATCAATGGTAGCCAGAGCCTCTTTGGTATTAAATCGAAACTTCAGTTTGGAAAAGTAACGGTTACCAGTGTTATTTCTCAACAAAAAGGACAAACATCCAACATTACAGTTACCGGAGGTGCTCAAACCAGCGATTTCGAACTCTATGCCGACGAGTACGAAGAGAAAAAACACTTTTTGGTATCGCAATATTTCAGAAACAATTACAATAATTGGCTCGAGAACATGCCGGTTATTGGCTCCCCCATCAACATTACCAAAATGGAAGTCTGGGTCACAAATATTGGCCCAGCCACACAGGAAAACAGAAATATTGTGGCTATGATGGACTTAGGTGAACAATCGCCATACAACACCAATATTACCGGATATCCCACTTCTCTGGCTCAATTTCCCGACAACGAATCAAACGACCTTCTCGATATTGTCAACATTGATCAAATCAGAGACATTAACTCGGTGAATGCATACCTGAATGGTCTCGGATTTACGGGTGGTGTTGATTACGAGAAAATTGAAAACGCACGCCTCCTTGCTCCAACCGAATACACATATAACTCAAAACTTGGCTTCATTTCGTTAAACAGCACACTGAACGACGATCAGGTTTTGGCCGTTGCATTTCAATACACCGTTTTGGGTAGCGACAGCGTCTTTCAGGTGGGTGAATTTTCGAACGGCGGCATTGCAGCCCCTGGGTGCCTTATGGTAAAACTGCTCAAAAGCACTGCTCAAAACACCAAAATTCCTCTTTGGGGTTTGATGATGAAAAACGTGTATGCCATTGGTGGTTATCAGGTCAATCCCGAAGATTTTCGTCTTGATGTTTTATACAAAAGCGATGCTTTGGGCGTTCCTGCAGGATATTTACTCGAAGGAAACCTTCAGGGAATTCCGCTTATTCGTGTTTTAAACATGGACAACCTGAATGCCAACAACGATCCTGAACCCGACGGAATATTCGACTTTATCGACAATGCTGCCACAATTGGTGGAACAATCAATGCGAAAAACGGACGCATTTTCTTCCCCATGCTTGAACCCTTCGGACAAGATCTTCGTAACGAAATTGGAGACCAAACGCTGGCCGATAAATATTGTTACGATTCGCTTTATACGATGACCAAAACCGGTGCACGTCAATATCCCAATAAAAACCGATTCACCATTGCTGGTCGTTTCAAATCGTCAGTTGGAAATGAGATTTCGCTCAACGCAATGAATATTCCGCAGGGAAGCGTTAAAGTAACGGCAGGTGGTATTTTACTCACCGAAAACGTTGATTACACCGTTGACTATACTCTTGGTCGTCTAAAAATCATCAACGAAGGTATTTTGAATTCGGGAGCACCTATCAATATCAGCCTCGAAAGCAATTCCCTTTTTAGCATTCAAACCAAAACTTTTTTGGGAACCCACATCGACTACGAAGTCAACCGCAATTTGTTGGTCGGAGCTACCATTCTCAATCTCACCGAACGTCCATTTACCTATAAGGTAAATATAGGCGAAGAGCCTATTTCGAACACTATGTGGGGGCTCAACCTATCCTATCAAACCGAATCGCGATTGCTCACCAAAGCGGTGGATGCATTGCCATTTATACAAACCAAAGCTGTTTCGAAAGTAAATATTGATGCCGAAGTAGCCAACCTTATTCCAGGCCATGCCCGCGCTATTGGTAAAACCGGAACTGCCTATATCGACGATTTCGAAGGCAGTAAATCTTCAATCGATATTAAGAACGTAGGCACGTGGTTTATTTCTTCCGTTCCACAAGGACAGAGCGCTTTGTTTCCCGAAGCAGCAAATGACACCACCCTTGCCAGTGGCTTCAATCGTGCCAAACTTGCCTGGTATGTTATCGACCCTCTGTTTTTCAGAAACAACAATCTCACACCCGACCATATCCGAAACGACCCCGCTATGCAGTCGAACCACTACATGCGCGAAGTTCTCGAAACCGAGGTTTTTCCATACAAGCAGAACGCCAATAATATTGTAACCAACATTGCCGTTCTCGATCTGGCTTATTATCCCTCTGAGAAAGGCCCCTACAACTACGATGTTGACCCAACACCCGTTTCTGCAGGTATCGATGCCGACGGAAACCTCAACGACCCGGCATCGCGTTGGGCTGGTATTATGCGAAAAGTGGAAACCCCCGACTTCGAGGAAACCAATGTGGAATACATCGAATTCTGGGTAATGGATCCTTTTATTTATAACCCATCGCATTCGGGTGGAAAACTTATTTTTGACATCGGCGATATCTCCGAAGATGTGCTGCGTGATCACCGCAAAAGCTACGAAAACGGATTACCAACTTCTGCCACCATTGAGAACGTCGACTCAACTCAATGGGGTCGCGTTCCTTTGCTTCAGGCCCTGGTGAATTCGTTCGATAACGATCCTACCTCACGTGAATTTCAGGATGTTGGTCTTGATGGACTTTCGGATGCCGACGAAAACAGCTACTTCTACAACTTATATGTGAATGCAGTCGGAACCGTTTTTGGGACTGGCTCCAATGCCTACTTAAAAGCTGTAGAAGACCCTTCCACCGACAACTTCCACTATTTCCGCGGTTCTGATTACGATACCCAGGAACTTGACATTTTGGAACGCTATAAAAAATACAACGGCGTTGAAAAAAACAGCCCTACAAGCGAGCAATCGCCCGAGACATATCCTACTTCGTCAACAACTCTCCCAAACGTCGAAGACATCAATCGCGACAATACCCTCAACGAATCGGAACGCTATTTCCAATACGAAATCGATTTGGAACCATCAAAAATGAATGTCGGAGAGAACTACATTACTGATGTTTTCACAGCTTCGCCAAGATTGGCCGATGGAACGACCGGCTCGGTGAAATGGTATCAGTTTAAAATTCCCGTAAAAGACCCCGATTTGGTTGTTGGTGGAATTCAGGATTTCAAATCAATACGGTTTATCCGCGTTTTATTGAAAGATTTCGCAGAACCTGTTGTTTTACGTTTTGCAACACTTGAGCTTGCACGAAGTCAGTGGAGAAAATACGACAATGCATTGCTGTATCCGGGAGAATATATTCCCTCCGACGATCAAAACGGAACCTCTTTTGATATTTCAGCAGTTAATGTAGAAGAAAATGGTAGCCGGACTCCCATTCCCTATGTGCTACCTCCGGGAATTGAGCGCGAAGTTGGTTATGGCTCTACTACCATGTACGAAATGAACGAACAATCGCTTGTATTGAAAGCTTGCGACCTCATCGATGGTGATGCTCGCGCTGTTTACAAAACCTGCGACTTCGACATTCGCCTGTACAAACGCCTTAAAATGTTTATCCATTCCGAGTTGACTTCGCCCGATTTATACTCACTCAGCAATGGTGATGTTTCCCTATTCATTCGTCTCGGAACCGACTTCACTAACAACTTCTACGAATACGAAATTCCATTGCATCCAACTCCGTTAAATGTAAGTGCTCAGGATCCTGATATCAGACAACTTGTGTGGGCCGACTCACTCGATTTGGAGCTTTCGAAACTGACCGATCTGAAAAAGGCACGAAATATTGCCATGCGTTTGGAAAATTCCACAGTAAACCTCATGACACCATACTATCAATACGATGGTGAAAACAAAATGACCATCATGGGTATTCCAAACCTGAGCGATGTACGTACAATTATGATTGGTGTGCGTAATCCTAAGCGGAGCCCTTTGAACCTTTCGGACGATGGTATGGCCAAATGTTTCGAAGTATGGGTGAACGAGCTACGTCTTTCCGACTTCGACGAAGACGGAGGTTGGGCCGCAACAACACGTGTAACAGCCGATCTTGCCGACCTCGGGAATGTTGCCATGGTTGGAAATGTTTCTACTGCTGGTTTTGGCAGCATCGAAAAAAAGGTGTCGGAGCGGCAAAAAGACAATATCATGTCCTACGACTTCGCCACCAATCTTGAATTAGGCAAATTCCTTCCTGAAAAATCGGGTCTTAAAATACCCATGCACTTCGATATTAGTGAGTCGTTCAGCAATCCACAATACAATCCTCTCAATCCCGACCTTTATTTACGCGACGACTTGGAAACCTACAGCACACAGGCCGAAAAAGACTCTATCCTCAATATTGTTCAGGATTATACTCGCCGAAAAAGTCTCAACTTTGTAAATATCCGCAAGGAAAAAACCGGCGGAAATACAAAAACACATATTTATGACCTGTCGAACTTCGACCTCACCTATGCATACAACGAAGTATTTCAAAGGAACATCGAAATAGAATACAATCTCAAGAAAAATTACCGCGGTGCTCTCGGATACAATTATTCCAATACACCAAAGAACTATCAGCCATTTAAAAAGGTAAAACTTCTTCAGAAAAAAGCATTTAAGCTTATTGGCGACTTTAACTTCTATTTATTGCCCAAATCGCTTTCGTTTCGCACCGATCTTGATCGAGGCTACGAAGAAAACCTTTGGAGAAACAAAACTGATGCTCTTATTATTATCGAACCTTCATATTTGAAAACTTTTAACTGGAATCGTACATATTCTATGAAATTTGACTTGACAAAAAGCATCAAAGTCGATTTCAATGCTATGGCTAATGCCAGGGTGGATGAACCTCCAGGAAAACTGGATAAAGAAGACAGCGAGTATCAGGCAAAAATGGACTCTATCTGGCAAAACATTAAAAGCATGGGCCGCATCACCAACTATAATCAGTCGTTGAAGGTAAATTATGCGATTCCTGTTAATAAGCTTCCTATGCTCGACTGGATAAGCTCTTCGGCTCAATATTCCGGTGATTACAAATGGATTGCCTCACCTTTATATAAGGACTCTCTTGGGAATTATGCCGAACATCCCTATGGAAACACCATCGAAAACAACCGTTCCATTTCAATCAATACCAATGGAAATATGGTGACTCTGTACAACAAAATCCCTTATCTCAAAAAACTGAATCAGAAATCGACCAGACCCACAGCCAACAATCGTAGGGTTCTTCCTACCGATTCTGATTCAAGCGATGTTGGAAGTAAGGATACTACGGCTCTATTCAAAAAAATAGCCGATAACTTTTTGCGTTTTTTAATGATGACCAAAAACCTTTCGCTCGCATACACACTTGCCGAAGGCACTTATGTTCCCGGCTACAGAGGTGGAATCGATATTTTGGGCATGGATCTAAGCAGACAGGCTCCGGGATGGGGATTTGTTTTTGGTGATCAGCGCGATATACGTCCTTTTCTTGTTCAAAACGACCTCCTCAGCAAAGACTCTCTGCTCAATAATGCTTATGCGACCCGCAGAAACGAAAACCTGAATGCGCGTGTTTCGCTCGAACCTTCCAAAAACATGAAAATCGAGTTAACGGCTATGCGAAACTTCACTGCTAATCACAGCGAATACTTTAAATACGACGAAGCCAACAACAATTATCGAAGTTACTCAGCAGTCGACAATGGTAGTTTCAGCATGTCAATCATCACATGGAAAACCGCTTTCATTTCAGATTATCAGGATTATTCCAATCAATCTTTCGAAGACTTCAAAAACATCAGGCCCGAAATTGCAGCAGAAGTAGCACAAGGTAGTGGCAACTGGGACGGAACTTATTTTACCGACACTCTTTCTGGGCTCCAGTATCCAACCGGTTATGGGCCAACGTCGCAGGAAGTACTGATTCCCGCATTCTTAACAGCCTATACTGGCGCCAATCCATCAAAATATATTCGCAACACATTTCCACGAATTCCTCTGCCCAACTGGCGACTTACATACAGCGGACTTACGGAAATACCTTGGTTCAAAAAGCGTTTTAAATCGGCCACTATTTCGCATGCATATCGTTCAACATACAATATTGGTGGCTACACCTCGAACGTTCTCTTTTCCGACTCCGATGGCGACGGTTTTACTTTTGTAAAAGATGCCATGAACAACTTCCTTCCCAGATATGAGATTGCTCAAGTTAGCATCACTGAGCAATTCAGTCCGCTTATCAACATCGATTTAACCTGGAAAAACAGTCTTATCAGCAAGATAGAATACAAAAAATCGAGAAATCTTGCGATGAGTTTTTCCAACAATCAGCTTACTGAAGTTATTTCCGGAGAAATTACATTAGGACTTGGCTATCGAATTAAAGATGTTGAGTTTGAAATCTCAAATAAACCATTCAAAAGCGATTTAAGTCTGAAAGCTGATTTTTCAATCAGAAACAATAAAACTGTTCTAAGAAAAATTGTAGAAAATGTCGATCAAATCAGTGCTGGTCAAAAAATTATTTCAGTAAATCTCTCGGCAGAATACATGCTAAGCCAAAAATTTACCATCAGGGCTTTCTTTGACAAAGTGATAAACAATCCCTACATTTCGTCGCAGTTTCTCAACAGCAATACCAATGCAGGAATCAGTCTACGCTTCTCGCTCGCACAATAATTTTCGCAGCTTGTTTGGCAGAATCAAAAAATAATGTAATTTTGAAGCCTAAAAATAAAATAGAAAATGAAAATTCCTGAAGATTTGTTATACACCAAGGATCATGAATGGATTCGGGTCGAAGGTGATGTTGCATTTATTGGCGTTACCGATTTTGCTCAATCCGAATTGGGCGACGTTGTTTTCGTTGAGGTGGAAACTGTTGGTGAAATTCTCGAACGCGAAGAAGCGCTGGGTACAATAGAAGCCGTAAAAACCGTTAGCGACGTGTTTATGCCAGTGGCCGGCGAAGTCCTTGAATTCAATGAATTGGTAAAAGAGACGCCGGATCTCATCAACAAAGATCCGTATGGAGATGGCTGGATTGTGAAAATTAAAATTACTGAACAGGAACACTTGAATGATTTGATGAATGCTGAAAGCTATAAAAGTCAGACTGGCCATTAATCCCTGTTTTCCTGCTTATTAGCATTGTTTTCAGCCTTTAACTTGCCGGATTGTACCTTTTCCTGATATTAACATTATGAAATAAGTACTTTTCTGCATCTTTGAATAAATTTTTAAACAGCAAAACCATGGAAATTAAGAAAAACCCCAAATACGATCTGGAACCCCGAAAGGGATTTTTCCTTGAACTGGGCTTGGTATTTGCCCTCGTTATAGTTCTTACCAGTTTCGAATGGAAAAAAACTGACAGCGCTGGAAACGACTGGGATCAGCTTCAGGTAGTGGATATTCCGGAAGAAATGGTTGAAATCACCCGTCAGGAAGAGCCAGAACCTCCTAAACCAGAACCACAAACTACTTTGCTCGAGATTGTTGATGACAACGTTGATGTTCAGGACGACCTTGATATCAATGCCGAAGATGACCAAGACAACGAAGTTGGCGATTTTGTAGCTCCTATTCAGGATGACGACGAACCCGATATTATTGAAGCAGAAATTTTCACCATTGTTGAAGAGCAACCCGGTTTCCCCGGTGGCGAATCAGCCCTGATGGAATATCTTGGCCGAAACATTAAATATCCGCAACTTGCTCGTGAAAGCAACATTCAGGGAACTGTTTTTGTTACGTTTGTTGTTGAACCCAACGGAAGCATATCAAATGTTAAAACCCTTCGTGGAATTGGTGGTGGTTGCGACGAAGAAGCTCTCCGTGTTGTAAAAAGTATGCCGAATTGGACTCCGGGAAAACAACGCGGAAAACCCGTTCGTGTTCAGTTCAACTTACCCATTCGTTTTGTATTGCAAGGATAATTAATATACAAACAAAATGATTAAAAACCGGCCGATGCCGGTTTTTTTATTGCCTATAACTTTCTCAAAATATACTTTAACTTATTTGCACTTGTCTTCGCAATTAATCTACTGTAAATTAGCTTATTAATACTAAAAGCCAACCATCATGAAACCCAAGAAAAAAGACTCGAAAAACATGGAAAAGTTCAAATCTATCTTTTTCCAAACAGGATTGCTTATTTCTCTCTTTGTTGTACTCGCTGCATTTGAATGGAAAAAATACGACAGCAACAACAACAACTTTTATCAACAAGTATTTGTTCCCATCGATGATGAGCTAGCAACAATTACCAAGGAAGAGCCTCCTAAAACCAAAATTATTCAGCCAACAACAATCTTTGACATCAAAGACGACAATGTTGTCATTAACGACACCCTGGTTTTCGACCCTAACCCCGATATTAATCAAACAGTTGTAAAACATATTACCATTGACACTACAGACATAGTGATAAATGATCCCCCTCCGGTATTTATTGCTCCTGTAATGCCCGAATTTCCCGGAGGAACCGAAGCATTATACAACTTTTTAGGCGGAAATATCAAATACCCATCGCTTGCCCGTGAAAGCAATATACAAGGAACAGTATTCGTCACTTTTGTAATCGAAAAAGATGGTTCGGTAACTAACGCTCAAATTTTACGGGGAATTGGTGGTGGCTGCGACGAAGAAGCAATGCGTGTTGTTCGCAAAATGCCAAATTGGAATCCTGGACAAAACAGTCTTGGAAGACCTGTTCGCGTTCAATTAAACCTTCCTGTTCGATTTGTTTTAGAAGGATAATGATTTGTGCTTCGAAAAAGGCCGGCCGATGCCGGTCTTTTTTATTCCTTAAACTTTATCAAACCATTCACTCACTTATTGAATCTTGTAACGGAACATATACGATTGTATTTTAGACTATTAATTGCAAAAACAATCAAAATGGAAATTAAAAAGAATGAATCGAAAAACATGGAAAAACACAAATTGCTGTTTTTTCAAATGGGATTGCTGATAGCCCTTTTTCTGGTATTGGCCGCCTTTGAGTGGAAGAAAGACGTTAACTCCATCTCAAATCTTTGTGTAGACGACTTTCCGATTATTGATCAAGATTTAGCACCGATTACCCCTCCCGATAAAAAGGACATTAAACCAGTAGTAAACACCACACAACTGAAAATCACTACGCTCGATATCAATGATAACATCGATGTAGATGCCGAAGACAATCAAAATAAAAAGGCAGAAGTTTTTGAAAAACCTCTTGAACATGAAGAAACACCCGAAGTGGAAGGAGATGAAATTATCAAAGTGGCACCAGTCATGCCTGAGTTTCCGGGCGGAACCGAAGGACTTTATGAATTTCTTGGGGCAAACACAAGATATCCGCAGGCAGCCAAAGATATTGATTTGGAAGGAATAGTGTATGTGACTTTTATCATCGAAAAAGACGGTTCGGTAAGTAACTCGCAAATATTACGAGGAATCGGTGGTGGTTGCGACGAAGAAGCCTTGCGCGTTGTAAGAAAAATGCCACATTGGACTCCGGGCAAAAACAACCTTGGAAGACCTATACGGGTTCAAATGAATCTTCCGGTTAAATTCATCCTAAAAAGTTAACTTCCGGACTCTACAATACGAAAGAGTTTATCGCCACGGCGAACCAAACGATCAACTTTAAATGCAAACAAACGTCCTTTTGGCGCAAAAGGTTCTAGTCCTTTATCGAGATGAATGTCTTCAAGAACACCCTCATACAGGCCTGTAGATGGGCCTGTTATGGTAATTTTTGTTCCCGAAAACACTTCAGATGTTTCCGCTCTGGCTTCAGCAACACCTAAATTTGAAAAGTAATTGGTGATTTTTCCAATAAATTCTCTACGCTCTGTAGCAGAACTCCCATGTTTCTCGCTCCACTCGCCTATGGTTTTGCCCATGTAATAACCATCCCAAAATCCCCGATTGTAAACCTTTGCCAGACGATTCATCCATTTTTCAACACGACTTTCTGAAAAAGTGCCGTCGCTAACCGCTTGTATTGCTTCGCGATAAACCTTAACAACCGCACTCACATATTCTGGAGGACGACCTCGACCTTCGATTTTAAGCACAGACACTCCCGCATCAATAAGTTTATCGACAAAACCAACTGTGCATAAGTCTTTTGGCGACATAATATATTTATTATCAACCACAAGCTCAACTCCTCCTTCAAGGTCGGTTACCCGATAAGGTCTGCGACATATCTGTGTACATGCACCGCGATTTGCGCTGCTATTTGTATTATCAAGGCTTAGGTAACATTTTCCGCTAACAGCCATACAAAGGGCCCCATGAGCAAAAGCTTCAAGTCGAACTAATTGTCCTGATGGACCACAAATATTTTGGGTTTGAATACCAGAAGCGAGACTTTTCACCTGTTCCAGATTCATCTCACGGGAAAGTACCATAACATCGGCCCATCTAGAGAAAAACCTAACCGCTTCGATATTAGTGATGTTCGATTGTGTTGAAAGATGAACATGAAGTCCAAGCTCACGTGCTTTCTCAAGAACTGCAATATCGGTGGCAATTACAGCATCAATGCCATTATGTGCAGCAATTGTCAAAATACGCCCAACCTCCTCAAGTTCGTTATCGAAAACAACTGTATTTAAAGCCAACCATGCTTTTGCACCAAAATTGCGGCAAAGCCTTACAATCTGCGGCAAATCATCTGCTTGAAAATTCACAGCCGAGCCAGATCGCATATTAAGTTTTCCGACACCAAAATAGACCGACGATGCACCACCTTCCAATGCTGCATGTAACGACTCAAAAGAGCCTACGGGAGCTGTAATTTCTACATTCATGGCACAAAGATACGGAAAGAGCTCGAAATGTTTTTTTGTTAAATTGAGCTTGTAATCAAAAAATATTTATACTTTTGAAAAAACAATCTAATCGTTAAACCAAAATTGAAACCATGAAAAAACTTTTTCTCTTTATCGGAATTGTTTTTGCAGGAACCATGATTGCATGCGGTCCTACCACAGACGACGCCATTAAACACAATGACGGCATTGTTGCCGATCAGAAAAAACTTCTCGAAATGGAGAATGACTTTGTTAACACAATTGTTGACGGAGACGAAATCGCTGACATCAAGAAAGCTTATAAAGAATACAATGCTTTCATTGAAGAGACACTGAAGAAGTACGAAGACATGGACGAATTCGACAGCAACGATACTTTCAGAAAAGCTATGCTTGATCTTTTGAAAGAATTTCAGGATGTTGCCAACAACGAGTACAAAGAAATGGTTGACATTTACACCATGGATGCTGAAGATTTGACTGAAGACGACTTCACCCGCTGGGAAGAACTTGCTCAAATTGTTGAAGACAAAGAAGGCAAAGCAAACGACTCTTTCCTGGACAAGCAGAAAGAATTTGCAAAAGAATACAACTTCACACTTGAATAGAAGTTAATTTCATTAAAAAGGGCTGTCTTTTATAGACGGCCTTTTTTTTAGTCAAAATTTTCAACTCATTAAAAAAAATGAAAAATGAAAAAATTGCTGATTTTGCTATTCTCAATCATATTAGCTACAGGATTAAGCGCGCAAACTAAAGACCAGGCAATTGGTTTCAACGACAAAATCGTTGCCGACCAAAAGAAGATGCTGATTCTCGAAGATCATTTTATCACATCTATTATCAATGATATGGGAGGAGACACTATCCAGCTTGAATACGAAATATATTGTGACTTCATGCAGTATACTCTCGACAAGTACTCGAAGATGAAAAAATTCGACAAGAAGGACACTTTTCGTAAAGCTCTGATTGAACTCCTGACAAATTTTCTTCAAGTCGCAAAAACAGAGTACAAAGAAATGCTCGACATTTATGCTATTCCAACGGATAAGCTCACCGACGAACATTACAACAGATGGACCGAGCTCTCTAACATTATTGATAAAAAAGAAAACACATACAACGAAAGCTTTCTTGATGCACAAAAAGCTTTTGCCAGCGAATACAGCTTTTCTTTAGTCGATTAAGTCTTAATTACCTATTCAAATATTCGTTTACCATAAGCTTGCAAATATTTGTACTTTTGCTATCATCAATACAGAATACTTTCCTATATGAAATATTCACTCATTCTCCTTTCTGCTCTCATTGTGTTCCTTTCTGCATGCGGCCCTTCCGACGAAACCAAAAAAGCTGCCAACGATGTTTTCAAAGAAACACATCGAAACGTAAACAATGTAATTGCAACCGACAGCAGCTATGCTTTGTGTATGCAATATTTATTGCGTGAAATTCAGGCTCCCGACTTAAAAAAAGCAAGGAAAAAAGTGCGTGAAATTACTGACAGCATCGGTCGTCTTGATATATATATCGAATCTCTCATCTCCGAAATAAATACGGCTTCCGCAACTATCGATTCAATGAACAGAAATACGGAAAAATTCACGCTACTTGCTGCTGCTGACACCTTAATCGACAAGTACAACATGGTGGCTGCCAATATCTATACCAAAATAGCCAATCAGCTTCGGCATGTTTCGTTGCCGGTAAAAGATGCTGAATACACAATTGTACTGCAACTAACATATCAGGCCGATTCGATTCTGAATAGCTCGGTGGAACGTTTCAACAATGAAAGTGCGGCCTTTTTCGAGGAATATTCCCTCAAAGACTTTAGCGAGAAATAAGTTTAATATTCAATTCGTCGAGCTGCTGAGAGCTAACAGTTGAAGGAGCATCGGCCATCACATCACGACCCGAGTTATTTTTCGGAAAAGCAATAAATTCACGAATATTGTTCTGACCAGCCATCATAGCAACAAACCGGTCGAAACCAAAAGCAATTCCGCCGTGAGGAGGTGCTCCGAATTCAAATGCACCTAACAAAAATCCAAATTGCGCAGTAGCTTCTTCGTCGGAAAAGCCAAGTGCTTTAAACATCTGCATTTGCAAAACCCGGTCATGAATACGAATACTTCCGCCGCCAATTTCAACTCCGTTGATAACAAGATCGTAGGCATTTGCACGCACTTTCCCCGGGTCAGTTAATAACATCTCAATATCATCGACCACAGGCGAAGTAAACGGATGGTGCATAGCGAAAAAGCGCTTTGCTTCATCGTCCCATTCAAGTAATGGAAAATCGACCACCCACAATGGAGCAAAATGATCTGGATTTCGTAATCCCTGGCGCGAACCTAATTCGAGACGAAGCTCTCCGGCAATTGAAAAAATATTCTTCTCGGCACCAGCTACAATAAGCATTAAATCGCCATCGGACGCATGACATTTGGTCTTCCAATCTTTAAGATCATTGGCTGAGAAAAATTTATCGACCGACGATTTGGTTGTTCCGTCTGCGGCATATTTTACCCAAATCAGACCTGAGCCACCAATCTGCGGACGTTTGACCCAGTCAGTCAAATCGTCAATCTGTTTACGTGTATATTCAGCTGCACCTTCCACAACCAAAGCCAATACACGATCTGCATTATCGAAAACCACAAAGCCTTTGTTTTTTGCCTGTTCGCTTATATCATTTATTTGCATTCCAAACCTGATGTCAGGTTTGTCGCTTCCATAAAGCGAAATAGCATCTGAATATGGCATGCGCATAAATGGGGGCAAATCAACATTGCGAATTGTTTTCAGCAAATGGCAAGTCAACTTTTCGAACATCACCAAGACATCTTCGCGTTCAACAAACGACATTTCGCAATCGATTTGCGTAAACTCGGGTTGACGATCGGCTCGTAAATCTTCGTCGCGGAAACATCGAACAATCTGAAAGTAACGATCGAAACCCGACACCATTAAAAGTTGTTTGTAGGTTTGCGGCGACTGAGGCAACGCATAAAATTGATTTTCGTTCATTCGCGAAGGCACAATAAAATCGCGAGCACCTTCAGGTGTACTACGAATAAGATAGGGTGTTTCAATTTCCAGAAAATCGACATCACTCAAAAACTTACGAATTTCGAGAGCCATCCGATGGCGAAGCATCACATTTTGCTGCAATGGATTGCGACGCAAATCGAGATAGCGATATTTCATTCTGAGTTCTTCGCCACCATCCGTTTCCGTTTCGATTGTAAAAGGAGGTATTTGAGACGGATTGAGAATTTTCAAACCCAAAACCTCCATCTCGATTTCGCCAGTTGCTATATTTTTATTTTTGTTGCTTCGTTCTCTTACCAGACCCGTAGCCGTGATCACATATTCTCGACCTAATTTGCGTGCCGACTCACACAAATCTTTATTTGTTTCCATATCGAAAACCAACTGTGTAATACCATATCGGTCGCGTAAATCGATAAAAGTTGTTCCTCCAAAATCTCTAATATGCTGCACCCAACCACTGATAACAACAGTTTGACCAACATGATCTGTGCGTAATTCTCCGCATGTATGTGTTCTGTACATGAATTTTTTTGCGAAAATAACAATAATCGTTCATCCGAAAAAGTTTTAATTTTACCTCAGCAATTGTTTTATGAGAATTCCAAGTGCACTGGTTTTTGTTTTTTGGATTACTTCCGGGCTTTTCAGTCAGGACAATCTGATATACAATGGAGGTTTCGAAACATATCGAAACTGTCCAGAGGACTATGTGCACTATCTCGAAGGAGTAACAGAACTGGTTCCTGGCTGGAGTATCAACAACACATCTACTCCCGATTATTTCAATCGGTGTAGCATCAGAAGCAAAGTGGGAGTGCCGGTCAATTTTGCCGGGAACATGGAACCCCGAACCGGAAATGCCTACGTGGGAATGATTTTGCGTGCCGATTCGTCGCGCTATCCATACTCACGTGGATACAATGAGCATTTACAGGCCATTATTACGATGCCGTTGGAGCGAAATCATTTGTATTATTTCGAATTTTACTATGTTTTGAGCAAAAACAGCGGAATTGCGTCCAATGGCTTGTCGGTTTATTTGAGTTCATCGAAACCGCTTTTCGACGAAGCAGCTGAAAGCTTTACGTTTATTCCGCAACTCGAAATGCCACGCGATTCGGTTTTAGACGACCGTCACGAATGGTCGAAATTTTCAGGCGTTTTTCGAGCCAGTGGTGAAGAAAAATATGTCACAATTGGAAATTTCACCAATTATAGTGAACTTACTTACGAAACACTTATCGAAGATGCATCAACCGAAATTCACTCATTCGCATACTATTTGTTCGACGATTTTCGACTAATTCCGGTAAACAGTATTTCACAATATAGTTGCACCGTTATCATGAATCAGCTCGATTCGTTTCCGCCAGCAACTTTTAGCAACAACGATACATTGTTCATGGAAGACATTGAGATAGGCGAAACCATCATTTTACGCAATGTTTACTTCGAATTTGACAAAACCGAACTACTCCCCTACTCTTTTGCCGAACTCAACAAAATTTATGATATTCTGGAACAATATCCCAATATGAAAATTGAAATTTCGGGGCACACCGACAATATTGGCTCGGAATCGTACAATCAGGCTTTGAGCGAAGCACGAGCCAAGGCTGTTCTGGAATATTTGTATTTAAAAGGCATCGATTTGAAACGCATGCGATATATTGGATATGGCAGCAAAATACCAATAGCCGATAATCTTCTTCCTGAAGGTCGACAACTCAATCGTCGGGTTGAAATAAAAATACTTAGCAAATGACCATTGAACGCGACGACAATTATTTCATGCAAGAAGCATTGAAAGAAGCCCAGAAAGCAGCAATCGAAAATGAGGTTCCAATAGGAGCAGTTCTTGTTTTAAACAATAAAATTGTTGCCCGATCCCATAATCAGACTGAATTGCTAAAAGATGTAACGGCACATGCCGAGATTCTTGTCATCACTGGAGCGGCATCTGAACTTGGAATTAAATTTTTTGAAGACTTTACATTGTATGTAACGCTGGAGCCATGTACCATGTGTGCGGGTGCACTTAAGTGGGCCAGAATAGGAAAAATCGTATATGCAACAGACGATCCAAAAGCCGGATTCTCTCTCTACAGCAAAAACATAATTCATCCCAAAACAATTTTCGAAAAAGGACCCGGTGAAAAAGAATCGAAAATTCTTCTTCAGAACTTTTTCAAATTGCGCAGAAAAAGCGATACAAAATATTAGCCGTTCGTCAAAAATATTCCTATTTGTTTTTAATAATTGAAGATAAAGTATTACTTTTGTGCATTGTAAATAATAACTCTTTATGAATAAGACTTTGCTGATTATTGCACTGCTATTTTGCGGTATAACGATGTCGTATGCGCAGTCCGACGATGTTCTGACTCGTATGGGGAACGACAAAAAGTTTAAAGCCGACTACGAAAAAGCTGAAGTATTGCTACTCGACAACAATTTCGAAGAAGCACTTAAAACCTATATGAAGTGGGATTCAGTCTACCCAAACAATGCCAATCTGAATTTTAAAATTGGATATTGCTATGCTAATATGAGTAGTGAAAAACCCAGAGCGATTCCGTATCTTGAGAAAGCCGCATCTAACATTGTGAAAGAATATACAGGAGAATACAATGAAACAAACGCCCCTGTTGATGTTTTTATGTATTTGGGAATTGTTTATCATGTTGATTACAAATTCAACAAAGCTGTTGAAAATTACGACAAGTTCATCAAATACGCAGAATATGATGAGCCGGAACTGGTTGACTCGATTAGAGTTCTGAAAGAAAAATCATACAATGCAATCAAGATTATCAACAACCCGTTGAGCATCAAAATTGAGAATCTGGGAAGTGCTATTAACACTGTTTACCCGGAGTATAGTCCGATTATTACAACCGATATGAAGACGTTATATTTTACCAGCCGTCGCGAAGGAAGTACTGGCGGGAAAAAAGACGAAAAAGGTTTGTATTACGAGGATGTTTATTTTTCAAACCTTGGAAATGATGGACATTGGTCTCCAGCCAAGCATATCGGAGGAAAAATCAACACAGTGGGTCACGAGGCCACAATCAGTATTTCGCCAGATGGGAAAACCATCCTTCTTTACAAAGACGACAAAGGTGATGGCAATATTTATTATAGCGAATTGCTCAACGACAACGAATGGAGCAAGCCTGAAAAAATGCCCGAACCCATTAATTCCTCCTATTGGGAAACCCATGCTTGTTATTCACCGGATATGAATATCATTTATTTTGTCAGCAACCGGCCGGGAGGGTTTGGCGGCCGCGACATTTGGATGACTGAAAAGATTAACGGTAAATGGATGGAAGTTGAAAATCTCGGATCAACCATTAACACACAATACGACGAAGATTCCCCTTATATGCTTCCTGATGGATACACTTTGTATTTTTCCTCTCAGGGACACGATAACATGGGTGGATTTGATATTTTCATTAGTACTCGTACCGAAGACGGCTTCTGGACAACTCCTGAGAACATGGGTTATCCTGTCAACACCACCGAAGACGACGTGTTTTATATTCCAACCCCAGACGAGAAACATGCTTTTTATTCTTCGGCTAAAAATTACGGGATGGGTGGTCAGGATATTTATTACATGACCATCGTTAAAGCCAAGAAAAAAACCATCAAACTTCGAGGCCGTGTTGCCGATGCCAACTCATTCAAGGCTCTTGAGGCCAACATTGAGTTTTTTTCCAAAACAAAAGAAATGGTAATGACCAACTTAACCTCTGCAGAAGATGGTTCGTATGTAACCACACTGCTGTTAGGCGACGAATATGAAATTAAAGTCAAGGCCGATGGTTATAAGATGGCAACATACGACCTTGCCGTTCTCGAAGATGAAAGGCGTGACGAGCTGGTTCTCGACATGTTTTTAAGCAAACTTTTACTTGCCGGCGATACCGCCAAAGCTCATATCGAAGATATAAGAGTTGGCGAGAAAATAGTGCTCAATAACATTTTCTACGATTTCGATCGTGCAACATTGCGACCCGAATCTGTTGAAGAGTTGAATCGCCTTATTAAACTCATGAAAGATATCCCTTCTCTGAAAATTGAACTTTCAAGTCATACCGACAATGTTGGTTCTGACGAATACAACATGAAGCTATCGAAAGAGCGCGCCCAGTCTGTGGTATCATTTTTGGAGGCGTCGGGGATTGCTGCAGATCGGTTGGTTGCAAAAGGGTATGGTGAAACACAACCTATTACGACTAATACAACCGAAGAAGGCCGCCAGGCAAACCGAAGAACTGAATTCAAAATCCTAAGTAAGTAATTCGGATTTGGGAGAAAAATGTAATTTTGTCAAACAAAAGAAAATAAAGTTGTTATGAAAAAGTTTCTGTTAATTAATGTTATTGTATTCCTTTCTGTGTTTAGAGTGTCAGCCGACGAGGGGATGTGGTTGCCTCTACTTATCGATAGACTGAACTATACCGATATGCAGAAAATGGGTTTGCAGCTCACTGCTGAGGAGATTTACAGTATTAATCACTCCAGTCTTAAAGACGCTATCGTTTCTATGAACGACGGCATGTGTACTGCTTTTATGGTATCAAAAGAAGGTCTGATGATGACCAACCATCATTGTGGATTGGAGTATATTACTGAAAATTCAATCAAGTATAATTCCGACTATGTTCAAAATGGATTTTGGGCATTGGATAAAAAACAGGAACTATACAATCCGAACCTTAAAGCCACATTTCTTGTTCGTATCGAAGATGTTAGCCAAAAAATCATGGGTCAACTTAACGAATCAATGACTCCTGAAGAAAGACAAAACAAAATCGATGAAATTTCGAAAGAGATTGTTGAAGAAAGTCTTAAAGGAACTCATTACGAAGGGGAAGTGAGAAGTTTTTTCAAGGGAAATGAGTTTTATATGTTTATTTATGAGGTTTTCCGTGATGTACGTCTTGTAGGCGCTCCCCCTATGGCTATTGGAAACTTTGGAGCTGACAGCGACAACTGGTTGTGGCCTCGTCACACTGCCGATTTCTCTTTTTTCAGAGTTTATATGGGCCCTGACGGCAAACCAGCCCCTTACGACAAAAGAAAAAACATTCCTTATGTTCCCAAATATTCTATTCCAGTCTCAATTAAAGGTGTTCAACAAGGCGATTTCACTATGGTTATGGGGTATCCTGGAACAACAGATCGTTTTATGACAAGTAGTGGTTTAAAAATGACCCTTGATGTAATTAATCCCTCAATTGTAAAAATTCGAGATTCCAAACTTCGCCTCATGAAAGAAGATATGGATCGCGATCCCTCAATCCGTTTAATGTATCGTTCAAAATACAACCGTTCTTCGAATTATTGGAAATACTATATTGGCCAAACCGAAGTTCTAAAACGTTTAAAAGCCATGGATCAGAAAAAAACCATGGAAGAAGATTTCACAAAATGGGTTAATGCCGATGCTTCGCGCAAAACAAAATATGGCGATGCTTTAACCATCATCAACGATGCTTATGCTGAAATTACCAAATACAGAAAAGCACTGATTTACTACAGAGAATGCGTTACACGAGGACCTGAAATTATTTCGTTCGCCAACAAATTCGATTCTTTGAACTATTATCTGAATTCAACCGATTTGCCCGAAGAACAAAAAGCTGCCAAAGTTGCCGATTTAAGCACCAAACTGAAATACTATGCTTCCAACTATTATTTCAATAGTTACAATGTTGATGTTGACAAAAAAGTATTTATTAGTTTGCTCCGAATCATGAAAGATGATATCGGTTCAGAGTTTTATCCTACAGTATTCGATGAAGTAGATAAGAAATTCAAAGACAACTTTACGTTGTACGCAAATTTCGTGTTTGAAAAATCGATTTTTGCAAGTAAAGAGCTCGTGTATGAATTTTTACGAGAGCCCAATGGTAAAACACTAGAAAAAGATCCCGGCTTCATCGCAATGAAATCTTTCAATGCCAAATATCTGGATATTAAAGATCAAACAGATGTTATTGAACAAAAGCTGGCAAAGGGTGAACGAATTTACATGAACGGCATTATGACTATGCTTAACGGAAAACGTAAGTTTTATCCTGATGCAAACAGTACAATGCGTCTGACATATGGAAAAGTAGTTTCTTATACCCCAACCGACGGTGCTGAAACACCATACTACACAACCATCGATGAGCTCATGAAACGCGAAGACCCCAACAATCCGGAATTTATTGTTCCTGAAAAGCTGAAAGATTTATACAATAAAAAAGATTTTGGACAGTACACCGATAAAAACGGAACCATCCCGGTTGACTTTCTTACCGATTGTGATGTGACTGGCGGTAACTCAGGGGCTCCAATTTTAAATGGCAAAGGCGAACTCGTTGGTATTGTTTTCGATATTAACTGGGAAGCCACTGCTTCAAGCTTGAGCTACATTCCGAATCAGACCCGTACAATTTCTACCGATATCCGTTACATTCTTTTCCTTATTGAAAAGTATGCCGAGGCAACCAATATTATTCAGGAACTTGATATCAGAAAATAGCTGATTTTGTCTCCTAAACAAAAAAGCTGTCAATGAAAACATTGACAGCTTTTTTAATGCGGGGTTTGTAAGATTATGCAAACCAACTTACCATAATGCGTCTGCAAAAAAAGTCGTTTTCTTCGGGGCAATAAAAATTGACCTCCATCTTGTCGGTTCTAAAGAAAAAATCGTCAGGTTCTTCCTCGTCGGGAACTCCCAATAAATCAATGATTTCATCTATATGTTTATTGAGAAGATTAGCTTTTGGGTCATCGACTCCTGTTGTTTCCAGCCAATCGAAAGTATTTTGTATTCTTCGATGACCAAAATAAATGGTTTCAACCAACATGGTTTCCTTGCTGAAACTAATTGACAAAACATCGCTATCGGCAAAACGATAATAGTAAATAATATAATGATTTTCTGGATTGTTGTATTCTTCGCTGGGCTGCCCAAAAAGCATAGTCACTTTTTCGATACCATCGCCCTGATTAATACCCAAAAATGATTGAAATTCTTCTTTTTTCATAGTGCAAAGAAACAAAAAAATTGCTTTCGCAGCGACAAAACAACAACGAATTAAGATTAACATGAAAATATAGATACATAAAAGCTACTCTATTGTAAAATTATCCCAATCTCTGGCAAAAGGAAACGCCTTCCGATATGAATTAAGCTGGCCTGGTTCGAGGTTCACTAAAATAGCATCTGATTCGCTATCGTGTTCCATTGGCAACCACATCCCTTCGGGTGATGCCATACAGGAACCTCCATTATAAAGCAGGCCATTTCCATCCGAGCCTTTGCGGTTCACTCCAATTGAAAAGCTCTGATTTTCAATTGCTCTGGCCATAAGCAACTGCCGCCAGTGAAAACTTCGCGAAGCAGGCCAGTTTGCTGAAACCATCATAATGTCGTATTCAAATTCATTATTCCTGTATGTATTTCGCGCCCAAACCGGAAAGCGGAGATCGTAGCAAATCAATGGCATAATTTTCCATCCTTTGTAAGAAATCACAACTCTTTTTTCTCCTTTCGTATAGCTTCTGTCTTCATGACCTAACGAAAATAAATGTCGTTTGTCGTAGTGATGAAATTCGCCATCCGGATTTACCCAATAAAAACGATTGTAAAACAATTTGTTTTCATAAACGATAACACTTCCGGCAATAGCTGCATTGTGAGTTGCGGCACACTCCTTCATCCATAAAATTGTTGCCGGTTGTTGTGCCAAATCAACTTCTTCGGGGTCGGTTAAAAATCCGGTCGTAAACATTTCGGGTAAAACAAAAACATTGGCAATTCCGCTGTATTGCTTAAAAATATGAGCAAGCTGAGTCCTGTTTCCAGCCGGATCGTTCCACAAAATTGAAGGCTGACATAATACCATCGACAACTTTTCCATAGCAACAATTTTTACCCCGCGAACATAAGCAAAATTATGTAGATAGCGTTAATAATTAACGACTTCTAAATCACCAGATGCCTCATTGTTATGGTTTCATGTCAAGTTTATTGATTATTTTTGCAACAAGGATGAAAATCCTGCAATAATTCCGACAAAAGACAGTTTTATTAACTCTGTATGAAGATATTTCGATTTATCAAAAGCATTCATTTCTGGAAGCACTTGTTGCTGATTTTCGGCGCTTCCTTATTGATGATTTGGGCAACCCTGTTTTTTTTAAGGTTGTATACATTTCATGGTCAATCCATTGAAGTCCCCGATTTTAGTGGAAAAACCCTAAACGAAGTACAAGAGATGCGCGAAAGCCGTGTTTACAGCTTCCAGATTGTTGATTCGGTTTACGACAACACAAAAATTCCCGGATCTATTGTTAGTCAGTTGCCGCTTCCCGGATCGCACGTAAAAAAGGGACGAACAGTTTATATTACCATTATTGCTTTTCAACCCGAAAAAACCAAACTCCCCAATCTGGTTGATTTGACAGCACGCCAGGCTACAGCTATTCTGGAAACCCATGGTCTGAAAGTGGGAAAAATTGACTATGTACCCGATGTAGGCCGTACCGTAATCAGAGCAACTTATCAGGGAAAAACAATTAATTGGGGAACCGAACTCAACAAAGGTGAAAAAATCGATCTTGTAATTGGTCGTGGCAGTGGAAACGAAAAAGTGTTTGTTCCAAAACTTGTTGGTAAAACACGAAATAAAGCAAGGCAAATTATCAACGAAGCCGGACTGAATATTGGTGCTGAAGTTTTCATGAACGCTGATGACACTGTAAATGTCAGAGTAGTTCGGCAAAACCCGGCATACGGAAACGACCGGGAAGTAAATCTTGGTGTTTCGATAGATTTATGGTATGAATAAAACCCAGCATGTTATGCAAAAAAGTTTTGCTACTGTTTTTGTTGTACTCTTCTCCTCTTTTTTTCTGTTTGCACAGGAAACATTAGTGCCATCGGGCATGAATCCATTTTTGATAAACAACGAAAGCCCATATTCCAACAAAGCTAAAGCTGTCGATCTCAAGCTTCCGTTTTTGGAAGATTTCTCGTCAACCTTTGTTTACCCCGACTTTTCTGTTTTCATCGATAGTACCACATATATCAACAGCAGCTTTGCTATTTCACCAATAAGCATTGGTGTTGCCACCTTTGATGGCCTTGATGCACATGGCTATTTGTACGAACATGGCAGCAGTTTTGCGTTTCCGGCCGACTCGCTAACATCGTTGGCATTAAGGCTTGATTCCATATTTAGTGGAACACCACACCCAAGCGTACCTGCCGACTCTATCTATTTCAGCTTCTTTTATCAGCCACAAGGCTATGGCGAGAAACCTGATGGAGAAGACTCACTTCTACTCGAATTTTATGCTGCCAATCAAGATAAATGGGTTGAAGTATGGTCGGTTGGAGGAACATCCTATTCATCATTTCTTGCGTTGAATGGATATCCATGGAAATGTGTCATGATTGCTATTACCGATACAGCCTTTCTGAACGATGGCTTCAGGTTCAGGTTTCGCAATTATGCAAGTTATGCCGATTTATCATTTCCTTCATGGGCTGGCAATGCCGATTTTTGGAATATCGATTATATTTTCATTGATAGCGATCGCGATTTCACCGATACCATCCCTTCTGATTTAGCTTTTCGGGAAAAAAAAGAAACCTTACTGAAAAATCACTATTCGATGCCATGGAACCAATTCATGGCAAATGTTGCCGGCGAAATGGCCGACGAAATCAACATCCCTTACACCAATTATTCAAGTTCGTTGCTTAATGTTACCGAACGTCTGATTATTACCGATTTATCGGGCACCACAACCACATACAATTCGGGATTAAGCGCGGCCAATTTAACTCCTCAAACCGACACGTCGTTTTATCGAAGTCCGATTCCTTATACATTCACGACCTTGCTAAGCGAAAATGCCGAGTTTTTGATTCAAATGGCTATCAATACTGCAACAATTAGCGACCCTATTAAAAAGAATGATACTCTGGCTTTTTACCAACATTTCTATAATTATTTTGCTTCCGACGACGGTTCGGCCGAAGCCGGTTATGGGCTTACAATAAATGGAGGAAAGGCTTCGTTCCGCTTCGACCTGAATACCCCGGACACTTTACGTTCGGTTCTGATGTTTTTTAACCGTACAGTGAATGATGCGAATCAGATTTATTTTTATCTGACTATCTGGGACGACAATGGTGGAGTTCCGGGCAATATCATTTATCAGCAACTCGGTGTTCGTCCCGAATTCGAAGATGGTTTCTATAATTTTCACAACTACACGCTCGAAACACCCCTGGCTGTAAGTGGAAGCATTTATGTGGGCTGGATTCAAACCACCGACGAAGTACTGAATCTGGGCTTTGACAAAAATAACGACCGCAGCCTCCGTCTATTTTACAATACTGATGGAACCTGGTACAACAGTCTATATGCCGGAACCCCGATGATTCGTATTGTAGTTGGCAACGACAGCGAGCCCCATGTTGGTATCGACGAAACAGAAAATACCACAACGATATATCCAAACCCATGTAGTAATTGTGGCTTTGTTTCATTTTCGGACTCAGAACTCAAAAAAGTAACAATCATCGACATGAATGGAAAAATGGTTCAGCAGGTTTTATGTGAAAAAGAGTTCAATACCGAAAATCTGTCGGCAGGATTTTACACCATTGTTGTTGAGAAAAAATCGATGGTGCCTGTTATGCTGAAATTGGTGATAACAGAATAATCATGCTGAAACAACCCGAAGAAATTGCAGAAGAAGAAAAAGAACTCTACGAACATCATCGAATTGTTGTAGATAAGGGACAAACCCAGATCCGGATTGACAAATTTCTGGTTAATCGCATCGAAAACATCAGTCGGAATCGGATACAAAATGCTGCAAAAGCCGATTGTATTTTATGTTTTGGAAAGCCCGTAAAATCGAATTACAAAGTCAAGCCCAATGACGAAATAAGCATAGTACTGCCCTATCCTGTCATTGAACTTGAAATACTTCCCGAAGATATAGAAGTGGATGTGATTTACGAAGATCATGCCTTGCTTGTTGTTAACAAGTCGCCAGGAATGGTTGTTCATCCAGGACACAACAACTACAATCGTACGTTGTTGAATGCATTGCTTTTTCATTTTTCAAAAACTGTACAGCCACCGCCATTTCCATTGTTGGTTCATCGGATAGATAAAGATACCAGCGGATTGCTTGTTGTAACCAAGGAAGAGTACGCACAAACTTTTCTTGCCCGACAATTTTTCGATCACAGTATCGAACGCAAATATCAGGCTCTGGTGTGGGGCGATTTCGAAAAAAACAGTGGAACAGTTAGTGGATTTATTGGGCGAAGCGCAAAAGATCGCAGAGTGATGTCGGTTTCCGACAACGAAGGCGAAGGGAAATGGTCGGTAACACACTATAAAGTACTTGAACGGTTTGGTTTTGCAAGTTTGATTGAATGCCAGCTCGAAACCGGACGCACTCACCAAATCAGGGCACATATGCGTCACATTGGGCATCCAATCTTTTCCGATGAAATGTATGGGGGAAGAATTCTTCACAAAGGTAATTCCACAACGAAATTCAAGCAGTTTATCGACAACTGTTTTACAATCATGCCGCGTCAGGCTTTGCATGCCGGAGTATTGGGTTTCATCCACCCAACGACAAACCAGATGATGCATTTTAGCAACGAATTGCCAGCTGACTTTACTCAGGTACTCGAAAAAATGAGAAGAAACAGTAAAAATCCTTAGCTTTGTTGCATGTTATTTTTCAGGCTTATAAAAGAGAGTTTTCTGTTTGCTATATCGGCGATTCTGGTAAACCGACTCAGAACTATTCTGACTGTTTCCGGCATCACGATTGGTATATTTTCAGTCATTATGGTTTTTACTGTTGTTGATTCCATGAAAACTCAAATCACTTCAAGCATTGAATCGCTGGGGACCAATGTTGTTTTTATTCAAAAATGGCCCTGGTCTTTTTCGTCGGATTATGCCTGGTGGAAGTACATGAAAAGACCTGTCCCAACCATCGACGAAATGGAAGCTATTCGCAAAAGAAGCACTACTATTCAGAATGCAACTTTTATGGCGTCAACATCAAGCGAAGTTGACTTCAAAGAAAATAAAGTTGAATCAGCTCCTATAAGTGGTGTTTCGGACGACTATAACAAGGTTTTTATTTTCAATATTTCTGAGGGTCGGTATTTTAGTCCCAGCGAACTCAACAACGGGGTTGCAGTATGTCTTGTCGGAGCTAATGTAGCAGAGAAATTGTTTCAGAATCAGGATGCTATTGGGAGCGACATTAAGATTTTCAACCGACAAGTAAACGTCATTGGAATTCTAAAAGCGGAAGGAACAAACAATTTTGGCAACAGTAACGACGACTTGATTATGGTTCCCTATGGCTTCTTTAGTCGTATCATCAACATGGATAACGAACAGCGAGTTAATTCTTTCATTGCTGTGAGGGGCAAACCCAATATCCCAAACGAAGAGATGGTATATGACCTGACAGGAACCATGCGGAGTCTCAGGCGACTCAAGCCTGGCGTAGAAGATGATTTCTCTATCAACGAGCCAAGTCTTCTCACACAAGGTCTTTCGGGTATTTTTGACATTGTAACACTTGCCGGATGGCTCATCGGAGGATTTTCGTTGCTTGTTGGCGGATTTGGTATTGCAAATATCATGTTCGTCTCTGTTCGCGAGAGAACAGGCATCATTGGTATTCAAAAATCGCTGGGCGCCAAAAACTCGTTTATCATGAATCAGTTTTTGGTTGAAGCCATTTTTCTGAGTCTTTTCGGAGGAATTTTCGGGCTGATATTGGTCTGGTTGCTAACTATGCTTGCTAGCAGCGCAATGAATTTTTCAATTGGCTTATCCGCAAGCAATATCATACTTGGTGTTAGTGTTTCGGCCGCTATAGGTCTTATTGCAGGGTTAATTCCGGCATACAGTGCATCTAAACTCGATCCGGTAGAAGCCATCAGGCAAAATTAAGTCAATCCTTTTTTCTATCTATTATATTTGTGGTAGTCCCACTTATTATTTTGCTGTTCAATAAGAACATCGTAAATAGTAAGCGCCAGACGAAGAAAAATATCGAGCTTATTGTTTTTAAGCCATTCACGAGCAGGAGTAACTCCACGACAGGCATCGGCAAAAACAACGTAGAAAGTAAGGTTGTTTTTTTTCAACCACGCAATGGCAGCATCTTCGGAATCGATAGCATCGCTAAGGACACCGAGTTCAGGCGAATTGTTATCGAACAACCATTTCAGAGCTTTTTTATCAGCCCGCACAGCATTCGAAAAAGCAGCCAGTTCAGGATAGCCACCTTCCATTAAAACCTTAAAAAATTCCGACTTTCCGCTGATAGCTTGCTCGAGCGCAAGCAAAATTTTAACATCGTATTCGAAAAGCATTTGTGCCATAAGTCAGCAATTATAAATTTCCCCACTCAATTTCGGGTTGCGAAATTCCAGCAACATTGAGCATTCGCGAAACCAAAGCAGAAACAAGCTCCTGAATGTTTTTAGGATGATGATAATAAAACGGTGAAGCCGGAAAAATTATCGCTCCTGCATGTGTTGCACGAGTCATGTTTTCAAGATGAATAAGACTATAGGGCGATTCGCGCACCATTAGAACAAGAGGTTTACGTTCTTTCAGCATAACATCAGCAGCTCGCAGAATAAGATTTGACGATTGGCCACTAGCAATTCCCGCCAGACTTCCCATGCTGCAAGGGGCTATAAACATGGCATTGAAACCGGCTGAACCCGACGCTGGTGCTGCAAATAAATCGCTGTTATCGAAAAAAGTAATTTTTGAGGATTCTGAGATCGGCGTTGCTTTCTCGAAATCAAATACATTTTTTCCGTTTTCGCTCAGCAATATAGCAATTTGACTTACAGAATCAACCGCAATCAGCTGCCTGACAAGCTCTGCTCCATACAACGAGCCACTAGCACCCGTTATAGCTACAATCACCTTCGATATGGATTCAGAAATGATATTCATAAGTAAGAGACAAAGCCAGATTGTATTGTCCTCGATTGAAATAGTATGTCACTCCACCCGGATGAGGACGAATAGGTAAAACTGAATGCGAATAACGCAAATTAACAGAACTACTTTCTCCTATTACATACCTAAATCCTATATGTGCAGCTACTTCGTATTTTTCGAAAGGAGGACGGGAAGGCATAAGTCCATAGATATCGTATTCAACATCTGTGTTTTTGATAAGAACGCCAAAAGACAAACCCGTTTCAAAACCAAACGATTTTTTCAGCATACGGCGATACAAAAACGGCACTTCTATATAGTTGAGTCGCATAATATATTTGGTAAGGTCATCTTTGGTAGGATTCCGGCGACTCCCTTTTTGCACAAAAAGCAATTCCATATCGAGCGTAGAATAATCGTCAAGGGGAATACCAACCAAAAAGCCAGCACTAATACCTGCTTTATCGAAGCCCGAAATGTTATCGCCCTGTACCTGAGTTCCTGTAATTCCGATACGGAAACCACCTGTAAAGCTCTGGGCATTCGAATCCCAAAACAGAAGCATAACTGAACAAAAAAGCAAAATTTTCATGCGTATAATTATCAATACGAAGATACAAACTATTTTGCTTACAAACAGAATGCATTCTCGATGATTTCGATATATACATCCGAGTCGGGAGATACCATTACCGACACAATATCGAATCGAACATTGTTTTCGACAGCATTTTGGGCAATATAAGCTTCGGCTGCTCTTATCATAGCTGTTTGTTTTCGCTGATTGACTGCCTGCCATGGCTCACCAAAAGCCTGGCTGGTACGAGCTTTTACCTCAACAAAAACTACCCAATTATTATGAAGTGCCACAATATCGATTTCATCTTTCCCGTTTCGCCAATTTCGGAATAAGATTTGATAGCCAAGCTGTTCCAAATAATTGGAAGCTTCATTTTCGCCAATTTTTCCTACTTTTGCACCTTTATTGGACACATGATGAATTTTAATCGGAATATTTTACTCCCCGTCGCAAAAATACTCATTTTACCTTTTATTTTTGCTTTTTTGCAGGCGAATGCCCAAACCAACACGGTTGACAGCCTTCGAGAGCAATTCTTTCATGCAAAAAATCAGGGAAAGGCAAAAATATGTAATCAGCTGGCTTACGAATTTTTTGAGACCAGTACTGACAGTACTTTTTATTATGCAGCTCTTGCTCTTGAATTTGCTCAACAGCATCTACAGTTTAAGGAAGAAGCTCAGGCTTTGTTCAGTATGGGATATAGCCGCGAAATGGCCGAGGATTACCTTGGGGCACTTGATTATTACAATAAATCGTTTGATGGGTACCTCAGAATAAACGATAAAAATGGAATCGCCAGTGTTGCCAACTACATTGCAACCTTGTACAAATACACCGGCCATTTCGAAACGGCTGTTGAATATTACAATACTGCACTGAAATATTATTCGGAATTGAAAGACCTTACCGGAATCACATACACTCTCAACAACATTGGTGTTATGTACTTCTGGGCTGGCAATTACAACAAAGCATGGGACTCGTACGATAAAAGTCTGAAGTATTCGAGATTACTCAACGATTCAGCCTCGATAGGAAGCACCTTGAACAATATGGGACTGCTTGCCATGGCCAAAAACCAGCTCGACAAAGCTATGGCTCTTTTCAAAGAGTCGCTTAAAATAAGCCAGGCTATCGCAGACCCCAGTGGTGTTGCAACAGCCTATTCCAATATAGCCGACATTCTAATCAGGCGTGGCAAATGGGAAGAAGCCATGAATTACCTCGACCTTGTAGAGATGATTAATCCACTTGAATTCAGTGCTACAATACGAACAAACGCATTTCACGACAAAGCCCAGGTATACGAAAAACTGAATCGCATTCCTGAAGCCATTCAATATTACCAGAAAGCACTCGATTGTGCTATTCAGTTTCAATTGCGTCCTGTCATGTCGGAAATTTATTATGATTATGCTCAGTTATTGACTAAACAAAATCACCATAAAGAAGCTGCCGTATTTTATAAAAAATGTGTTGAACTACGCGATTCAATACATACCGACAAACTCAACGAGCAATTGTCTAACACACAATTCAGCATCGATTTGAACGAAAAAGAGAGTGAGAATCAGATACTAAAACGTCAAAACGACATCAGAGCGCTACAAGTCGAAAAATGGAAATGGATTTTGCTCATAGCTATAATTTCGGCTGTCATTATTTTGCTATTGCTATTCATGTTGCTTGCCAAGCTTAGAAATGTGTCAATTCAGCATCGTGAACTCGAGAACAAAAACGCAGAAATCATTGTTCTCAACAAAGAACTAACGGAGCTCAAAGACAGGCTTAAGATACAGCTAAAAGAGCAAACCATTGAGCTAAAAGACGAAAAACAGCGACGGGTGTGGATGGAAAAAGATCTGGCGGAAATCAAAGTTGAAAAAGACACTCAAAAAATGGTTTCAGATATGCTGAGACGGCATGTCGCCGAAGAAATTCAATCGTCAGTTGAGCTTATCAGGGATTATTCAAGTCAAATTTCAAAAGAATCAAGCAACCGCGACTCTAAGAACCTGCTTTCTTTTATTTCGTTCAATGCCCGACATATTCAGTTTTCGTTACAAGAATTGATGGTGCTCGATGGCGACAAAAGCGAGTGGAATTCGCTCCAAAGTGATCGATTCAGCGCCATTCAATTACTCGAAGAAACCGAAAACTATTTCCGAAGATTGATTCCGGAAGCCAGACTCTTTATCACGAAAGAATCGGAGAATTATGGTGATTGCAGTGGCGACAAAAACATGATTGTACGTTTGCTCAACGATGCTATTGTTTTGCTTTATCGTAATTCATCGGACCGAACGGTTCAAATTTCAGCATCTTCGCATAAAAAAACACTTAGCATTGATATTTCATCCAATCTATCCGCTGCAAATATTGAAATACTAAAAACACACTCATCTCAGGTAAGTCAAATGAGTCCGGAATCAGCAAACAATATCGATATTATCACACCTCTTTACTATTTGCATCAGTTTTCGATTCTCACAGATGTACAATACGAATTTGTTGCCGTTGAAACCAAAATGCACATTCGTTTTACCATTACCGAAACCAAGCAGCCCAAATCCAAAATAAAGCGACCATTCAACTTTGCTGTTGTCGACAACGACGATCCCATCAACAAAATGCTGTTGAGCAAAAACCTGAAGGCTCATGGAACCATTAGCATTCTTAAATTCAACGAAGTTGATTCACTAAGCAATGAAAACACCTACGATGTTTTTTTTATCGATATCCCAACCGACCAAATTAAAAAATTCTGCATTGAAATAGGGGCTTTAAAAACAAAGCACTACAAATCGATTTTTGTTGCCATGTCGGCTTATTTGCTCCCCGAAGATCGCGACTGTTTGTTAAGCGCCGGCTTCGATTTCTGTCTGGCCAAGCCTATTACGAACCTCGCTTTAAGCAGATTATTTGAGATATTAAAAGTCGATTAATCTTTTGCCGGGAGTATCATTCCTTAACAAAAGAGCCATCAAATCGCCAGTTGTTGGTTTCCACAACAATTTGATATAGTCCTGGCGACAGAATAGAGACATTAACAGCTTCTCCACTTTTGTAACTGGAGTTGAGTACAAGAGCACCTCGATAGTCGAAAACCGATAATATACCGACAGAAGCGTCAGACCCAGCCGAAATAACAAGCTGATTGCTTACCGGATTCGGATAAACCGAAACCTTTGGCGATTGTTTCTCGCTTAAACTAAGCAACAAGCTATTGTTTGCCGAAACTATCCATAAAGCAGGATCGAAACGAACCGAATCGGGATAGCCAGTATATTTAAAGCGAAATTCTTCTCCAGAATAAGTATGGTCAAAAATAATAGTAGTGTCAAAACCGTTTTGCCAAAATGTAATGGGAACCGGCATTTCAAAAAAGCTAACTGATGAATGGCTTTGTGTTTGATTAATAACAACACTTATTGTATCACCTGGCAAGTACGAGACCTGTGTTTGGTACGACGGATATCCTTCACCATAAAACCAATCGTCGAAAAACTCAGTAAGGTCAAGACCCGAAGCCACTTCGAGGTGATTGATCAAATCTGGTGTTTTAGCATATGAATAGCTAAATTGCGGGTCGTTATAATAATTCCGAATTCCCTGAAAAAACGCACTGTCGCCCATCACCCATCGCAGCATATGAAGAACATAGGCTCCTTTGTAATAACTTAAGCGGCTAGAAAAGACTCTATCAACCGATGTAGTATCGTAAACATAAACAGATCCGTCAGGCTGGGATGTAATATAATTTACCGCACTTGTTTTCCAGGGCATCCAGTATTGATCGGGGAAGTAACGCTCATAGTTAAGAGCTGTAAAATAAGTCGCGAAGCCTTCGTTGAGCCAGATATCGTGCCATGTGCCACAAGTAACAGCATCGCCAAACCACATATGAAGAAGCTCATGAGCCATCAATTCATATCCAAAGCTCCCCATAAAACTCATGGTTTGGTGTTCCATTCCTCCGCCCCAACCAAATTGAGCATGTCCGTATTTTTCATTCATAAATGGATATGGAGCTATTATTGAGTCGTAAAACTGCATAACCGATTCGAGAGTAGGTGTAGAGAATTGTGCTATTGAAAGGTCTTCCGGAAAAACATAATTCAATACAGGTAATGTCCCTAATGATAAGTTGAAATTGTTTGTGTAAATACTGTAATCGGTAACCGCAATTGCTACGAGGTAAGCCGCAATTGGATATCGATGTTTCCAATGCGCTGTAGTGTTGGGTCCAGCTGTTGTTTCCGAAATCAACAATCCATTTGATGCAGCGTGGTATCCATTTGGATGGGTTACATACACATCGATGGAATCAATTTTGTCGCTTAAATCGTTTTTGCATGGCCACCATTCATAGGCACCATACGGTTCCGACAAGGTCCAAAGAATAGGGGTATTGCTTCCTCCGTGCACATCCGTGATAAAAGATCCAAAACCACTTGGATTCGGTTTGCCATGATAAACAACTGTGATACTATCAAGAATTCCACTTGCCAATGGGCTGGGTAATGTTGACATAATCTTGTCAAGTGCATGTATCGAAACTATTTTTGTTCCGTGATACACTACTGAATCAACAAGAATATTATCCTGAAGCGAAAAATCGATTTGAGAAAGATTATTCTGAAGAACCACAAAATAAGAAGTCACAGACCCTCGTATTGAATCTTCGGCTGGGTCAACAATCCAATTAAAACGATGGTATTTAAGATCGTATTCCTGACCAACAAACATCGGAGTTTTGGTTATTTTAGAAGCTCTAAATGCGTCGTCGCGAGCTATTTGCTGCGTTTCATTGATATCGATTTGTGCTGATAGTGATAAACAAAGTGCCGCAAAAAGAGAAAATAATACTGTTTTCATTATTAAATATTTTACCTGAAGAGCAAAAATACGATTAATTGGTTGCAACAAAACTAAAATCTGTCAAGATACTTGCCCAAAATAAAAAAGCTTCGGGTTTCCGAAGCTTTTCTTGATAAAACCAATTTTTGATTTTAGTACATATCGCCCATACCTCCACCAGGCATTGGTGGCATAGCTGGTTTGTCTTCTTTGATCTCAACAATCACTGTTTCGGTGGTGAGTAGCATACCAGCAATAGAAGATGCGTTTTCAAGAGCTACGCGTGTAACCTTGGTTGGGTCAATAACACCCGATTCGAATAGATTTTCGTATGTCTCGGTGCGTGCATTGAAGCCATAATCATCTTTACCTTCGCGCACTTTATTAATCACAACACTGCCTTCCAGACCTGCATTTTCAACAATCTGACGCAGTGGCTCTTCGATAGCACGACGAATAATATCGATACCGGTTTTTTCGTCTTCGTTTTCGGGTTTCAGTCCACTCAATGCATCAATTGCACGAATATAGGCAACACCGCCACCGGGAACAATTCCTTCTTCTACAGCCGCACGGGTTGCGTGCAAAGCATCGTCAAAACGATCTTTCTTCTCTTTCATTTCAACTTCGGAAATAGCACCCACTTTAATAACCGCAACACCACCAGCCAATTTGGCCAAACGCTCCTGCAGTTTCTCACGATCGTAATCGCTTGTGGTAGCTTCCATCTGAGCTTTAATCTGATTTACACGTCCATCAATGTTTTCCTTGCTTCCAAGGCCTTTAACTATGGTTGTGTTTTCTTTATCAATTGAAATTTTCTCGGCTTGTCCAAGATAAGTAAGCTCAGCATCTTCGAGTTTGAATCCTTTTTCTTCGCTGATAACGGTACCTCCGGTGAGAATGGCAATATCTTCGAGCATCTCTTTACGCCGATCGCCAAATCCGGGAGCTTTAACAGCTGCTACGCGGAGTGAACCACGAAGCTTGTTCACTACCAGCGTTGCCAAAGCTTCGCCTTCGATGTCTTCGGAAATAATCAGCAAAGGACGTCCGGTTTGAACTACTTTTTCCAAAATTGGAAGTAATTCTTTCATGACACTGATTTTTTTATCGTAAATCAGCACAAAAGCGCTATCGAAAGCCGTCAGCATTTTCTCTGTATCAGTCACAAAGTAAGGAGAAAGATATCCCCGGTCGAACTGCATTCCTTCAACAACATCAACAGTGGTTTCAGTCCCTTTAGCTTCTTCGATGGTGATAACACCTTCTTTTTTGACGCGGCGCATAGCTTCGGCAATCTGCTTTCCGATTTCACTATCGTTGTTTGCCGAAATAGTAGCGACCTGCTCAATTTTTTCGAAGCTATCGCCAATAGCTTTGCTTTGTTTCTGCAAATTATCTATAATAGCAGCAACGGCTTTATCTATACCTTTTTTCAGGTCCATCGGGTTGGCTCCTGCAGTAACGTTTTTGAGTCCGGTATTGAAAATAGCCTGAGCCAAAACTGTTGCAGTAGTTGTGCCGTCACCAGCCACATCGTTGGTTTTGCTGGCAACTTCTTTTACCATCTGGGCACCCATGTTGTTAACCTTTTCCGGAAGATCTATTTCCTTAGCAACAGTAACGCCATCCTTAGTAATTATTGGAGCGCCATATGATTTTTCAATAATGACATTGCGACCTTTGGGTCCGAGAGTTACTTTCACGGCATTCGATAATGCATCGACGCCTTTCTTCAGTTGTTCGCGTGCTTCAACTCCGTAGAGAATCTGTTTTGCCATAATATTTCTATTTTAAAAGTTTCTGATTAAATGATGGCCAGAATATCTGACTCTTTGAGAATGAGATAATCTTTACCTTCTACTGAAATTTCAGTGCCGGCATATTTTCCATAAAGAACCACATCGCCAGTTTTTACCGACATCGGTTCATCTTTTTTACCCGGGCCTGTAGCCACAACAGTTCCACGCTGAGGCTTTTCCTTAACTGTGTCTGGAATAATAATTCCACTGCTGGTTTTTGTTTCAGCTGTAGCCGGCTCAATCACAACGCGGTCGGCCAAAGGTTTAATGTTTATTGTACTCATACGTCATCATTTTTTAGTTTCGCGCGCTCTTGTCATTTTTCGTGCCAACCGATAATCGCTGCCAAAATTGCAGAAAGGTCTGCCATGACTTTTTCCCAATCAATCAATAAGCGACGTTTTGACGCAATAAATTGATTTATTCAATAAATTAAAAAATCCCATTAACAAAAAAGCTCCGGTTTTCCGGAGCTTAACAAGTACTTTTTAAAAAAACTACTGTCCGTTGTTTTCGCCCTGAATAGGAGTTGCCGGAGTCTGAATAGGCTCGTATCCGCTTTCCTCAATGTACTTTTTCACCCTACTGTCTTCGGTGTTGGTTTGGCCACTTGGGATAGCAAAAATTGAAATTAAACTCAAGCCCAAAATAACAATAGCAAGAGTCCAGGTACTTTTTTCAAGGAAGTCGGCGGTTTGACGAACACCCATAAACTGGTTGCTCGATTGCATACCAGTAACAAGCCCTCCTCCCTTCGAATTCTGAACCAATACAATCAGTCCAAGAAGGACACAGACAATAATCATGATAACAACTAAAAACACGTAGAAGCCCATTGTGCTGATATTTAAAGTTTTACAATTTCTTTTTCATTTCTTCAATCAGGGGTGCAAAGTAACTACTTTTTTCCGGATTAGCCAAAAGTAATTTTTCATAAATAGTTAAAGCTTTTTGAGAAAGACCTTGTTTTTCGTATACCTTTGCGAGCGTTTCGGAAACCACCTCATAGTTTTCTCGCGTGCTGCTCTCCGCCAGATTACGTTTGTCGGGTTGTTTACTTCTATCAATCCGAATGCTCGGTTCCTCCTGAATAAACTTCTCAATAATTTCATCGATTGGTGGACGTTCCTGATTGCCACTAAGTTCGGCAAGTCGTTGTTGAAGAATTTTCATCGGATCGGTTTCTTCTATAACCGGTTTTTTATTGTCTTCAAAAGAGTTTTCGGGGGCTGCCATTTCTTCAATATTGCTTGATTCTGCACTAACAAATGCTTCTTGTTGTTCTATCACAGCCTCTTCAACAGTTTCGGGCAAAGTTTCAATTCCGGGTTCTTTTTCTATTACCGGATCGTGCTTAACAACTTCTTCAATAACAATTGGAGGAATATATTCCAAAACAACTTCTGCCGATGGAGTTTCCTCGTGTGCTTCTGCTAAATTCTCGATCGGTTCAACTGTTAATACCGGATTAAGGATCTGATAAAGCATATATCGGTTGGGAACTTTAAAGCTAAGCTTTTCCAATAGCGTACTAAAAGATGCCGGATCAGACTCTTTCAACAGTTTGAGTGTTTCAACTCCATAATGCGGAGAATATGGATAATGCTGAAGCATTTCGTTCAGATTTCCTGTGATTTTTGTTTTCCGTTCCATTGACAGATTCATTTCAGTTTTTTCATTACCAGTTCACCAATGCCTTATTGAAAATATCGTCCACCAATTCTTCGGTGATTGTTTCGATGAGTCCATCTTCGATAGTTGCAAGATTTTGACTACTCGAATACTGCTGATATCGGGTGAAACGGGCTTCAAAATTTTTGGAGTCGTCACTTTTGTTATAAAAACGAACATTAATAGTAACCGTAAGCTGTGTGAGCTGAGCAGTTTCGTTTCCCTGAATAGCAACCGGCTGAAGTGTATAGCCCGTAATTTCACCCTCAAAAGCAAGATCGCCACCAGAATTAACCATTGAAAGACTGGTTTGTCCCATGATTTTATCCTGAAGTTTTTCAGTGAGTGTGCGGCTCAAATTTGGATTCACCAACGAGGCATTGTTTTCGAAATAACTAACTGAAAATGTTTCTGCATCAGCTGGTATAGAAGCTCCGGTAAAAGTAAAGCGAATACAAGACGAGAACAGAAACCCTGTCAATAACAACAAACCTGCAATTGAGCTTTTATTCATTGATGTTGTATTCCTTGATTTTACGATAGAGTGTTCGCTCCGATATACCAAGTTCCTGAGCTGCGTTCTTGCGTCGACCATGGTGTTTTTCCAGCGCTTTACGGATAATTTCTTTTTCTTTTTTCTCGAGCGAAAGCGATTCTTCCACCTCTTCGTGATAATCGACCTGAATATCGTTTAACGGAATTTTCTGACTCTGATAACTTCCTTTTTCTTCAGCAAAATGCGGCTGATAATAATCGGCTTGTATCGGGAAATTGTCGTTAATAATTTTCGCAGTGTTCAATTCGCCAGTAGTAGGATTGATGCCTGTGGCTGATATAATTTCGGAAATAAGTTTTTTCATTTCGCCCATATCCTTTTTCATATCGAATAGTACCTTGTAGAGCAATTCTCGTTCACTGAGGCCATCATTACCGGCGAACTCACGGTGCAAAACAGGCAACAACGATTGATTATTGTCGACAAGGTAATGCTGAAGCGTTTCGGAAGTAACTTCCCGGTTTTGCTCGATAATTGAAATCTGTTCTGTAATATTTTTCAGTTGTCTGATGTTCCCCGACCAGTAGCTTTGCATAAGTAAGCGCGCTGCATCATCGGAAAGCATGAGCGGTGGCATGCGATATTTTTCGGCAAAATCGGCTGCAAATTTCCGGAACAACAAAACAACATCTTCGCGTCGCTCGCGCAAAGGAGGAATTTGAATTGGAACTGTATTGAGACGATAGTAAAGGTCTTCGCGGAATTTTCCCTGCCCAATGGCTTCGGGAAGTTTCACGTTAGTAGCAGCAACAACACGAACATCTGTTTTAATCACTTTACTCGAACCCACACGCATAAATTCGCCCGACTCAAGAACACGTAACAATCGAACTTGCGTACTTAAGGGAAGCTCAGCTACCTCGTCGAGAAAAATAGTTCCGCTATTGGCCACCTCGAAATAACCCTTACGAGCCTCGTGAGCGCCAGTGAAAGAACCCTTTTCGTGACCAAACAATTCGCTGTCAATAGTTCCTTCGGGAATGGCTCCACAGTTTACTGCAATGAAAGGGCCGTGTTTGCGGCTACTGAATTGATGTACAATTTTAGGAAAAACTTCTTTTCCTGTTCCACTTTCGCCTGTAATAAGCACAGTGAGATCGGTGGGAGCAACCTGCCGCGCCACATCTATTGCGCGGTCAAGCACCGGCGAATTACCGATGATTCCAAAACGTTGCTTTATGCTGATAATATCGTTCATTCTACTATTTGAAAAAAGAAGTGCTAAAGTACAAAAAAGTGACAATATAGCAAAATACTATGACATTTTTTCAGGTTCTTCATTTTGAAAGCCCGAAATTGCTTTTGTAAACGCCATTACCTCAACCACCAGAAAAACCAGATAGATTAACACAAAATACAGAATATCGCTCAACGAATCGATTTCGAAACCCATAATCAGAACAAGAGCAAAAATCATAGCCAGTAGCATTTTGCCGGTAGTAAGAGCCATAAAAACAAGAGCCCTGCTTTGCGGCTTGACTCGAAGCGACTTTACAAAAACCAAAAATGAAACGGAATATAAAGCACACACAAAAACAAATTCCGTCACCCAATTCATCGAAAAAAGATGAGGTGAAAGTATGTAAAACACCGCACTAAGTATTACTACGGCAGCTATAGTTAAACCCAACCATCTCCACACAAGGCCTGTTTTCATTTGTTTCGGTTCAAATCTTTAATAATCAGGTACATGGCCACCACCACCGACAGAGGTGCAATTGTAATGGTAAACCAAGGAGTTGAGTTTCCCAGATAATCATCGAGCCACACCGCACCCCAGGTTCCTCCTCCGATAATCACCATCATTTCGAAGGCAAGACCAGAGTAACGGGCAAAATCAGCGCCCTGCTTCCTGGGGTCTTTTGATTGCTTCGGCATTGTAGGATGAGATAACTTCTTTGTTTACCGATGCCGACATAGAGCAGTTTCCGGTAAATAATGCGCCGGGCTCTATACTTATTTTTTGCGTGTGAATATCTCCGATTATTTTGGCCGAAGTTTTAATCACAAGTAATTCGGTTACATGTATCTGACCTTTCACCATACCACTAATATCAGCATTCTGGCAATTAATTTCACCTTCAATACTACCCGAGGTTCCAACAACCACCTTTCCTTTTCCATGCAGTTTTCCATTGATGGTTCCATCTACGCGAATATCGCCATTCGCCTTTACATCGCCGACAATAACAGTGCCTGCGCCAATAAGGTTAATATTCGGGGTTTGCGGTTCGGGAGTAATTGTCTTTGCCATAAAACAACAATGTTTCGGGTTAATTATTCAGATAATATCTTGCAAAAAATTCAAGATACAGCTTTTCGTCTTTCGATTTATAGAAAAGCGGGTAATTGGTTGTACTGATAACAAAAGTAGCCGGAGACCCTTTGCCTATAACATTCTGCAAATCAGCATCACTGAGAGTGTATTTGAAGTATTTCACTCCTGCCGATTTTGTCTTGAAGTGGCTAACCGAAACCATAATCCGTTCGTCGGTTATGTAAAGGCTACTCACATTCAGTTTATCTGCACTAAAATACTTCTGATCGAAATCGGAAAAAGCTGCTTTCACCTTGTTTACGCTTACATCTTTGGAGTTAAGCAAACAAACAAAAATATGAATCTCATCTTCAGGCGAAGGCTTGTAAATATCTTTGTTTTCAGCATCGTTGGTTCCATCACTTCCGTTGTTAATAACAGAAGTGCCGCCACCACCACCCAGGTAAGCCAGTAAATCGTCGCTACGTTTTTTCACATCGCCACTGTGATGATCGGATACCTCTTTGAGAAGTACCTTCAGCGTATCGTTTCCATACATACCTCCAATACTCATTGCTCTAAGAAAATCGAAACGAGCAAGCAATGTTGGTTCTTTAAAAACGGCCAAAGCCGAATCGGCGCGATTAACAACACTCTGATACCTTCCGGCGTTGAAAAGCAAATAAGTGCCTTCGTAATACTCTTCGCCAACATCCTTTTGCGATGCTATTTTGCTCCAGTAATCGGGATCTGATAAAATGCGTGCATAATCACTTTCCGGATATTCACTAATAATAAGGTTTTTGTAATACTGCGCCCTAGCCTCATTGTTTAAACTCTTGTTAGACGAATATAGCATATAGTAAGCGTCGAGCTTAAAGCCTGTTTCGGGAAAGCGTGAAATCATAGCTTCATGAGCCTTAATGGCTTCAGCAAATTCGGAAAGATCAGTCTTGTAAATACGTCCCAAATTGAAATATGCCTTCTCGATACGTTTGTTCGATGCTTCAATTTTCTCAGGCGTTAATGGAATATCTTTGAGATAAAAACTACGATCGCGTGGATTTTTAGCCGCGGTAGCCGAATCACCAGTAGCAACACTGTCGGGATTGGCGTCGGTAAAACCATAATCGATGATTGTTTTGTTTGAAAGTCTCCACAAATCGTCGAGTTGGCGTTCGCCCCACTTTTTCAAAAACTCCGATTTTCCGAATGCAACCGTTGCAGCGTTGTAGAAATACCAGTTGCTGTTGGTACTGGCAACATTCTGCTGGTTACTGTTGTTGGCTGCAGCAAGTTTGTCGCGTTCGGCTTGCTTACGAATCTCTTCCTGCTTAACATATTCAGCAATAAGCTTATCGATGGCTACATTACGCTCGGCTTCCGACATGGTAGCCAAATTCTGAAGCGAATCTTCAAGTTCGATAGTGAGCAGATTCTTGACTAAATCGCTAAGTACATCGTAGCGATTTTTAATATTATCATATTCCGGAAAGTCTTTCGGCAACACAGTCATGCATGTGTCGTAATAACCCTGCGAAATTTTGTATTCGCGCTTACCGAAATAAATGTCGGCCAGTTTCAAATAAGTAATCGACTTTTGATAAAAGTTAGAGGTGCTGTATTTAGCCGACTTTTTCAGATAATCGATACCTTCCTGCTCTTTCTTGTCTTTGAATGCTATGTTGGCCAATGCAAAATAAATCTCATCGCGATAATCATCGTTTTTACGATCTTTGAGCATTTTCATAAGCTCTTTCACTATAGCGGTGCTACTTCCACTTCCGGCATCGTAGCATTGTGCAGCAAACACTTTTGCATGAAAAGCAATATCGTATTTTGGGTTTTTCTTCAGCACCTGCTGGTAGGTTTCCAGAGCCTGGGCGTTTTTCTCGAGACGCTGATAAACCTGAGCAAGAATAAACATAAGGCGAATACGTGTCTTTTTGTTGTGGTTGAGATTAATGGCCGACTTTAAATATTCAACCGAGCCTTCCAGATCGCCCGTTTTAATAAGATAATCTGCTTTTACCATCGGAAAAAGCTTACGGGTCGACTTAGGCAAGTCGCCTTCTTTTAATTGATTTTCAACAATCGAAAGATATGGGCCAGGTTTGGTCATCTTCTTTTTGGCAATCATCGATCGAGCCATCCATAAATAAGCCTCAAAACGTTCGGGATTTTTGTTGTATTTTTTTGTAACAAAATCGAACGAGCTAAAAGCCTTGTCGTAGTCGCCTTTGTAGAAATTGGCTTTCCCAATCAACAGATAAGAATTATCTATCCATTTTACATTCTCAACACCCTTAAACTCCATACTGTGTTTGCTAATCACCTTCGATGCTTTTTCGATGGTTCTGTCCATCAGTGGCGATATAGACTGAATGTCTTTTTCGGTGCCTTCAGGAAAAATTTCGAGAATCTGCGTGTAATTATCGCGATGCGCTATCGACAAATTGTTGATCCCCTCTTTCAAGGCTTCGCTTCCATTGAAGTAGGCATTGTAATGAGCAGTCATATTGTGATACGACCGACGCATCATGGTGTTTTTCTTGGTAGAACACGACGATACTACGATGGTAAGTGCAAGTAGGAGAAAAGTAAACCTCATGCCGGCAATTTGGTCAGATAACGATTAAAGGGCAAATTTATTGTTTTTTGGCGAATTATGGAGAGGAAATATACAAATCGCCGTCACTTTTTGTGATGCACCGCAATTTAACGCACAACTGTGCGGTTGTTTTGTTTTGAGTTTTTATAGAACGTTCTCTCTACAACTCTGATTAAAAAAACACAACAAATCCTTTTCTAAATATTTATTTGGTTTCGTAATCATTTCGTAAGTTTGAACCTCAAAATCAATTTCGTTGAGCGAACCTACCGAAAATATTCGTCAGAAACTACTCACTCTTCCATCCAAACCTGGAGTTTACCAGTATTTCGACGAGGATGGTGTGATTATTTATGTGGGCAAAGCACGCAATCTGAAGAAACGCGTTTCTTCGTATTTTCAAAAAGAGCATGACAGCGCCAAGCTTCGGCTGCTGGTGCGTAAAATCACAAATATCGAAACCATCGTTGTTAACAGCGAATTCGATGCGCTATTGCTCGAAAACAACCTTATCAAACAATACCAGCCGCGCTACAATGTATTGCTGAAAGATGACAAAACTTATCCCTGGATTTGCGTAACCACTGAACCTTTTCCACGCATCTTTTCCACCCGCTCTCGCGACATCAGGGCTGCCGAATATTTTGGACCTTACCCTTCGGGGCGCATGGTGAAAGCTCTGATCGATATTATTCGCAAAATTTTCACTCTTAGAACCTGCAAGCTAAATCTCACGGTAGATGGTATTGCAAAAAACCGATTCAAATCTTGTCTCGAGCAGCAATTGGGCAATTGCCTTGCTCCATGTATAGGGCTTCAGTCAATAACCGAATACAACGAGATGATTGAGAGTGCCCGGATGATTCTGAAGGGAAATCTGAGGCCGGTAATTCAGCAGCTCAAGACCAGCATGAATAGATATGCAGCTGATCTTGAGTTCGAAAAAGCACAAAAAATAAAAGACAAGCTTGAGTCTCTCACTATGTATCAGGCCAAATCCGGTGTTACTTTCGAAAAGCTTGGCAATGTTGACGTTTTTTCTGTTGTTTCGGACAACGACTTTGGTTATGTGAATTTTCTACGCTTGCTCAATGGTGCTATTATTCAGGGGCACACCTTTGAGTTGCGTAAAAAGATTGATGAATCCGATCAGGAACTTATCATGATTGCCTTTGGTGAATTTTTGTCGCTCAATAGCAGCTTTGCTCCACTGGTACTGCTTCCCTTCCCGGTCGAAATCAACATACCGGGAGTCAAATTCGAAGCCCCTCAAAAAAGCGACAAAAAACAACTTCTCGAACTTTCGCTCAGCAATGCAAAACAATTCAGGATGGAGCAAAGCAAAAAACGCGAATTGATCGATCCCGAGCGTCACAGTAAACGTATTATGCAAACGCTCATGAACGATCTGCGATTAAAAAAGCTGCCTGCACATATTGAGTGTTTCGACAATTCGAATCTGCAGGGCACTGATGCTGTTGCTTCGTGTGTTGTGTTTCGTTATGCTAAACCTGTAAAAAGTGAATATCGTATTTTCAATATTAAAACTGTGGATGGTCCCGACGATTTTGCAAGCATGACCGAAGCAGTGACTCGCCGCCTGAAACGATTACAGGACGAAATGCAGGAACTTCCCGATCTTCTAATTGTTGACGGTGGAAAAGGACAGCTGAGTGCAGCAGTGGAAGCGCTTGATTCGTTGCAATTGCGACATATCATTCCGGTGATTGGTATTGCCAAACGGCTCGAAGAAATTTATTTTCCGGGAGACACTCTACCCCTTTATATTGACAAACGCAGTGAATCGCTCAAGTTAATTCAGCGCATGCGCGATGAAGCCCACCGCTTTGGAATCAAACATCATCGCAACAAACGAAGCAAAAATCTAATTAAAAGCGAGCTCACCGAAATAAAAGGGATTGGAAAAGCAACCTCCAAAAAATTATTAAATAAATTTGGCTCGGTTGAAGCCATCCGAAAAGCATCCATCGAAGAAATATCAACTATTACGGGAAACAAAAAGGCATTGGAACTGCTTTCGGCCTTACAACAGTCCGGATGAATAGCATCAACCTGTTTCAAAACCAGTATCTTGAGCTGCAAAATATTTTCCAAAATACATCCAATCACAAAAATCCGTTTATATTTGCTTTTTGAAAACATTCAAAAATCAATTGTACATGGAAAAACAGTTTCAGCTTTGTCCGAATCCACTGGTGAAGCACTTGCAGAAAAACCCGAAAGAGTTTACCGTAGAGGATATTATCAGCTATATCAAGCACGCCGACATTAAAATGTTGAGTTTTCATTATATCGGGGGCGACGGACGTATCAAAACACTTAATTTTGTTATTACAAGCGAAGATCACTTGAGGCAGTTACTGTTTTCGGGCGAACGTGTTGACGGCAGTAGTTTGTTTTCGCACATGGAAACCGGTTCGAGCGATTTATATGTTGTTCCCAAATTCCGTACTGCATTCATTAATCCTTTTTCTGAAATCCCTACACTGGGAATGTTTTGTCGTTATTTCGACAAAGACGGAAGTCCTTTGCAATCGAGTCCGGAAAATATTCTCATAAAAGCACACGACGAATTGGTTGCAAAAACCGGCCTCACCATGCATGCCATGGGCGAACTGGAATATTATATCATCAGCGAACGCGAAGATCTTTTTGCTGCTGCCGACCAAAAAGGGTATCATGAGTCGTTTCCTTTCACCAAATGGGAAGATTTGCGCAAAGAAGCCATGTTGTATATTGCTCAGATGGGTGGGAAAATTAAATATGGCCATTCGGAAGTGGGTAATTTCAGCGATGAGTTCTATAATTACGAACAAAACGAAATTGAATTTGTCCCAACCGATATAGAAGAAGCCGCAGAACAATTATTGCTTGGAAAATGGATTCTTCGTTCGCTGGCATACAAGTATGGCGTATCGCTCAGTTTTGCACCCAAAATCACTGTTGGCAAGGCTGGAAGCGGCTTGCATATTCACATGAAACTTCTCAAAGATGGTGTAAGCGTGATGTCCGACGAAAATGGCCTGAGCGAAATTGCACGTCGTGCTATTGCTGGCATTCTTGAACTTGCACCGTCGCTTACAGCCTTTGGCAATACTGTTCCCACAAGTTATTTGCGTTTGGTTCCTCATCAGGAAGCTCCAACCAATATTTGTTGGGGCGATCGCAACCGTTCGGTACTGGTACGTGTTCCACTGGGTTGGTCGGGAAATGCTTCAAAAATGACAACCATAGCCAATCCGGCAGCAGAAGAAGGAAAATTCAGTTACCGCGAAAAACAAACTTTCGAATTCAGATGTCCTGATGGTTCGGCCGATATTTATTTGTTACTGGCAGGACTCACTGTAGCAGCCTGTCATGGATTGACTGATCCTGATTCGTTGAAAAAATCGGAAGAATCGTATGTTGATGTTAATATTTTTCATGCCGAACACAAAGATGTTGCTGCGCGATTGAAACAACTTCCTGTTTGCTGTGCCGAATCGGCCGATGAACTGGAAAAACAAAAATCGGTTTATTTAGCCGAAGGTGTTTTTCCCGACCGACTTATCAATTCTCTGCTCACAAAACTACGAAGCTACGACGATTGTGGCCTAAGCGAAAAGCTGTATCAACTTCCAGATAATCAGCGCATTGCGTCTATAAGCGCATTGGTTGAGAAGCATTTGCATTGCTAGAAAAATTGAAAAGAATCTTTCATTATTTTTTTAATGGCTCGTTGGGAATAGTCTCTTCGGGCTTTTTTTTGCCTGATTTTCGATTTGGCTCTACAGACTTCTTTTTCTCAACTTCCTTTTGCAACTCATCGAGATATGCAAATTCTTCGTTGATTGCATAGTTATAATTATTCACTTCAATATCATTATTCATCTCAAAGTCATTGAATTAAACAAATATACAAAAATATTTTCCGCGTTGTTTAAATAAAAAAATGGCATGATACATAATTTGCAAACTGTTATATCGACATAGTCAGATTTTGTAATACATTTGAAAACTAATTGAAACCAGCTATGAAAAAAACAATTTTTATTATTTGCGCCTTTTCCCTTTCGGTTTTCGCCATTGCTCAAAAATCGATGCCCGAAGGTCGGGTAATTAAGCCTGTTACCGTATCTGTTACGGAAAAAGCTGTTTGTCCCGACTTTACAGTTACAAGCACCGATGGAGTAACACTCAATCTCTACACTGAGTTGAACGCCGGCAAAGTTGTAATGATTGATCAGTTCTACACCACTTGCGGTTATTGTCAGGCTTACGCACCAACAATCGATCAGGCCTATGTAAATCATGGCTCAGGATCCGGTAATATTCTTTTCTGGGGAATCGATAATGGAGACAATAATGCTCAGGTAATTGCTTATAAAAGCACCTATGGCGTTTCCAACCCATGTGCCAGCGGAACCGAAGGCGGCGGAAATGCAGCTGATGCTGCATTGATTACGGCCATTGAATCTTCACAAACTTTTCTGGGTTACCCAACCTATAGTGTAGTTTGTCCCAATAAGACCGTTTCGTGGGATGTAAATTATCCTCCAACAGCAACCGGATTTGATTCCTATTTCACCAATTGCGGGGTTTCGACTATTGCCGAGCAATCTGCAATAATTAATATTGACAGAATATTTCCGGTGCCAGCTACAGATCAGATAAATTTTGAAATCACTGTAAAAAAAGCGGCTCAAATTGAATTCCAAATATTCGACATGCTTGGCCAAATGGTTTATGCCAATAAAGCTGAATACAACAATGGTGTTTTTGTAATCACAATTGATATTTCATCGTTTTCAACAGGAACATATATTGTAAAAATGTTTGACGGCGAAGTTATTTCGCAGGTTTTCCGCTTTGCTGTAGAAAACTAAAAAAGTTCGTTTTCAGGTTACAACTTTGATTGATTCATTAATGCCCGGAATATCTCTGGGCATTTTTGATTAAACAAAAATTACAAAACCTCTCTTAAGACACGGGCCAAGTTATCAAACTTCTGTTTTAGCGGTCTTTTGGAAAAATCAGTTTTAATGGGGATTTTCTGTGTAAAGGTTATGATTGCCCGCGAATTGATTACAAAGGCCATACTGATTGTTTTTGAAACAGGAATTCAAAGTCGAACTTTACCGGAAGTGAGTCGTTTAGGTTCATTTTTATCAGAATATCGGTCGAAATACGCATGGGTTTTCCCAAATTCAAATTTTGCCTCACTGGCATTGTTCCCGTAACACGAAACGGTATTCGAAACCCAAGCCGGAAACTGACCAAATAAGAACCCGCTGATGCATCAACTATTGCGTTTAATCATTTTCGCCGGGCAGTACCGGAGGCAATCGGTCTTCTTTCTGAGTAAGCGAAAGACCAAAGAAGAGCGAGTTGGCCAAAAACCCTATAATAGCAATATAATACCCTACTCCGAGTGAAATAATGACAATCATTTTCCCTTTCCCTGGCACTTCACCTGTAACATCGAAATAAAACCCAATCAAACTGAGAAAACCTAAAACAGAAACGGCTAATGCAGCAATGCGGATTTCTTTCTTTTTGAAAAAAGCCAGAACTAGTCCTACAGCAGCTAAAACAAATGCACCCAAAACATACAAGTTTGGATCTATTTGCTGCACATCGTCCCCTTCGCCAACATGTGTCCCAGTGACCATGTCAACCCCATTGAGCCGAGCGATGGTAGTGTTTCCACACTTCACCAGTACAAAAGGCAATAGAAAGGCGATTAATATCACCGGAAACGAAATTTTTGGAAAAAGCGAATTGAATTTCATAGTTCAGAAATTAATGAATTTAAAACAAATATACAAAAGAGGCTGACAGCAATCAACTTAAACGGTCGGCCAACTTACGCATTTCGGTTGCCGGTGATACATTTTTATACAGGACATTATAGACAGCATTAACAATAGGCATGTCAACCTTGTACTGTTCATTTATTTCGGTCATGCATTTAGCCGCATAATACCCTTCGGCAACTTGTTTCATTTCGATGCGCGAATAGTTTACGCTGTAGCCCTTACCAATGAGATTACCAAAAGCTCTGTTGCGACTAAACTGACTGTAGGAGGTAACAATGATATCGCCCGAATAGGAGGAAAGATTGATATCGCGCTTGCAATGATTGATAGCTTCGAGAAAACGACGCATTTCGAGAATAGCACCAATGGTCAGAACACTCAGAAAATTGTCGCCATAACCCAAACCCACACTAATTCCAGCCGCAACAGCATAAATGTTTTTTAACACCGAAGCATATTCAATTCCTTCCACATCGGAAGAAACAGTTACTTTAATATTTCTGGTTGAAAAAAGGTCGGTCATCAAAGTTGTAATATCACTGTTTTTCGAGGCCAGTGTAATATACGAAAGCTTATCCATAACAACCTCTTCGGCATGACAAGGGCCCGCAATCATTCCAAAATTCTGGGATGGCGTATTATACACTGTTTTGAAATAATGGCTGACCACAGCATTGTACTCGGGAACAATCCCTTTAATTGCAGAAATAATGATTTTCTCGTGCAGCAATTTAGGGTCAATTCCTTCAAGTTGTTGATGAAGAAATGCAGCTGGAATTCCAAAAATAATGATATCGGATCGTTTAATAATATCTTCGAGGTCATTGCTTAAATAAAGCATTGAAGGATTAAATTCGGTAGAGCTTAGGTAGTCGGAATTGTGTCCAAAATTACTAATCGAATCGATCACTTCCTGACGACGGATAAACCAGTTGATTTTCTTGGATTGGTTTTGCAACACCTTTGCCAGCGCCGTAGCCCAGCTTCCTCCACCTACAATTCCAATTCTGTTGGCAATTTTGATCATTTCGCGTCAGAATGTAACATCAACAGTTGTGCTAAAATCGCCACGAAGGTAGGTAATTTTTGCAATATCACCCTTTTTGTAGTTGGCAAGGGCCTTCATGTACGACATAATATCCGAAACAATAAAGTCATCGATTTGAACAATTACGTCGCCCGTTTCAAATCCAAAATTTGATGCCGTTTTGCCTGGAGTTACCGCATCGATACGTAAACCTTTGCCTGGCCAGGCATGGTCGGGAATAATACCCAGAGTAACACCCGATCGCTTTCGCGAACCGCTGTTTTCGGCTTCGGTTTCTCTAAACGACAAAGAATCCATTCCATTGAGCGAAACAACAATGTTTTCGGCAAGGCAAAGCACTTCAACCATCCCTTTGTAATTGATTTTGTCGGCATCATCGTATGGTGTATGATAGTCTTTATGCATTCCGGTGATAAAGAAAATAACAGGGATTTTGTGCATATAGAACGACATCTGATCAGATCCTCCAAGTCCCGAAGAGCTCCGGCTTTGCTTGATCAATCCAGGATCAGAAGCCGTTAGCAAGCTGTCCCACTGCACAGATGTTCCTGTTCCAATCAGGTTAATTCTGGGTTCAACCGAATCGAGACGCCCAACCATATCGAAATTGAGCATCGCCATCATGGTAGAATTATCGAAATTGTGCTGACTAAGAAACGCTTTGCTTCCTAACAAACCTTTTTCCTCGGCACTAAACGAAACAAACAGATAATTGTGATTTTTGTACCCAGCTTCTTTTATTCGGCGAGCCATTTCGAGCAAAAGAACCGTTCCGCTTCCATTATCATCGGCTCCGTTGTGAATAGATGCAGGACCGTTGTAGCGCGATGCAAATCCACCAAAGCCCAAATGATCGTAATGAGCTCCAAGAACAATGGTTGTTGGCTTTTGGTTATCTATAAAAGCAGCTACATTATAACCTGTTTGTTCGTTTTTTGAAAAATTGTTGACACTAAAAACGCTGTCTTCCTTGTTTTCAAGCAACTGCAACGATAATTTTGTGTCGGCCCCAACAACCGGAATGGTTGGCCGAACAGGTTTCAGCATCCAATTCGAATAGACGGGATACTTTTTCGGATCGCTCGAAACCAAAATTACAGCAGTGGGATTTCGTTCGGAAGCCAAAGAGACTGCACTCTGAACCATATCGAAATACTCCAGGCAATTCCCAATCTTGTGGCAGGTATCGCTGTAATTGACATCAATAACAAACACCAAACCCTGATTTGTAACTGAATCGGTTCCGAGATAGTTTTTGGGAGTAAGACCACAACCGACGAAGTGTGTTTTCCCTTTAAATTCGTATCCTACCAAATGGTTAAGATAGAAAAAATGGCTGTCCATTTCGTATGTTTTCGATTTAAACGACATTGTTCCAAGCGAATACGAACAACCCTCGGAAAATAAAAAAGGTATTGTGTAATCTTTTCCCGGAATTGGCAGAATTCCAAGCTTTTTATAAAAGCCAACAATATAATCGCGAGCCATCAATTCACCCTGAGTTCCGGCTTCGCGACCCTGAAGGCTGTCGGAAGCCAGAACGTGCAAATTTTGCTTCATTTCGGAGCCATAGTCCTTCTTTTGATTTTGAGAATACGAAACAACCTCTTGTCCCTGCAGCAACAATACCTGCAGAAGAAAACCCGATAAAAAAAGAATGCGAAGCATGTAGTTTAATTAAAGTTCCAAAACATTTTTGCCTTGTTTGAAAACGATATCGACAGGGATTTTATTTTCCTTCAGCTTATTGAGATCTTTTTGAAGCTGTTCGGGAATAACTCCATCGGAATCGATCCATTTCTTAGCAGTTGCATAGTCGCCGTTACCTTGAATGGTGATAATCTTATTAACTAATGTTTCAACAGCTACTGGCATTTTGTCGAAATTGACCAAATAGAAACCTTTGTCGTTTCGCGAAATAGCACCCTGCTCCATAAGGAAATTGAAACACATCATATTGGCTGTTCCATGCGAATCGGCAGCCCCAAAGCGAACCGACCGGAAAATACCTGCAACAAAAGCCACATAGTTGTCTTTAATATCGCCATCCGTGATTTCGCCCATTTCGCGCAGCTTGGTTACCAGATACAAACCAGTAATATCCGCTTTACCTTCTTCGATCGAAGAGTAAAGTTCTTTCAACGCTTCACGGACTGTGCCTTTTCCATCAATTGTGTTTTTGATTCCAAGACCGTGAGCCACTTCGTGGAACATCACATTCTGAAAAAATGCATCGAATTTCACATATTCACGTTGCGAAGGATCCATCAAAACATTGGCAATAGGAACAAGAATCTGATCGAATTTGGCTTGCATCGAATTTTTGAGTTGCAGTTTACGTGTTCCTTTATTCAGTTGTACTTTTTCGTCGTTAGGGAGGTTGATCGCAATGGTTTTTCCACCTCCGTTGCAATCGCCGGCATAGTAAACAATAGAGTACACATTCATGTCGCTATCGGCACCGGGCACTTCTTTTTTGTATTTTTCGTCGACCGGAAGCTGCTTCTGCAGATCGGGCAACAACTTTGCAAAACGTTCGAGTTTTTTGCTCCAGTCGGCATCTTTAATCAGAATACACGACTCGAAAGCTGCTTTGTAATTGAATAAGGCATCTTCGTAATTTTCGATAGGTCCAACGACAAAGTCAATATTCGAAGTTTTCATATCCATCCAGGCCATGTCGCTTGCATAATAGTCGGAAGTAATTAACGCTTCGGCACGAAGTTCGAGATATTTTTTCAGTCCGGCATCGTCGGCCAGCGCAGCTGCTTCGAGCATCAAATCGTGAGCTTTTGTAAGTTGTGCTTTGTATGCTTCATGGAACCAAACAACTTCAAGTGAACCATCTTCTTTGCGTTTGATAATCGTGTATTGACTGGTTTTATCTTTGTTGTCAAGTTTTTCGAATTCTTCTTTAGTCATGTCGGCCGGATAGAAATTGGCCCCCAGGGGTTTTTCTCCAACACCATCTATAAAAGGTTTGTTGTCGCCAAGACGATCCCACGGTCCATAATTAATTTCGGCAAAACGTTTGGTATCAGGATCTTTTATGGTATCGAGAAATCCTGTTTTGTCACCCAAAGTCTGCATCCAATATATTTCGTCCATAATATCTGCAATATCAAACATAATGGATAACATTTGTTTTTCTTTATCGCTGAGGTGGCTGATATCAACTTTCAGTTCAACAACAGCGTATTCGTTCACTTTGTCTTTCATAGAAACAACAGTTGAATCGGTTTTTTGATCATCTTTTTTCTTGTCGGAACCACATGACGAAACAACGACTGTAGTAAATACAAATGCCAAAATAAGAGCAAGGTTTTTCATGATTAAAAAATTTTGGCTAAGTTAGAAATTATTTTCAAGCCAAGGCTTAAGCTGACAAACATCATTCCCCGACAGCGTTGGCTCCTGTAAGCAAAGAATAAAATGCAGCAAAATCGACTTCCTCGGCGCCAAGAGTTCGGATATGAGGCGTGTCTTGTTGTGCATCAACAAATTTCCACTTCATCTGTTTGGCCAGCACCATTAAGTAATGAAAGGCTACTTTCGATGAATTGGGTTTGATTGTAAACATACTCTCTCCCGTGAATCCCGATCCTGCAACAATTCCATACAATCCACCAACAAGCTCATCGTTGAGCCAAGCTTCAACCGAGATAGCATAACCACGTTCATGCAATTCGAGAAACGCTTTTCGGTATTTTTTGTTAATCCATGTTCCTTTTTCCTTTCGACGTGTTTTTGCACATAAATCTATTACCTTTTTAAAGGCACTGTTAACAGTAATCCTATAAGGATTTTTCTTCAGAAAACGTCTTAATCCATGATTGGGTCGGTATTTTTCCGGAAAAATCAGCATCCGTGGGTTGGTGGCATACCAATAAATAATTCCTTTATGCTGAAACCATGGAAATATGCCGTGATCGTAGGCCAGCAACATACGATCGACCGAATAATCGCCGCCAATAGCCAACAAGCCATCGGGGTCGGCCATGTGGGGATCGGGAAATACAATTTCGTCGGAAAGCTGAAAAACGGGCATTATTCGGCAAGTTTTGCCTGCACTCTGCTTGTGAGAATATCAATAGCTACTTTATTGGCTCCTCCTTGCGGAATAATGATGTCAGCATAGCGCTTGCTGGGTTCAATAAAAGTAAGATGCATGGGCTTCACAAACCGGTCGTAGTGTTCGAGAACCTGAATAAATGAACGCCCGCGTTCTTCGATATCGCGACGAATAATCCGCATAAGGCGATCATCGCCATCGGCATCAACAAAAACCTTAATATCGAGACGTTCGCGAAGTCTGGGATTGGCTAAAACTAAAATTCCTTCAACAATAAGCACACTCGAAGGTGAAACAGAAATAGTTTCTTTGGATCGCGCACAAGTCACATAGCTGTAAATCGGCATGTCAATGTCGTTTCCATGCTTAAGAGCGTCGACATGCTTACTCAGAAGGCTGAATTCGATAGAAGACGGATGATCAAAGTTGATTTTGGCCCGCTCCTCGGGACTCAGATGACCGTTGTCGCGATAGTACGAATCTTGCGACAGCAAACTCACTTCACCCTTGGTGAATTGTTTCATGATGGCCTTTACTACAGTCGTTTTTCCCGAACCACTACCGCCGGCAATTCCGATTACAAGCATAATTGTACGCGTTTGGTTGCGAAATTAGAAAAAAAGTTGAAGTAAGGGGAAAAATATTTAGACCGCTTGACTATTCATTTACAGTAACCCCAAAAATATCAAAGATGGATTTAGTTGGACTGTATATAGCAATTCTGCAACCCACCGACTTTGCTAAAAAGCTTGAGGCCCTGTCAAAATAATAGATCATTGATTTTCCATTTGTTTAATATGGTTTCAATATTGTTTTATCAAAATAAAAACTTCAGTTTTCCAACTAAATAAAATTCATATCTCTTTTCTGTTTAATTATTAATAACTTTGAAGCCCGAAACCAGTACTGAAAAAAATGGCTTTTACCAGCATCGAAAATGTTGATTTCAGCGGGAAACGCGTTCTGATCAGAGTTGATTACAATGTTCCCCTTAATCAAAACCAGGAAATTGTTGATGATACCCGTATTCGGGAATCCCTGCCTACCATTCAGAAAATCCTTAATCAGGGAGGAACTGTTATCCTGATGTCGCATTTAGGTCGCCCGAAAGGACACGAACCCAATTTTTCGTTGATGCCCATCGCAATTCATTTGTCGAAGATGCTCAACAAAAACGTGGTATTCGATCGCGAATTGTTTGGTCCCCGCACCAAAGATGTGATTCACAAACTCAAACCCGGCGAAATAGCTTTGCTCGAAAACCTACGCTACTATAAAGAAGAAGAAAGCGGCGACGAAGAGTTTGCGTCACGCCTGGCCGAATTGGCCGATGTGTATGTAAACGATGCTTTTGGCACAGCTCATCGCGCACATTGCAGCACCAGCACGGTGGCGAAGTTTTTTCCCAACAGCAAATACTGTGGATTGCTACTCGAAAACGAAATTTTCAATCTCGATAAAATTCTCAATACCGATAAACGACCATTTACAGCAATCATAGGTGGGGCCAAGGTTTCGTCGAAAATAGATGTGATTCGAAACCTGATTAACCGTGTTGACAATATGCTCATCGGAGGTGGCATGGCCTTCACTTTTGTGAAAGCACTGGGCGGCAATGTTGGCGATTCGCTTATCGAAGACGACAAACTCGATATTGCCCGCGATATTGCATCCGAAATGGTGCGTAAAGGCGTAAATCTCTATTTACCAACCGATGCCGTTATTGCCGATGGATTCAGCAACGAAGCCCAAACACGCTGGAGCGAAGCCGACAACATTCCCGACGGTTGGATGGGCCTCGATATTGGACAAAAAACCATTAAGCGTTTTGCCGAAATTATCAACCATAGCGAAACCATTTTATGGAACGGTCCGCTTGGTGTTTTCGAATTCGAAAAATTCAAACAAGGAACCAAATCGATGGCCATTTCGACGGCATCGGCAACCATCCGCGGAGCTTTTTCGCTTATTGGCGGTGGCGACTCGGTTGCAGCTATCAATCGTTACAACCTAACCGATCAAATAAGCTATGTAAGTACCGGTGGCGGCGCCATGCTCGAATACCTCGAAGGCAAAGAATTGCCCGCAGTTAAAGCGCTGTATAGATAATTTTTTGTGTCGAGATACGGTTGCGTATTTTATTATGTCTGCTTTTACAGTGCCCTACGAATGTTGGTCATTGGCAGCGGAGCCCGAAGCACGGTTTTTTGTTTTTACTCCTTCACAAACTTCATTACTTTGAAACCATTGTCGCCGGTAATGCGAAGCATGTATATTCCTTTGGCATAGGTGCTCATGTCAATATTGATGTCAAATGATGAATTGCCCGATTGCCCCTCGAAAACAGTGGCACGCTTTTGCCCACCCATATCGAACAGCTCAATGGTGATATATGTATCGTTCTCCGAAACCAATGTAAGTGTACCCGAATTCTGACAAGGGTTGGGGTTGAGCCACACACCAACCTCTAACCCGGGATTGCTTGTGGTATCGTAAGTGTAGTAATAATCATCCCACAGTGGTGTATCGAAATCATCCACAGAATGATCATCTTCGGAATAGACAATGGGGGCTCGCTTATCCATGGGAATACTCACCAGGGTATCGTAGAAACAACCTCTGTAATTTTCGTCCCAGGGCGGAGCTTCCATGTTTTTGTAAGAAACACCACCACAGCTATAGCTTTCAATCCGAGCCAGAAAATGTGCCCCGGCTTCGACCCGGAAGCCATCGGCGAGGCGAATGCTTTCACCGGCAGTCAGAGTAACATCCCCTGCCTCATTTGAAGGCAATGTGAGACTGGATGGCACAGTTGAAGGAACCAAGTATCCGCTTCCCACAACCATATCAGTTGTGATTGTTGAAATGGCCCTTATCTCTTCCGGCGAGCTAATAGAGCCTGAAACATAAGCCGAATAGTTGTGATGCGTAATTGGGCCTCCGTTTCCTCCGGGTGTCTGAAAAACATGATCCTGAATACTCAGGTCTGGATAATACGAATTCAGAATACTCCGGTTGTCTAAATTGATGTAATACGGAAAAGTGTAATACACCCCCCCTTCATAAAACCCATCCGAAAAAGCCAGGCAGGCGAGATTATAAAAGAGCATGTAGTCAATGCCCGAAAAAATTCCCACATCCCTTTCATCATATCCGGATGGGTTTCCATAGTGATTGTATCCCCCATTTTGAGACTCCACATCCGTCTGATATTTCAAATAGGTTGCCCAACCGTTTGGATAAGAATTTGGTCCACTTGGATGAAAATAATATTTATATGGTCCACCGCAAGGTGCTGTTTGTAATTGATCAATCAATCGTCCGTAATTGAAGAAATTCTTATCTCTCAAATCTCCATCATGCAACACAGCCCGCATCATTAAATAAAAGACATCCCATTTGTTGTAATTTCCCAGATGTTTTTGTGTACGATAATCGCTTAAATTTGATATCGCCAGTAACCGGGACATCATGGCCATATTGTTTCTTCCATTCTGATTGGAGATATTGCTTTCCAATGTGTTTAGCGCCAGCTGCCAAATGGCTTTCTGGGTTCCCGAAAGGGACTGATAAACCTCCGGATAGGCATTTGCACAACCGGAAGTAATAAATCTTCCCGAGTAAATAATTCCTTTTGACAAGGTATAGGTGTTACCGCCACAGGCATCGGATATTAATGTGTTATCGGGGAAGCGCATCCATGTTCTGCCCAATTCCTGTTTTGACAACAATGTCAACAAAAGATCAACCTGGGACATCCCCGTAAATACTATTTCTCCGTTTACACCCGTTGCGTCTTCGATAACCGAGGCATATTCGCTGTTTGTCAACGCATTATTTCCCAACGTAAAGGAAACGGTTTTTCCGCCGATATCAATCGCTTTGTTCTTTGTAGGCTGATCGTCCACGCATTTCACAACCAATGCCAAACCCATCAGCATACCAATCAGTTCATCCTGGCTAATGAATTTATAGCCTTTCCAATATTGCCAGTAGGCCTGTTCATCATTTTCATAAGCCCAATGGGTAAAATCTAAATTATTTGAGTAAAAATAGTTCTGCGGGTCTTCAAATTGTCGTGTACACCTCACATTAAATTTATTTATAACGGATGGCCTACCCGGAAATAGCTGAGCCATTTGTTGTGCAGAAAGACTTGCATCAATTCCTTGGTTAAAATATGCTTCCATTTCATCGCTCAGAACCGGGGGTATGTCCTCCCGGATAAAAAATCCATCCATGCTTTCATAATTATACACCCAGGGAATTTCATCCTCGCATTTATCCATCCGGATCAGGGCATCCAATGCCAGATTCAGCTCGTTCAACGTGTTTGTGGCATCATTGTATTGCCCATTGTCTTTCAATAATTTATACTCTGTTGCCAGCATACCGATGTAAAAGCCCATCATCATTCGGGGCTGAACAGCCTGAATGGTTTGCGTTGTACCATCCCATTGAGTACAAGTCGGATTTCTTATTGAAAACAAAATACTTTGTCCTGGAGCACTCCCCGGCATAACAAAATACTTTAAGCGATCTCTGTAATACCAATATTTTTGAGCTTCATCTAAGAAAACAGGTGATTGAGAAAAAACTTTTCCAAAAACCAACAACAATAAAATCAAAACAGTTAATTTTTTCACAACGCTTTACTTTAATTTGATTGTATAAACATTATTCAGGCTATCGGTATATTGCCACCACATCTCTTTTTCAGTTAAACGAGTTATTTCATACTCCGTAGTTATTCGCGTACATAGCGGAAATATACCAATTGTATCACTATTCATTAAACCAGATGTATCAACTAAGTTAAACCATAAAACGAGTTTGGATTTATCATATGAATCATTCTGAAAATTTATAACATGAAAATGCCAAACACCAAAACCATTAGAATAGTCTTGACTATTGACAAAAACGCTAATATCTGAATTAGGTGATGGTGGATAATTTTCAGTATATGGATGAAAATCAAAACCCCAGTCATAACTATCTTTCCACTCAACAGTTAAGTCTATATCGTTCTTTTTATATGATTCAACATACCAAACATGGCTGGAAATTCTCTTTTCAGGGCTTCTAAAACTGATCCATGGCCCATCCTCGTATTTACTGCAACCCAACACTGTGGCAAGAATGAGAGTGAGTGCAAGAATATTTCTGATCGTTTTTGTGTTCATGGTTCAACTTTTTTGTTTGCAATTTAAGTATTTATGTTTTTCATAATTGCTTCAGAATCGTGTTGTCTTCGCAGTTGTCAATCCACATCAGTGCATCCAAAGCCAAATCAAGTTCATGCAGCGTTGCAATTGCATCTGAATATTGCCCATTGTCTTTCAATAGCTTATATTCAGTAGCCAACAATCCAATGTAGTACCCATTGATTTTTCTTGTCTGACCCCACTCAGCGCCATTAAATTGAAAATAAGGACCGCCATTCCCTGTAGAATTTCGACTTGTCATGAGAACTGAACCGCCTTCTTCAGCACTCGGGTACACAAAATACCTCAACCGATCTCTATAATACCAATACTTATATGACTCATCTCTAAATGATTGTGAAAACAAATTTTGTGTCAACACAACAGTAATCAGCAATACAAATATTTTTTTCATGTAATTATTCTTTAAAGTGAATAATATATTCATCGCTACCATTGGTGTGTTTTACCCACATTTCATCGTTTGTAAGTCTAGTAATAATAAGCAATGGAGTCACATCACTAGGGTTAGTAAAAATTGGATAAAGAAGTCTATCGGGATACCATGTTGAATCAAAGAAGTAATTATGCATCCCTATTTTTATTTCATCCCCTTCTACTATTGTAAGAACAGTGCTAATTGAATAACCCTTCATCTCTCCACATGAATCGATAAACCCTGTTACTTTTTCTCCATAAATATCCGGATAAACCCCACCTTCAAATTTGTGAAAATCAAAAGTGATATCATAATACTGGTTCCAATAATCTGTCAGGTCGGTTCCGTTTTTTGAAAAATAATCAATTTTATACACGCCATAAATTCTTTTCACAACAGATCGCAGGCTAATTTTTGGTCCATCTTCAAACTTGCTGCAACCCAGCACGGTCAGCAGCATAAGCCCCAGAACAACAATATTTCTAATGTTTTTTGTTTTCATAGTGAAAAAGTTGATTAAATTTCTTTGTAATGAATTTCATAGTCATCGTAACCTTCTTCATAAAACAACCACATTTCTTTATTTGATAATTTAGTGATCGTAAAAATAATCGGACGACCATCACCAAGGTTTATAACCAGTGGATACAATAATCTTTCTGCTGGAAAAATTGTTGTATCTATCAAACAGTTGTATAATGAAATCGTCACCTCATCGCTTGATTCAAAATAAGCATAATTATAAATGCTGTAATCTTTCCATGTCCCTGAAGAGTCAATAGAGCCAACAATTTCAACATATGAACAATTTTCACCTCCACCTGCTTCGGCTTTTAAGAATTTGAACGTTAGGTTATAGTACTGGTTCCAATAATCTGTCAGGTCGGTTCCGTTTTTTGAAAAATAATCAATTTTATACACGCCATAAATTCTTTTTACGACAGATCGCAGGCTAATTTTGGGTCCGTCTTCGAACTTACTGCAACTCAACACTGTCAGCAGCATAAGCCCCAGAACAACAATATTTCTAATACTTTTTGTTTTCATGGTGAAAAAGGAACTCTGTATTTCACTTATTTTCAATCAATTTCCTCAGCTCCTCATTCTCCTTTTTCAGTTGGAGCATGTAGAGGGTGAGTTCCTCGATCTTGCGCAGCAGGGTGCCGTAGCTTTCGCCCAAAGACAGGCCGTTTTCGGTTACTTCCTGTTCGGTTGGTACATCGGGCAGGTGGCCATTGAGTGCAATAAATGCTTCGAGCTCTTCGAAACTGCGCAGTGGGTAGTTGGGAGCAAACACATCGTCCCACCAATATTGTTGATCAATACGCACTTCGATTTCTTTGCAATAAATTTTTCCATTCACCGATAGCACTCCACCTCCCATGGTTTCACTTGATGGATCGTATTCGCCGGGATACAGAACCATCATGCGCCGGTCGTTCAGTTCGGCATCGGTCATTGTGTTGCCACTCAGGTTATTTCCATTGATTGGTATG
>PHDB01000066.1 GCA_002842495.1 Bacteroidetes bacterium HGW-Bacteroidetes-6
ATATCGCTGCACCAAAGAGCCTTTTGTAAATAGCAATAGTCGCAGCGTGGGTTCAGCGCCAAAATACTGTTAATATCCAGGATGGCTTCACGTGTTTCTCCCAACGAAGCATACACTGTTGCCCGTAAGTAGAGGTTGTTTTCGTTGGCTTCGAGTTCCACTGCTTTTTCGATGGCTTCGAGTGCACTTTTTGTGTGTTGACGCCTAAGCAATATTAACGTTTTTGTGTAATACAGACGATAACTTTCAGGATGAGATGATAATCCCTGATCAATATCGCTTAAAGCTTTTTCATATTCACCAATTTTGGCATACATAAGCGATCGCTCCGACAAAAGTTTTTCGTTTTGAGGATCCGAAATCAGTAGTGAACTCACCCTGTCGATTTCAGAATAAACATTTCCCGAAGGACGCTCTTTTTCGTTGTTCATGGCTACTTGCTGGGCGCCAACACGTCCGGAAAATAAAAATACAATCATCACAAGAAGAATGTAGAAATACTTCATTGTTGAAAACTTGTTTGTTTTTGTACGATAGTTTTTGCAAAAAGTTATAATTCAGTACTGTATTTATAAGATAAATTGTTAATAACTTTTTTTTGATCTATTTATTCCGATTTCCAAATAGCGAAAATCAACTATCTTTGCTTCGCAATACTATTATATATGTCGCCTTTGGATAAAATATTGATTCTCGATTTTGGGTCGCAGTACACACAATTGATAGCTCGCAGAATACGGGAACTGAATGTTTTCTGTGAAATAAAACCTTACACCTATGAACCGGATTCCAACGAAGGAATTGCAGGGATAGTGCTTAGCGGAAGTCCGTTTTCAGTACGCGATATCAATGCTCCGTTTCCAAAGATTGATCATATGCGCAAGCATATTCCCATTCTTGGTGTTTGTTATGGAGCTCAGTATTTGGCTTCGGTTGCAGGCGGCGAAGTATATCCAAGCGAAAGCCGCGAATATGGTCGTGCCAATCTGGTAAGTATCGATAGCAACGAACCATTGTTTTCTGGAATCAAAGCAGGAACACAGGTCTGGATGTCGCATGGCGATACCATTATGGCTGCTCCTGATTCATTTAAAGTTATATGTTCAACCACCGATGTTACTATTGCCGGATATCGTGTGGAAGGTGAGCCTACATACGGAATACAGTTTCATCCGGAAGTATATCATAGCACAGATGGTTCAAAATTGCTTTCTAATTTTCTCAATATATGTAATTGTCAGCGTAATTGGACACCCGAATCGTTTGTCCAATCTACTGTTGAAGAGCTTAAAACTACTTTAGGCAACGATCGCGTAATCATGGGGCTTTCGGGTGGGGTTGATAGTACAGTGGCGGCAACGCTCATACATATGGCCATTGGTGAACGTCTGCATGGTATTTTTATCGACAACGGTCTGCTTCGCAAAAATGAATTTGAACAGGTACTCGAAATTTATCGCTCTATTGGTCTCAATGTCACTGGTGTTAGAGCTGGCGACCGCTTTTTAGGCAATATGGCCGGTGTTTCCGATCCTGAACAAAAAAGGAAAATTATAGGGAAGACATTTATCGATATTTTTGAAGAAGAGGCTTTGCAAATCGAAGGAGCTGCCTGGTTGGGACAGGGAACTATTTATCCCGATGTTATTGAAAGTATCTCGGTGAACGGTCCATCCCAGACAATCAAAAGTCATCACAATGTAGGAGGGCTTCCCGATAAAATGAAGCTCAAAATAGTTGAACCCTTGCGTTTACTCTTTAAAGACGAAGTGCGTCGTGTTGGGGCTGCGCTTCAGATACCAGATAACTTGCTCCAACGTCATCCTTTTCCGGGACCAGGTTTAGGTATTCGGGTCTTGGGTGAAGTGACTCCCGAAAAAGTTCGTGTATTACAGGAGGCCGACGATATTTTTATTGGAAAGTTACTCGAAACAGGTTTATATAAAGAAGTGTGGCAGGCATTTGCAGTGCTTTTACCGGTGAATACCGTGGGTGTGATGGGAGATGAACGGACCTACGAAAATGTGCTTGCAATTCGTGCAGTCACTTCGGTTGATGGTATGACAGCCGATTGGGCCCATTTACCTCACGAGTTTTTGTCGTCAGTTTCTTCCGAAATTATCAACAAAGTAAGAGGAATAAATCGTGTTGTTTACGATATCAGTTCAAAACCGCCCGCAACTATTGAGTGGGAATAAAGCACAAATGGTACAGAGTTTGTTAACCGCACACACCATGAAAGAATTAAAAATAATCTCCATCCTGTTTATAATGTTGGCTATATCGTCAACATTATCGGCACAGGTTACCGTCACCAAATCGACCGAAATTCAAATTATCGATGGGAAAGCCTACTATATTCACGAAGTACTTAAAGGCCATACCTTGTATTCGATTTCGAAAGCATATGAAGTTACAGTCGAAAAAATAAAAACCACCAATAAGCTGCAAAGTGACGATCTTCAATTGGGGTATTTACTTAAAATTCCTGTTGGAGATAACAATACCGGTCATGTTGTTCAATCGAATGGTGGTAACATGACAACCGAAAATCATGTGGTAAAAAAAGGTGAATCGCTCTATAAAATTGCAGGTGCTTACAATACTTCGGTTGAGAATTTACGAAGATTAAATCCCGGGATTTCAGAAAATTTAGCGGAAGGGCAGATTCTTAAAGTGCCGGTTCCTGTAGCGAAAGAACCTGCTGTTAAAGCAAGAATCCATGTGGTTGCCAAAGGCGAAACACTTTATAGTATTGCGAAAAAGTATTTACTCACATTAAATGAACTTAAGCAGCTTAATCCCGATTTACAGACTGAAATTGTCCCGGGTCAGGAAATAATTGTTGGTTTCGACAAAATAATGCTCAATGCCAATGGAGTGGAAGATACTTGTGATTGCAACAATCCGAAAAAACTTGCTGAATACAATGTAGCTTTGCTTATACCATTGTATCTTGAGAAAAGTACTGCCCGAACATATAACACCGAAAATAAAGATAAGAACGAGTGGTATCAGAATATCACTTTCAGCTATATTCAGTTTTACGAAGGAATGCAGATTGCGCTTGATACGCTGAAATCGGCTGGCATTAAAGTGAATTTGTATGTTTACGATTTCGATGATACTGAAGCGAAGTTTAGTAAAACCATGAGTAGTCCTGAACTGAAAACCATGAATCTGATATTGGGACCGTTCCAGGCTAAATACATCGATACCATCAGTCGTTTCAGCCATGAGAATAAAATTCCGATGGTGAGTTGCTTTTTAAGCAGCCTTGTGAATCTTCAGGAGATAAATCCATACTATTTCAATCCGGTTACCAGTATCAGTAATCAAATGATGGGATTGGCAACATATTTCACCGAAGAAAAAAAGGACGCTAATTTAATTGTAGCTTATCAGGCATCCGATGTAGAGAAAAATGCTGCGATGGCACTCGATTCGTTTTTGCGGGCAAACGATTATCCTTCGTGGAGTATGGTGAATCTGAATGAATCCGGATTGAAGGGAGCGACTGCCAAAATGAGCGGGAGCAAAGAAAATGTACTTGTATATCTTGCTAATGGCGATATGTTTATCGAAAATTCAATCCGCTCGCTAAACGATTTGAAGAAGACTTACAATATCACAATGTTTGGACTTCCGGGTTGGTTGAATTATGAAAATTTAGATATTGAGTTTCTCGAGTTTCAAAATACACATTTCTTTTCAAGCTCTTTTATCGATTATGAGCAAGACGATGTGCGCGATTTTGCCCGTACATTTCAAAAGCGTTTCAAAGCCGACCCGGATAAACAAGCATACATGGGCTACGATATTGCACTGTTTTTCCTTTCGGCACTCAACAATTACGGCACCGATTTTCCATCGTGTATCGATAAACACAATGTAAGAACACTCGCAACTGAACTTCATTTTGTTTTTTCCGATGCAGATGGTTTTCGCAATAGCTATGTTGCGATTTACAGAATGAAAGACTTTCAACTATGGAAGGTGCAATAAATTAAACAACCACTCTCGTAATATTTTTTGGCAAATGCGTAAGAACCTCGTAGTTGAGCATATTGCTGCTGTCGCTGAACGAGCTCACTTTGATTTCGTGGTTTTCTTGCTTCCCGATAATCACTACTTCATCGCCAATATTGGCATTGTTGGTAAGAGTGATGTCGGCAATAATCATGTTCATGTTCACAACACCAATAACGTTGCACAGCATTCCATCTATTAGTACCTGCCCCTTGTTGCTGAGTGAGCGGCTGTATCCACACGAATAGCCAATGGGAATAAGTGCCGTGCGAATATTGGATTGAGCCAAAAACGAAATTCCGTAACCAACAAATTCGCCGGTTTTTACTTCTTTGATCGACATGATGCGGCTTTTCCATTTCAGAATTCGCAAAAGTGGATCCGATTTATCTTTACGGCGGCTGATGTAATGAATAAATGTTTCGGTGCTTGGCCAAAAGCCATATTGCAGAATACCCACCCGCACCAAATCGAGTCTTGTTTTTGGATAAACAAGCGATGCAGCCGAATTGGCCAGATGTCGGAATTGGGGTGTGAGTCCACTTGAGGTGAATGTTGTCAGCATTTTGTGGTATTTTCGAATCTGCTGTTGAATTCGCATGTAGTTCGATATGCTTTCAGCTCCCGAAAGATGCGAACAGAATCCCATAATCTCGAAATGTTTGGGATTGCTTTTAATTATTTCTATTACTTTAAGCAAATCTCTTTGGTTCAGCCCCGACCGATTCATTCCTGTTTCGGCTTCGATGTGAATTTTAGCTTTGAGTTGCTGAAGCTGTGCATATTTTAATGCCAGTCGCAAGCGGTCGAGATTAAAGATATAGAATTCGAAGCCGCTAAAGATTGCTTTTTTGATATGTGTCGGACTTATCCATCCCATTATCATTACAGATGCATCGGTTTTAAGGCTGTTTTTCACACGCATTGCCTCGCTGAAATCGAAAACCGAGAAATGGTCGATTCCGGCGTCTTCGAGCATTGGAGCCATTTGCTCAATACCATGGCCATAGGCATTGGCTTTCAAAACAGACGAAATTCGAACCTTGCTTCCGTATTTTTTTCTAAGAAAACGAATATTGTTGTTTACCGATTCACGACTTAGTTCAATTACAGATGTTTCAGACATAGAGGAGACTTTTGTAGATGTTGAAAAAAACGACAATTCCGGTTTCAATGATGTCGTCGGGGAAGTCGTAGTCGGGGTTATGGAGAGGCTTTTGTTCGGTGCCAGCACCTAAACCAAACAGGCAAGCCGGATATTTTTCGGCATAGTATGCAAAATCTTCGGACCAACGAAATGGTTGTTTATTGTATTCAATATCTAACATGGCTTCTTTAGCAGCATTTTCAACAATATCGACACACTGCGAATTGTTGTCGGTTGCTGGAAATTCTTCGCAATATGATATTTCAAAACTGAGATTTTCGGCTTTGCAAATGTCGGAAACTATTTTTTCGGCTTTATCAACTAGGTTACGCATATCGTGGTTTGAAAAAGCGCGTAGTGTCATCATTATTTCGGCTTCGCCGGGCGATGTGCCGAACGTAAGTTCGCCTAAACGTATGTGAACAATAGTAAGCAATGTGAGTTCTTCGAAATTGTCTGGATTAGCTGCAAGCGCGTTCATTTTCCGAATGAGCTCCGAAATAGCATTAGCGGGACTGATTCCGTTTTCGGGTTCTGCGGCATGCGATGTTTTTCCGTGTAATTTTATTGTCATTCCACGCGAAGCAGCAGCAAAACTGCCTTGTCGGAGTAATATGATGTTTTTTTTAACTCCCGGGATATTGTGCAATGCAAAAACGAAATCTGGACGCAGCTTCTCGAATTCGGGATGGTTTACTACATCGCGAGCGCCTTGTTCTATTTCTTCAGCAGGTTGAAACAAAAGCACTGCTTTCCCTTGCAAAGGGCGTTTTTTAGCTATTTCGACTCCAAGCCCGGATAGAATACTCATATGTCCATCGTGGCCACAGGCATGCGAAGCGCCGTTTTTAGAGGCATAGCTTAGCTCAGATTTTTCGAAAATGGGCAGCGCATCGAGTTCGGAGCGAAAAACCACTGTTGGCCCTGGTTTGCCACTGTCGAAAACGAACATTTTTCCGGTTGAGGCGATATTAATTACTTTATCGGGATGAAATTGTCTCATAAATTGTGCTATGCGTTCCGAAGTTACCGTTTCGTGGTTCGATAATTCGGGATGTTGGTGCAATTCGTGCCTAAGCGAAACAAGGATATTGTTCATTTTCTCAATTTTTTTGTAAACGGCTGAATGGTAAAGTTACAAAAAATCGAATTGATGATTTCGTCAGCTCCTTTATCTATGCAGCTTTTTATCGATTTCGGAGCAAATCAGTTTGATTTCTTTGCGCTCGTCGGCAACAAACAAATCTTTCAAAACAATGAGATTGCTGTTTTTTAGCTTGTCAGTAATTTCTATGCTATCGGAAAAACTTTCTATTTTTTCAATATCCGAATTGATATTGAAAAAACCGCTTTTACTCATGGTTTTATATTCAATGCTTTCGTCGGTAAAGCTGATAAAAGCACCTGTCATTCGCTTTATTTGTTTTGTTGTAATTATAAACATGGTGAAACCAAAAAGCAGGAGAGGCAGACCTTGCAGGGTATGAAATAAATTGCCGAATCCTGTAACTTTGCTGTAGTCCTGTAAGGCCAGAATGACCAATCCCATTGCTCCCAAAATAATGAAGAAAATGCGAATTTTGCGAAATTTTCGTATGGATCGGATCGAGGTGAAATGTTTGTTCATTTTGTTTAGATAATCAAAGAAAGCATAGTCAAAAGTACATGAAATTGATATCAGTCAATAATTAGGGCTTCAATGCTTTTTCCCACATTTTCCATTAACCACATAGGAGTGGAAGTTGCGCCACAGATTCCAACCGAATTGTTGTTTTGAAACCATTTGGCTTGAAGTTCGTTTTCGCTGCTGATGAAATAGCTGCGTGGATTTACTTCGTAGCAAATACTGAAAAGATATTGCCCGTTCGAGCTTTGCGATCCGCTGACAAATACAATAATGTCGTGCTGCGAAGCAAAAGTCCTGAGGCGTGGCACACGGTTAACAACCGCACGACAGATAGTATTGTTGATGGTTAAGTTCTGCTCAGGGTCAATTCCGGCTTTCAGCATTCCCTGGCGTATATTTTCGGATAACTGATAAAAACCTGTTTCGTCTTTGGTGGTTTGCGAAAACAGTACAACGGGTTTCGAGCAATCGATATCCGACATTTCGTCGGGCGATTTAATTATGATGGCTTTGTTGCCGATTTGTCCCGTGAGTCCTATTACTTCGGCGTGTCCGGGTTTTCCATAAATGACAAGTTGCCCGTTTTTCTCGGGCAATGGTTGATAGCCTTTTCGGATGCGCTCTTGCAGTTTCAGAACGACAGGGCAGGTGTAATCGAGTAGATTGAGGTTGTTTTTACGGGCAATTTCGTAAGTTTCGGGTGGCTCGCCATGTGCACGAATGAGAATTTTTTCGTCGTGGAGTTCTTTGAGCTGTTCGTGCGAAATAACCACCAATCCCATATTGCGAAGTCGTTGCATTTCGGCGCTGTTGTGAACAAGGTCGCCCAGACAATATAATTTGTCGGTATTGCGTAATTCGTTTTCGGCAGCGGAAATAGCCGAAGTTACACCAAAACAGAAACCCGATTTATGGTCGATAGTGATTTTCATTTGTACTCAAAAATCAAGATTCGAAGGTACATATTTTAATCGATTTTGATGAGATTTTGTGTTACATCGCCCTTTCAGGGCCCTTTTTATAATTGAATTTTAGCATAGGACTACGTCCTGCGTTCTACAACCATCGCTGTTTGAGGCTTATGGTTTGTTGTCTCAATGCCACGAAGAGCCATGACTGGTGAGACAAAATGAATGTCATGCATAGCGTGGGCGGAGTAATTATTTCCGGAAATATTGCTCATTATAATCCAGATTGAAATCCTTCAGAAATTTGATGCATTCTTCTTGAAAGGTGACTATTAAAAAGCCATCATAAATGTCGATGATGTAATTATTGAAAGTGATGAATGTATTTTATCTGTGAATTCTCACCAAAAAATCATCTTATTCTCCGATTCGGAAACAATTTTTACAAAAATCAGTATAAAGAAAACAGAAATATATAGCATTATCCACACATTGCCCCATAAGGGAAAAATATGGCTGTTTTTATTGCCGGCACTTCTGTTTTTAGCCGGTAATCAGGTTCTTTTTGCCCAGGAAAACGGCGACGACGAACAGGTACGTATTGAAGCGGAAAAGCTTTTTGCGCAGAAAAAATTCACCGAAGCATTTCCCAAATACTCTCAATTGCTGAGTTTGCACCGTAAGGATCCTTTTTATTCATATCGTTTTGGTGTTTGTATGCTTTATTCGGATCGTCGTGATCCGGAACAGCCTATCAAGTACATGGAATTGGCTGTTGGTCAGTTGCAGGGCGAGGATGCCCTGATGTTGAAATTCTATCTTGGAGTAGCATACCATCAGGCCTATCGATTTGGGGAAGCGATCAGAGCGCTCGAAGCGTTCAAAAGGGAAATTACATCCAAAAATACGTATTATCAAGAAGCGGTAGTTCGTATTGCTATGTGTAACAATGGTGTTTTGCTATTGCAAAACCTGAGCACCCTTGTTGTTATGAAGCGTTACGAAGTGAATCTCGATAATTTCTTTCGCTCCTATGATATCTCGAAATTTGGCGGTAGTATTGGTCCCAAACCCGAATTTTTGATGACCAAATACGATAAGAAGCAAGGAGATCAGGAACTGATATTTTTCAGCGATACACATCAGGTGGTGTATTACAGTAGCTACGGTAAGAAAGATATAACAGGCAAAGATATTTATCGTGTTTATAAGCTCGATGGAGGCAAATGGTCTGAGCCAGAGCGATTGAGTAATGCTGTAAACACGGAGTTCGACGAAGACTATCCCTATTTGCTGCCCGATGGCAAAACAATGTATTTCTGCTCGAAAGGGCATAATTCGATGGGAGGCTATGATATTTTCAGAACAACTTTCGATTCTACCAAAGGTGACTGGACTACACCTGTAAATGTTGATTTTGCAATCAACACCCCATTCGACGACATCATGTTTATTACTGATCCAAGCCAACGATATGCCTGGTTTTCGTCGTACCGAAACAGTAGCGATGGTCGAATAATGGTGTATTTGGTTCGAATTGATCAAAAAATTCCGGACTATGGCGATTATCGTCCCGAAATGATTGGTGCATCCGATATTGATGTTAATAACGAAGAATATCTTAATACTGTAGCCCTGTTGCGCCAGAAGGCAAGTCTTGAGGTGAATTCGAATGAGGAAATGGTTATTGATACACCAAAAATCACTGCGAGTGCTTCGGACAATGCCCGATACAATATTCCGGTCAATGCTACCGATCAGGATATTGTCGATTTGGCATTTTTTCATGTAAATGCAGCCGAGGATCAAATGAATAATTTTCGTAAAATGCGCGATGCTTCGTTGTCGGTGAGCGATAGAAAAAAGGATCAGGCTGTTGAGTTGAATAAGAACAGTCAGCAATTGTACGATCAGGCACTCAGCGAAACCGATCAGAAAAAACGAAAAGACCTGATGGCTGAAGCCACAGCTAATTCGAAAAAAAGTGAGCAATTGCTGGACGAATCGAATCTTGCCAAGCAAATGTATCAGCAATATTCCGATGCTGCAGACAATCAGTCAAAAACGCTTGAAAAGCTGCAAAATCGCGCCGGATATGTTCAGCAGCTAGCAATGTCGCGGCAGCTCGATACATCGGTTGTGTTGCTCAAAAAATTAATCGACGATGTCGATACGTTTAAAATTACACTTGTTGAGCTCGATAAGAAAATTAAGGGCGACGATGAATATATTGTCGGCCTCGAAAAAGATATTTCAGATAATTATGTCAATTCGAAAAAACTTGAAGAAGAAGCGACTAAACTCGATCAGGAAGCCGATGCCTATTTTCACGAAGCGTCGCTGGCAACCGACCCTGAAATGAAGGACGATTACACTACCGAAGCCAATCGACTGAAAGACGAAGCAAAATTCAAACGCGACGAAGCTCAGCGACTTAAAACCGATGCAAAATCGGGCGAAAATGAATTGGTGTCGCTCAAATCGAACACAAGCAAACGAAACGATATTGTGAACAATTTGATGGCAATGACAAGCGATACCAATAACGTTGCAAACAACAATGGGAATAACGACATAGCCAACAATGGAAACAACAACGCTAATAATAATAATGGCAATAACAACTCCAACAACAATTCGAATCAGAACGACTCCAATAATGTTTCAAACAATAATGGGAATAACGATATAGCCAACAATGGCAACAACGACGTTAATAATAATGGCAACAACAATTCCAATAACGATTCGAATCGGATCGACACCAATAATGTTTCAAATTATAATGGGAATAACGATAGTAGGGTAGAATTTGTTCAGCAGCAGGTTAAAAGCAGTTTGATTGCCTCGCGCGATTCGGTGAACAATTTGCTAACTCAGAACGATAGGCAGAAAGACGCTGTTCAGTTGTCGTTTGCGCAGAAAAAGAAGCAATACGATCAATTGTTGCAAGAATGGAACAGTTTGAGCAAAAAGCAGTCGCCTTCGAATTTGGAGCAAATGCGAATGACCGATATAGAAGCTAATTTAAAAGATTTGAATCTGCAAATGAACGTGCTATCGGACTATTATAGTGAGCTCGACCGCTACAATTCGAATCTTACTCGAGCCGAAAATGAGTTGGAAGAACTTGTGCAAAATGCAAGCAGCAACAGTGTTGCCTCCGACACCAATGCTTTGTATGCGGCCCGCAACAAAAGCAGTGATGTGATAGCAGCATTAAATCGACCGAGCGACAATAACAATAATTCTTTGGAACTTAAAGCCAACGATTTCAGATCGGAAATAAAAAGTATCGAGGACAACCGAACCAAGACTTCAGCCGAATTGAACAATTTGCAAAAGCAGCTCGATAAGCAGCAAACGCAATTTGATAAGCTGAAAGACGGCAAAAAGAAAGACCAGCTTGCCATCGATATGGAAAATACAAGAAAGCAAATTGCTGTTAAGCAGGCTGTTGTTGATGGACAGAACGAAAAAATTGTTTCACTGAACGATTCGCTTCGCTATATCGAACAACGGGGGCAGTTACTAAGCGAAACCCGCGATTCGTACAATAAGTTATCTGTAACACAACTGACTCAGCTTTCGGATGAGTATAAAAAACTGTCGGGAAAACCCGATGTGACAAATGTGAGTAAATTGCCCGATTTTACAGTTTCTTCGGCAGGCGTTACCACAAATCATGTTGATAATCCAGTTGATACGATTGCTGGCGACAATGCCTTTGAAATATTGTATGCAAGCAATGGTTCGATGCAAGATATTGACAAAAATGCAATGAACGACGATGTTCAGGATTTGGTTCAAGCTGAATATTACAATATGGGCACCGAAGTTTTTTTGGTTCGCATTGCGGTTTTGAAGAAGAAATTGACCGAAAATCCTGCCGACTCGAATGCCGTTAAAAGCGAAATAGAAATGCTTACCCGCACCATGAGAGCATATGATTCGGAAGCAAACGCTTATAAGAATAATGCTGAGAATAATTTTAGGCTCAATGGTAAACCAGCTCCCACGGATATTTCTGTTCCGCAACCCGATATCATGGCTTCGTATCACATGCAGCAATATGCGTCTGATCTCTTGAGAGCCGATAGTCTGCGTCGCATTGCCGAAAACACGACTGATGTGATTGCTAAAAATAAGATTTTGCAGCAGGCATCCGAATACGACGAATCAGCCAGAAGACATTATTTGATGGGTTCGGATATTTATGGTGTGTGGAGCAACAGCCGTTACGAAAGCGGAAACAGCTTGCTTGCCGACAACAATGTGGCAGCTGATGCCGATTCGGATTTGGCTCGAATGCAAATGATCGAAGCACGCCAACTACGAAGCGAAGCATTCAGAACCAGCGACTTCGAAAAGCAAGCTGATTTGCTTAATCAAGCACGTAAATTAGAGCAAAGTGCTTTGCAGTTGCAACAAAAATCAATGGACAATGCCGGACTTGGTAATCCTGAGAAAATGTTGACGAAAACCGTAACCGAAATTGAACAGAAAACGGGTACATCGCTCGAACTTCTGGCTGACAATTATCTGAAAAACAGCGATGCGCTAAATTCTTACACAGGAGTTCCTTCCAATTCTTCTGCCGGAAACGACATTGCTAACAATAACAACAATAATAACCCAGACAACAACAATAATAATCACAATCCTGATAACAATAACAATAATCCGAATAACAACAATCCCGAAAATAATGCGAATAACAACAATTCAACGAATTCGAATAATAGCAGTAATAACAACAATACAACGAACAACAACCATGCTTCAAACAACGACACTAACAATGCCGCCAATGCAAATAGCAATGTTGAAGGATTGTATTACCGTGTTCAAATTGCAGCATCGCGTCAGATGGTCGATACGCTGAAGATTTTCAAGAATCTGCATGTTGTTTTTGAACAGTCGGGAGGCTGGTATCAGTTTATGACCGGTTATTTCACAAGCTACAATCCTGCCAATATCGAACGTCTCAGGATTCGTCCACAGGGATATGCCGATGCATTTGTGGTTGCATATTATAATGGTAAGCGCATTCCGGTGTACGAAGCCCGGAAACTGGAGCAGGGTGGGGCAATGGTTGCAAACAACAACAATAATGTAAATCCGAATACCAATAATACCAACAATAATTCGGTAGTAGCAGGAAATTATGCCATGACCGATGTTGATGGCCTGGTGTATTCGGTTCAGGTTGGTGTTTATGCCAAAACCCGCAACAGCGACCAGCTTTTCGGAATTAGGCCTTTGATTGAAGAGAAAATGACAAATGGCTACTATCGCTATTTTGCGGGGACATTTAACGCTATGAACGATGCTGTTGCTGCCCGAAATACCATTCGCGCCAATGGAGTTCCCGATGCTTTTGTCGTTATTTTGTACAAAGGCCGTAAAATCACCCAAGCCGAAGCCGATCGTCTGATTGCCGATGGTAATTCGTTTGGCGGTGGCTTGAAAGCTACTTCGGGAACCGAAACAAACAACAATTCAACTAACAATACTACAACAAACAACAATGTGCCGTCTGTAAAACCAGTATTTAAAGTTCAGATTGGCGCCTACAGCAAAGATGTACCGGTTGAAGTTGTGAATGCACTCATTAGTTTGGCCGGCGAAGGAGTCGAAACCACCAAAGCCGACAACAATATGACCATTTACACCGCCGGAAAATTCGATACATACGCCGAAGCCGAAGCCATGAAAATAGAGCTTGTTGGCAAAGGTTTAGCCGATGCTTTTGTGGTTGCTTATTCGGGCGATAAGCGCATGAATTTGGAGGAAGCTATAAAGTTAGCTGGTGGAAAATAAGCTTGTTATGCGCGATAGGTTTTCTATTGTAATTTACGTCTGTCTGTTTTAATAGGATTGCAACAACTTTATCGTGGATATGCTATCTCTGCATACAATTTATGAAAATAAAAAAGCAGATTCCGAAAGGGATCTGCTTAGATAGAATGCTTAAAAGCTGTATTACTTTGACTCTGGTAGCCAGGATCCGGTGAAAATGTTTTGACCGGTAAAGTATTTGCGGGCAATTTCCGCAAGCTTGGCTGGAGTGATGTCGTTCAGGTTTTTTTCATAAGCAAGAATTCGCTCCGGATCTGTCTGATTGAGCCAAGCATATTGCAGATTGTTCATCCAGTACTGGTTTTTCTGAATGTTCACTTTGTATGTTTCAAGTGCAGGTTGGCGCACGCGTTCTAAATCGCTGATTGTGATGTTGCCGTCAATTTTTGTTTCTTCAACAAGGCGCAGAAATGTTTCGTTTACAGCATCGATATTTTCAGGACTGCAAGGGAAATACGAGCGCATAAACAACTCTTCGTTTGGATACTTTTTTACTGATCCATAAAAGCCGCCGCCATATATTGCACCCATTTTTTCTCTGATGGTATCGATAATGCGGTTGTTGATAATCTGATTTAACTGCGCAAGTACAAAGTTATCATCGGCGTTGAAAGAAGTGCTTTTTGTATAATAATGCATCAACATGGCCTTTTGTTCGCTTCCTTTGCGAAGAGTAAAGCTTTTTATTCCAGGTTGAACTGCCATGCCCATGCTTTTGTATTTTGATTCCGAATCGCCTGATGGAATTCCGCCAATGTATTTTTCAATCAGTGGCTTAATCTGGCCTTCGGTGAAAGAACCAACAAAAGTGAAATACATGCCTTTTGGATTTCCAATTCGTTCGAGATAAAATGCAATGGCATTGTCGATATTGATTTTGTCGTAGTCGGCCGGACTGTTGATGAGATGAGCTCGTGGGTTGCCTTGATATAGTGTGTTGTAAAGACTGTCGGCAAAAAGATTTTCGGGACTTTGTTTAGCGAGCATCAGTTGTTGTTTCGAGCGGGTCACAAACGACTGAAATGCTTCCATGTCTTTACGTGGACTTGTGCTCTTCAGGTAAATAAGCTGGAACATAGTTTCCATATCTTTCACACCGCAGTTGCCCGAAATATTTTCAGTATAATCGTCAACAACAGGAATTACCTTAACATCTTTTCCGGATAAAAATTTATTGAGATCGGTAGCTGAAAATTCGCCATAGCCCATTTCTTCCACAACATTGTTGCTGAATTGAGCACTTTGGTAGTCTTTGCCTTCGTAGGTGCTGTATCCACCGAATTTCGAGCCTTTGAAAACAATTTCATCGTTTTTGAAAGTCGTTGGTTTAATACATACAATTGCACCATTGCTTAATGTATAAGTGGTTGTTCCTAACTTTTCGTTTTTGGTTGAACTTACAATACTTCCAGATTTAGGTTCGCTTTTCAATAAAGAGGAGGCAATTTTTTTTTCGGTATAAGGAGTTACTTTGGTTTTCATAGCTTCATCGACCCAGGCTTTCAATTCTTCGTTTTTGGGAAGATTGCCGGATGTTTTGGTTGTGACGTAGCAAAAATATTTGTTGTCGATGTTTATGTTGTTGCGCACTTCGTCGAAATTAGCAAGAGTAATGTCTTTCAAATGCTCTTTCACAAATTTATATTCCCACTCAATTCCAGGAATTGGCTCGTTGTCGAGATAGTTATTTACATATTCTCTGGTAATTCTTCCCGATTCGGTTTTGTCGCGTTCGTTGTATTGCTTTTCATATCGCGAAAGAATCGCCGCTTTTGCACGTTCCAGTTCCTGTTCGGTGAAACCGAATTCTTTTACTCTTAAACATTCGATTACTAAATTCTGAATAGCAGGCTTTATCCCTTCGGGGCTACATGCAGCGGCAGCAGTGAAACTTTCGTAGCCACGTGCCCAGCCACCATTGTAAGCATATGCATAGATAAATGGCGGATTTGCAGAATTGACTAGCTCATCGAGTCTCGAATACAACATATTGTAAGCAAGTTGTTCTACAACATCGTCTAAATAATCGGCTTGAGTGACGGTTGGTTTCGATTTTCGTGAGCTTCCAACAATGTTCACGTAGGTCATATCGGCTTCGGGATCGCTCACTACAACAGCTTGACTTGCTTGGAATGGCTTTACTTCGAAAAATTCCTGTCTGTTGCGAACCGGGCTTGGATTTTTATGATCTGAAAATTTTTCAATAATCAGTTTTTCAGCATCTTCAACCGACATATCACCAACAACAACAACTGCCTGAAGATTAGGACGATACCAATCGCGATAAAAACGACGTATGGTCTCGTATTTGAAACTTTCAATAATCGAGTCTTTTCCAATGGGTAAACGATTGCTGTATTTAGAACCATTGAGCATCAATGGAAGCCAGATTTTCATCATTCGGTCGTCTGATCCTTTTCCAAGGCGACTTTCCGACAAAATGACACCACGCTCTTTGTCGATTTCTTCGTCGGTAAGCAATGCTCCACCAGCCCAATCGGCAATGACAGTAAATGCTTTGTCTAGTTTTTCTTTGTCGTCGCTTGGAACGGGTAGGATATAAACAGTTTGATCAAACCCTGTGTATGCATTCAGGTCGTTGCCAAAGCCAACTCCAATGCTCTGCAGATAATGAACCAATTCGTTGCCCGGAAAATGTTCGAGACCATTGAAACACATGTGTTCCATGAAATGAGCCAGACCTTGCTGATCATCGTCTTCGAGAATGGCACCTGCGTTTACAACCAGCCGCAACTCTACCTTATTCTCTGGCTTTTCGTTGTGCTTGATGTAGTATTTTAAACCATTGGGTAATACACCGATTTTTACGTTCGGATCTACCGGAATCGGAGTATTTGTAACTTGTGCATCAATACTTAGTATCGAAACAAAAAAAACACTCAGCAATAGAAAAAGATGTCTTTTCATGAGAATCTGATTTTTGAAATTTTTTAAAAGCAAATTTAAGGTGACCTTTTGAAATATATTAAACAATTATACAAAAAGACAGGTTGTTAAATCAGTGTATTTTGTATACTCTTGTAATACAGCATTGTAGTGATACTTTTTTTTGGAATATGTGATAAGTTTTCGACAAACTGCTGAAATTTGACCCTGTTGAAAGTGAAAAAATACTTAATGGGTATATCATCTGCGTCAAACGCAAAAAATAATGGTGAAATAAAGCTTTATTGTCAGAAACAAAACAATCAGCAACGTTTTCAATTTAGTATCTTTGCAATTCAAGTAATTTATACAAATGACAAATCCCAAACTTATTTGGAAACCGGGCAATATGCTTTATCCGTTGCCTGTGGTTATTGTTTCCTGTGGAAATAAAGAGAAACACAATCTTATTACTATTGCATGGACAGGCACTCTGTGTACTACGCCTCCTATGGTTTATATTTCGGTTCGCCCCGAGCGCTATTCGTATGAATTAATTAAATCGTCGAAGGAATTCACCATTAATCTGGTTGATAAAGATTTGGCTTTTGCTGCCGATTTTTGTGGTGTGCGAAGCGGCCGTGATGTCGATAAGTTCAAAACTATGCGCCTCACTCCGGTAGATGGTGTTGCTGTTGCTTGTCCCTATGTGGCCGAAAGTCCGCTGTCGATGGAATGTAAGGTGACGCAAATTCAAGAATTGGGATCGCATCATATGTTTATAGCCGAAGTGCAAAATACCATTGCCGACGAACGTTTTTTCAACAAGCGTACAGCCAAATTCGAAATCGAACAAGCAGGTCTTATCAGCTACAACCACGGTGGCTATTTCGAACATGGAGAGCTGTTTGGTACTTTTGGATATTCGGTGAAGAAAAAGTAATCTTTTATTAAGGTACACAATCTCCGTTTAGGGATACGCTTTAGGATGGGATGTCGGTATGGTTTGTTCCGAGTGTGTTTTGGATCTGTCGTTTTTTATTTACCTACCTGACTATTAAAAACTTTAAATTATTTGAGCTTTCTCCGTTTTGAATGCGAAGAATATATAACCCCTCTTTCCATGTCGATACATCAATTTCAGCCAGTGCAGCGGGCAACGGGGTGTTTCCGAAAACATTGTTCTGCGAATACAGCTTCTGCATGCAGCTGTTGAATATTTCTATACTCTCTGATCCCGACGAAAATGTGGTTCCGATATGTAGCCAATTGCTGGCGGGGTTTGGAAATACAGCATACAAGCTGTTTTCTAAAAAGAGGGTTCGATTGATATCGGCCATTGTAGGTTTCAGAAACATACGCTCCTGACTGCCGTTTGGAAACGAGCCATAACTCAAGTCGTCAATTTGTAAGCCATATTGTAACGAATCAACAGTACTGGTTTGTGTGTAAGCCAGTTCGAGACTTCCCGTATCGGCTGGTAATTCCCAGGTATGAAGTCCGGGTAGTGTGCTGTTGCCATCGAGCCATAAAATAATATAATTGCCCGGAGCAAATATGGTGTCAGGGAAAATAAACAAGATTGTTTCGTTTTCGCTGCGTTGAATTAGATTCAGACTGCTCAGTTGAAGCGACTCGTCCGACAGATTGAGCAACTCGAGCCAGCCATCGTTCAGATTTAGTTCGTTGATTACAATTTTCCCTTGCCTAACAGTTGGATAAATAGTAAAAAACTCGTACTGTGCACGTTCTGGCAAAAAGCGTCCGGCACTATCGTTCTCGGCCCAGAAATAATAATTGATAATATCGCCATAGGCTTCGAATTCAGTACCGAATATACTGTCGCCGGCCAGCCCGTCGTTGTGTGCGCCATCGTCGAACATCTGAACGCTGGTAAAACGGCCGTTGGTTTCAAATCGATAGTAGGCAAAAACTTTTGAAACATCACTTGCTTTGCAATTTAGTACACAATTTTCGCCATAAGCCGGTCTTGTTGGATTAAATTGCTGATTGCTTAGTTCGGGCGCTCCTCTTATACCATAAAAGGTGTCGAGATAGACTTTTCGGGCTTCCATCAAATCGAGTAAGCCCGGATACTGGTCGCTTGTTGGACCTGTAGTTGAGTCGGTATTGGCTAAAAAATCGGCATATGAGTAAAACTTGTTGGTGTCGTTCTGAACATCACTGTCGATGATGTTTTGCAGGTATAAAGCTCTGAAATAGTAGCTGCTGTCGCTAAATTGCTCAGTCATTATTGTTCGCAAATGCGCCAAATACATTTTACGGTAGGTGCTATTGGCAAACAGATTTTTTATGAGCGGTCTTGGTGTGTAAGCGTTATTGTATAGATGCTGAAGCGGATTGAGTTGCTTTATTTTGGTAATCGACAAATTCAGTGCAGTGCCGTCGCTAAACCTGAAACTTCCGAACGACATATTCAAATCCCAGGGGATGGTGTTGAAAATACCATTATCATCTTCGTACATGTAATAATTCTGCGAATAACCTATATAGCTGTCGAGATTAATCATCGAATAATTGAAAGCATGCATCCAAAGCGTACGGTCAATATTGAGAACTTCAGCAATATTGGCTGTGTCGTTGTTTAAAACGTCAATCAAATGAAATATATCATCCCAGCCATAACCCGATTCCAGTTTATAGT
>PHDB01000067.1 GCA_002842495.1 Bacteroidetes bacterium HGW-Bacteroidetes-6
GCTTCAATATTATAGCGCGCAAATACCGTTCTACCTCTGGAACCCTGAACCAGTCAAAGAACGCGCGGAAAATGTTGTGCAGATGTGGCTAAGTGTTGATCCGATGAGTGATGTGCATCCTGATTTTAGTCCTTATGCATATTGTTTCAACAACCCTGTAAATTTTGTTGATCCGTGGGGGTTGGACACAGTACTTTTTAATAAAAATGGGCAGTTTGGAAAACCAATTCCTGGAGGAGATGAAAGCACAGACACTTATGTGCGTGTAAGTGATAAAGAATTTGAGAGCAATAAAATAAATTACAACAAAAAGGGAGAACTTAGAGATAGGCATAAGAACATGCAAATTGACAAAAGCTTTCGTGAGGGAATGGAAAGAAAAGAATCCAGTTATATATATCATTCTGATGGTTACGAAAAGTCTAAAGAAATTTTTGAGTTTTTTGCCAAAAACACAAAAGTTGAATGGGCTCAGCTTATTTACAAAGACCTATCTTCAGGAGATGTCAAGACTGAAATATCCACTGATCATAATCCTACCGAAGTATATTTTCATCATCCATATGATTTGAAGAAAGGAAGTTATACACTGGTTGATGTCAGACACAGTCATCCCGAAGGCTTCGTCTCACCTCAGGACAGAAGTACACATTGGCGACTTAATATAGTTAGACCCGTAAATGCCTATGTGTTAAAGTATGGAAAATATTACCAATATGGAAGTGAGCGAAGTTCTGATGAAAGATATCCTGTTGATGCTCCTCAATCTTACTAACAATCCTTATCATGAAACATCTAAGTATTATATTTGTAGTTGCACTGCTCAATCTTCCTTTATCTTCTAAGACTCAGATTGAATGGAATAAAACCCTAAACAGAGAATGTGTTAATCTTGATTCCATAGAAGTTGTTAATGGGAAACTCCTTCGCGAAATAAATAATTTTCACAACAGAAATAAGGCTTCAATTGATTCGAATACTTGTTTTGTAATTGATATTCTTCCATATAAGGATACTGATAGAAATTCCTATTTATTGGTGATTTTCCTTGAAAAGAATTCGGAAAACGATTTGCAGTGGGTAAAAGAAAACCAATCATGTTATTTCAGAGTAAATAACACTCTTGTTTTGATTCCAATAATGAATGATAGCTTAAATCTGTTTAAAAGAACAAATGAGCAAAAGCTGTTTTGTTTTGATAAAAAAGAGTATGTAATAAATAGTTCCGGCATAACAACAACTCAAGTAGGGTTTAAAATAAAAACGATTAACAATTCAGTAATAAAGGTGAAAAAACGATTTTATTTTAAACATCCATATTCATGGGTACAGAAGATGTATTATAAAATTCGGTACAAAAATTATTTCTAAGTTGTATTTCATCTTGCACCCTGCACCATCCATAACAAATCTTTGATGATTTTCCCGACAGCTTATCGGAATTGGGAATGCTTGAAAAAAACTGAATGAGTTGAATGTACAGAAAGGACATAGTACAGAATTGGGTTTCGTAACAAATGTAATTGGCTACGACAGCCGCTATACGTTCTCAGCAAAGGAAAAAGATGATGAAACCCAATATTCATATTTCGGTGCGAGGTATTATGATAGTGATTTGAGCGTGTGGCTGAGTGTTGATCCTATGGCTGATAAGTATCCAGGGATAAGCCCATTTGCGTACACATATAATAATCCAATTAATTATAGGGATTTATTTGGCCTTGAGGGAGAACCTGATGAAAATAGTGGCCCTGCTCAAACGGACATTTCAACTCTTGACTTAAGTAATAAAACTCAGAAGCTAAACATTATAGTCATGGGCGCTGGGAATTTTCCTCAAAATACGGATCCCACATCTAGCTGGAGTGAAGATGATAAAAATAACGAAAGCACAATAGCTTTATATGTTAATAGTGCCAATGATTTAGACAAAATGCTTGCGGCATTAAGAAATGATTATGGGAAAGAAATAGGTAATATTATTTTCTCTTCACATGGCAATGGTAATAAATCTCAATTCTTCATTGGGAAAACGCCAATATCAAAAGCAAAAGACCTGAACTTTCTTAAAGACGATTTATCTGGCAGTAGCATCGTTTTTATTACTGCATGTCATGTGGGTAGTCCCAAAATAGGAGGTGATGTGCTACTGCGTGGATTTAGTAATAATCTTGGTGTTACAGTTGTAGCAAATCAAGGTTGGTCAAGAGGAGGAGCTGGCCCAGGTGAGCAGATTTTCTCAAAGCCTACTGTTACAACAAGAAACTCAAATAATAGGGCCTGGGCAACAAAATATGCTGGCCAGTTTACAATTGCATATTTCTCCGCAAATGGGACGGAATTGTTTCAGGCTTTTGATGTAAGATTATCATCAACAGGGACTGTTTATTTTAATTCTTCAACATTAAGTCCTTTAATGAACAAGCAAGGTGCTACAACTTCATCATCATATTCAAAATAAGCAACATGAAACTGTACTTGAGAACTGCTTTTGTTATTTTTACTCTATTCTTTATTGGATGTAGCTCTCCTAAACAAGATGCTTTTACAGATAGTGATTCAATAAAGTATTTTAGAGATTTCAACGTTTTTTCAATGGAACCAAGTCATTCACTAAATCACCAACAAAAATCTATTCCGTTTGTGAGAATTCACTATTCAGGTAATAATATTACAGATGTTATGTATTATTCAAGTAACGGTATTCTTAAAAGAAGTTTCAAGAAAGTGGATTCAATTTTATTAAGATATACGGAGTATTTGCCAGAACCATTGTACAACTTTGAAATCAGTAGAATTATTAATGATACCATTTTTTCGTTTCTGTTTTCTTGCAATATCAAGCCCGAAAGTATATTTGCACTCAGCAAACAGGATAGTTGTAATTGCTGGGCAAGCGCATTTTCAGTTGACACAAGGCTTACAAAGAAATCATTTTTTTTTGATGAGGAAGATAAAGTGCCTTTAGAAAAAATCGATATTTACAGTTTTACTGAACAGAACTTAGACCGTAACAAAATTATTGGATCAAGTTACGAGACAATCATTGAGTTGCCAGACAAATATTTAGTAGAATTTACTGCTACAAAATTCGCAATTGATTTTTCAACAAATCTTGACACAATAGAATTTGATAAAAGCTTATTCCCATCGATTAATTGGATTCCACCTATTAAGTAAATGTTGGTCGTGTTCCAATCCGATAGCTATCGGATTGCACCCGGAGGAGAATTGGGGGTGTTAACTGACATATAACCAGCATGATCGCTGGTGAGAAAGAGAGCAAAAACAACGGTATCGGAACACTAAAAAAGAGATAAAGAATCGGGAAAGCGCATCAAAAGCGCTTTCTTTGTTTCGTCGTGTTCCAAAATGCACCTGAAAAACCCTGCAGATAAGATGGGGAGCGGAGCAGAAATGTATTTTCTTTGCAGAAAAAACGATGAGATGCAGATATTTCCACAGTTCAATCCAAAACTTTTACTGAGAAAAAACGCCAGGCTGAAAAGCATGTTGTTTTATTTTGCTGAAAGATGAAAATTGCATAAATTAGCAGAGTGGAAAGGCTTAAAAAATATATTGAAGATGGCCACAGCTCGTTATTAACAAGTAATTATGTTAATGCGTCGCAATTCGAGTACGCATGCTGGCAACAAGCAGCAAGCCACAGCGAGACCTTCGTTGACCAACAAAACGGGTATGATTCAAGATATACCTTCTCCGCCAAGGAAAAAGACGACGAAACCCAATATTCATATTTTGGAGCGAGGTATTATGATTCGGATTTGAGTGTATGGTTATCTGTCGATCCGATGGCGGACTCCCGAAGTTGGATATCACCATACAATTATTGCCAATGGAATCCGATTGGGAGAGTTGACCCGACGGGGGCGCTGGACTGGCATCCGGATGGTTTAGGAAACTTGGTCGCAGACGAAGGAGATGATTGGTATTCTCTCGGCAGATACATATATCGCACAACAAACGTGAAGCTTTCTTTTGGAACTTTGACAAGATTAATAGGTTCAATGTATAAAGGCAATCCCATAAGAAATATTAAAGGACATTTCCTTTATTTTAGGGATATAAAGAAAATCGCAGGCTCTGAAGTATCGAATGGACTCAATCCCGGAATACAGTCAGTATATGAAGGACATAGGAGGTTTGGTGGTTTTTTATTCGGATGGATAAAAGATTTTGATGATTTCATAAGTGGAAGGAATAGTGGTACAGTAAAGACAAATGACCCGTACCCAGATTCTCATCCAGAAGATGATGAATATAATCCCTTTTTTATAGGCAACACAAATCCGAACACATCAGGGTTTGAGTATGATGATGGTGGGAGCGATGATTATTCTGGCTACGGCGGACCAATGATAGGACCAAAGTCCGAAGATAGAAAATCTTCAGATTCATTTGATATTCGTCAAGATGATGGCTCATACTATAGATATGGTCCTCCAAAGGAAATTGATGGAAAATTGAAGCCTCAATATAGAAATGTTTCACCTGATGAACATCAGAAGAATCCTTATCCTAATCCCATGAATCCTAACCAAAATTAAATGGTAAAATGAAAAGCTTCTTGAAAATATTTATCTTAAGTATATTTGCGATATGCTACTTCACAACCATTGCAAGCTCACAGGAGAATGCAGTGGTCTATACGAAAAAAGAGAGTTATTTAGGGGAATATTATCACACCTATTTTAGGGTTGGCTTCGATGATAGAAAATTTATAGATATTGGAATAGGCGCAAATGTATTTGTTTTTAAAGATTATCTAAAATGCTATAGATTTTGGGCTCAACAGCTATTCATTGTCGAAAACCAGCTTAGACTTGATGGTTCTTTCTTTTCTTTGCTGCTTCCAGATTCTCAGGTTGTGGTTTTCGACTATGAAAAGGTAATCTATTTTGAATATTTTCCCTGCCATGAGGATTCATCAATGAAAATATTTGCAGAAAAATCCTATCAATTAACATATTATCAAAAATATACAAACTCATCATATGTATATGTACTAGACTTAAAAAGCGATCAGATCAAATACGATGATAATGGATATTTGATTTGCAAGTTTGAAAACAAGGAGTTGTCTCCAAACTTTTTGTTTAATCGACCCGTTGGGTTAAGGTCTCCCATTTCAATATTCATGACTAAAATTCAATCATTTCTGTTTTCATACATTCGAAGAAATGTGAAGGAAATTAAAGAAATAAAACAGAATCCTGCACCATCCAAGACAAATCTTTGATGATTTTCCCGACAGCTTATCGGAATTGGGAATGCTTGAAAAAAACTGAATGAGTTGAATGAACGGAAAAGACATAGTACAGAATTGGGTTTTATAACAGATGCGACCAGTTGTGTAAACCTGCATCTGCGATACTTGCCATTCGGAGAACTGGCCGCAGGAAACGTACATCCAAATCCATGAAAAAGACAGCAATAGTGATTTTGTATGCATTTTACTCCATTGGAAATATTGGAGCAATGAATTTTCAATTGAAAGATGTTTCCTTCAGCCCAACCTTTTGCTATAAAGGTGAAGGAGAAAATATTTTATCAAAATACTTGATTGTTAATAATAGAATTGCCACCTTGTTTTCATATGACATAAATACGAGAGAAGTTTATGTTGCTGAACACTTTGATAAAAATGGTCAATGTATCACAATGGTTGATGGTGAAATTGACTTTTTACATAGTAGTGGTGTTTATGAAGTACATCATAATACTTGGGTAGTAATATCTGATTTCAATTTTTGCGGCTTCTATTATAGTGAATGGAAAAAAGAAAGAAGACTACAAGTTTTAAACTCAATCAAAATCATAAACAAATCGGGCATATACTATATGTATATGCTACAAATGCCAGAACCGGTTGATTATAAAGCCCTTTACACACAAAAACTTCTGTGTTATAAAAATGCTGAAATAGAAGAATATCCCGATGCTTTTGCTGAATTTCACTTTTACTTAAACACGCCAATAACATATTTGATAAAAAACAGCTATAAACTTTTTTTTATCAGGCAATTAACAAAGGAGTTAGAAAGATCAAAGATATCTCGTTATTACATTCAAGATGAGATGTATCTTCCTTAATGAGCCCCGCACCATCCAATACAAATCTTTGATGAAGCCAAAAATGCTGGAATTGTTCAAGTTGATATTTATCAAAAAGGTGAAACGGGTGGTGTTCTTCAAGGAACATATAACCCTGATTATAGCCATTTTAATGCAACCGGTAACGGAGAGATTAAATACGAGGCAGTTTCAGTGCCTTTACTAAACGATTAAACATAAATCATTTATAATGAACAAAATAGTGAAGTTCAGTTTGATTGTAATGCTAATTGCTTTTATTGCAATTAGCATATTTATGCAAATAAGGGTTGAACGATATTTGCAATCTTGGAAAAATGAATCAATAGTCTTAAAAGATAGACATAGAAAGTCTTTTCTTCCAGTAAGTCTGTTCTATGTTTACCATACACTCTTTAATTATGAGAAAGAGTTGGATGAGATGGAACTGCATATATCATTACATGAACCAATCGAAAAAAAATCTTGTGAAATGACCACGCATGGATTCTATGATTCCTATTTGTCTTTTGTTTTTTATTCATCTGAGGAAATTGATTCAATTATTAAAGCTCCTCCTGTCAAAATCGAATATTGAATTAAAAGCGGTAGTGTTCTAATATACGCTCTGCGCCGTACCATACATGTCAAATCTTTGATGATTTTCCTGAAATTGACAAGCGATCAGATAAAAACCGTTTGCTTTTTTATATTAAACAACAGAGAAACTTTTAAAATGGTCAAAATGAGCGGATTTTGAACAAAAAAAACGGGATAGGTTGCCTTGTCATAACCGCCCGGCTATTTTCGGGCGAAAACCGGGCGAAAAAATGTAATTTCGGGCGATTTCGGGTGATTTTGGTCGTTTTTTGGCGATTTTGGTCGTTTTTGGTCGAAAATGAGGCGAAAAACCGGCTATTTTTTGGCGTTTTTGGATATGGCCGGTCGAAAATCAGGTGTTTTTGGGGTGTTTTTTTTCAGGATTAGATCTACCTCAACAATATTTGAGAAGTGGTCAGAAAACCATCGCTTGTTTTTTTCAATGATTAAAACTTTCCGACATGGAAACGTATTTCAGGATCAGAGATTTGCAAACCCCGGTCTTTATTTTTTCATACCTAATGAGCAATATTGAAACATCATACTGTTTTTCAGTACATTGCAAATAAAACCCATTTCAATTCATAATGAGAGGGGGGTAAATTACTCTTTTCCGGGAAGTATTGCTTTTCAAGGAATAATCACTATCTTTGCATGGTCGATCCGGCCCGCGGGTCTGAAAGACACAATTAATTTCTACTATTGTAGATTAGGATGGTATTATGCATGCGAAGATTGTCTGAAAGACACAATTAATTTCTACTATTGTAGATGTAACCGCTTCGCACATAGCTTTGGTAGTCTGAAAGACACAATTAATTTCTACTATTGTAGATGTATGACACGCTCGAGCAGAGTAATGAGGTCTGAAAGACACAATTAATTTCTACTATTGTAGATTCTGCATCGTTGAAGAATGTCGGAACGTCTGAAAGACACAATTAATTTCTACTATTGTAGATTCTCTGTTTTCACCCCTGCCACAATAGTCTGAAAGACACAATTAATTTCTACTATTGTAGATCAATGCCGTTAAAAGTCTTACTTCTTGTCTGAAAGACACAATTAATTTCTACTATTGTAGATTAAGCTCCAAGCGTTGGATCAGCTTTAGTCTGAAAGACAAACTAAATTTCTACTATTGTAGATTATCGGCGCGCCGTTAAGTGATGCGCAAGTCTGAAAGACAAACTAAATTTCTACTATTGTAGATCTGGTACTGTATTGGAGACCGTTATAAAGTCTGAAAGACAAACTAAATTTCTACTATTGTAGATGTAACCGGAACACAATACAACGACGTGGTCTGAAAGACAAACTAAATTTCTACTATTGTAGATGCGGCTGGCGTTGTCAAAATAGTCCCGGTCTGAAAGACAAACTAAATTTCTACTATTGTAGATGTGAAAGGTTGATATTATACGCTGTTGGTCTGAAAGACAAACTAAATTTCTACTATTGTAGATTACGGTCGGTTTCTGCGAGTTAAATGAGTCTGAAAGACAAACTAAATTTCTACTATTGTAGATATTGTACGCAATGATTCATCGATTTGATGTCTGAAAGACAAACTAAATTTCTACTATTGTAGATCTGCACGTTCAAGATATGGCACAAATGGTCTGAAAGACAAAACTAATTTCTACTATTGTAGATAAAATAGTATGTTGTACCTGACATCTGATCGTCTGAAAGACAAAACTAATTTCTACTATTGTAGATCATGTGCAAATTGTTATGTTGCTGCTGTCTGAAAGACAAAACTAATTTCTACTATTGTAGATAACCAGCGGCCAACACATTGATGGTTTGTCTGAAAGACAAAACTAATTTCTACTATTGTAGATAGCTATCGATGTGTTATAGTTGTAGGGAGTCTGAAAGACAAAACTAATTTCTACTATTGTAGATAGGACGATTTTCAACTCATTGAGCCTTGGAGGTCTGAAAGACAAAACTAATTTCTACTATTGTAGATGAAATGAACCCATCCCGGGTTGTTTCTATGTCTGAAAGACAAAACTAATTTCTACTATTGTAGATTAATGGAATTGAATTGGGAATTGGTAAGTCTGAAAGACAAAACTAATTTCTACTATTGTAGATTTGTAATGGTTCCCGATGCTCTTTATGCTGTCTGAAAGACAAAACTAATTTCTACTATTGTAGATCATCTGTACATCCACCGCCTGCGATGGAGTCTGAAAGACAAAACTAATTTGTACTATTGTAGATGTGGCTCGGTTGATTGATTCTTCAATTTGTCTGAAAGACAAAACTAATTTCTACTATTGTAGATATAACCTGCCCGATTCACTACAGGGAAGTCTGAAAGACAAACTAAATTTCTACTATTGTAGATAGATACGCTCACGAATGGTGTCTGATGGTCTGAAAGACAAACTAAATTTCTACTATTGTAGATCCAAAGCAGGTAAAGAAGTAAAAGCAGGGTCTGAAAGACAAACTAAATTTCTACTATTGTAGATTAAAATCTTGAGTATGCTGGAAGCCACGTCTGAAAGACAAACTAAATTTCTACTATTGTAGATGTGACTGAATATTTCGGCTATTTTTTGTCTGAAAGACAAGTATAATTTCTACTATTGTAGATCGACACAATCGGAATGAAACGTACTCAGTCTGAAAGGCAAACCAAATTTCTACTATTGTAGATAGGTAAAAAACGAGCAAAAGAAGCTTGGTCTGAAAGACACAACCAATTTCTACTAATGTAGATTGTCTTATAATTTATAGTAGGTAAAACAGTCTGAAAGACAAAACTAATTTTGAAAGAAATTCATTAATAACAAACAAAATCTTATTCCGGTTTGATAAAACTATATATATTTACATCAAATTTACAAATACCAAAATTAAAATAGAAACAATATGAAAAACATGGAATCTTTTATCAACCTGTATCCGGTGTCGAAAACTTTGCGGTTTGAATTGAAACCGATTGGGAAAACCCTTGAAACTTTTTCGAGATGGATTGAAGAACTGAAAGAAAAAGAAGCTATTGAACTAAAAGAAACAGGAAACCTATTGGCTCAAGATGAACACAGGGCAGAAAGCTATAAAAAAGTAAAAAAAATCCTGGACGAATACCACAAGTGGTTTATTACAGAATCGCTTCAGAATACCAAACTAAACGGGTTGGATGTATTTTATCACAATTACATGCTCCCAAAGAAAGAAGATCATGAAAAGAAGGCTTTTGCAAGTTGTCAGGATAATCTGAGAAAACAGATAGTCAATGCATTCAGGCAAGAAACAGGTTTGTTTAATAAGCTGTCTGGAAAAGAGTTGTTTAAGGATAGTAAAGAAGAAGTCGCGCTTCTAAAGGCAATTGTGCCCTATTTTGATAACAAAACCCTTGAGAACATAGGAGTCAAATCAAATGAAGGCGCCCTGTTACTAATTGAAGAATTTAAAGACTTCACAACCTATTTCGGTGGCTTTCACGAAAACCGAAAAAACATGTATTCCGATGAAGCCAAAAGCACAGCTGTTGCTTTTCGTTTGATACACGAAAACCTTCCGCGTTTTATTGACAATAAGAAGGTTTTCGAAGAAAAAATTATGAATTCTGAATTGAAAGATAAGTTCCCGGAAATTTTGAAAGAACTTGAACAAATTCTTCAAGTAAATGAGATAGAAGAAATGTTTCAGTTGGATTACTTCAATGATACATTGATTCAAAACGGAATTGATGTATATAACCATCTGATTGGAGGGTATGCAGAAGAGGGCAAGAAAAAAATTCAGGGATTAAATGAACACATCAACCTGTACAACCAGATTCAGAAAGAAAAAAACAAAAGAATACCCAGGCTAAAGCCCCTTTACAAACAAATATTGAGCGACAGGGAAACGGCATCTTTTGTCATTGAGGCGTTTGAGAACGACGGCGAATTGTTGGAAAGCCTTGAAAAAAGCTACCGCTTACTACAACAGGAAGTATTCACCCCTGAAGGGAAAGAGGGCTTGGCAAATCTGCTTGCTGCCATTGCTGAATCTGAAACCCATAAAATTTTTCTAAAAAACGATTTGGGACTTACCGAAATATCGCAACAAATCTATGAGAGTTGGTCGCTAATCGAAGAGGCATGGAACAAACAGTACGACAACAAACAAAAGAAGGTAACGGAAACGGAAACTTATGTTGATAACCGAAAAAAAGCTTTCAAATCTATTAAAAGTTTTTCCATTGCTGAGGTTGAAGAATGGGTAAAAGCATTGGGCAATGAAAAGCATAAAGGCAAATCAGTGGCCACATATTTCAAAAGTCTGGGCAAAACCGATGAAAAAGTATCGTTGATTGAACAAGTAGAAAACAATTACAATATCATCAAAGATTTGCTGAATACGCCTTACCCGCCATCAAAAGATTTGGCACAGCAAAAAGATGATGTGGAGAAAATTAAAAATTACCTAGATAGCCTAAAAGCCTTGCAACGGTTTATAAAACCACTTCTGGGTTCAGGCGAAGAATCCGATAAAGATGCACATTTTTATGGTGAGTTTACAGCTTTTTGGGATGTTCTGGACAAAGTTACACCGCTTTACAACAAGGTAAGGAATTACATGACCAAAAAGCCCTATTCTACCGAAAAGTTTAAACTAAATTTTGAAAACAGTTATTTCCTTAACGGATGGGCACAAGATTATGAGACTAAAGCAGGCCTTATTTTCTTAAAAGACGGTAATTATTTCTTAGCAATAAATAATAAAAAACTCGATGAAAAAGAGAAAAAACAATTAAAAACAAACTACGAGAAGAATCCTGCAAAAAGAATAATACTGGATTTCCAAAAACCTGATAATAAGAATATTCCCAGGTTATTTATTAGATCAAAAGGCGATAACTTTGCTCCTGCTGTTGAAAAATACAATCTTCCAATATCTGACGTAATTGACATTTACGATGAAGGAAAGTTTAAAACTGAATATCGAAAAATCAATGAACCAGAGTATTTAAAATCGCTTCATAAACTAATTGATTATTTCAAATTAGGATTTAGTAAACATGAATCCTATAAACATTATAGTTTTTCCTGGAAAAAGACACATGAATATGAAAATATTGCACAGTTTTATCATGATGTAGAAGTTTCATGTTATCAAGTGCTAGATGAAAATATCAATTGGGATTCATTAATGGAATACGTAGAGCAAAACAAACTCTATCTCTTCCAAATCTACAACAAAGATTTCTCCCCAAACAGCAAGGGCACTCCGAACATGCATACCTTGTACTGGAAAATGCTTTTCAATCCTGATAATTTAAAAGATGTTGTTTATAAACTCAACGGGCAAGCCGAAGTGTTTTACCGAAAAGCCAGTATCAAAAAGGAAAATAAGATCGTACATAAAGCCAATGACCCCATTGACAATAAAAACGAACTCAACAAAAAGAAACAAAACACTTTTGAATATGACATTGTTAAGGACAAACGCTATACCGTTGACAAATTCCAGTTTCATGTACCCATAACTCTCAATTTCAAGGCTGAAGGCCTCAACAACCTCAATTCAAAAGTAAATGAATACATAAAAGAGTGTGACGATTTGCACATCATCGGTATCGATCGAGGCGAACGGCATTTATTGTACCTGAGTTTGATTGACATGAAGGGAAATATCGTGAAGCAATTTTCATTGAACGAAATCGTAAACGAACACAAAGGCAATACTTACCGCACCAATTACCATAATCTGTTGGACAAACGGGAAAAAGAAAGAGAAAAAGAAAGAGAGAGCTGGAAAACCATCGAAACCATCAAAGAACTTAAGGAAGGCTATATTTCGCAGGTCGTCCACAAAATCACCCAACTGATGATTGAGTACAATGCCATTGTAGTACTCGAAGATTTGAATTTTGGTTTTAAACGCGGAAGGTTCAAAGTAGAAAAGCAGGTATATCAGAAATTCGAAAAGATGTTGATTGATAAATTGAACTATCTGGTTGACAAAAAGAAAGAGGCCAACGAATCAGGAGGTACATTAAAAGCGTATCAACTAACCGACTCTTATGCAGACTTTATGAAATATAAGAAAAAACAGTGTGGTTTCTTGTTTTACGTACCTGCCTGGAACACCAGCAAGATTGACCCAACTACAGGATTTGTAAACCTGTTTGACACCCACTATGTAAACGTTTCAAAAGCGCAGGAGTTTTTCAGCAAGTTTAAATCTATACGCTACAATGCGGCAAATAATTATTTTGAGTTTGAAGTAACAGATTATTTCTCATTTAGCGGCAAAGCAGAAGGAACAAAACAAAACTGGATAATTTGTACACACGGAACAAGAATTATCAATTTCCGAAATCCCGAAAAAAACAGTCAATGGGATAATAAAGAAGTGGTAATTACAGATGAATTCAAAAAACTATTTGAGAAACATGGAATTGATTATAAAAATTCAAGCGACTTAAAAGGTCAAATCGCATCACAAAGTGAAAAAGCATTTTTTCACAATGAAAAAAAAGACACAAAAGACCCGGATGGCCTGCTACAATTGTTCAAACTAGCTCTGCAAATGCGCAATAGTTTTATCAAATCAGAAGAAGATTATTTGGTTTCTCCGGTAATGAACGATGAAGGAGAATTCTTCGACAGCAGAAAGGCACAGCCCAACCAACCCGAAAATGCCGATGCCAATGGTGCATACAATATTGCAATGAAAGGCAAATGGGTAGTTAAACAAATAAGGGAAAGTGAAGATCTGGACAAGCTGAAACTGGCAATCAGCAACAAAGAATGGTTGAATTTTGCTCAAAGGAGCTAACAAATGATACCATGGACGACTACATCCTTATTTCCACCCTCAACGACTTCATCTTTTGCCCCTACTCCATTTATCTGCACAATGTTTATGCAGGAGGTGATGAAGGACTGTATCAGGCTACTCCACAGGCAAAAGGAAAAGCCGCCCATAAACCCATTGACGAAAAAAATTACAGTAGCCGGAAAGATGAGATTACGGGTTTGCCGGTTTTCAGCGATGAATTTGGCCTTAGTGGAAAGATTGACTTGTATAAAAGCAATGAGAAACTCCTCATTGAACGGAAATACAAGCTCGACACCATCTACCGGGGACAGATTTATCAGCTCTGGGCGCAATATTTCTGTATGATCGAAATGGGATACGCTGTAGATAAACTTGCATTTTATGTCATCAGTACAAACACCATGCATCCCATAGAGGTTCCTTCAGAAAATGACAAAAAAGAACTGTTGCAATTCATTAACGATTTTCGGAACTACAATCCAGAAAATGAAATACATATAAATCCAAACAAATGCACTCATTGTATATACTGCAATCTGTGCGATAAAATTAATACTGAAAATGTTTACACTTAAAGACGTAGGCGACCGGTCTATATTTGTCATCAATTGCATTGAAGGCCGATCTTTGCAGGTTGAAAGCGGGGTTTTACTTCTCAAAGATACCGACGAAGATAAAAAACTGACAAAACTCCCCTTTCAGAAAATACTTGCTTTATTTGTTATCGGCCACATTACAATCACCACCCCGCTGATTGACAAATGCACCCGCTATGGGATACCGCTGGTGGTGATGAAGCCCAACTTCCGGCCCGTATTTTTCTTTTCCATTACAGCCGAAGCCAACTTTTTGTTGCGTCAGAAACAATATGCTGCCGACAAAAACGATCTGACTATTCCCAAAGTTCTGGTAAGCAACAAAATCAGTAATCAGATACGCCTGTTGATCAAAACCCGTCGAAAAACACCGGCAATCGAACAGGGCAAAGCACAATGCCGTTCATCGCTTCAACAAATTGAAAACATCACCGACTACAATGCTCTGATGGGTCTTGAAGGACGTGCGGCAAAAGCATTTTTCTCAGCCTATTTTGAGGATTCGGACTGGCAGGTCCGGCGACCAAGAACGAAATGCGACCCGGTAAATGCCACTCTCGATATTGGCTACACCATTCTTTTCAATTACATCGAAGCTTTTGTGCGCTTGTTCGGATTCGACCCCTATGTTGGTGTTTATCACAGGCTCTGGTTTAAGCGTAAATCGCTTGTGTGTGATCTGATGGAGCCATTCCGTTGTATTATCGAGCGGCAGGTTCGCAAAGCTTTTAATACAGGGCAATGTAAAACTGCTGATTTTCGTTTACAGAAAGGTGAGTATATACTGAGACAAGAAAAAAACAGCGATTATACAAAGCTTTTCTACGATGCCCTGATAGGTTATAAAACGGATGTTTTCAGGTTTATACGTGATTATTACCGTTGTTTTATGCAGCGAAAAAGTGCCCCCGATTATCCTATGTTTGATCTGAATTAAAATTTACACTATTATGCTGGTAGTTTGTTATGATATTTCCGACGATAAACTCAGACTCAGATTATCAAAATGGCTTGAAAAAAGCGGCGGGATAAGATTACAGTATTCCGTATTTGAATTCAGCTATTCAACCCGTATCCTTGAAAATATCAAAATAAGGATCGAAAGCGATTTTGCTAAAAAATTCGGAGGAGGCGACAGTGTGTTCATCTTTGAGACCAACAAACAAAAAGCCATCAAATACGGCAATGCCATTCACCGCGATCAGGATTTGCTGTACTTCACCTGACAAACCCCGGTCTTTATTTTTTCTGTTCCCAATAAGTAAAAAGCAATTTGTTTGCTGTTTATCAGCGCATTACATGCAAAAACAATATCCGATTCAGAACGAGAGGGGGGGTAAATTACTCTTTTCCGGGAAGTAGTGCTTTTCAAGGAATAATCACTATCTTTGCATGGTCGATCCGGCCCGTGGGTCTGAAAGACAAGTATAATTTCTACTATTGTAGATGTTTAGACCGCAAATATACAAAATAAAGTCTGAAAGACAAGTATAATTTCTACTATTGTAGATAACGGAAGTCATTAACTAACCCGCGCGAGTCTGAAAGACAAGTATAATTTCTACTATTGTAGATACTACCGACAAACTCGAAGAAATTAAAGTCTGAAAGACAAGTATAATTTCTACTATTGTAGATAGTCATAGCCTTATCATAGCCAAGCAAGTCTGAAAGACAAGTATAATTTCTACTATTGTAGATAACAAGATACAGCAGCGCATTTTCTTGTCTGAAAGACAAGTATAATTTCTACTATTGTAGATATAGAACCTTCGGCAACCCAAAGAGCTGGTCTGAAAGACAAGTATAATTTCTACTATTGTAGATCTAAATGCAAGCCTGAAAATCAGAAAGTCTGAAAGACAAGTATAATTTCTACTATTGTAGATTCAGGTTTTCGCTTCCCGGCTTAAGCTGTCTGAAAGACAAGTATAATTTCTACTATTGTAGATATAGATAAGACTTGACGTCTCTTACATAGTCTGAAAGACAAGTATAATTTCTACTATTGTAGATATTCACAGGTAAGTTTTGGCACTGGTTGTCTGAAAGACAAGTATAATTTCTACTATTGTAGATAGGATAGAATTGAAGAAATGGCAGAAGGTCTGAAAGACAAGTATAATTTCTACTATTGTAGATTCAATACACTGCAAATCAAAACGGAAGTCTGAAAGACAAGTATAATTTCTACTATTGTAGATTAGTGGGTGCCGTGTTGTTTTTCATTACGTCTGAAAGACAAGTATAATTTCTACTATTGTAGATTGAACGCTACCACACGAGCAGTACTGGGTCTGAAAGACAAGTATAATTTCTACTATTGTAGATTTTTGTCGGCTTCCTCAGCGAAACTATCCGTCTGAAAGACAAGTATAATTTCTACTATTGTAGATAAATATCGGCTCCCGCTTTCGTCCATGGTCTGAAAGACAAGTATAATTTCTACTATTGTAGATTTGAATTCGTTCAACCATGTGCGCTCAGTCTGAAAGACAAGTATAATTTCTACTATTGTAGATCTGAGCGAATCAGGTCAGCAATATGCTGTCTGAAAGACAAGTATAATTTCTACTATTGTAGATAACACCGCGCATTGTCATACACATATGGTCTGAAAGACAAGTATAATTTCTACTATTGTAGATACAATGCCTCAATATGAATTCTATGAGAGTCTGAAAGACAAGTATAATTTCTACTATTGTAGATGATTCAGGAATTAGGGAAACATTTACAGTCTGAAAGACAAGTATAATTTCTACTATTGTAGATCCCTTATGACCTAAGATTAATTTACCTGTCTGAAAGACAAGTATAATTTCTACTATTGTAGATATAAGGACGGTAAGGCATTACATATAGCTGTCTGAAAGACAAGTATAATTTCTACTATTGTAGATCTCAATGAGGTATGTTCCTTCCAAGAGTGTCTGAAAGACAAGTATAATTTCTACTATTGTAGATTAATATTATCTTCGCTCTTGTAACAGGGTCTGAAAGACAAGTATAATTTCTACTATTGTAGATCTCAAACACTTTATCCGAAAACACAGGGGTCTGAAAGACAAGTATAATTTCTACTATTGTAGATATCCACGCACGCACCTTGTCGTACCGGCAGTCTGAAAGACAAGTATAATTTCTACTATTGTAGATTATTTGGTGCTCACAAGCATCGACGAACGTCTGAAAGACAAGTATAATTTCTACTATTGTAGATCCAACATCCTTTTTCTGGATTTTGTAGTCTGAAAGACAAGTATAATTTCTACTATTGTAGATGTATTCGGTTCTAAAATCGTACACAGAGTCTGAAAGACAAGTATAATTTCTACTATTGTAGATTGGATTCGATGCTGTACACTCAATTAAGGTCTGAAAGACAAGTATAATTTCTACTATTGTAGATCTACAGGAACGAACATATCTATTGCGGTCTGAAAGACAAGTATAATTTCTACTATTGTAGATTAGTGAATGTAAGTTCGAACGAAATTCGTCTGAAAGACAAGTATAATTTCTACTATTGTAGATCTCAATTGCGCCGTGTACTGTTTTCTTGTCTGAAAGACAAGTATAATTTCTACTATTGTAGATAATTGGAATAGCTTTCCCGTTTCGGGATGTCTGAAAGACAAGTATAATTTCTACTATTGTAGATAGTATATTTGTCGCGTTAAGCTTGGTAAGTCTGAAAGACAAGTATAATTTCTACTATTGTAGATCAAGACAAGTGCTATGTCGCCTTCAATTGTCTGAAAGACAAGTATAATTTCTACTATTGTAGATACATAGAATTTGGCTCTGGGATATCTAGGTCTGAAAGACAAGTATAATTTCTACTATTGTAGATAATAACCCCTATGCTATGCATAGACAGTCTGAAAGACAAGTATAATTTCTACTATTGTAGATATAATTGTGGGGTTTATTGATCAAGTGGGTCTGAAAGACAAGTATAATTTCTACTATTGTAGATTATAAATAGTGTTTTGTGAAAAAAGGTTGTCTGAAAGACAAGTATAATTTCTACTATTGTAGATAGGTGGGAACTTATGACCGGCCTGCGGGTCTGAAAGACAAGTATAATTTCTACTATTGTAGATATTGAGTGAAGTGTAATAACGTCTGGGTCTGAAAGACAAACATAATTTCTACTATTGTAGATAGCTATCGCTGTGTTATACTTGTAGGGTCTGAAAGACAAACATAATTTCTACTATTGTAGATCGATAGCATCACTAAACGGCTTTCATGTGTCTGAAAGACAAACATAATTTCTACTATTGTAGATATTTGCTGATGATAATTTTTATTTGGATGTCTGAAAGACAAACATAATTTCTACTATTGTAGATCTGGCCGTGCTTTCGGTATAGTTGGAAGTCTGAAAGACAAACATAATTTCTACTATTGTAGATCAGTGTCGGTGTGAAATCCCATAACACCGTCTGAAAGACAAACATAATTTCTACTATTGTAGATAAAGTAGGAGACAATGTAAATAATTTAGTCTGAAAGACAAACATAATTTCTACTATTGTAGATATATGAAGAATGGGTTTATGAAGAGTCAGTCTGAAAGACAAACATAATTTCTACTATTGTAGATCTTGATGCTGTTAACGATGCAAACTATGTCTGAAAGACAAACATAATTTCTACTATTGTAGATGCCAGAGGATGTTCAGTCGCGCATTGAGTCTGAAAGACAAACATAATTTCTACTATTGTAGATAAACTTAGCATTATATCACCGTTTCTGGTCTGAAAGACAAACATAATTTCTACTATTGTAGATCCTAAAAGTACTATGTTAGTACTCTTAGTCTGAAAGACAAACATAATTTCTACTATTGTAGATTGCATACTCGTTCCACATGGTTTCGAGGTCTGAAAGACAAACATAATTTCTACTATTGTAGAT
>PHDB01000068.1 GCA_002842495.1 Bacteroidetes bacterium HGW-Bacteroidetes-6
AACCCTTCCACCATAACCCCGCCATACGCACACGCCCGATGACCAGATCAATAAGAACATGGAGGATTTTTTTCGAAAGTGCAGGGTGGAGCAGGGTTTACGGAAGGTTTGACATGAAAGCTCAATGGTTGAATGCCGAGGTGCTTTTGATAATGTGGTCAGCAATCCGGGCTGTTTTCCCCTTTTTATGTTTCAGTCTGATTAAACCAACAAAAGATTTCTTTTTGTGTTATACATCAGCAAATATCCTCTTTTGTTTGCATCGGTCAGGAATGAACGGTCAACCAATGTTTCCATAAAAGGTTGCTTTTCCAGAAATGGGATTATTAGTTTTTCAAATCTTTTTTCTGCAACTCCTATTCGCTTTGCAAATTCTGCAAAATCACTTTTGGCCGGATGTCCATTCCTTCTATATTGCTCACTTTTAAAGTCATCCGAAAATAGTCCTTTATTCAATGCAAAATCAGCATCGTCCACATGCAGTTTTGTATTTATCAAATCATAAGCCGGGCTTAACAAATAGTCGCCTTTGGATGATTCAAGCAAGGAGAAATTTTTCAGGTGAGCATCTCCATTTGAAAACAAAAAGTTGAATAATACCAGCGAAAAGTATTTTTCTATTTCTATTCGCCATGCCGGAACATATTTTTGTATCAAAAGTCCAACTTCTTCATAGCTGTATTCATATTTGAAATTTGCCCCTGAATTGTCTTTTGTTTTTCCGGCCAGTGTTGCAAAATCTTCTTTGCCCCATTTCCCTCCATCTTCTTTTACATCAAATCGTTTGGTGATGTAGGCGGGTGAACCGTTCCTGAAAAAAATCAAGGCGTTTTCTGCCGTTTTCAGTCCATACACCTGTTTGGCTATCTGCATGGTCAAATGTTCGTTGGCAGGGACCTGGTCAACTTTTTTCAAATCTCTTGGCATCGGTTTAAGTATGTATGTTCCCTGTTCGCCTTCTTTCGTCAATCGCAATACATTTTTTTCCAATAGAAAACTCAATTTTTCCTGTACACCCGATATGGATATATGTTTGCGATTTTCCATGAATTTCTCCGCAACTTCTTCGTTTTGTTGTGGTTGTTCATATGGCAAAACATGACTTACTTTTTTGCCATTAAAAAGATTGCGCAAACAGCCCGGGCTGTATGTGGAAAAACCTTCGGCCAAAGTTCCCGGACAGTATTTTATTTCATCGAAGTTCATTTTGATATAACAGGTTTTACGGTTATTGCTCCAATCGTATCATATTGCGCTGTTGCTGCCAGCAATCCAAAGTTATCTTCTTCATCAATTCTCAATAGTGTGCTTTGTAATTTCCGGTTTACACCTTCACTGAGCATGTTGAAGAAAAACGGAAACAAAAATCTGCTGCTGTATTCCTTTTGTGTTTTTGGCAATGTCAGGCTGATTGCCGGTTTGCCTGCATCGTTAAAATAATTGTCGTCGTACCTGAAAACATAATGCTGCCGGTTTTCTTCTGTCAGAATTCCGGCAAAAATTCCATGATGGTAAATTCCCAGTGCTCTCATTTACTCAATATTTCTTTTTTACATCAAGCTTTAATTCCAGGCCCAAGACTTCCGCTAATTTGTTCAATACATCTAAAGACGGGTTGCCTTGTCCCCGTTCAAGCTTATACAAAGTATTGGTGCTCACATTTGCCAGTTCGGCTAAGTGGGGTTGAGTTATGCCTAACTCTTTTCGCCTGTTTCTTATTGTATCCCCAAGACTCTTGACTAACATTATACTGCGATTTTTGCGTCAAAGATACGTTTGATTTTTAAATTATACAAGTAAAATCACATTATGTTGTGATTTTAACATTTAATTACTTTATCAGGAAAGAAAAAATTGACAGAATCACATTTTAGTGTGATTTCAGTTCCGCCACCATCGCGTACTGTCACATACGCGCACTCAGAGTTTCATCCCCTGCTTTTTGCAAGGCGGGTCTTTGGCATTTATGTGATTAAATTATTTTTCCTGATTAGATAAACAATTCATTTTATGCTTTTGGAGCCAAGCTTCACACCTTGCGTTTAATTGTCCTTCTTGTCATTTCATTAGTTCTGAAATGTCGAATTCCAATAATGTTGGCTTGTCTTTTAGCCAGACTTGCGCACGAATTGAGTCGCTGGATTTTATTATTATCTGTTTATTATTCAGTGTTATTTTCTGCATCCACATATACAGCTGAAGTCTGCCAGCTTTCCCTATTTGATGACGCTTTGTAATATTATTAGTTTTATCAGTCAGGTTGAAGAATACAGGACATTCATCTTCCATGCTTCTTGAAAAATAGGTTATTACTAATTTGTAGCTTTTATTTTCAATTGTTTTAAAATGCAATTCTGTATCAATCCCATTTTCTTGGATTTTTTCAGCAACTTTATTGATTATATCAATATCAAGTTTGTCAATTGTTGCAATGTCGAGCAACCCAGAAAGAATAGTCTGAAAAACCACATTTTCTTTTTCTTTTTCAGTCAATGTTTGATATTTTTCATAATCAATTATTGCAAGACCGTTTACATGCCAGTCTTTGAATGAAAAGGCGCTTAAGAGAGCATCATTAACGGATTTTGCAACATTAATGTAAAGGTGATGATATGTTGGACACATTAGCCTTTCTCTTACTAGTAAATTCAGAAAGATTTCAGAATAAATAGTGTCGTATGGATAAAGAGCCTTGTTTGGAAGACTGCAGTAATAAACTCTTAAATCTCTGATGAGCTTGTTTTTAGGTCTGTCAACTTTTTGCCTTTCATTTCTCAACTGATTTGCAAGCGATACTGCACTGTTTTTCGCTTCTTCAGATTGAACCATGTTCATATTTTGTAAAAAGTCAGGATTGATCTTTAGTTTTATGGCTAACAACACTTTTTTAAATATCTCACAATCAAAGACATCTTCTTTCTTTAGTTTTGAAGATATAATTTCAATGGCTTCTATGTACTTGTCAATAAGAATACGACCAAGTTCAGATTCTGAAATATTTTTGAATTGAGGTTCAATTTCAAATTTATGTTCATACTTATTTTGCTTTGCTTTATCAAAGTGCTCTGAAAACTCAGGTGCTTTAAGTGTTATGTCAATTTTTTTGAACCGTCTGTTCAGTCTTGAATAAGGCAAAGTTCTGTAATATTCCATAAAAGAAACTTCCATTCCTGCAATGCCAGGCAAAACATACATAGGAGGATATGAAATTGTTAGCCAAAGCTCTTCAAATGACGACTTGAACCCGGAATTGTTTAATTCATTCTGGATAAACCTGTCAAGATAGCGCAAGTTGCCATTTAGTGCCCCGCCGTATGTGCCAGCAGTACTTCTTGATAAATAAATTTTCATTTTAAAGTAATATAATTTGTTTGTCTCTCTGAATTGCACATATTGACCAAATTCCTCATCACAAAAATACCAATTGCCCCAATGCAAATGAGATGTTCAGTGCAAATATTTTGGGAGTGATTTATATTTTGTTGATAGTTAGGTGTTCGCAAAATGTGTGTTCAGCGGTGTGATAAAGTGAATGTTTTTAGTATGAGTGTAGTGGAGAAGGGTTTTCTGCAAAGTAGTAAACAAAATCATTCTGTATATTGGGCAGGGTGCTTTTTTAATTTTAGATAACAGATAGCAATAACAAACGTAGGGTTTTTCGAGGCTACAGCCTATCAACCCACCAAGCCGATTATTAAATGTCATGACGGTCAATTTTAGCACTTTCTGCCCTGTTTTTGTATTGAGTATTTTGTGCTGTTATAATACTTTCCATAATAGTTTTCCATTCGAATCACTTTTTACTCCATGTTCAATTGGAACAAATTGTGCTCCACCATTTGTTTTCATAAAACTGACAAACCAAATCTGCATAGCAGAAATAAAATTTAATTTATTCATAACGACTTCTGGCTTAAGAACAATATTCGTTTCTTGATATGAAAACGCAACACTTGGATAAATAATTCCGTCTATTTCTTCATCAATTGGAAATTCTGGAAGCCTGCCTAAAACTCTATCAGCAAAATAGTTACTCAACATATATTCATAGTCATGCTTAATGCCCCATTTTGCAAATTGATCAGCAAAAAACATTAGTTTCTCGAAGTCAAAATCATTACCTACTTTTTTGCGGAGATTTTCATTGTTTTCTTGAATATGATCTATTTGTATCTTTTCCGATTCAAAATTCACCATCTTATAAAACTCTTTAAAATATTTCTCTGAATGAGGAATCTGAACAAGTTTTAGAGGTTTTTCGAACTGCCATACTCCAACACTCAACATTGTTGAACTTTTGAATTCAAAGACATTACCTTTTGACACTGCTTCTGTACATGCTGTTGGAATATTTAGAGAACCATAAAACATCGCTTCATGTGGTTTGTTGACTCTTCCAAATTCTTTAATTTTATCTAACTTGTCTTCAGGTATAAATGAAATATCCGATAAAGATTCATGTGGTCTATTATTTTCATTTGTAATGTGTCTAGCTCTATATATTACATTCAACCCGCTAAACTCTCTTTGCCTAAAAAAGAATTTTTCATTAGTAAAGTCAACAATTGGAAATGGTAATGATTGGAAATATTCATTACAAGTAATTTTTAAAGCATTATAGTCCATTCGATACAAATGGTTTGGAATTCTTTCCATGAATTCCCGAATTTGACTTTGGGTGAATTTTCTCATTTTTCTAATAGCTAACAAATCGTTTATATATACACCGAATATCAACCCGTCAATAGTACATCTATTCACCCCGATCGGTATGTATTCTACACGTTTTGAAATTTTTCAGGTGTATTTATTTTCAAAAGTATTACTTTTTTTCAAACAAAAAAACACCCCAGCTCACGCCAGAGTGCAATTTTAAAACAGACAAACAGTTTGATTACGCCAGCACTTTGTCAGAAGTGGTGAATCCGGTTTTGAAGTGGATCACTTTTCTGGGTGATGGGTGAGATTAATCGGTTTTGGAGCATTCACCCTTGCAGCAGCATTCTTTGCCTATTGCGATCTTGGCACTCAGCTGAAACAGCCTTCATCACAGATGAAGGTTGTTTCTTATCTGTGTGAATCTACCTAAATTCATAGGAAGATTGCCAATCTGAATCTGTGAAAATCGGAGAAATCTGCGGACAAAAATCATGAGGCAGCGGAAGCTTTTGATGAGATTCTGCGAACTTCGTATATCCGGGGTCTCATTCAGGGCTCAGGAGTCCTTTGAGCATTCACCCCCGCAGCAGCATTCTTTGCCTTTCGCCTTTTCAAAAGCCTCTCTGCCTTCACTGAAGGAAAACCAGACCAGTCCTGCAGCTCCGATGGCATCGGCATAAACAAAACCGGTGAGCTCATATATCAGGCTGGATGCGAGCAATACCAACGACATGTAAATGCAGACCTTGGTGCAGTTGGCATCGGCAATGATCGGGTCGGAGTGCAGCTTTCTGCCGATACGTTTTTTGGCGTACACCAGCCAGAGCATGACAACAATCGAGATCAGCGAGATGATCACACCCCACAAGGTTGTTTCAGGTTTGCGTTCCGCAAGCAGATTCAGTACAATGCCGGCCAGCAGACCCGCCGACAGAATATAAAACGAAACGCCGGTGATCTTTAAGGCTGTTTTTTCGAAACCGCTTCTTGAACTGGCCGGATTTTTCCAGATGCGGAGAATCATAATGGCAATGCCCGTTCCCGACAGCACTTCGATAAAACTGTCTACGCCAAAACCAAACAGAGCCAGCGTTTCGTCCTGATAGCCGAAATACATGGCAACAATACCTTCGGCAATGTTGTAAAAAATAGTGAACAAACTCAGCGCAAACGCCTGTCTGAAAAGTTTTGTTTCTTCCGGACTGTTTTTGATCATTTTAATTTTTTTTTCAGTAAAAGTAATGTTTTGGGGAGTTATAGCAGGTCAAAACGATTTGTTAGGTATTGATGAAGTTTCTTTTCTGTATCCGGATATGCAGCAGCAAGCAAAGGTATAATGAATTCTCCTGAACTTCAGTCCCGGGAAAGCCTCCGAAATCAACGCAACGAAGTTGGGTTGATTCGTAACTGCTGTGTGAAAGAGCAAGTCCGCTTGCGCAATTCATGCAGCTGTTACGAATAGCGGCTTTTCCATAACCATCCACGTTGTGTTCTTCGTGCACATCTTTGTGTTCTTTGTGCAACAGAAAAACAACGCTCCGCCATTCTTTATCCATCCGACCCGTATTCATTCGCTTCAAAATTCGCATAAGCTTCCGGATCACATCATCCGTCGCGTTTTCAGACGCAGACTGTTGCTCACAACCGAAACAGAACTCAAAGCCATGGCTGCTCCCGCAATCATCGGGTTGAGCATGAACCCCCAGATCGGGTAGAGCACACCGGCAGCCACAGGAATGCCGATCACATTGTAAACAAAGGCCCAGAAAAGATTCTGATTGATGGTGTTCACCGTCTGTTTCGACAACCGCATGGCTTTGGCAACCAGCCTCAGATCGGACGAAATGATGGTCATGCTGGCAACATCCATGGCGATATCCGAGCCCTTGCCCATGGCAATGCTTACATCGGCCTGAGCCAGTGCCTGCGAATCGTTGATGCCATCACCCGCCATGGCCACGGTTTTTCCCTGTTTCTGCAACGCTTCGATATAAGCGGCTTTATCAGCAGGAAACATATCGGCTTTGAAATTTTCGATACCGACCATGCCGGCAACAGCTCCGGCGGTGTGTGCATTATCGCCGGTAAGCAAAATCGCTTCGATGCCGTTTTTCTGCAGTTCGTGGATGGCAACGGCCGACGTTTCCTTGATTTTGTCGGCTATGCCGATAATGGCCAGCAGCTCCGTGTTGCGGGCAAAACAGATCACGGATTTGGCTTCGTTCTGCCAGGTTTCAATCCGGGTTCTGACCGCTTCCGTGTCAACATTGTAATCGGCCATCAGCTTTTCGTTGCCGGCCAGGTATTTTTCGTTCTGATATTCTGCAACAACGCCTTTCCCGGGATGGTTCTCAAAGTTTTCCATCGATAAGCCGGAAGTGCTTTTTTTCTGTAAAAACCCGGTGACAGCTTCGGCCAGCGGATGCCCCGACAAGGATTCGATGGTGAAAAGCACATCGCTCAGTTTATGTTTTTCGGACGCAGTACCCGTCCAGGCGAAATCGGTTACCTCCGGTTTTCCTTCGGTGATGGTGCCGGTTTTGTCAAAAACAACCACATCCACCTTGTGTGCTGTTTCCAGGCTTTGGGCATCTTTTATCAGAATTCCGTTCTCGGCGCCTTTGCCCATGCCGACCATGATGGCCGTGGGTGTGGCCAGTCCCAGTGCGCAGGGACAAGCGATCACAAGCACCGAGACCATTGTCAGCAAAGCGTGGGTCAGCGAATTATCGCCACCGACAATCATCCATGTAATGAAGCTTATTACGGAAACGGCCATGACAACCGGCACAAATATTCCGGCAATTTTATCCACTTTTTTCTGAACCGGAGGTTTGCTTCCCTGTGCCTGCCGGACCATATGGATGATCTGCGACAACATGGTTTCCGCCCCGACTTTTTGTGCAACGAAAACAAAGCTGCCTTTTTGGTTGATCGTACCTGCATAAACATGATCGCCCTGCATTTTTTCGACCGGCAGCGGTTCACCCGTGATACTGCTTTCATCAACAAACGACGATCCTGAATCCACTTCACCGTCAACGGCTATTTTATCACCCGGTTTCACCAGAACGCGGTCGCCGGCTTTCACCATGGCAATCGGAATTTCTTTTGCATTGCCGTTTTTATCAACAATGTTCACCGTTTTGGGCTGCAGTCCCATCAGCTTTTTAATTGCCGATGAAGTGCTCGATTTGGCTCTTTCCTCGAGCATTCGTCCAAGCAGAATAAAAGCAATAACAACCGAGGCCGCTTCGAAGTATATCGGCGGATGTTGGCCCTGCGTCTGAAGTGCGTGTGGGAAAAAAGTGTTGAACAAACTGAAAAGATAGGCCACACCGGTGCTTAATGCAACCAACGTATCCATATTTGCCGTGCCGTGCCTGCCCTGTTTAACGGCATTGATGAAAAAACTGCGTCCAAACCAGCCCACCACCGGCGTTGCGAGTGCCATCATGATCCAGCTCGATCCCGGAATATCCGGAAAGAACATGGCGATTACCACCACCGGCAAAGCCAGTATGGAAGCCCAGATGGTATTTGTTTTCAGTCGTTTGCTTAGTCTGCGCTGAATTTTTTCCTGCGCATCGGTGCTGTCATCTTCGAGCAGAATATCATATCCGATTGACTGAATAGCTGTTTTCAATTCCGACAAAACGGTTTCGGAAGGATTGTATTCAACCAGTGCCGTGGAATCGGCATAATTGACGTTTGCAGCAACAATTCCTTTCTGTGTCCGCAGTCTGTTTTCCACATTCAAAGCACATGAAGCACAGCTGAGTCCTGTAACGGGAAATGTTTTTTTTACAGGTGTTGCCATGGCTTTAATTTTTTATAAAGGTACGGCTTTCCCTGATGTAAAGTGTCACGGAGCATATGATATAAGTCATTTCCGGAGGGTAGAAATTCTACTTCAGCGCAAACTCCACCGCGGCTTCCGCATGGATCTGCAACGTGTCGAACAAAAGAATATTTGTGTCGGATTGATTGATCAACAGAGGGATTTCGGTGCAACCCATAATGATCCCCCCGACTCCCTGGTGAGCAAGTTCCTGAATGATTTCAAGGTAACGCGCTTTTGCTTCGGCCGTAAAAATGCCCCGGGTAAATTCATTGTAGATGGTGTTATGCACGTAATCGCGCACAGCGGGCAGGGGAGTGACGACTTCGATTCCGAATTTCTCTTTCAGTCGTTGTGTATAAAACGGCATTTCCATCGTCGGGCGGGTGCCTAACAGAGCGACCTTGCCCATGTTTTTCCGTTGAATTCTTTCGCCGGTTGCATCAGCGATATGAATAAGCGGAATACTGAGTTGCAGCGATATTGCATCGGCAAACATATGGGGCGTGTTAGCGCAGAGAAGCAGACAGTCGGCTCCGTGTTTTTCAACGCCCAGCGCTTTTTCAGCAAAAAAATGTCCCAGCGACTCGTAATCGTTGCGGTCGATGCGACTGCGCACATCATTGAAGTCAACCGAAAACATGACTATCTGCGCGGTGTGCACATTGTTTGTTGCTTTCGAAATTTTTTCATTGATAATGCGGTAATACTCCTGAGTCGATTCCCAGCCGGTTCCACCAAGCAAGCCAATTGTTTTCATCATTGCCGATTGTTGATAAACAAAAATAGTGAAAATCGACAGAATGGAGCCTTATTGCAGTTTATTGATATAAAAAAGTACTTTTGGGGATTGATCTGTAAGTACAACCCAACAAAAAACATACAATACTTGTACCCTGTTCAATTTACTGATGCTGTGGTTTTATTCCCTTTATATTACAAAATAACAATCAGAACTTATTTGTTTTGAATGCAAAACCGAATACATTATTCATGTTTAGAAGCTCAAAGCTTCGGTAGGAGAGAGGTTGTGTTATAGAAAAACTGATTTTCTGAGTTTTACTCATTTTTGTATGTAAAGCTACTCTTCTTTCCAAATCTCAATCATAGTAACTACCGGATTCAAACGAACAGCAATTGGATTGTCCGATTTGAATTCGTTGTCGCCCATTAAAGCATTGTAGTCGTCGTTATCCGATTCGTTTAGAAAATCCGAAATGTTAATATGAATTGATATAGGCAATTTGTCTAATTTTCCGTCCTGAAAATCCATGATAAAACCGCCGTAATCCCAACCAAATCCGGTGAAAATAAACGGTTTTCCATTCGTTTCGTTCAACTGGGTGAGTGTTGTGCCCAACTTTACACCGGAAATTGTTTTCCAGCGGCTGGTGGTTATTAAACGATCGTTATCGCTATCGTAGAAGGCATAGTGGGTAACACTTCCAACTCCTTCCCGTTTATTATCGTTGCTCCAGGCGATTTCAACCTGATCAGCAGAATTGGGATACAAAATGCTAGCCATCGATTCTTCGCCTTCGGCGCCATAAACGGTATCGTAAATCACATTTTCTTTTCCGAAAATATCAATTAATTCGGCTTCGCTGGCAATTTTGAACAAGTTGTCCAAAGTATCGGTTGGTGTTTGTTTAACGGGTGCACTGCTGGTGGAAGAAGTGTTGCTTGTTTGGTTTCCGCACGAAGCAGCAACAACTATCGAAAGAAGAATTAGTAAGTGTCTCATCATTTTTTTTGTAAAAATACATTTTTTCAGGATATTTAATTCTATAGCCTGAAAATATCAAATTCAATTAAACTTTCAGTTTCGATAAGGGAATGCAATTTGTCGAAGCCCAGAATAATTTGGCTGGTATCGTGTCCGTCAGCGCTCATCATTACTTTAGTTTTGTTTTCTTTCAGAAATGGGAAAATGTATTGTCCTGGATAATAATCGTTGTGCAGGCCTTTGTAAATGCCCCGTGTATTGATTTCGACAACAATGTCTTTTTCTGTAGCCAGCATCAGCGTTTCTTTGAGCAAATTGAACAGGTACGGATCGTCGTGTTTGATAAATCGATTCCTGTTGTGCATCAACAGTTTGTCGGGATGGCCCAAAATATCGGGTTTCTGCGTTTCAATCATTTCGCAGGTTTGATTGTAAAAAGCTTTTGCAGCTTTGCGTATGTCGTTGCCAAAAATAGTTTTCAATCCATTGTCGTAGCCTTCCACCGGTCCATCGATAAACCAGAGTTGCCCTTCGAAACTCACCAAATGAATGCTTCCGATCAGATAGTCGGGTTGATAGCTTTTGCGAAAAAAGTCAAAAGGGTAGGAAAGACCGGGAATGTAATCGGCTTCGAGACCAGCAAGAATTTTGGTTTTGCCCCCAGTTGCTTTTTCGGTTGCAATGGCTGCGAAATATTCGTCAAGCTTTTCGACCGAAGCAATGCTCCATTCGTTTTCGAACAATACGGGTGCATGTCCCGAAAGGCCAAAATGGGTCAATCCTGCCTTTCGGGCAGCGTTTGACATTTCGGCTACACTGTTTTTTCCATCGCAAAATGTACTATGGTTGTGAATACTATACATGTTGCAAAGATATTTAAAATAGGAGTAAGGAGTAGGGAGTAAAGGGTAAGGAGTATTGGAATTTGACAGTAGCCAGTGGTCAGTGTTGGGTTATGAGTGATTTGTAGAGACGCAATTTATTGCGTCTGGTGAATGAGAAGTCATTGTAGAGGCGTTGCAGTGCAACGACTTTTATTAGGAGTAAGGAGTATTTATCAATAGTTTCCACTTCCCCGTAGGGGATTAATCTCAATGGCGCATTAGGATGTGCGTAACAAAAGAGTGAAAAGTGCAGAGACGCGATTCATCGCGTCTTAATTGGAGTAAAATGCTAAAAAGTTGCTTCTTTTTTTGCTTCCTAGTTATTTTCAATAGTAACAACCGTATTCATTCTTTTTTTCCCTTTTTGGAGAAATAAGAGTAATTCATTGTCGCTGATGATAAAACTCTGCATGGGAACAGCAATTTTTTTAGTGTCAGAATACTTCAGCAAAATATTTCGTTCAAGTTCACCATCGGCATTAACATGAGCGATTGTTGTTATCCCGTTTTTTGTTATTAACGGAGCGGGATATATTTTTTTGTTGCCCGGAATAAGATTGTTGATGTGGTCGTTGTAAATGAAATACATATCGCTTCCAATTACCATATAGGCAAACCCCGAAAAGTAATCCTGATTGGTAGTATGCTGATACTTCGGTATTTTGAGCGACCATGTAATGTTGCCTTCATTATCGATGTTGATGACAAAAATACTCATGTGGTAGTAGTGAGTAGTAGTAGTTGTTGTTGTAACTCCGTTTGATGTAGTAGTTGTAGTAACAGTTTTTGTGTAAAATTGTTCACCAATAAGAGCCTGACTTCCGTTTTTGAGATCCAAAAGATCATAAATGTAATTTTGGGTAAGTCCAACATCTTTACCTTTATCTGATTTTTTTTGAACTTTCTTCGATTTGGCATCCGATAAATCTTCTGTCAAAAATTCAATGGAAAATTTGTTCGAACTGCTCGCTTCAATTTCGCCGGTCAACGAGTTCAATCTGGCATAAAAAGCACCGGTTGCAATATTTTTTTTCTCGGAGTAAAATCCAGCTACATTGCATTTTCCATCTTTGGCGTAAAAACTCATATCGGTTATATGCAGTCCGTTAATATCTACTTTGTATTGTCCGATATCTTGCCCCTGGTTTGAGTACGATTCAACATAATACCCGTATTTCAGATCGCTGTAATCTTTATAAATGAGAAATACATTTCCCAAATTATCTATTTCGTAGCTTTGGAGCGAAACATCTTTGTCTCTGGAGTCAAGAGTGATTTCGCGCGACCATAATTCATCAAAATCCGTGTTATATACATGCATTATGAATGATTCAGGAGCGTTTTTTTCGTAAGGAAGCAATTCAACAATAAGTAAATTGTCGTAGTTTTTATTCAATTGAATCTCAAAACCACCCGAATTGCCTTTTGAATGTTCTCCAAAATTTGTTTTCACCAATTCTTTTGCTTCTCCGTTCGATTTAAGTGTTTCTCCGTTGAATTCTTGAACCCAAAGTGTTTTTGTATTTTTTTCTTTATCGATAGTTGACATGAATATGTATAAAAGATCATCATTAATCCATGAGCCATAGTAATAAGCCTTTTCACCTCGAACCTCGCAAATAAGTTCTACTTCTTTTTGAATATTGAGATTGCTCTCTATGTGCGAAAGAGTAATATTCTTTCGGCCACTATTTACCAAAAGAATTTTTCCACTGGGAAGCTTGCCGGAATTTTCCATGTAGAAATCAACTCCCGAAATAGCATATGGCGACCCATTTCGTGTAGTTACATAATCGGCTTTTTTTTGAGCAGAAAGCGATAGAGCGAAAGCCAAAGCAATAAATGTCAGACAGATATTTCTCATAGGGTTAATATTTTGACAAAAATACAAAATAATTTACATAGAAGTATGGTGTGATTACAATTATTTATCTGAAAGCTGTATGTGAATTTACTTGTTCCGGCTTGAAGGATTTTATACAAGACAATAGAATAGGCACAAATTTATTTTTATGATGAAATAAAAGAAATGTGGTGAAATCAGATAATTCAACCCGGATTGCCGGTTAACCGAAAACTGACCGGCAGTGACCGAAAACTGACAAATAAGTCACATTAACATTTATTAACATACGATAAGCCATTTTTTTTCACACATCAGTAAACCTTTTTTGTTTTTTGGTGTCTTATTATTGTGAAAGGATGTGCTGGATGTTTTTGCGTATTGATTGTTTTCTTTATCCTTTCTAGTTCTTTAGTTTCCTGAAATTTTGTCTTATGATTTCAATTCTAAAAGTAAATCGGATTGTTTAACCCTAAAAAAAAAGAGTCATGAATTTTGCCAAGCAAAACGTTTACTGGCTTTTGTATCTGCTCATAATGGGAGGAATGCTCGCTTTAGCCATCATCTTTGGATGATACCTGATATTACACAGGCAGCAGGCATAGCATGAATTCAGTTCAGGCAGAAAGCCCACAGGCACTGCGTTAAAAAAGTGCTGACTGTAATTAATTTTTAAAAATCAGCGGATTTTCAATCGAATTTCCGCTTTTTTTGTGCCCGGTTGATAAATATGTTGAAAAGTTTATATACGTTATTAATCGTATTTAGTGTAAATAGGTGATTATTTAGTCATATAAATAATTGATAATGGTCGATATTTCAAATAACAATCAGTATTTTTACGCAAAAATCACATTAAAACTACCTGAAATTCATATACTTTTCTTATTTTTGTATGTCTTATAGATAGTATAAATTGCCTTAGAATGCGCTGTTTCAAAATTACTATTCTAGGCCTAACATGGTTACTTCCGGGGGGGAGAACTTTTTTTGATAGGTTTAAACTCAAATCAGACATGTTTATTTGTCTGTGGGTGGGATTTAATGATTTTAATTTAGTGTTTGCTCAAGGTGTTGCCTATAAGACTATTATCGACTTCAAGAAACTAAAGATATTGCTATGAAAAAGATTTTGCTATTGGTTTTATCGCTGCTGGTTTTTGCTATAGGCTTGAAAGCGCAAACGACAATAGACTTTGATGATGGTACCAAATGGACTGCTGGGTCTGGTGCGATTACGTCGTATTTTTCCGACCACACCTATGTTGATGGTTTGTTTTCTGCCACCGGCGGGCCTGCTTTGCGCAATACAACAGCTGCTCAGGATGGATTTCCTGGTGCATTGGGAACATATTCATGGAGGTTGACAAATACTTCAGCTGTTGATTGGAGAATTACAATTGCATCAGGTGGTGTTAGCACATTTAGCGTCGATATTCGTAGATGGGATGCCAGCCCTACTCCCGATTTGAATCTTGAGTATTCAACCGATGGAGGAACTGTTTGGACACTTGTTTCGGTGATTAATAATACCACCTTAAGCAACACAAGCGATTGGACTACTTTTAATGGAACAATCAATAATTCAAGCAACAATATTCTTATTCGTTTGAAAGCTAATGCAGCTGGTGAAAGAATTATGGTTGATAATTTTGTTTGGAGCCCAAATACATCTTCTCCATCTCTCACTGCAACTCCAGCAACCCTCACTGGTTTTAGCTATATATTTGGTACAGGTCCTTCTGCAACGCAGAGCTACGACTTATCAGGTGTCAACCTTACTGGTGCTCCAGGCAATATCACGGTAACTGCACCTACCAACTACGAAGTATCGACCGATGGAGTCAACTTCTTTGCTTCGCGAACAGTGGCCTATGCTACTGCAACTCTTGCAGCTACACCCATTTATGTTCGTCTCAAAAGCGGACTTGCTATTGGTGCCTACAACGGCGAATTGGTAGCCAATGCTGGCGGTGGTGCCACAACGGTGAATGTAACTTGCAGTGGCGATGTGGTAGGGCCGTTAATTTCGGTTTCACCGGCAAGCTTGTCGGGCATGAACTATGTGTTTGGCTCGGGGCCAAGCAGTTCGCAAAACTACAGCTTGTCGGGTGTGAATCTTACACCGGCTGCCGGAAACCTTACAGTAACTGCACCAGCCGATTATGAAGTATCGACCGACAACAGCACTTTTTCGGCATCACTCAATGTTGCATATGCAGCCAATACGCTGGCAGCAACAACAATCTATGTTCGCCTTATAAGCGGATTGGCCGTTGGAACCTACAATGGCGAATTGGTTACCAATGCTGGTGGTGGTGCAACAACCCAAAATATAAGTTGCGGTGGCGAAGTCACCGTTATGGGTGCCGGATGCGCCTCTGATTTAATTATTTCGGAGTATATTGAAGGTAGCGGAAGCGAAAAGTATATCGAAATTTATAATGGCACCGGCGCGGCAGTCGATTTATCGGATTATCGTTTACGTTTGTATACCAATGGATCTGCAACTACATCAAGCGATGTTCTTTTATCGGGAATGCTTGCAGATGGTGCCGTGATTGTATATCGCAACGCGTCGGCTGTTTTATATCCTGCCGCTACAAGCAATGCTGCTGTCAATTTTAATGGTGATGATGCAGTTGCTCTTTATCGAATATCGACCACATCGAATGTGGATATTATTGGTACCATTGGCGAAGATCCCGGGAGTGCCTGGACAAGTGGTTCTCATTCAACGGCCGATAAAACACTGGTCCGAAATTCAAATGTATATGGAGGGGTTACCGTAAACCCGGTGTCCGGATTTCCGACATTGGCTTCGGAATGGACTCTCTACAATCAGGATGATATTTCGCATTTGGGGTCGCACACAATGACTTGTTTTTCCAATACCATCACTACTGGTACAGTTTCGGCTCCACCATTTACTGTCGGTTGTTCAAGTACTGCATCGGGAACGGTCGATTTCACTTCTACCGATGCGTTCACCGGGAATACATACACAGCCCAATTGTCGAATGCTTCAGGAAGTTTTGCTTCTCCTATCAGTATTGGAACATTGGTAAGCGATGCCAATTCCGGAACAATCAATATTACCATTCCCGGAGGCCTTCCAACGGGTGCAGGTTATAAAATAAGAGTTGTTAGTAGTAGTCCTGCCGTAGTTGGAACCGAGTCTGCTGCATTTACTATCACGCTAACTGGTGGTCCCTGTAGTTGTTTCGAAATTGAAAGTATTTTGGTAGATGCCTGCGATGCCGGAAACGAAGGCCGAAATGAAATGTTCCGCTTTGCTGTTGGTGGTACTCCGATAAACACAAGCGATATTTCTGTTACATGGCCAAATGTTGCCAATGCCTGGCAGGGAATATGCCAAAATGCAACTACCGCGGGTATAGTGTCTGATATTAATGCAACAATTGTAGCTGGAGGCTCTCTCGTAGAACCGGTTGGTGGTGTTATTCCTGCCGGATCTGAGGTGATGTTTTTTACCAATACCAACTTCAACTATACCATGTTTGATTTTTCGACACTGAATTATACACTTGTTGCTATTTTTCAGTGTCCAGACAATACACCTGGTCATTTTGTTAATTATACAACACCCGGCCCGGTTTTACGAACACTTGATATGAATGTTGCCGGTTGCGGTTCAGATGCTGTTACTTACGATGCCAGTCTGCTTTACAATGGTGATGGTGCAACGGTCGATTTCGATGTGCCCGGCAACCCAACTTATTCGCTAACAGGTAACTGTACTACAGTTCCTATTTATCCGGTGCCAATAGACCTCTTGTTTTTTAAAGCAACTTGTGTAAACAATGGTGTTGAATTGGATTGGGCTACAGGTACCGAAACCAATAATGATTACTTTACTCTCGAAAGCAGTGATGGCCGCAGCGATTTTGTTCCGTTTGCTATTGTTGATGGTGCCGGAAATTCGAATCAAATGCTTCGTTACAATTATTTCGATTCGAACAACTCGAAGTATTATCGTTTGAAACAAACCGATTTTGATGGTGCATATTCTTATTCAAATATTGAAGCGGTTAATTGCAGCAAAGGCGATATTCAATTGTTTCCAACGTTGATAACCGAAGGCAGTCCGTTGTTTATTCTGGGAGATGTGAATCAAATCGGAATTTACGATATGCTTGGAAATGTAATCGACAGCAAACTTGTTGACAATCAAATAAACGGATTGCCGGCGGGGATGTATTTTATTATTGTAAACAACAGCCGGACATTTAAGGTTGTTGTTCAGTAGTCGTAATCGAATATATCTGTCAATCTTTTTATTGTTGCGTGCAGATTCTGCTCTGTATGTATTTTTGACAATAAATTTATTTATCTGTTTCCGTATAAATTGAAGCGGAATGATATAAATGGAAATGGGTTTAGCAGGTTTTCCAGCATCCACGATGAAAAAATCGTATGTGGTTTTGCTTCAGGATAAAAACGGGATAATTAAAGATAAAATAAAAAAAAACCTGCTTAGCCTCACTCTAATTGTTTGATACTTTACACCTGAAAGATAGCGGCAAAAACCAGTTGTCTCCTCAGGTATTATTCGTAACGGGATATCCGGCAAAAGTTTATAGAACCCCCCTTGTTTTTTGAAATAAAAAAAGCTGCCCCGAAGGACAGCTTTTTAAATGTGGAAATCAGGAATAATTAGTTCTTGATAACTTTTTTCGATGTTTTACCATTGTCTCCGGAAACTTCAACCATATAGATACCTGTAGGTAGGTTCTCAAGGCTGATTGTTCTTACAACAGCACCTGTAACATCAATATTGTTGGTCATAACAACACTACCAAGAGTATTGTAAACAACAATGTTGAAATTGCCGGAAGCATTGTCGTTGAAAGCAATGTTGAGGTCGCCTGAAGTTGGGTTAGGATACAGCGAAACAAGGGCTTCCATAGGAAGTTCGTTAACGCTTTCAATCAGGTTTCCTGTAGCATCAAGATAAACTCCGTTCATGTAGTAGTGATTAACAGGAGCAACATCGCTCAGGTTGAGATCACTTGTTGAGATATGTAGCTGGTAGTATGAGCCCATATCGAAAGCTACGTCGCTGAAATACATCCAGTAGTTGTTGGCATCGTAAGCACCACCTCTTGTAAGGTTTACTTTTGGTCCGAGGGTTGATGTTGCAACATCATACATTTTTACATAAATATCCGGATAGAGGTTGTACTCACCAAGAAGGGTGTCGGTGTCCATCCATGCATAGAAAATCTTGCTTCCATCGCTGAGACGGCTCATCTGGAATCTTTCGTCCCAAGTGAGAGGATCGGTAGTTGGAGAGTTTGCTTCGTCAACGTCTTTTGTCCAAACGGTGTCAATAACAAAAGCATCCCAGCCTGTAGCGGTTTGGTGAATGTCGCAAACAAAACCATTCCACAAATTGTAAACATTGTAGTATCCAAGTGAGTCAGCATTATCGCTGAATGCACCATGAATATATGTAGCAAAATGCACGTAACCATTAGCATCAATAGTGATGTCTTTTACAGAACCAAATGAAGGACGGTTAACGCTTGAAAGGTCGCTGGCAATAGTAGCAATTGTTGGAACAGTAGCCCAGTTGAAAGCAGCCTGTTTTGTCCAGGAAGCACCACCATCGGTCGATTTGTAAATAATTGGCTGGAAAGTGAGGTTATCGGTAGCATCACCGTCGCGTCCAATATAAACAAGGTATCCATTGGTTCCTGTTTCGTCGAATACGAGACCAGGGATGGCATATCCTTCTGGATTTCCAGCACCATCGGTAAGATAAGCAGGAACATTGGCCGAACGACTCCAAACAACACTGTCGCCTGTAGCATCCCACATACCATTGTTTACAATTGTTGTAATACTTGTATAGTTGGTGCCATCATCAGTATTGGCATTACCTACAACAAAGAATTTATTGCCACGAGCCTGAAGAAAATAACGAGGCATGTCGTCGATATAACCAAAACCGCCAGTAGCAG
>PHDB01000069.1 GCA_002842495.1 Bacteroidetes bacterium HGW-Bacteroidetes-6
TAAAGTTTTGCGCAATTGGGAGCAGATTGTAGTTGCTCATATGAATCTACACGACAGTACAGCTCGTCCGCTATTACTTGGCGAAGATTTTGTGGCCGAAATAACCATTCATTTGGCAGAACTCAATGCAGATGATTTAGCCATCGATCTTATTTTTGGACAGAAAGAAAACGATGAGGTTAAGAAAATAAGCTTTAAAACAGAAATGAAAATTAAAGAAGTTGGAGATGGAATAGCTACTTTTGCGGCTGTTATCCCCAATCCTCAATCTGGTGTGTTCGATTATGCAATTCGCATGCGTCCGTCGAATCCATTGCTGCCTCATTTGCAGGATTTCAACTTAGTGAAATGGTTATAAGATGGAAGCTACAATTCTTACAATCGGCGACGAACTGCTGATAGGACAAGTAATCGACACCAACTCGGCATGGCTTGCATCGCAACTCAACGAAATTGGAATAACTGTAAAGACGCGATTTAGTGTTGGCGACAATACCGACGAAATTCGCGACGCTATTTTTTATGCTACCGAGCAATCGTCGGTGGTAATAACAACTGGCGGATTGGGGCCAACATCCGACGATCGAACCCGTGAGGTACTTTGCACCCTGTTTGAATCGGAATTGGTTGAAAACGAAGAGGTTTTGTCTCATATTGCCGATTTTTTTATGCAACGAAATCTTCCGCTCACCGATGTAAACAAGCGTCAGGCATTGGTCCCCGACAGGGCAAAGGTGCTTTTCAATCGCCTGGGGACAGCTCCGGGTATGTATTTTGAAGATGCTGCAACGCATATTTTTGTGTTACCGGGTGTGCCTTTTGAGATGAAAGAAATTTTTAGCCGCGAAGTGGTTCCGATTCTTAAAAATTTTACGGGCAGCGGGAAACTTATTCACGAAAATATTGTTGTGAGTGGTATTGGCGAGTCGTTTCTAAGCGATTTGATTAAACCCTGGGAGCAAAATCTTCCTGAAGATGTTTCTTTGGCCTATCTTCCTTCACCCGGGCTTATCAGGTTGCGTCTGAGTGCTTTTACCCATTCCGAAAAAGCGGGCAGGGGAAAGCTGAAATTGCTTTTCGATGCACTTCGACCTTCCATCAAAGACTATTATGTGAGCGATCGCGATGAAAAACTGAGCGAAACTTTGCTCCGTGAACTTCTGGTGGCACACAAAACTGTTTGCACAGCCGAAAGTTGCACAGGAGGATACATAGCTCATCAGTTTACATCGGTTCCGGGAAGCTCCGGAGCTTATTTGGGTTCGGTTGTGGCTTATTCGAACGATGTGAAAATGAATTTACTGAAGGTGAAAGAAGATACATTGAATCGTTTTGGTGCAGTGAGTGCTGAAACAGTGAGAGAAATGGCCGAAAACGCTCGCCGTTTGCTTAAAACCGATTTTTCGATTGCTGTTAGTGGCATTGCCGGCCCCGATGGTGGAACCGACGAAAAACCGGTAGGTCTTGTTTATATTGCAGTTGCTTCGGCAAAAGAAACCACTGTTGAAGAGTTTCATTTTGGTGGTTTTCGAGAAACCAATATTGCACGCAGTGGTGTTGCTGCTATGAATATGTGTATCAAAGCATTAAGAAAGGAGCGAAAGTGAGATTACAATCATTGCAACTCAGTCAGTTCAAAAACTACGAAAACGTTTTTCTTGAATTCAGTGGCAAAGTGCATTGCTTCTACGGCAACAACGGAGCAGGGAAGACCAATATTCTCGATGCAATTCACTACCTGAGTTTCACCAAAAGTTATTTTGGTGGCAGCGATCAACTTTCTATCCGTTTTGGCAATGAATATTTTGCTGTGCAGGGCAATTTCGAAATGCCTTCGGGTGTTACTGAAAAAATTGTGGTTTCGGTAAAAGAAGGTGGCGAAAAACGAGTGAAACGCAACGATAAGGAATATCAGCGTTTCTCCGAGCATATAGGAGCGTTTCCGGTAGTCATGATCACTCCGGGCGATATCGACCTTATCAACAATGCATCGGAGGTTCGTCGGCGTTTTTTCGATAGCGTCATTTCTCAATTCGACCGAACATATCTCGACGATTTGATTCGCTACAACAAAGTGCTGGTTCAACGCAATCGCTTGCTGAAAGATATGAATGCGGCCGGCGACCGAGATTTTAAAAAACTCGAAGTATGGAATTCGCAGTTGGTGAGTTACGCCCAAAAAATTTATCAATCGCGACTGCAATATCATTCGGCTTTCAGTATTCATCACGAACAAATGCATGAGAAGCTGACACAACAGGATGATATCACCGAAATAGAATACCAATCGACTTTGCACGAAGCCGATATGAATCAATTGCTTGTCGATAACTTTGCTGCCGATTTGGCGGCTGGTTACACCACACATGGTGTTCATCGCGACGATTATTTGTTTATGGTGAACGAAAATCCGGTGAGACGTTTTGGTAGTCAGGGACAACAAAAAAGTTTTCTGTTGGCCCTCAAAATGGCTCAATATCTTATTACAGTTGAGAAAACAGGTCTTACTCCCATTTTGCTTTTCGATGATATTTTTGATAAGCTCGACCCGGATCGGGTGCGCTTTTTGATTGATATGGTGTGTCACGAACCTTTTGGACAAGTGTTTATAACCGACACACACAAAATGCGCATGGAAGATATTATTGGTCATCAAACAAAAATTCAGCTGTTTGATGTAAGCGGTGGAAACGTGGTTTAAAAAGATATATGAATGTAGGACGTTTTATGCGCAGAGGCTAAAACTGCTTTATATCGCAATATTCATCGTCAAAAAAATCAAGGGCCTCCTTTCGTGGATAAATATGTTTTTTGTGAATGAGAATACATCGCACAGCAAAACGGATATCATCCACTCTGAAGTCGTTTTTCTTTTTCAGCAGGGGGTGTTGGTTTGAGATGTCTATTCCTAATGCCGGATGACAATTTTATCATTGAAGTAGGATTCGTCTTTGGCCGAGCTGACTTTCAGAAAGTATATTCCTGCCGGAATTGAGGCAATATTGAATGAAAGTTTGTCAAATCCCATAATACTCATGTTCTCAGCCAGAACGAATTCCTGACCTGTACTATTAACAAGAACAATACGGAATTCCGTTCCGTCAGAACTTATTTTCACATTGAGTTCATCGTCGGCCGGATTTGGATAAGCCGATGAGATCTCTGCAAAATCAGGAATATTGCCGACTACAATGGTTGCACTGAACGAATATCGGCCGTCTTTGTCAACCTGACGCAGACGATAATAACAGGGGCCTTCAGGGGCATCATTGTCCGTATATGAATAGTTTTGGAGCGTATTAGAATTTCCTGCTCCTTCAACGATCTGGATCACTTCAAATTCTCCGTCGTTGTGCATTCGCTGAACTTCAAAGTATGCATTATTGGTTTCAGTCGCTGTGGACCATTGCAGACGATTTACTCCCAAAGCGATTTGTTCACCATTGAATTCGACCAGTTCAACGGGAAGTACAATGCATCCCGGACAATTGCATGTAAATCTCCAGGCCTGATTCGAGAAGGAATATGTATTCGGGTAATTATATCCTGCAGGCGACACCGCAATGGTTCCGTTGTAGTTGTGGAGGCCGAGTATGGCATATCCACTGTTCCAGGCAGTGCAAAGATCCTTATTAGCAATATGCATTTCGATATTATTGGTCGTTTCAAACAGTTTCAGCTGTCCTGTGAAAGAATATGCCGTACAGGAAGAGCTGAAAAGAGGTACGTTGTTAAAAGAAAGAACAAACCGGCGGTTTGGAGATGAACCCAGTACCTGATATCGGAGTTCACCTCCGGTTGATGGGTATGTGTCATGCCAGGGAAACATGATGGCATTGCGGGGAGCATTAGTAGTGTTGGGAATAGCTGCAGAAATAGACCAACCGGAAGATCCGTCGGGGGCTGCATTTCCCGAAGGCATATTTGTGGCACATCCGATGGGATCGAAGATAACATAAGCGTTGGACGATACCAGCAGTTGTGTATATTGGATGCCGTCATAACAAAAAGGAAAGCCTATCGGGATATATGAGGGACTGAACCTGTCGTCAACAGGAAGACTGATAAGAGTTCCCGAATAAGCATCGGGACTAAACGCGATGGTTGATGAGGCATAATTCAGACCACAGGTAGGTGAGGTCGATTCCATGATGCTGATATTGAAATTTGTACAGTTCGGGGTCGGGTCGGTATCGACCATGATGTAGTACGTTGTTCCGGCCGAAAGACTAACTCCGCAGAGTGTAGGGTTTCCGGAAGAATTTGTTTGCTGAGCGATGCAGTTTACTCCGCCGTTGCTGGGGCAACGGTCAGTTACAAATACACCTGTATAGCTTGATGTTCCGGAAAGAGTAATATCAATGGTTTGATTTATCGATGGGGTATAAGTGAACATGTAATCTTCTCCGTCCTGATATGTGCTTCCGCAGCCGTCAGAGGCATTATAGTCATTTCCCTTGCAGCAGGTGGTGAGGTTGGTGGCGGAGTAAGGAAGCGATGCGATATTAGTAGGATTGGAACAGTTGCTTGCTGCACCGGGAGTAGCGGGTTCGTAGGCGCAGATATCAAAAGGCCCGTAATCGTTTCCGCCGTAATCCCAAACCCGGATCCAAACTACTCTTCCGGCAGGGAGTGTTGCATTTTGTGCGCAATCGCCTGGTACCGTACATAAGGTTCCCGTACGACATATCATGGGCATAGCTCCGTTTTGGGAATCATCATCGTCGCATTCAACAAGTGTGTTGATGTTGTTACAGTTGTTGGTGGTACTTGTATACCATGCCATGCCCATATCGGTAGAACCCCCGGCAGGCGATATATCGACAATAAGCCGCCCTGAAGCGGGAACCGTGACTCTGAACCACACATCGCCTCCGCTGTAGCTACCGCAACCCGGGGCCGGAATACCCGGCTGAAAAACCTCGGAAGCAGAAGCGCAATTGTTGGTGGAAGTAGTGTAGGAACAGGAACCTGAGTTAACAGGAAGAACTGTTGCATTGCAGGGTTCGTCATTTGCGGGCAATGAGCCTGTCATGGTTACCTGAGTCGAAGCAGAGAATCCGTTGTTGGCTCCGCAACTTATCATAAGTCTGTAATAGGTGTCCGATGTGGGATATGCAGTATAATTGAGTGTGGTGGCTCCTGCAATATTACTCCATGTTGAATTGTCGGGAGAACTTTGCCATTGGTATGTCAGTCCGCATCCAATGGCTGTTCCGGTTGCAGACAGACTGACTGCCTGAGCAGGGCAGGTCAGAGAGGTCGGAGTGGCTGTTGCTGTACCTCCTGCCGGTGAGCCGCTGCAATTCACTGGATCCCATCGGTAGATTTGTCCCGAATTAGGCTTGCGATCCAGTGTAGGTGTTTCTGTTATACTACTTGCCGAGGGACTGGCTCCAACACCGTCGAGCGAAAGAAAATCGGCTGATGTTGATCCGTTCATCCCGATGCTGGCACTCGGACTTACCAGGTTTGCGGTGGCATTCCCGTTCCGGGTATAGATAAATTCAATCCTTCCTGATGTTTCATACAGTTTTACCTGAAAAGAAATACCCCATGTAGTGGCACTGTATGTCCACTCCATCTGTGTCCATTCAACGGTGAAAATCCTGTTGGGGGAAGAACCTGTTGTGGCGTATTGAACACTTCCGGCGGAGCCGACAGCCAGATCATCCCATAGAGGAGCCACCATAAGGCTTCCCGTACCGTCAAGATCGTTTGAGGCATACGAGCTGCCCAACGATGAGTTGAAAGATAGCCAGCCGTTTGAAGAAACCACCACCTGCGAATACGTCTGACAATTGTACGGAAATGAAAAACCAATGTTAATGGCACTTGATACAGCATCATCGGTTCCCGAAGAGTGAATTGTTGTTCCTGAAATACCAGCCCATGACCCTGAGGTGGAGCTGAAAGTATAGTTCAACTGAGCCTGACTGTTAATTGTAAAAGCCAGAATCAGCAAAAAGGTAAAAACTTTCATAGTGTACTTTTGTTTTGTTTTAACAATTCTTCATTACACAATTTGAAATACTTCTCTTTGTCCATATTTTTCCGGTAGCATTGTGCATCAACAAAATATGACTTAATGAGATCGAAGACAGCGTCATCTTCCTTGAAATAGTCCGGATTTACCACAATGTTGAAAAGTTTGTCTTTGTAGCAGTAATCAATCACTTCGATACCGGGTGTTGTGGTCAGAAGATTTTTGATTGCATAAAAATCATCCGGATTATCAGTAACAACGCCTATAATGGAAGTGAAAGTACCGGCAGGTTCCGGTTCTGTTTTGTGTTGTGCTTTTGTGCTTGCCGAAAATAACAAAATCAAAACCACATATGTGAATTTCTGCATATAAACACCCCTCTTTTATTGTTTAAAATTGGAAATTAGACTGTTAGTAGCTGGGATGGTTGAAATACAAAGAGTGTAACGAATTGTAAAAATGGTTAATAAATATCAAATATTTGAAAAGGCCTACAGATATTAAGCACTACGCTTTTTTATGGGTAATTAAAAGGTGTTAAATTAGTCCATAAAGAACACTGCGTATTACGGAATCAGGTGCTTATCACCGATACACACAAAATGCGCATGGAAGACACCATTGGTTATCAAACAAAAATTCAGCTCTTCGTTGTGGTGATGAGACTGAGGTTTGATTATGAAAAAGTGAATTAGAATTTTTCTAGTTATCAAAAGCAGGCAAATCGAGTAATTTCAGTAGCTCGATTTTGTGTAAAATAGCCTCGCTGAATTTTCTTTTTTGATATTTATAAATCCATCGGGCTGTTACAACATACAGTATCGATGAGATAATTATGAGCCAAAATCTAAATTGTTCAAAAATATTCTGAAAAAGAAACGCTTTAGCATTGGAAATTGCTGCAATTAATATAGATACAAGGAATGCCGAAGTGAATAACAAACCCCTGAAATGTTTTGTCTTTGTAAATTTTAAGGTTTTATAAGATTCGATTTCGTTGCGCAAATTGGCGATGTTTTTTTTATGAATTGCTTGAATTTTTTCGAAGTTGAAATCGCGTTTTTTTAATTCTAAAGCAGCATAAATGCGCCCTTCAAAGTCAAGATGTGAATTACCGGCATATATGCTCAGCAATTCATTATCGGTTTTGGTTTTAAAAATTACTTCCCAGTTGTAGTATCCCACTTTGTGAATTTTGAATTGTTTAAAATGATTTTAATATGCATTCAATAGCAAAAATGCTCGACGCAATCCGGACAACGTCGAATCGTTGGAAATAGCTGACACGAAGAATTAAATATTATCTTTGATATATTCTTCTAATTTTCCTTGCGCTTTCAATTTCAAGTATTTGTCAGCTGCTTTTATTTTGCCGGTAAATTCCTTGTTTTTTTCGTAGAAAGTAATTGCACACATAACTCCTGCCAAATTATTATTGAAAATATCGTCGTATTTTTCGGTTTCAATCGAATATTTAGTCCAACCTCCTAAAAACATTGCAAGTAAATCTCCGTTTTTGGAGAAAGTGACTATTTTTTCGCTGAGTACAATACTTACTTTTGGACTACCAGAGACCCATACTACCAGAAAAGCATATGCGTCTTTGCGTTTTGCAGTTTGAATGTTGAGAGGAGTTGCAATAAGCCAGTCGACACATTTGATAATATCGTCTTCGTACTGTTCGTAATCGCTTGCTTCTTTAAGTGTGTATTCTTTTGGTACTTCGAAATCTTGAGCCGACAAGGCAATTGCTGAAATGAATAAAACAAATGAAAGAAGAAACTTTTTCATGGTTGCGGTTGTTTTAATGGGGTTATTGTTTCTATGTAATGTCCTTAATTTCAACGTTTACTCCTGCTGCTTCGAACAGCGAAAAAATCGGTTGCTCCCTTACTTCATTATGTGAATCAGAGTTCAAAAATACTAAATTATAGTAAATGAATGTGTAGGGCTCGAATTAATGGTTTAGTATTTAATATCCTTGATTTCAATTTTTACTCCTACCTGTTTCACAAAGCGGAAAACACGGTTGTTTACGTCGATATAGAAATCGGCATAGCGGGGAAATTCGCAGCCTTTTGTGAGATTGTTTCCGGTTTTGTCGGCATACCAGAATGTATAATTTTCGGTGCTGAAATTGTAAGTTACAATATACATCTTGTCGGAAGGAAGACGGTTTTCTGATTTAAGAATTCCAAGAACAACAGGTTTTGGGCGGCTGTTGGGAATGAAAAAACCGATGTCGTATCCTTTGTCGTCGTTGGCCGACTCGAAGAAAAAAGCACTGATATTTTCGTTCATATCGTCGTCGAAAAGGTAGGTTGTGGTTTGTTTTGAAATATCATAAACTGCAAGATTTGAAATAATTCGGTGTGTTTCATCTTTTCCTTTTATGTCGGGCACTGTAACCTCATGTTCTACCGAGCAGTAAAACAAATTATATTTCATTTCAAGATGACGCACTCTAATTTGTCCATTGTGCGGATCGCCGCCACCAGCAAACGAAACCAAAGATATGAGAGCGAAAAGGAAAAAGAATTTTGTTTTCATATTGATTATGTTTTGGTTAGCAATTTTAGTGAAACTCAAATGCAAGGCATGAGAATCACAAATATTAATGCAATTTTCATGAAATTATTTCACTGAAAAAAACAAAGCAATTAAATTTTTCAAATTTGTGCGGTGGTAAAAAACTATTTGCAATACTATTTACTTGAATTTTCCAACACCCTGAATTGCACCATTCTGGTGATTAGTTCTGCTGGTAATGGCTGGTTGTATGGAAATTGCACAGCACCCTTTGAGGTTTTCCATGGTTTTAATTCTTCGGCAAAAGCAACAATGGCCGATGCAGTGGGGTAAAATCCAAGATGATTTTTGTTTCCGGCAAAATACACCAAAATTCTTTTCTGCTTGTATGCAGGCATTCCGTAGCTGATTATTTCTTCGGCATCGGGAGCAGCTTCCGAAATGATTTCGCGAATCTGTTGCAGTATGACCCTAATGTCAACTGAAAAATTGGCTATATACTGGTCGACAGCCTGATTCATGATTTTTTTGTTCGTTTACTACAAAGTTTTTAAGACAGAATTCAAAAATACTAAATTATAGTAAATGAATGTGCTAAGTTTGAAATATTGATTTGTTTAGATAATATGCAAATATGCAAAAAGTTTGGTTTGGACATGGCGACTTACTCAGCCCGGCCCAAAAGTTTTTCGGCGTAGTCTCCAGACTACGCCAAACTGTTGGGCTGAGCTGATAAAATCATCAATGTCAAACTTTTTGCCAGCTATCTTTTAAATTCTAATTACCTCAATCAGATTTTCAAGTCCAGCATAATTGCGTGCACTGCTGTATAAATAATCCTCTGCCCGGGCAACAAATCCAGCTTTGACAGGGTTTTTGTGAATGTAATTAAGCTTTTGTTGGGTAATTTTGGGTGTCAGCAATTCAACTGCATGATTTTTTTGTGACCATATTTGAAATTTTGCATTCCTGCTATTCTTTTCGCCAGCTTTGCTAAAATGTGCCATCATCCATTTTCTGCTTTCGAAAGGCTTTTGCATCAATTCAATCAGTTTGTTCGCTGTATATTTCTTGAAATCTCTTACAATATCGGACAATTGAAAATTTTCTTTCGCCCTGCAAATCATATGAATATGGTTTGTCATTATAACATAAGCAAAGAGTTCCAGTCCTTTGTCGCTGATGCAGTATTTTAAACTTGAAATTATTTCGTCCTTGTATTGCCTTCTGATGAAAATGTCGACCCAGTCAATAATCACAAAGGTAAGAAAGTACACACCTTGCTGATTCTTAATTTGATAACCGGTGCTCATAAAATACTAATATGGAGTTTGTTGTTGGTTTGGCTTCTTAGTGCTTCAGCCCAATCGTTTGGTTATGGGGTTAAAATGTTAGGCCCAGACTACGCCTAACATTTTAACCATTTGTTTTACGATTGGGCTGAGGTTTGTTGTCGTGACGAGGTCTATTATTATTCTTTCCTTGATTACGTTTGCCCAAATTCCACTTTTTCTTATTGTTGCTTTTGGATTTGCGCACCGGGTTGTACGAAGGACAATCGCCAAATTGCTCCGGAATAACCATTTTATCAATCGTTTTCCCAATGAATTCTTCGATAATGCCAAATCTGCGATGGTCTTTTTCGCCAATGAGTGTAATGGCTTCGCCTTCCGAAGCTGCACGGGCTGTTCGTCCCACGCGATGAATATAGTCTTCGGCATCGTGAGGTACATCGTAGTTGATAATCAGGTCGATGTCTTCGATGTCAATTCCGCGCGACAAAATATCGGTGGCCACCAGAATGTTCAGTTGACGCGCTTTGAAGCGATTGAGCACAGCTTCGCGAGCCGACTGATCGATATCGGAATGCATTTCGTCAACCGATAGGCGGAGTTTCTTCAGTTCGCGGGTGAGCTGCTTGGTTTTATCTTTGGTAGAACAGAAAATCATGATGCTTTGCAGCTTTTTCTGTTTCAGAATGTATTCAATAAGCGGTGTTTTCTGATTGTCGTAAACAACAGCGGCTTCTTGTTTCACGCGCTCGGCTGGCTTCGATGTAGCAATGTTGATTTCGATTGGATTTACCAGTGCTTTTCGTGCCAATTGTCTGATGGCAGCGGGCATGGTTGCCGAAAAGAGCATTTTTTGACAATTTTTCGGCAGGTAAGTCATTATTTTGATGATGTCGTCGTAAAATCCCATATCGAGCAAACGGTCGGCCTCGTCGAGAACCAGAAACGAAAGCGTTGATAGTTTTACATAGCCCATTTTGAGATGCGAAAGCATGCGACCAGGTGTGCAAATGACCATATCGACACCTTCTGATAACGATTTGCGCTCATTTTCGAATACGGGTCCAGCAGTTCCTCCATACACCGGAATAGAACTCACCTGCGTGAAATACGAAAATCCCTGCATTTGCTGATCGATTTGAATAGCCAGTTCGCGCGTGGGAACAATCACCATGCATTTGATATTGTTGCTGCCGACGGATGTGATGATGCGGTTGGTTATCGGAAGCAGAAAAGCTGCTGTTTTTCCGGTTCCTGTTTGTGCCGATGCTATCAAATCTTTTCCGGTCATAATTGCCGGAATGGCTTGTTCCTGTATGGGAGTGGCATTGTTGTAACCAATTGCATCAATTCCTTCGAGCAACTCTTGCGTAAATCCAAATTCGTGAAATGTCAAAATCGTGTTTTTTGCAAAGATAGCTGTTTTTCGATGCTTCGTGAACCACTGAGGTTTTTAACCGTTCCGTACCTACGGCACGGGCCCGCCCTTGAATGGGGGTACCCATATTTTGTCCCTACGGGACAATGATTTGTATTGGCCAATAAATAAGTTGACGATATATTCTTAACCATATTCAAGGTTAACACTACAAATCGCTTTCCACGTCCCGTAGAGACCGAATATTGGTAAACAAAAAATAAAAATATACGTCCTGTAGGGACGAAACGGTCGAAAAAGATTCAGCTAATTCACTCAATCCAACTTCCCGGCTGTAGCGTCGTTGAAAAATGTATTAATCTTCATCAATTCGGACACATCGACAAAATAGACATAAATGTGCTTCGAAACGCCGTTGATGGTGATGTCGTATTCCGAATTGCCTTCGCCATCAATTTCATTGTTGAAATAATTGTCTTCCATTTTACTTAGGTCGATGTCATGAAGGATTTTCTGAAGTCTGCCAGCCTGTTCCGATGTAAGAGCTTCAGAACAAAGCACCCGGGCTGGTTCCGAATTCATTGGATACTCAACAACTTTCACACTGTCGTTTACCAGAATCCATTCATAATGCAAGTGCGAGCCCATCACTATATCGCTACGTTTGATGCTGTATTGAATTTTTGTTTGGGTACAAGCGGAAAGGCAAAAAAGCACAATAATGGCAAAAAATGGAATTCGTTTTTTCATGACTTAGCAACTTGAAAGTGATAGATGTAAATCGAAAAATATTTCACAATCCAAATACCGAAGTGAATTTTCTTAGCCCTACAGCATGTTTACAAACTCATCCACCGCTTTTTCATCGGTTGCCCACGAAGTTACCAGCCGAATGGATGTGTGGTTATTATCGACTTTTTTCCAATGATAAAAACCATAATGCTTTTCGAGCTTGGCAATGAGTTCGTTGGGCAGAATCGGGAAAATCTGATTCGATTCGGGTTCTGCAACAAATCTAAATCCTTTTTGCTGCAATGCTGCTGCTATTTTCATTGCCATTTTGTTGGCATGTTGCGCCATTTCGAAAAACAACTCATCGCGAAACATTTCGGCAAACTGAATTCCTATAAGGCGTCCTTTCGAAATTAAAGCTCCTCGTTGTTTGAGGTGAAATTCAAAATCGGTTTTCAATGCGTCGTTCATAATAACAATGGCTTCGCCCATGAGCGCGCCGTTTTTGGTTCCGCCGATGTAAAACACATCGCACAAACTCGCCATATCGGCAAGTGTCAAATCGTTGGCAGGCGAAGTAAGTGCAGCTCCAAGCCGGGCTCCGTCGCAAAACAGATATAGATTGTTTTGTCGGCAAAAAGCCGATAAAGTTTCAAGTTCAGCTTTCCGGTACACAGTTCCAAGCTCGGTGCTGTTTGAAATATACACGAGCTTAGGCTTCACCATGTGATGGTCTTCGGCTTTTACGAGTAGTGGCTCAATCAGTGCCGGACTGAGTTTGCCATCCGTGGTCGAAGCAAATTCAATCTTGTGTCCGGTGGCTTCGATGGCTCCTGCTTCGTGAATATTGATGTGCCCACTTTCGGCCGAAATTACAGATTCGTGCGGACGCAATGCCGCAGCAATCACCACCGCATTGGCTTGTGTTCCTCCCGAAACAAAGCGGATTTTAGCATCGGTGTTTTGTATTTGCTGCATGATGAGCTTTCGGGCTTCGTTCGAATATTCGTCGTCGCCATAACCTTCCTGTTGATCGGTGTTGGCTTTGCTCAGTGCTTCCAATATGCGTGGATGGCATCCTTCGCTGTAATCGTTTTTGAATGAAAACATAATATCAGTAGTCAGTTGTGTTCAGATTTCCACGCGAAATATTCGTGCGGGAACAGGAATTTGTTTGATCAAAGCGAAATTAGAAAAAAATCCGAAATCAGACTCTTTTTCAGGTTGGGTTTAGTTTAAGACTATACCCAATCGTTACATTTTCTTTTTTTAGATGGTTCACGCTGCAGCGCAGAAAAGCCGTTAGTTCATTTTCTCTCAATCCTGAAAATGAAAACAACATCAAATTTAATTTTCCAAAACCAAGTCCGTGGAAATCGAATTATTCCCTGATCAGTTTTGTAATATATTCATGGTTTTCCGAAGTAACGGTCATGAAATACATCCCTGATTTTAAAGTCCTGAGATCAAGTACCTGATTGTTTTCAGAAACACCTGTTGTGTACACAATCTTTCCAGCTGCATCGCAGAGACTGATATTTGCAGCTAAATCCGCATTGACATTGTCAAAACTTATGGTCAGATAGTCGGCTGTCGGGTTGGGAAATATCTGCACATTGATGGCCGGATCTTCATCGCCAAATCCCATACCACCATTGGTCGTTTTCAGAATGGTTCCCAGATTTCCGACACAGAATCCGAGGTCAGGGTTTATGAAATATATTGCTTCCATACCGGCACTCACCGGAGCAGATTGGGCGACCCAGGTCTGGCCACCATCGGTTGTTTTCATAATCCCGGCAAAAAATTCATCACCGCCTACAACATATCCGGTGTTATCATCAATAAAAAACACATCGAGATTACCATAAATATCAACGGGAGTTTGTGTTGTCCAGCTGGAGCCACCATCGGTTGTTTTCAGAATATTTCCGTTCCAGCCGGCAATATAGCCAATCTGCGGTGATGGAAAATAGACACTGAGCAAATAGTTGGTAGCACCGGATGAAACCTCGCTCCAGCTATTGCCACCATCATTCGTTTTCAGGATCAATGCAGGGAAGGGAAGCCCACCACCTACGGCAATTCCGTTAAGTGAGTCGGTAAAAAATACAGACTCAAGATTCAAATTGGTGCCTGTGACCAGTGAATCCCAACTGAGCCCGCCGTCTGTAGTTCTGTATGCTTTGCCGTATTCTCCGACAGCAAAACCATAATTGGCACTCAAAAAACAAGTACCCATGAGCCATTTGTTATAGTTCATGTTTGTATTTGCCCAGCTATTGCCACCATTGGTGGTTTTTACAACCGTTGATTTATTGGTGGTCAAATCCAGTCCAACAGCATAGCCGGTTTCAGGTGTCGGAAAACTCATTCTCATGAGAGAAAGAAAGTAGGGTGATGCATAAGATTCCCATGTTTGGCCACTATTGACTGTTCTCAGGATATTATCACCACCAATAACAAATCCGGTGTCCTGATTGATAAAATACACATCCGACAATGCAAACGTAACACCGGATGTTTGCTGAACCCACTGTGCATGGGCCATGGCAACAGAAAATACTATCAGTAATGACAACAGGATTTTTTTCATGATTATTAATTTTTACAAGTGTAAAGATATTAATAATATTAAATTATGACAATAAACTTGAAATAAATATAACAGAAAAATTGTTGTCAACTTATCCAGGTAATATCAACTTTTTCAAATTCCGGCTTCCCATCTTTAATAATGATGATAATTTCCAGCCCGTGTGAACCATCCGACGACCAGAGATGATCAAGAGTTATAATAAACCTGCCCGGTACAGGATTCGTAACACCTCTGAAAAAAATTATTTTTTTCGATAGTACTTCATATTCAATCCATTGTTTGTCATATTTCATTATCGAATCAGTGTTGCCGGGTTCGAACAGTGGATTTTCCTGAAACAAACTGTCTTTTTCTTCATTTGTCCAGAAAGTGGCGTCTGAAAAATCAACAAAATATGGTTCATTCTTGTTGGCAGCAGTATCAATACACATCTGCAAAATCTGGTAGTGCAGATTGTCTGGTTGAGCACATGATGAAGCAGTCATCAACGACAAAACCACAAAATACAAATGTTTGATTTTCACCAGAGGTGAAAACATCCTAATAAAAATAGTCAACGGCGTGCTTTTGTACATTATTACTGTTTTATCAGCTGCATTTCAAGGTGCTCTGTTTTCAGAATATACACACCATCTTCAACTTTCAGCAAGTCGATAGTGCTCGTTCCATTTTGTAAAATTCCTTTTTGGATAAGCTTTCCGGCGATGTCCGAAATTTCATAAGGAATTTCGGCTCCACTTGTGTTTTCGACGACGAACAATCCATTCGCAGGATTGGGGAAAACGCTCAGTTTGTTGTTGTCTTTTTCGAATGTAGAAGTAATGGTGACGGTAAAGCAAGCCGACATTTCGAAACAGCCATTTTGGTAAACAACTACAGCATAACTTCCGCTTTGTGTGGGAGTGAACGACTGGTTTGTTTCTCCCGGAATGGTCATAAAAGCATTGTTGCAATCGACCCATTGATACAAGGCTGGTGTTGCCATTGCTGTAAGTGTGTTACCGGATTGTGTAACGCCTGTGTTTGGTGGAACGATGGAAAGATTAATGGTGATAATACTATCGCAGCCAGCCATATTGGGAATAGTGTCGTAGTAAGTTCCTGCCACGGTGTATGTTTGGTTGCCACTCGGTACGGTGTAGTTGTCGCACACAATCGGGTTGATGGTTCCGTAGGTATTCTGGCTTATGGTGAGATGAAATGTGATTACACTGTCGCATTGATCAACGTTGAAAATGGTGTCGGTGTATGTTCCGTTGACGGTCCAGATATAATTGCCGCTTGGCGAAACCATTCCCGAGCAAACTGTCATGGTTGTATCCGATGCCGTTGGCATACAAGGTGCACAAGCAATAAGTTTTGCTACAAACGCATCGGTGGTGCCGCTGGCGGCGAGATTGAATGTAGTTGTTTCAGGATCAAAATCGGCATTGCTACTGTAGCTGCCTGCATAGTAGGAAAAACCGTTGTTGTCCAGAGCCATGGACATCCCATAATCGGTCGAACCGGAGCCTCCCATGCCACCGGCACATAAAAAAGCGCCGGAAGAATCGAGCGTACTGGCATATACATCATAACCTCCGTTTGATAATAGATCGAATTCTGCTGCGCCCGGATCAAAATCGGCAGTACCGGAAAAATATCCCGTAGAATGAACAAACCCCAGCTTGTCAACTTTGACCGACCGGCCCATGTCGTCAGATGCACTGCCCATATTGGCAGCCCAGACAAATTGGCCCATTGAATCAAGCTTCCCGACAAAAATGTCCATACCTCCGTTGGAAATGAGTTTTTCAACAGCAGGACCCGGATCGAAGTCGGCCGAATCGGTAAAAGTGCCTGTGATGAAAGTATTTCCAAGACTATCGGCATCAATGCCATAGCACCAGTCGGTTTCGGTTCCGCCAATGGCCGATGCCCATTTAAAAGCCCCTGAAGAATCGTATTTGCAGGCATATACATCGGTCATTCCGGCAGCATTCAGTGCAAATCCGCCACCAGTTGGATTAAAATCGGCTGTGCCATTAAAATAACCTCCGGCGTACACATTTCCTCTTTTGTCGGCTACAATAGCATTTGCGCGGTCTGCACCAGTTCCTCCCATGCGTCTGGCCCATCTGAAATTGCCGGCCGAATCGAGTTTGCTGATAAAAATATCATCTCCTCCGGCCGAAGTAAGGTTGCTTGTGCCTGTACCCGGATCGAAATCGGCAATTCCGCCAAACCAACCAGCGGTGTATATGTTTCCAACGGTATCGGTTGTAATAGCATAACCATAATCGCTTGCTGTTCCTCCCATTTTGCGGGCCCAAATCAGATTTCCGGCTGAATTGTATTTGGCTGCAAAAATATCCCAGCCGCCCGAAGAGGTAAGTGGAAAACTGCCTGTACCCGGGTCGAAATCGACTGTTTGATAAAAGACACCGGTTACACATACATTACCTTGCTTATCAATGCAAATTCCATAACCATAATCGGCGCTTGTGCCACCAATTTTGAAAGCCCACACCAGATTGCCCGAAGCATCGAGTTTACTCACAAAAACATCGTCGTTGCCGGTAGATGTAAGCGGATAAACACTTGCACTTGGATCGAAATCGACAGTGCCCCAAAAGTTCCCGACACAATAAACACTCCCGATATTATCAACAGCAACACCATAACAATAAGTGGTAGTACTCGTTCCGCCCATGTGATTGGCCCAAACAAATTCGGGTTGTGCCTGTGCATTTGCAAGTAGCAATAGAGTGAGTGACAAGGATAATAACAGTTTCATTTTTATGCAATTACAATGTTTACTTCAAGTTGAAAATATGGTTGCGAATATGCAAATTCTGGCATATTTTCAACAAGTCAAAGATAAGAAAATTCGAAAATGGTTAAGAATTTTTCTTTTTTACCGGAATCCAGATTTCTTCTTCGGAATCGGGACTGTGGTTGCTGTATTTTGTACCAAGTAATTCGAAATGGGGGCGGTTGTCGAGTTCAAAATCAGACTGGGGAAGCCATGTTCCGAAAATGTAGCCAAATACTTCGACTCCTTTGCTGGCTTCGCCTTTGTAGTGAAAAACAGCATATTTTCCTGCAGGAAGTGAAAACGAATCGAATCCGGCTGGAATGTTATTGAAATCGGAAACTTCTATGGCTGCCCATTTCTCGAAATCGTTGTTTGGACTAAATGAGTCGAAATAATGCTGATTGTATATTTGCATCGAAAATAAATCGGAACCCATTGCATTCGGAATTTCGTTTCGGCGTTGCATAAACGATTTCCACAAATCGGCTGTCCGATTGTTGTTGAGCGACATTCGGAGATGCAAACCGACCAGCATTTTAGGTTCTATTGATTTTATCAAGGGCTCCATTTACTCAATTTGGAATTATTGTTTTTTCTTATTGCGCCAACGAAATCGTTTTTTGATAGCTTTAGTGATACTGGGATTATCGTCGTCGCCTTCAGCTTCTATTTCGCTCAGATATTGAATTTTAAGTCTGTCGTATAGCGATTCTTTGCTGATTAGCCTTGCCGCAAAAGTAGCAACAATGCCAGCAAGCATCAGATGAAGCACCAGGTTGTTTCTATCGGTCATTTCGAGTACCAACACAGCCGATGTGAAAGGTGCACGGGTGACGCCTGTTAAAAAAGCAACCATTCCAGCCAAAATCATCAGGTTTGTGTCGGATGGCGACAGCGACAACCATCCCGAAATAGTGGAGCCAATAACTCCACCGCCACTCAGGCTGGGAGCAAAGATGCCGCCCGATGCACCAGTTGTAAACGAAAGCACTGGAGTGATAACACGAAGCAAAGGCATATACCATTCTGAATATTTTTCGTCAGTGAACAAAGTTGAAACCATCAGCGATTTGCCCGAACCCATGGCATTTTCATTCACAAAATAGGCCAGCGAAACAATTATCAGAGAGCCAATAGTTAAATATATCACATGGTGATAGTTTTTTTTGAAAGTGGCTTTCCATCTGAAAATGCTCCATATAAGACGTCCCATTCCGCTGCCTGCTGCACCTGCAATCAGAGCCACAAGCATGACTCCAAATAGTATATAATCCGATAGATTGATCACCAATGGAAAACCAAGATAAAGATATGAGCCTAAAATACCCTGAGCAGTGAGACCGGCTATGATAACAGCAGTAAAAATAGCCGACTTGAAGTATTTGAGCTGTGTTTTCGAAAGCTCTTCCACAGCAAACACAATTCCTCCCAGAGGAGTATTGAATGCAGCTGCCAGACCGGCAGCAGCTCCGGTCAGAATCATGTTTTTTCGCGAAATTTTAGGCCAATGCTTGGGTAGCAT
>PHDB01000007.1 GCA_002842495.1 Bacteroidetes bacterium HGW-Bacteroidetes-6
GGCTTGTTGATAGGGAAAGGATTTACAATTACTTGCGATGCGGGGTTGTTGAGCTTAACAAATTCGTCGAATTCAATCACGATTTTTTGCGATTGAAATTGAGTTGAGGAATCGGCAGGAGACGATGCAACCATGGTAGGGGCTTTAAAATCGCGGGGGCCGCCACCGGGCTTTTCGACTGTAGCGCACGAGTAAACAAGCAGCATAGCAAATGCAGCCGGGAAAAATGCGAGCAGGAGAGACTTCGGTTTCATTTCTGCTCCAAAATTACAATTATTTTCAGGCATCATCGTTTTATTGTTTTAAGGGTTGGCCAACGCCTTAAAATCAATGACGAATATGCGAAATATGTAGGCGAAAATTAATTATCAACATTCGGATTGCTGGTGCTTATAATGACTATTTTTGGGCATGGAAGAAAATCAAGATAAAAAAACTTCAAAAAGAACTCCAAGAGTGCTTTCACCAAAGACTTCGGTGTTGGAACACGGGCGCATTCCGCCGCACGCCATCGATTTCGAAGAGGTTATTCTCGGAGCGCTTATGCTTGAACAAAATGCGCTTAATACTGTTATCGATATTCTTCAACCCGATTCGTTCTATAAAGAAGCGCATCGCTATATTTTTGAGGCTATACAATCTTTGTTTTCCCGTAGTTCGCCTATCGATTTGCTTACTGTCACCGAAGAGTTGAAAAAACAAGGTAAACTCGAACTTGTTGGCGGAGCATACTATATTACTTTTCTCACCAACCGTGTCGTTTCGAGTGCTAACATTGAGTACCATGCCCGTATTGTTGCGCAAAAATATATTCAACGAAAACTGATCGAAATCTCTTCAGAAATTATCAACGATGCATTCGAAGACAGTGCCGATGTCTTTGATTTACTTGATAGCGCCGAAGACAAATTGTTCCGAATCAACGAAGAAAACTTGCGACGCAAAGCCGGAAGTATGCCTCAATTGCTTCGTTCTGCCCGAGACCTTATAGAAACAGCAGCCAAAAGCGATAATGCTTTTACTGGTGTTCCCAGCGGATTTCAGAGTCTCGATAAAGTTACCGCCGGCTGGCAGCCATCCGATCTCATTATTATTGCCGCTCGTCCGGGTATGGGAAAAACAGCTTTTGTGCTTTCGATGGCGCGCAATATGGCAGTTGAATACAAAAAACCCATTGCTGTGTTTTCGCTCGAAATGAGTGCTATTCAGCTTGTTATGCGTTTGATTGCTTCTGAAGCCCGTATCAGTAGCGAGAAGTTGCGGAATGGCAAGCTTACTTCGATGGAGTGGAAAAGCCTTAACGACAATATTGATAATTTGGCTCAGGCGCCTTTGTTTATCGATGATACACCGGCGTTATCGATTTTTGAGCTTCGTGCGAAAGCCCGAAGGCTAAAGCAGCAACACGATATTCAGTGCATTGTGGTTGACTACTTGCAGCTGATGACATCAAAAACCGAAAAAAACGCGAATCGGGAGGTCGAAATTGCTACTATTTCGCGTTCACTTAAAGCATTGGCCAAAGAGCTCAATATTCCGGTAATAACACTTTCTCAGCTGAGTCGTGAAGTTGAAAAACGACCCGGTTCGAAAAAACCACAGTTGTCCGACCTTCGCGAGTCGGGAGCTATTGAGCAGGATGCCGATATTGTAATGTTTATTTATCGTCCGGAATATTATTTCAAAGAAGATGAAAATAATCAGGATGCAGAACTTTTGAAACATAAAGCCGAATTGCTGATCGAAAAGCATCGTAATGGAGCTCTCACAACCGTAAATCTTCGTTTTGTTGGCGCGTTTGCCCGTTTTTATGAAGAGACCGACCCCAATTACTCCGATGCTATAAACTATCTTTCTACCATCGAAAACGAAAGTTATGGTGGCTCGGTTACGGTTCCGTCGCGAATGAACAGCGAACCCCCCGAAGACCTGAGTATTCAGGATTCAAACGATTTTGCATGATTTTTGACACAGGAGACCCTGTTATGTTCAAAAAATGTTTTTTTACTTTTTTCGTTTTACTGCCTGCTTTGGCGACACAAGCAACACAGTTGCTTATTCCTATGGATAATACACAGAAGAACCATCTCAAAGCCTATGGCATTACGTACTGGATTCTACAGAACAATCAGGAGGCTGAATGGCTTCTCAATTACCGGGGAGGCAGTTTTATGTGTGGTTTTTCTAAAACCATTCAAGACGAATGCAGTATTCGTGGTGTAAGTGTCGATGTGATTTCAGAAGCTCAAGCAATTTCAATCCGCGATCAAATTGCCGATCCTTCGGTAAATATGGATATAATCAAGCTTTCGAAAGCACCAAAAGTGGCTGTTTATGCACCCAAAACCAATCAGCCATGGGACGATGCAGTAACATTGGTACTTACCTATGCTGAGATTCCATACGATTTGATTTACGACGAAGAAGTACTTAAAGATGTATTGCCAAAATACGACTGGTTGCATCTCCATCACGAAGATTTTACGGGTCAGTATGGAAAATTCTGGGCCAGCTACCAAAATGCCGAATGGTACAGAACCGAGGTTGCAGAATCGGAAAAAATGGCAAAAGCCATGGGTTTTGCAAAAGTGTCGCAAATGAAGCTTGCTGTGGCAAAAAAAATCCGTGATTTTGTTGCTGGTGGAGGTTACCTTTTTGCAATGTGTAGCGCCCCCGACAGTTATGATATTGCACTGGCTGCCGAAGGAGTCGATATTTGTCAGCCGCAATTCGATGGTGACGCCATGGATCCGCAAGCTCAAAGCAAGCTTGATTTTTCGAAAACTTTTGCTTTCGAAAATTTCACAATCAGTACTAACCCTTACGAATATGAAATATCGTCTATCGATGCTGGCCCACTTCGAAGAAATATTCGCATGGATGATGATTATTTTGCGTTGTTTGAGTTTTCGGCCAAATGGGATCCGGTTCCCACTATGCTATGTCAGGACCATGAGCGTATTATTAAAGGTTTTATGGGTCAAACAACTTCGTTCCGAAACGATGAAATAAAATCGTCAGTTCTGATTATGGGTGAAAATAAAGCTCTTGGAGAAGTTCGTTATATTCACGGAGAATATGGGAAAGGCACCTGGACTTTTTTGGGAGGCCACGATCCTGAAGATTATACACATTTTGTGTATGATCCACCAACCGAACTCGATTTATTTCCGAATTCGCCCGGATACAGACTTATTTTGAACAATGTATTGTTTCCCGCAGCCAAAAAGAAAAAGCAAAAAACATAAAAATAATAAAGGCCGGGAATATGTCCGGCCTTACTTTTAAAATCAAAATATTGAGCTTATTGTAGATTTTTTACCGCCTGTAAAGCTTTGTCGTAATCGGGTTCGCTGGCAACTTCTTTTACGTATTCAACATGAGTTACTTTTCCGGCTGGATCAACAACCACAACACCACGAGCAAGCAAGCCAAGCTCTTCGATCATGAATCCATATTTTTCGGCAAATTCACGACTTTTAGAGTCGCTAAGTGTAATGGCTTTTTCAATTCCTTCTGCTCCGCAAAAGCGCTTCAAGGCAAAAGGCAAATCCATCGAAACGGTTAAGACAACAACATTTTCGTGATTAGTGGCTTCTACATTAAATTTTCGTGTTTGAGCTGCACAAACAGGAGTGTCAATAGATGGCATGGCCGAAATAACACGAATTTTGCCATTAAAATCGCTGAGTTTTACCGGTGCTAAATCGTTATTGAGTGCGGTAAAATCGGGAGCTTGCATACCGGGTTCAATCATATTTCCTGCAATGGTGAGAGGATTTCCTCCAAAAGTGATGATTCCTTCGTTTCTTTTCATGGTTTGAAATTTTATGCGTTTCTTTGTCAATAATTATACCTCGAACAGCCACAAACGAATTCGTGTCATAATGGCATTCTTTTCTCTTTCCGATATTACCGGAAATCTTCGCAAAAGCAATCAGCTTATTGAGATAAACAGGTATGTAGATACCGAATTAGAGTTGTCAGAAATTGCTGACAGAATGGCCTCGGCCGGTAATGATAGTAAAACGTTGGTTTTTAACAATAATGGAACGGAATTCCCACTGTTAACCAATTTGTATTCAACCCGAAAACAAACAGATGATTTATTAAGGCTTTTGGGCAAAAAAGGCTATTTTGAAAGGTTGAATTCGTTGTTGTTGATTCCTGATAAAGGTGTTTCGCTTTCGATGTCGTTGTTGAAAACAATGGCGCCGTTGCGAAATCTGGCCCCTAAAAGGTGCCGTGGTAAAGGGAAATGCCAGAAAATGGCTATGGAAGTTCCCGACCTTAACTTACTTCCAATTATGAAATGCTGGCCTTACGATGGAGGTCGGTTTATCACTTTGCCTTTGGTACACACAGTTCATCCCGAAACAGGGCAGCAAAACACCGGGATGTACCGGATGCAGATTTTCGATGGAAAAACAACCGGTATGCATTGGCACCGACACAAAGGAGGAGCGGCGCATTTTGAAGCCTGGAAGAAAAAAGGAGGTAAAATGCCGGTTACTGTAACATTGGGAGGAGATCCGGTACTTACTTATGCTGCCACAGCACCTCTTCCCGAAGGAATCAGCGAGAACATGCTGGCTGGTTTTATGAAAAACGAAAAGGTGAAACTGGTTCGTAGTGTTCAGAACAAAATATGGATTCCCGAGTGTAGCGATTTTGTGATTGAGGGGTATATCGACACTGCCGAGCCTTTGCGAATCGAAGGTCCTTTTGGTGACCACACAGGCTTTTACTCTTTACCCGACGAATATCCTGTTTTTCATGTAACCAAAATCAGCTATCGGAAAAATGCGGTGTACCCATCAACGCTTGTTGGCGTACCACCTAAAGAAGACAAGCAGTTGGGCGATACCACCAGTCGAATATTTTTCCCATTGATTCAAAAAACACTGGTTCCCGAAATCATCGATCTGGTTTTGCCGGCTGAAGGTGGCTTTCATAATCTTGCCCTCGTGAAAATCAAAAAAAGTTATCCGGGACAGGCTGTGAAAGTAATGCATGCCCTTTGGGGTGCCGGACAAATGATGTTTACGAAGGTGATAGCTGTTTTTAGTGAAGAAACCGATATTCGCAATTCAAAATCTGTTCTGAATGCCCTTGCCCGGAATTTTAGTGCAGTAAACGATTTGCATATGTCAGCCGGCCCCTACGATGTACTCGACCATGCAGCTCAATCGTTTTCGCATGGAGGCAAAGCCGGATTCGATTGCACAGCAAAGCTTCCCGAAGAAAAAAAGGTCGGTACACAATCGGTCAACAATTTGAATAATACTTCGATGCGAACTTTTGGCAATTCGTTGCATGTTATTTTCTCGAATCATGCTGTTGCCGAAAGCGGGAATTTATTTCTTTCGCTTACTTCGGACGACACTAATAAGGCCAGTGGTATTTATGTGATTGCAGACAGCCAAATGGAAAAAGCTCCTGACGATATTTTATTGTGGCATATTCTTTCAGCTATCGATCCGGGGCGCGATTTTTCGCTTGTCCGAAGCACTTCGTCCGATGGGGCTTTGGTAATAAATGCTTGCACTACAGGTAAAAGAGCTGTTCCGGGCAATCGCTGGCCAGCCGCAACAGTGATGAGCGAGGAAGTACAAAGACTTGTTGATGAGCGCTGGCACGAATACGAAATCGGACCCTTTATTGAAAGTCCATCAAAGCGGTTGAAAATGCTGGATAGTGATTCGTTTTTGAAATAAAATGCCACACGAAAGTGCGGCCATGGTATTCTAAACTTTGATATTATATCAATCCTTTTTCGTGCTTGATTCGGATGTTTTTAAGCATATCCTGAGTCATGGCATCGAGGTCGAAAGCTGGTTTCCAGCCCCACTCGGCGCGAGCAGCTGTGTCGTCGATCGAATCGGGCCAGCTATCGGCAATAGCCTGACGATAATCGGGAGCATAATCAACACTAAAATCGGGTTGATATTTTTTTATACATTCAGCCAGCTCAGCAACACTGAAACTCATTGCCCCCACATTGAAATTGGCATGATGTTTCAGAGTCGAAAAATCGGCTTTGAGTAAATCGATAGTAGCTTTGATACAGTCGGGCATATACATCATTGGTAAACGTGTATCTTCTTTGACAAAACAAGTGTATTTGTTGAATTTTACCGCATCATAATAAATTGCAACAGCATAATCGGTGGTGCCACCGCCAGGTAATGTTTCGTGACTGATAATGCCCGGGTATCGTAAACCACGAACATCAAGCCCATATTTTTTTACATAATAATCGCCGAGAAGTTCGCCGGCAACTTTAGTAATACCATACATAGTGGTTGGTTCCAAAATGGTTTCTTGTGGTGTATTCACTCTGGGTGTAGTTGGGCCAAACGCAGCTATTGAGCTGGGGACTAAAACACGATCCATTTTCATTTCGCGGGCCACTTCGAAGGTGTTGATGAGCGCATTAATATTTACATCCCATGCCAGAGCTGGATTTTTTTCACCATTAGCAGAAAGAATAGCAGCCAAATTAATGATGGTGTCAATATTGTATTTATTGCTAATCTCTGTAATAGCTTTGCGGTCTCGGGCATCAAGAGTTTCCATTGGACCATCGGCCAAAACACTGCCTGCTTTTATACAAATATCGGAAGCCACAACATTCTGAACACCAAATTCTTTGCGGAGTTCGAGTGTAAGCTCAGAGCCAATTTGCCCGCAGGCGCCAATCACCAGTATGTTTTTCATGCTATATGTGTGTTGAAATATTCAGGCGCAAAAATAGAGCTTTTTCTGTTTAACCCATGATTTGCAGTTGATTATTTTCGCATAAAAAGTAATGATTGAAGTCAACTTTTGATTGATTTATGGCCTTAGGTGATTATCTGCACACTCAGCCGACGTAATGGTAATGTAATTGTATTTTCCTTTGGTTTTATTCCGCTTCATGAAAACACTCAGTATAACCGTTTGCAAAGCTAATGTGTCGACTTAAAAGGCGTCCACCAGCAATAAGTTTTCTCTTGCTACTTTTTTGGGGCTTACTTTTCTGCATAGCGAAGCCAAAAGAAACGTAAGACTATATTTATATTAGGAGGCGAGTTTTCTTAAAAATACATAACTTTGTCGCTGGAACATCAAATCAAATCAATATGTACGGTAAAATAAAGGAATATCTGAACAACGAACTCGCTTCTATTCGCGAAGCAGGTCTTTTTAAAACCGAAAGAATTATCGAAAGCGAGCAAGGTGCCGAAATTGTTGTAAAAGGCAAAAAAGTATTGAATTTCTGTGCCAACAATTATCTTGGCCTTTCATCTCACCCCGAATTAGTGAAAGCTGCTCACGAAATGATCGATGAGCGTGGCTATGGGCTTTCTTCGGTTCGTTTTATCTGTGGTACACAGGATATTCACAAGCAACTGGAGAAAAAAGTCTCTGATTTTCTGGGAATGGAAGATACTATTCTGTTTTCTTCTGCCTTTGACGCTAACGGAGCTGTTTTTGAGCCATTGCTTGGACCCGACGATGCCATTATTAGTGATGCGCTAAACCATGCTTCTATTATAGATGGTGTTCGCCTTTGCAAAGCTCAACGCTGGGCATATAAGCACAGCGACATGCGTGATGTTGAAGAAGAAGATCCCGCTACCGGAAAAATGGCCAAGGGTCTCGAACGTTGCTTGAAAGAAGCTCGCGAAAAAGGATGCCGGTTTGTAATGATTGCTACTGACGGTGTTTTTAGTATGGATGGCGACATAGCTCTTTTAAAAGAAATCTGTGACTTAGCCGATAAATACGATGCGATGGTTATGGTTGACGACAGTCATTCCACCGGATTTATGGGAAAAACCGGTCGTGGAACCCACGAATTCAGAAATGTAATGGGTCGCGTCGATATCATTACCACAACTTTTGGAAAGGCATTGGGCGGAGCATCTGGTGGTTGTATCAGTGGCCCGAAAGAAATTATCGACTGGATGCGCAACAAAGCTCGTCCGTATTTGTTTTCAAACACCGTTGCCCCTGCAGTGGTAGGAGCAACAATCAAGGTTATTGAATTGCTTACAGCCTCAACCGAATTACGCGACAAACTTGAGGCCAATACCAAGCTTTTCCGTACAAAAATGACAGAAGCCGGCTTTGATATTATACCTGGTGAACACCCCATTACTCCAATTATGTTTGGAAAGTATCCCGATTGTTCGAAACTTGCAGTTAAATTTGGAGAACGTATGCTCGAAGAGGGGATTTACGTAACACCATTTTCTTTCCCCGTAGTTCCAAAAGGAAAAGATCGAATCCGGGTTCAGATTTCGGCAGGACATAGCACAGAGCATGTTGAAAAAGCCATTGCGGCTTTCATCAAAGTGGGCAAAGAACTCGAAATGATATAATCAATTTTTTGGCTTTTGCGAAACTCCGGATTGCAACAGCCTTCCGGAGTTTTTTATAAACAAAAAATGGGTTCATTTGAAATAAAACATGCTCTTATGAACAAAACATATTTGCCCGGTACGCGCTGATTTGTTTATTTTGACACATGAAGAATGTTGTTTTCTTTTTGTTTTTCTTGGTTGTTTTCTCTGCTTTTGCGGAAAAAAGAGACTCTCTTGTACTTGTGAAAAACGGAAAGTCGCTGTTTAGTGTTTATTCAGCCACGAATGATGCAGATAATGCTGTAGTATTATTTCAGGCATTTATAGAATCTATAACAGGAGTATTGCTCCCGAATGAAAATAGTAATAGTTGTGTTTTGTTTACCGCCGACAAGAGCTTTTTTTCTGCAGGGCAATGCGACTCGCTCGGCAAAGATGGCTTTATTATTAACACAAAAGGAAAAACAGTCCGGATTTATTCAGAAAATGGCCCCGGCTTCAACAATGCCGTGTACTGGATACTGGAACACAGCCTGAATTGCCGCTTATATGCTCCGGGCGCGATGGTGATTCCCCGGACTAAGGTGCTTAAGATCGCTCCGGTGAACACCTTTCAGAACCCTGCGTTTTCATTCCGGGTAAATTATAACGGAGGGGCTTTCAATAAAGACTATACTGCATGGCACGGGCTACACAATGTTCCGCAGAACACAACGAAAAACTTTGAAATTTCAGACAACTGGGGTTTATGGGTTCACACGCTTACCCGGCTTGTTTCTCCGGAAAAATATTTCAGTTCCCATCCGGAATACTATGCTTTGCGCAATGGGGTCAGGGTTCCGGATCAGGTTTGTTTGAGCAATCCCGATGTGCTGATCGTCGTAATCACTTCTCTTAAGGAAGAAATGGCAAAAAAGCCGGATGCAAAATACTGGTCGGTGAGCCAGATGGACAATTTTTCCTATTGCCAGTGCGATAAATGCCGGGCTATTGACGAGGCAAACCATTCCCCATCGGGTTCAGTAATTGAATTTGTGAATAAAGTAGCGGAGGCTTTTCCTGACAAAATCATTTCCACGCTGGCCTATCAGTATTCGCGAAAGGCCCCGTCAGAAGTTAAACCCCGGTCCAATGTAAACATTATGCTTTGTTCCATCGAGTGCGATCGCAACAGGCCCATTGCTGCGGATTTGTCGGATGACGGTTTCCGCTCCGATCTGGAAAGCTGGGGAAAGCTGACCGAAAATATTCTGGTTTGGGATTATGTGATCAATTTTTCGAATATTCTCGGACCATTCCCGAATTTATATGTGCTGAAATTCAATCTTCAACTGTTTCAGGAAAATCATGTCAATATGATTTTCGGGCAGGGCTGGCCGAATCCGGCGGGAGAATTTACCGAGCTGCGTTGCTATTTACTGTCGAAACTCATGTGGAATCCGGAATTGAGCACCGACAGCCTGATACACGATTTCTGCACGGGCTACTACGGCCCCGGCGGCAAATATGTGGAGGAATACATCCGTTTATCAACGCAAAAACTGCAAGAATCTGGCAGAGCTTTGACTCTTTACGAGCCGATGTCGGCTCATGCACAGGGTTTTCTCTCGCCGGAAAACATACGCGGGTATTTTGGTTTATTTGACAAAGCGATTGAAACGAGTGCCGGAAACAGCCTGTATGAACATCGTCTGGAAATAGCCATGCAATCGTTACGGTATGCGTGGCTGGAGGTTGCTCAGTCTCTGCCCTTTACGCCGGACTGGATTTTTGAAAGAAACGAAAAAGGAGTCTGGGTTGCAAAACCGGAATTTGTCAGTATGCTCAATGAGCTTTGCGATATGGCTATCTGCTACGGGCCTGTACTTTTCCATGAGACCCGGAACACACCGGAAGACTACCGTAAAAAGATGCTTGACTACTTTGAGAACGGATATGGTTCACACCTGGCAATAGGGAAAAAGATTACTTTTAAAACACCCTGTTCGCCGAAATACGCAGCCAACGGCACCGGAAGTTTGCTCGACGGTGTTTGCGGCACCGAAAACTATTTTGTCCTCTGGCAGGGCTGGAACGGCGAAGACGTTGATGCTGTCATAGATATGGATTCCGTTCAGGATTTACGATCGGTGGAAATTCATGCGCTGGCCGTTCCCCTGAGTTGGATTTTTCCACCCGAAAGCATGAGCATATTCCTATCGGACGACGGTACAGATTTCTGGGAAACCGGCACAATAAGTAATCCGACAGCCCGCGAAAAGCCTGAAAAAGCTATTTTATCCTACAGAACAGAATTTGAAAAGCCTCAGCGAGCCCGCTATATCCGGGTTGTTGTGAAAAACATCGGCAAACTCCCGCCTTGGCGCGGCGTTGACGGCGATGCGTGGTTGTTTCTGGATGAGATTATAGTCCATTAACCCGAAGAGATTAATGCTGATTAGAAAAACAATCACAGAGCTACCACAATCCGCTTTGTGATATTGGTGGTTCCTACACGAATAATCATGGTGTAAATACCCGAAGAATAGCCGGCAAACGAAAATCGTTCGTATTGGATTCCGGCATAATAGTTTCCATCTTTTAATTGCAATACATTACCATTGGCATCGGTAATTATCCATTTTATGAAGTAGGTTTTGTCGAGCTCGAGTCTTACATTTACCATGTCCTGAGTGTTGCCAATGGGATTGGGATACAAAACAGCGTTTATTGGGTCCGGATTCCCGGTTTCACTTTCTGCAGTCTGCGAATTTTCAATATTGGGGGTTTGCGGTTCGGAAAACACAACACTGTCTTTTTTTACAAGGTTGTTATTTTGCGCAACTAAAGCGGGCCGTTTGTTGGGGTGAATATCAATATCGGCCATCCCCAAAAATCCATCGGAATATTTATACCATTCAATTCCATGCTCATTTTCCCAGCTGCCGTTTTCGCCACGCGGTCCACGTATTGTAAGTTGTTGTGAACCCAATGTGGATGGCATATTTACTTGTCCTGAAATATACAAGCGGTTTTTGCTGTCAACAACAAGATTAAGATATTCGGCAAAACTTCTGAACGAATAGCACATATTGCCTGTGTTTTCGGCTCCAATAAGCTTTCCGTCAGGCGAAAACATGGCAATAAACAAACTGCGGATAGCGGAAGAAAGATTTATTGAATCGCCGTTAACATCTATTACAGCCAATTCCATCAGATACCATCCTGAAAGAATAATATTTCCTGCGGTGTCCAGCACAATGTCTAGCGGCCTTTCTTCGTTGGGTCCATTGAACTGCACCATCCAATCTTGTTTGCCATCAGCTGCATAGCAACCCAGAAAAATATCATAATCCTTCGTTTTGTTTTCTATGCCATCCTGAATAAATTTAAAGTTGCGACCTCTGCTTTCCAACGGATTGGCTTGAAGAATTGCAAATGTGCGTCCATCCCGGGCCTTTACCGATTTAAAAACCTGCAAATCGTATTCGCCTTGTTCGCCCGAAATGCTATCGATGAGTTTGCCATTATTGTTGAATACCAGTTTTGTATGTTCAAAAGGGAATGATTGTGGTAGTTTGTGATATTCCCCCGATGTAGAAAAAAGCGTTATTTTTCCGGTATTGAAACAATCAAGGTTCACGTTCCCGGCCGGGTCAACTTTCATCTCTTTAACAGTTGCATTCCCGCCATATGTAATCCATTGTTCGGCTCCATCAGGTGAATATTTCAGAATAATAACCGAGTACGTTTGAATGTAATTACCGGATCCTGTTTGCGGGAGTAGTATAAAATTATTGAAAGCTATGGAGTTGCCGACACAATAAGCTCTCACATAAATATTGCCCAGCGAATCACTTCCGGCACCGAATGCAACCGAGTTCGAGCTGCTTAATCCCACTCTTGCCCATAGCAAGCGACCTTGCGGATCGTATTTGGCAACAAAATAATTGAGCGGGTGAGCATCCATCCAACTATAATGATCCGTAACAACTGCTTTCAGAATTTGTTCGTTTCCATCGGTGGAATGAAAAACCGCCATGTCGCGAAAATTACCACAAACAATGCTGTTTCCGAAATTATCGCAATGCAATGCCCATGGATGTATACCTGATTCGCCAAAAGCTTTTACAGCCCATTTTAACTTTCCATTTTCGTCGTATCGGGCCAGAAAAACGGTTGAATGCGATTGAGGAAATGTGTCGGAGTTGGCTTCGAACACTTTTTCGCCCGAAGCCGATTCGAAGCGGCAACCACCCGGGTCTTCGTAAATACCGGTAATCACTATATCGTCGTTGGTGCTTACAGCCATGTCGGTAACTGTTTCGCATTTTTCTCCATCGATCTTATACACATGTTGCCAATCGAAAGGATTAATTGTGTCTTGTGCCCACAAAGTTCCGTTTGAAATCAAAAAAAGAATGAGAAGCAATAAGCGCAATGTGCGTTTGCTGTTGTTTTTCAAGAAAAGAATAGTTGAAGCCATAGCGAAAAATCAAGCTTGCCAAGGCACAAAGACTGTACCGCAAAAGACAATGATTTACAGGCTTACAAATTCTTCAAATATAGGGCAAGTGGCGTACATCGATTTGAAAAAAGTCGTGTTTTCGTATTCTTTCCATTGAGCCGGCATGTAAATAGGCGAGAAAATATGTTCGTTTTCCCAGTCGTAGCGATATTTGTTTAAAAAATTCAAATATTCGGTGTATTGCAACATGGTCATGGCTTCGCAACGTAGTTCGGCGTCGGGTGCATTGGTGGCCACTTCGCGGTAAAGCTGCCTTGCTGTTTCAAGTTGAATGTAGTTGGCCGAATCGGCTAAAATATTGTTGGGCATTCCGGCAAATCCAAAAAGGTTAATTTCGGCATGTGTTTCGCACGACTTGTAATAATGCGCCAATATCCAATTGTTACCATAATACGAAACATTGAACCAGGCGTGAGCCAGCTTGAGTTTGTATTTATAGCGGTCGCCCGATGCTGTTTCGGCAGAATCCTGCATTTCAATCATTCGATGCAGAATTACAGCTTTGTTGATTGACTTTGAACGATGTAACCTGCTATTGTTGATTTCTCCACGATGCAAATCTTCGGGTTTAAACAGGTCGGCTTGCAGGTAGTACTGAAATTCGCCGTTTTCTTTCCACCATGCCGAAGGCAATTCTTCCCAAACTTTTTCTGCTTCGCGTAGCTTGCCCTCCCTGAAAAGCTTACTTCCTTTCAGTTCGAGGCATTGGTTTATCGACGGCAGAGCTTGCATAGCCAGAAATTTATCAAAACTTCTATTTTTATCGCTGTTGATAAATTCGATGAGTTTATCTATGTCGGCAGGTGTTGCAGCCTGGTCCATATATGCAAGCGTGTAGTAGGTGTATTCGGTGGTTTCCTCGTTGTCGTTTCTTCGATTGTTGTTGTAGTACCAGCGCCCCGACTTGTAATCGTCGGCCAGATTGAGAAATAATATGCTGCGCATCAGGTCGTTTTGAGCAAACATTGCCTGACCATAGCGCTGACAAAGCGAATACAAGGTCATACAATTCATTTGTTCGTTTCGCTCCAGGCTGTCAAGTTTGATAAAAATATCTCCGGCTTTACTCCGGTTTTCGGAATTAGCCAGACTGTTGCCCGAGGAAAGTAAAATCAGGTTTTCGATTAGTGCCTGACGTTGAAAATCGACCGGCATTTTAGCACTAGAATTGTTGAGCATTGCCAATGCTGCCGGATTATTTTCGGCCATGGTAAACAAATGCACCAATGCAAGCATATAAAACTGTTTTTCTTCTCCCATAGCCTGCTGGTGAAGTTGTTGCACAATTGCAATCACATTGTTCAGGTATTTCATGTCGCTGTCGAAGTTTACGCGCAGGTAATCGTCGCGGTTTACTTCGTACGAAAAGCCTGCTCGCACTGCGGGCGTATTCAAAGTCAGGCCGGTTGTTAGCAGCCAGTCTTCGAGCTTATTTACCTCGCGCAAAACCAAAAAGCTCAGCATCGGGTTTTTACTGTCGAGTGCAATCATTTGCTGCAAAACAGGAAGAGTTCGTCCCGGATTGTTCAAAATGGTCATTCCCAAAATGGTTGCTCTTTCCTGATTGTTGCGGGCTAAATTCAGCGTTTTCGCTATCGCTTGTGAATTTGTACTGAACTGAGTGTACATACGGAATTTTTTGTCATCGCATTGCGAAAACACAAGACTCATTTCGTAGTTAGCGTTTATCGAATCGCCGAGAAATTTTTTCGATACAGCACTATAGTGCAATGCCCATGGAGCTACAATAGTGCTGGTGTCGTAAACGTTGAAACTTTTGTTGTACAGATTTACACAGCCATCGTAGTCGTTATTCCGGAAAAGCATCCGAATATGCTGAAAAGCATATCGCTGTTTCAGAAAAGCCGATTTTGTGCGCTTTTCGTACTTGCCAATCTGATTCATTATGGATGCATTCAGGTTGCCGGAAAGACCTTTTAGATCGCTTGCGGGCTTTTCCCATGGGTCGATGTATTGTGCTTCGAGGTATTCAATGGCTTTGGCAACCATCATATAGTTATAGAAATCTTTATTTTCGGACTTCAACAATTCAGCAATAAAAGTATTTCCTTCGAAGAATTTGTTGAGTTTATGTCGGTTAGCGAGCATATAGAACAATTCCGGATCGGTTTTGTACAAAATAACTTCAACATCTTCGGCGCGAACGGAGTTATTGAATTGCTTAATCCATTCGTCAATATTGCGCTTTCGATCTTTTTCTGAAACAGTAGAACACGAATTGAACAACTCGGCTGTGTAAACAAAGGGGTAATATGCCTGCATTTGCTGTGTCATAATTCGAAACATGCTTATGCGCAGATCTTCACCATATTCGGTGTAAGAACAGGTTTTACCAGAAAAAGGAAGTAACAGAAGCAAGCTGCTAATCAAATATGCGAAAGACCTTTTTGATGTTTTCATCTCCGATTTGGTTAAAATATAATGTGTCGTACGAAAAAAGCGAAATTTTGTCGTTGGCTCCCGGATCAATAGTTTTATCAATCCAAGCAGCAATATTCATCAACTCTTCAGCGTCGATGCCCTGATAGTGTACTTCATCGCCATAGCGATAATAGGTGTTTCCCATCACGGTGTCGCATTTGACGATAAAACGAGTGGAGTCGTTCCGAAAATACAGTATCGTATCGGTAACCAATTCGTTCAGGCTCATCGGGCTAATAATTCCAGCAAATTTGTTGTTTCGAAACAATGTTGCCCACGAGTACACGGGAAGGGCGATGTCGAGATCGAGCGGATAATGAGAGTGGTTTATATATTCCCGAATGGTTTTATAATCAACAATTGCATTGTGTTCGTCGGGATCAGCCGGGTCGCCGGTGCTGTAGCACATCAGCAGGCAACGATTTACGGGTGGAACTCCTGAAAGTTTGTAATCGCGATATTGCCACAAGCGCAAACTGCTTTCAACTTCAATTTCGGGCAATAACCGGTCAATCTCAGCCAACAGCTCGAAATATTTTTTCCGAGTCGATACTGTCCAGTCGCAATCAATCAACAGAGTCCGGTTTCGCTTTTCCCAGCGCCGGGCGAACGTGTCGGGATGGTTAAACAGATGTATCATTTGTTTTCCCTCGGAGTAATCGTAGAATTTTCGCATCAAACCCGATGCATATTCGTAAGCAAATTTGGAGTTAATGCCGGTGTAAAGTTTTACAATATGGGTTGCCAATTCCGGCAAATTGTCGGTATTGGTATTTGCCAACACGTCGTTGGTAATAAACAATACCGGTGTTACTCGATATGGTACACTGAATGAATAGCCAGGTTCGGCTCCCGAGACAGGTTCAACAACTCTGTATATTGGGTTCCAGCGAATGTCTGCATATCGGATATAGTAATGCGAAATTCCCAACGAGTCGAGTCTGTTTCGATCCGGCCCACCCAATTCTTGATTGGTTTTCCATAAAAAAACCGAGCGTGTTGGTTGCTTGTCGCCTGTGCAGGAAGACATGAACACTACCGGAATAAGAGCCAATAGTAAGTATAACCGGAAGAATTTGCCAGACTTCATGTCGTTAACAGGCTGTTTCAGAAAAGAATACAAGTAATTGCCCAAAAGTACAAAACATTTGGAGGATATGAAATGTGGTATTGATTATTTATGAAACATAGATTGTTCAATCATTAAAAACTCCACCCAAGACGTCCGAACAGCATAGTGTAACGATTGCTTCCGTTGGCCGGACTGAATTCTCGAAAATGATAAGCCATCAGCATCAGGTCGGTGTTTTGTGATACACTCATGGTAATGCCAGGCCCAACAAACATAGAATGGATGCCTGTGTAGTACATGGCCGACAGGTTTGTTTTTATGAGTGGATTGATGCTTGCACTCATCATTCCAAAAGCAGACCACCGCGATACAGACATGTTTTTTGGCGAAATATGCAAATTGTAAAAATCGTTGATATTGAAGCGCCCCGATGCTACTCCCTGCGGGTTGTAAAGCACCTCGGTTTGCAGAAAAATCCCTTTTCCAAACATATAGTCGTAGCCGACCGAAACAATTGCAATGTTTCCTGTATCGCCAAAATTCTTGGTTGGAGCAAACCAACTCATTTCTCCACGTAGCGTTCCGGCAAACAAATTACCTGAAAAGCCCAACCCAGCAACAACATCGTTGCTTTTGTAAATGCCTCCGAGAAGTTGAATGTCGAAACCTTTGCGGTTGAACATCCAAAGTGCAGCAGCAGTAAGGCGATGTGCGCTGTCAGTTTTTGCTGCAAATTCAACCCGGCTTGTATTGCTTGTATAGTGCTGAATTCGGATAGCATCGCTGCCGGGTTTTTCATCGTAGTCGAAGTCGAAAAACGAATAGGTGTTGAAAATGTCGTTGGGATTCCACACAAATGTTTGCGCCCAGTTGATTCGTTGGCGCCCCACTGTGAAATTCCATTTGCGGAATCGGTAGTCGATGAATGCGCGGTCGAGTTGCGAAATCAAAAAGTACGATCGACCCGAGGCAACAAGAAATGAAGCATCAACAAGCCCGGTATCAACATCGGCCGATAGGGCATAGCCCGGCATATTGCTTACTGTTTCACCATAAAAAAGTCGGTTACGTATATCGGCTTCAAAATTCAACGAATCGTGCCAGGTGGCTTTCAGTTGAAGCCGGTTGTGAATCAGGTTGTCGTTCATCCACATGCTGTCGGGGTGAGCAAACGAAATTGTTTGCATCGACCTCACATAGCCCCGAAGCGACCATTGCCAGCTTTTCTGAGCTATGGACTGTGTCGAAACCAAAATTAATATCCCGACAAGCATTTTTTTTATCATGAACTCTTACTGTTTTACGTCGCTTAAAATTTTACCGTCTTCTACCGTGATAATGCGCCGGGCTTTTTTCATAACGCGTGCATCGTGGGTGGAAAAAATGAAAGTGATGTTTTCTTTTTGATTGAGTGTTTCCATAATGTCGAGCAAGGTCTCTGTAGAAACTGAATCGAGGTTTGCCGTTGGTTCATCGGCAAGAACAAAACGTGGCTTGGGAGCCAAGGCTCGCGCTACTGCAATGCGTTGTTGTTGACCTCCACTGAGTTTGTTCGGGCGACTTTTTGCGCGGTCCGACAAGCCTACAGCTTCGAGTAGTTCCATAGAACGATTGTGCCGTTTTTCTCTTGAAATACCTTGCAGATACATGGTGAATTCAACGTTTTCGACAGCTGTAAGCACGGGAATGAGATTGTAGCTTTGAAAGACAAAACCAATGTTTTTGAGCCGGAAACGAGTAAGCTCCGAAGTGCTTAGTTCCGAAACTTTTGTTTCATTGATGGTGATTTCGCCCGAACTGGGTTTGTCGAGACCTCCGAGAATGTTCAGAAAAGTGGTCTTGCCCGATCCCGAAGGCCCCACAATGGCAGTGAATTCACCTTCTTCGAAACTGAGATCGATTCCGTTAAGGGCTTTAACGTCCACAGCGCCTTCGTCGTACACTTTGCTGAGGTTTTTTACTTCAATGATATTCATGATTTAAAAAATTTACTAGTCAATACGAACAGCATCAGCCGGATTGAGTTTGGTGGCTTTACGAGCCGGATACAATGATGCAATAATTCCTGTTAAAACAATGAGGATACTCACACCGAAAAAGAAACTCCACGAAACCGACGGATAAATAAACGATGAGTAGCCGGCTGCTTCAAGTCCCTGACCAATCGACGACAAGTCGAGCCCGGTGTTGCCGGTCCAAACAATCACAATTTTACTCACAATCATTCCACTGACTCCGCCAATGAGCGACAGAAGTGTGGTTTCAAGTGTTATCATTGCAAACAATCGCCGACGGGTCACACCAATCGAAGCGAGCATACCCAGCTCGCGTGTTCGTTCTAAAACAATCATAAGCATGGTGTTTACAATTCCAAAGCCAATGGCCAGCAAGATGATGAACATAAATAAATACATGAACGCATTCATCATCTGATCGACGTATCCAACCGAAGGGTCGGTTTCTCGCCATGTTTGAATATTTAATTGAGGAAATAGCTTTTTGAATACTGCTGCGTTTTCGTCTATTTTATCACTGTCTTTCAGTCGGACATAAATTTCGCTGGCAGCGCCTTCGGGCATCATTATTAATGGTTGAAAGTCGGAGCGACGAACAAAAATGCGATATTCGTTGACAGCATTGTTGCTTGTGTGGAAAATTCCGCTCACTTTGAAGGCGGCACTGATCAGGTTTCCTTCGAGATCCTGAAATGTAAGAACGATTTTCGACTTGAGTTTAAGGTTGAGTTTCTTAGCTAGTTTGTCGCCAATCACCACACGGTTGGCTTTGTTGGTTGCAAAAAAATCGCCGCAAGTATCGCAAATGGTTTCCTGCATTTTGAAAACCTGCTTTTCGGTTTCGGGGTCAATGGCTAATACTTTCACTCCACCGTTTGCACTTGCAGTTGCTGCCATTGCCTGAATGTTGATTCGGGCTGTAACGGCTTCTGCGTTTTCGTTTTGGGCAATGATTTGGCAAATGCTATCGGCTTGCGGAATAAAAAATCCAACTTCGTTATTTTCATCGAATTTTGGATTGTCAATTCGTATATGAGCCGATTCCAAATCGATATAGTCGCGTATTCGTTGTTGTGCAGCTCCGTTCATTACTGCCGATGAGAATATTCCTCCTGTAACTCCAAGAAATACTGCGGCAATCACTATCAGACTGCGTAATTTGTTGCGCCAAATATTTTTCCAGGCAATTGACCAGATCATAATTCAATTTTTATTTGCGTAAAGCTTTAATCACGTTCAAACGAAAAATAATAAGCGAGGAAATAACAATAGTGGTTGCCATTACCCCCAGAATAATGACAGCTTGATCTGTGAAAAATCCAGCTTTGAATGCGGCCGGCATGATGGGCTCGAAACCAAACTCTTCCATCATTTTTGCCATGTCTCCCTGCAGACGAATTGGGTTTTGATGAAACCAATAAACTATAGGAGTTGCCATCGCTGTGCCGGTGAGGACTCCAATAATTCCAATCTGAATCATTTCAAGGCCTTGCATCAGCACAATATGTGTTTTACTCATTCCAACTGCCATCATCATTCCGAATTCACGTATTCGTTCGGTGGTAATCATCAGGACGGTTCCCAAAATTCCAAAACCAATAATCACATACAGAATTCCGAGCATGATAATTCCACTGATATTATCACCTTCGATTTGCTGTACCATTTCAGGCATCATTTCTTTCCAGTCGAGCACTTCGTACAATTCGGGATCAATGGTTTTGCGAAGTTTGTTCACAACGGCTGTAAGTTCGTCGGGATCTTTCATGTTGAAGGCCATCGACGTTAATTGGCCGGGAGCGCTAAAAAACTCCTGAGCGGCCGGAAGACTCAGGAAAATCATTTGTTTGTCGAGTTCAGGCGAGGGAAATTTAAGAATTCCTTTTACCGGAAAAATTCCGGCTGCCGAAGCGCCTTGATAACCTTGTCCAATGATCACCAGTGTGTCGCCAACGCTGAGTCCCAGATACGATGCCAGGCGGCTGCTCACCATCGATTCATTATCGTTGGCTGTGATAAAACTTCCCTGAACCATTTTCCCATACACCGAAGTAAGACCGTTTTCTGCTTCCGGGTCGATTCCCGTTAATATGGCTCCGCGCGTTTTGGTTCCATACGATGAAAGAGCAAACGATTCGAGCCTGGGTGCAACGTCAAGACCATCAAAGGTGGCGATAATGGAATCGAGCTCACTGTTTTGTTGAAATGAATTGTTGAGAACCTGATCGTCCTGATACCCTTTAGAGTGAATCTGAAAGTAGCCCGACCAGGAATGTACCAAATTACTGACCATATGGTCGTAGCTCCCAATTTGAAACGAGCGCATGATGAGCGAAATCCAGACAGCAAAGGCTACCATAAAAACGGTTAATATGGTTCTGCGTCTGTTTCGCCACAAATTCCTCCACGAAATTCTTAAAAGTTCGGACATGGTTTATTATTTCACGGTTTTCATGTTCTGTTGCGAGAAAAAACTATCGTCGATGGTAATGTTGAATTTTGCCAATTCGATAATCATGATGGTTTTGTTTCCTGGTTTGTCGGCTGGAATAACTTCGTAGTATGTTGGAATACTACGATCGTTCATGCTTTTTATCTGCGACACATTTTCGGTGCGAACCAGATCGATATCTTCGTCGTAGTATTCCGATTTCAAAATATAGTAATCGTTTTTGCTGATCCATTTGATTACTTTTCCCCAAACTACAGCAGCATTGGGCTTGGGAGTGAGCTCTATTTTGTAACAGTCGTAACCGCCAATGGTTTCACTGCCTACAATTTTATGAGTGTAGTCGTTAACAATCGATGACTCTTTCATAAAATCGTCGTATGATAAATCACTTCCCATCCAGCTTTGCGACATCATAGAGGAGGGGAGCTTTATCATCCTGGAGATAGAAGGAACCCAATTCCACATGTCGTTTTGGCGTTTCAGAAATGTTTGCCCCTGATCTTTGACCGGAGCCGTTATCAGCACCATAGAATAGTCGCTGCCTTTGTTCCAGCTTTTTATTGAAATAGTCCTTTCCCAGGTCGGGCGAACCAGTTTCATCGTGATGGTCATTTCTGCACTGTTTCCCTGCATTTTGTTGTACGCACGGGTAACAATTTCTGTGGCGGTCTGCGCATTTGTGCTACAGGAGAATATAACGCTCGTTATCGCCCAAAGAAATATCCTTTTCATGGCTTTTTATGTTTTTGTATTTCAGAAAATTCTTTTTGATGAAATCCTTTACACTATCAATTTGTTCTGTAGAAAACATTTCCGGAGCAAACAAATACATGAAACTAAAACCTTTCATAACGGAAGAAAAAAGAATCATGGTTGTTTGAGGATCCTTCGATTCAGAATTGGCAAAGTAAAAATAAAACGACTCAAGGTAGTCGGTATACTTTTTATCGCGACTAATATTCATCAGTATTTCAACGATTCCGGGTTGAACCGAAAGCTGCATAAACATTTTCCAACGAAGCAGATTGGAAGTCATGTGATCGAAAACTTTATCAATGAATAGCCATGCCTCCTTTTGCTTCATTGTACCATTGCTGTTGTTGATAAAATCGAGCATGAGTTCATCGTAAAGAATGGTAAATATTTCAGCCAGTAAAACCTCCTTGCTTTCAAAATAGTGATACAGCGATCCCTTCGCGATTTTGGCATTTGTTGCTATTTGTGCAATGCTTGTTGCATGATAACCGTTTGAGGAAAACAGTTCGAGCGCGGTATCCATAATAAGTTTTCGGCGCTCGTCGCGCAATTCATTTAATTGTTGTTTTGTTCTCGGGCTCATTTTTTAAATTGACTGAACGGTCGGTCAAAGATAAATTGATAAAATTCCCAATGCAAATTTTTAACATGAGATTAACTTGGGAAGGTGCTAAGCTTACTCTGATAAATGAGGTCTTTTGACGCAAAATGATTTTGTTTGCCGTCGTGTTGACGGAGATATTGAAAGATGTATCCGGCAATCTTCAACGCTGTTCAAAACCGTTTCCTGTAATTTTGTGATTGAAAATACTATCGGTACAATCCCAATCGTCGGTCGATAATTCACGCGAACAAGTTGTTTTACGTAATTCAAGGTTCAAATTGTCATCAATATTGCAACGAATATTTGTTTTATTGTCGAACATGTTGAATCTATCCCGAATCTGCAATCCCGAAATGTAGTTGCCTTCGCTATCGAAAACGAATAAGTATTCGTGCAATTCGTTGTAGGTTTCCTCTCCACAAGAGTAAAAAACAAGACCAATCAAATTGTTGCCGATATCAATTCTACCTGTTGTGCGAAATGGTTTGTTTGTTGAAGTTGCGAAATCGATGTTGAGCGAATCAAGATACTTATGGCGAAATTCTTGTGGAATTTCATCACCAATATCGTCGCTGAATTCATTCGAATAGGGCAGCTCTAAAACATCGAATAGTTTCACAAAGTCGTCGAAATTCGCATCAAATACCGGCGCTAAACGGGTGTCCGATAATTTAATTTCCTGAGCAATTGAGCATTTCATTTCATGCCGACTTCCGCAGCTGCCAAAGAACGCTATCATCAGAATAAATACAATTCGTATCATGATATTGAATTTTTTGAACTCTTTCTCTCATAGAGGATTGCGAATTGTAAAGATAGTGATTTTTGGGAATTGGGTTTGGGGTGGTGTTTTTTGAAGAGGAATTGGTTGCTGTTTTATAGATACTGATTTCGTTGTATAGTCTTGCTATGCCTCGATGATATTACAGCATTATGTATTGTTTTTCACACCAAGCAAGTCATTGCTTGCAATGATGCAGCTATATCCGCGCAAATTGAAAGACCTGCTGGTGCAATTTCTTCTCTGCGTAATCCCCAAACCGAGCCGCCTGCTGGCGGTGAGCTCATGAATACAATAAAAGTAATTTAATCTATGAATAAATCTGCGGACGATTTTATTGCAAAATGTTGTTTAAATTGCGTTGAAGTAGCTTTTGTTGCGATTCTTAAACTGGTTCAGAAAGACTCAAAAAAAGCATGAGTATTGTCCAAACCCTATTTGATGCTTAAGGCTTTATTTATGTTTTTTACCAACTTAATCTATTTCCATTTCAACGTAGCAATCTTCAACGTCAATAATATAGCTTCCGTGATCGCTTTCGAAGTAGGTGGACACGGTTATTTCGGTGTTTGAAGTTATTTTAATTTCACCTACATTCTTACAAGTTGATTCGCCCGGAAGAAGAATGTTGGTAAAACTATTGCAATTCCAACAATAGTGAATGGTGTCGGTACCTGTGTTTACAACACATACCTGAGCATCGTCGCACTCAACTCTTTTTGTACAGGAAGCAAAGAGTAAAAGCAAAATCAATATAGAAAATACTTTTTTCATGATTCTTAGACTCTTTTGGCTGATTAAAGTAAGTTAAATATTGTTGAGCATAAATGGAATTATTTCGCCCATCCATCTTTTAGCGTCACCGTACGGTTAAAAATAGGTTTTCCAGCAGGACTCAGTTTGTCGGGAACAAAATATCCGATACGCTCGAACTGGAAAAATTGACCCGGACGAGCTTCGGCAAGCGCAGGCTCGCACATGGCTGTGATGGTTTTTAAGCTATCTGGGTTCAGATAATCGAGAAATGTTTTTCCTTCTTCGGCATCGTCGGGGGCAGGAATGGTGAACAAGCGGTCGTACAGTCTGGTTTCGAGTTCAGCTGCATGTTTTGCCGATACCCAGTGAATGGTGCTTTTCACTTTGCGTCCGTCGGGACTATTGCCACCACGGCTTGCAGGGTCGTATTCGCCATACACCTCAATCACATTGCCATTTTCGTCCTTTTTGCAACCGGTGCATTTCACGAAATATGCGTAGCGCAGACGCACTTCGTTGCCCGGAAATAGTCGATGATAACCTTTGATGGGCTCTTCCATAAAATCGTCGCGTTCAATCCACAACTCGCGGCTGAACGGAATTTCGCGTTTCCCTGCATTTTCGTCTTCCGGATTGTTCACTCCGGTCACCATATCAACCTGGTCTTCTGGATAATTGGTTACAATAAGCTTAACGGGATTCAGAACTGCCATGCGTCGTTCGGCCTTTTTGTTGAGGCTTTCGCGAACACAAAATTCGAGCAATCCATATTCAATCACATTTTCGCGTTTGGCAACACCCACTCTATCGGCAAAATCGCGAATGGCATCGGCCGGAAAACCTCTGCGTCGCATACCACTGATGGTCGGCATGCGCGGATCGTCCCATCCGCTCACATGTTTTTCATTGACCAATTGAAGCAATTTGCGCTTACTCATTATCGTGTAGCTCAGATTCAGCCTCGCAAATTCAATTTGTTGCGGAGCGTGAATTCCGATGTTCTGAATGAACCATTCATACAGTGGGCGGTGAACTTCAAATTCGAGCGTACATACCGAATGGGTGATGCCTTCAATCGAATCGCTTTCGCCGTGAGCGTAATCGTACATGGGGTAAATATTCCACTGGTCGCCTGTGCGGTGATGATGTGCGTGCAAAATGCGATACATAATCGGGTCGCGCATGTGCATATTGGGCGAATTCAGGTCAATTTTTGCGCGAAGAATCATCGAGCCATCAGCAAATTCACCGTTTTTCATGCGGCGAAAAAGATCGATGTTTGTTTCGGGACTTCTCTCGCGATGTTCGCAAGCAATACCAGGCCGGGTTGGCGTTGTGCGGTTGGTGCTGATGGTTTCCTGGGCACATTCGCAAACATATGCCTTGCCTTCGAGAATCAATTTTTCGGCCCAGTCGTAAAGCTGTTGAAAATAATCGCTGGCATAATATTCACCATCCCACTGGAAACCAAGCCAGTTCACATCTTCTTTGATGGAATCGACATATTCTACTTCTTCTTTGGTGGGGTTGGTGTCGTCGAAACGCAAATTGCAGAGGCCCTTGTATTTTTTAGCCAAACCAAAATTCAAACAAATACTTTTGGCATGACCAATATGCAAATAGCCGTTTGGCTCTGGCGGAAAGCGCGTGTGTACCCGATTGTAGCGACCACTTTCGAGATGGCTATCGATGATTTCTTCGATGAAGTTTTTCGTTTCTTTGGTCTCTTCGGGGCGATTAATATTTTCTGCGGCCATTTTTCTATTTTTGTACAAAATTACGCTCAATATTTTAACCAGCTGCATTTTTATGAGTACAATTTCAATCGAAGGTATGGAATTTCGCGCTCCGGTGGGGTGTTTCGAAGAAGAAAAAATTGTTCACCCCCGCTTTGTTGTTGATGTTTTTATCGAATTCGATGCAGCTTTGCCCATGAAATCAGATCAACTTGAGCAAACCATCAATTATCAGAAAGTATATTTGTTGATAAAAGAAATCATGACGCAGAAATTCAATTTGGTGGAGCGTGTTGCCGATGCAATTATGATATCGGTTTTAAATGAGTTCGGTCAAGCCGACAAAGTATCGTGCAAAATCAAAAAAATGCATCCGGCACTGGGTGGACAGATGGAATGTGTTGCTTTTTCGGCCGAAATGACGCGTTAGCCTGCCCTTTTAACACTCAGTAATTCAGCGATATATCCGACAACAATCGGTTGAAAACGCTTATATCCGTTTATAAACGATAATAAACGTTTATTTACCGGCTATTGGCTTTGAGTCTTCATTACTTTGCAGAAGCAGAAAACGACTCTGCTTACTATAAATAATTAATTACAAAGCTATGAGTGCACAAGTAAAACTTAACCTCGACGACCAAACCAGAATGCATGTACTGGTTACTTCTGATGAAAAGAAAAACAAAAATCCGGAAAAAAATATTGTTTACCTCGAAGGATCTGTACAGGACGAACCTGTTCGCAGGGTTTTTTCGAACGGAAACAAGCTGGCAACTTTTATGCTCGCCACTGTTGAAGAATTTTCGACCCGGGGAGGTGAGCGAATGCGTGTGACCGAAGTGTTTCATGTTGTTTCGTGGAACAAAGTTGCCGAGGTTGTTATCAGCAATGTGCACAAAGGTGCTCTTATAAAGCTTCGTGGACGTTTGCGCAATTCGGCCTGGACCGATTCGGATGGCAAGCAGCGCAACCGCGTTCAGATTGTGATTTCCGAAATGGTGCCCAAGGCAGCTTAGGCTTGTTGATAAAACTTTCACTGGGTTCAAAACCCTGTGAAGGTTTATGGTTAAAGCACCAAAAACAGAAAAGCCGACTTTCGTCGGCTTTTTCTTAGTAGCGGGGACAGGACTCGAACCTGCGACCTTCGGGTTATGAGCCCGACGAGCTGCCACTGCTCCACCCCGCAATATATCTTGAATTCCTTTTTTTTGCTTACTTTTGCAAATCGGACTGCAAAGATACTACAATTTCTTTACCAACCAAAAAAATGTCGCATAAAAGTGGATTTGTAAATATCATCGGAAACCCGAATGTGGGTAAATCGACGTTAATCAACGCATTGACTGGAGAGAAAATTTCTATTATTTCTCCCAAAGCTCAAACTACGAGGCAGCGGGTTCTTGGCTTTTTGAGCACCGAAGAATACCAGATTGTCTTTTCGGATACTCCCGGATTTGTCGAAAAACCTTCGTACGAACTGCATCGCAAGATGCTGGGCTATATCGACACCGCTTTCGAAGATGCCGATATTGTATTGATGATGGTTGAACCCGGACAGAAGGAAATTCATGCCGGACTTCTGCTGCGGTTGCAAAACCTGAAAGTTCCTCTGATAGTGATTATTAATAAAATTGATCTTAGCAATCAGGATGCACTCAAAGAATTGTTTCCATTTTATGAAAACATTTTTCCGAATGCCGACATAATAAGTGTATCGGCACTACACAATTTCAATATTGATGTGTTACTTGGGCGGATTGTTGAGAAACTTCCCGATCACCCGCCATACTATCCGAAGGATGTAATGAGCGACAGAAACCTGCGCTTTTTTGTGTCGGAAATGATTCGGGAGCAAATATTTCACATTTTTGACAAAGAAATTCCGTATCATTCCGAAGTAGTTATTGACTATTTTCGCGAAGAAGAGGAAATTCCAAAAATCGGGGCTATCATATATGTGAGCCGCGAAAGTCAGAAAAAAATTCTGATTGGCCACGAAGGAAAATCAATAAAAAAACTCGGGTCATTTGCCCGAAAAAATATAGAAGGATTCATGGGACAGCATGTTTTTCTTGATTTGACAATAAAAGTAAAAGACTGGCGCGATAACGACAAAACACTGACGCAACTGGGATATTGACATGGGAAACATTTTAGCAATCGTAGGAAGACCTAATGTAGGCAAATCGACATTTTTCAACCGCCTTGTTGGCGAACGCGAGGCCATCGAAGACGCAACAAGCGGAGTAACACGCGACCGTCATTATGGGAAAAGCGACTGGAACGGAATTTCTTTTTCGGTGATTGACACCGGAGGCTATGTGCACAACAGCGATGATGTTTTTGAAGGCGAAATTAAACGTCAGGTTGAATTGGCTATTTCGGAGGCCGATGCTATTTTGTTTATCACCGATGTTCACGAAGGCTTTACTCCTATGGACGAAGATGTGGCCGATTTGCTGCGCAGATGCAAAAAACCGGTTGTGATGGCGGTAAATAAAGCCGACAACAATAAAATGGCTCTCGAAATTGCCGATTTTTATTCGAGTGGTTTTGGCGAAATATTCGCCATCAGCGCCATCAATGGTAGCGGTACAGGTGAACTTCTTGACGAAATTGTAAAATCGTTTAAGCCCGAGACCCAAGAAGAAGAAAGCGATATTGCCCGTATTGCTATTGTTGGGAGACCCAATGCCGGCAAAAGTAGTATTCTCAATACTCTTACGGGCGAAGAACGCTCGATTGTAACACCACTTGCCGGAACAACCCGCGATAGTATTTTTACAGAATACAACAAATTCGGATTCAATTTTCGGTTGGTTGATACAGCCGGACTTCGCAAAAGAACTAAAATTGACGACAATGTTGAATTTTATTCAACGGTAAGAGCTATACGGTCAATCGAAAACTCGGATGTTTGTATGTTAGTGGTCGATGCTACCCGGGGTTTCGAAGCGCAGGATTTGCACATTCTCAGCATTATCAATCAAAACCGTAAAGGGGTTGTGATTGTTATGAATAAATGGGATTTGGTTGAAAAAGACCACAAAACCATGGAGCAGTTTAAGGAGATGATTGAGCATAAAATAAAGCCTCAGACCGAAGTTCCTATGGTTTTTACAAGTGCGACCGAAAAAACCAGAGTGATAAAAATGCTTGAATTACTGCAAATGGTTCATGAAAACAGGCGTAGAAAAATCAGCACTTCAAAGCTCAATAATGTTATGCTGCCTATCATTACCGAGACAGCGCCTCCAATGTACAAGGGAAAACGCGTAAAGATTAAATATATTACACAACTACAGCTGGCCTATCCATCGTTTGTGTTTTTCTGCAACCTGCCTCAATATATCAAAGAACCGTATCGCCGGTTCATTGAGCGAAAAATGCGTGAAAACTTTGATTTTGCCGGATGTAACATCATGCTTTACTTCAGAGAAAAATAATCATGCGGGTCGATAAGTATTTATGGACTGTAAGAGTGTTTAAAACCCGCACGATTGCCACCGAAGCCTGCCGCACAGGCAGAGTGAATATTAATGGAAGCGAGGTGAAAGCAGCCCGGGAGGTAATCGTTGGCGATTCTATTTCAATCCGGCTTCAATCGTTTACTCGTACAGTAGTTGTGGTTGGTTTTCCCAAAGCACGTGTTGGAGCAAAACTGGTTGCACAATACATGGTCGATAAAACACCGGAAGAAGAAATAAAAAAGCTCGAATTGGCACGCGAACGCCTTGTTTTTCAACGACCTAAAGGAACGGGGCGTCCAACAAAAAAAGACCGTCGGGAATTGGATGAATGGATGGAAGAATGATTCTTCTTTCTGCTTTCAGATGTTAGGCAATTGTTAAAAATAAATATAATCGTACTTTTATTGCTATTTTTGTAATAAGAGAAAAATTTCAGCATTTAATTATTTTTCGAATTCAGCAATTATGTTGATAATCAATATTCAGGGAAATTGATAATTTTTTTTAATGCTGAATATTTATTTTTAAAATACTCAATTTCCTTGTTAATTTTAAATCTTTACACTTATGTTTGTATTATGCATATGTGTTGTTAAACCTTGATAAAATGAAAATTATTTCTATTCGTCAATCTATTGACTTCGATCCGATTCTTTCTCGTGAACAATTTAGTTCTTTTCTTTTTAACCACTTGATTCCATTTGGCGATCCGATTGAAGATATTGAAAAATGCATCGACTATGCTTTCTCGGAAAATGAATTTGCCGGCGGTTTCTTACTTGCAGCCCTTGAAAATGAAAAATTGTGTGGTGCGCTTATTGTCAATAACACAGGGATGTCGGGCTATATTCCAGAGCATATTATTGTTTATGTTGCTGTTGATAGTTCAATGCGCGGAAAGGGAATTGGCCGCCAACTAATAGAAAAAGCCATCTCGATGTGTGATGGAAATATGAAATTGCATGTGGAATACGACAATCCTGCAAAACGACTGTATGAGCGTATTGGCTTTGAATCAAAATATGCAGATATGCGTTACCAAAACAAAAAATAATGGCTGAACTTAATATCAATATTGGGAAAATAACCGATAATATTCGAAAAATAGGAAATTTTCTGGCTTCCCGCAATGTGCAATGGAGTTTGATTACCAAGGTTTTTTCAGGTGAGATATCATTGCTCGAAAAAATTCTTCGCGAAGATTTACTTAAAAATATTCATTCAGTTGGCGATTCCCGGCTTTCTTCTCTGAAAAACCTGAAGCAGGTGAATCCGGATGTGAAAACAATATATATCAAACCTCCGGCAGCAGCTTATGCCGAGGATGTTGTGAAATTTGCCGATATAAGTTTGAACTCATCATACAGAACAATTTCCAAGCTGAACGACATTGCCAAAAAAATGAATAAACGGCATAGTATCATTATTATGATTGAGCTTGGCGAGTTGCGCGAAGGTGTGATGCGTCACGATTTAATGGAGTTTTACAATAAGGTTTTTCAACTTGACAATATTGAGGTGGTTGGACTTGGAACAAACTTAGGCTGCATGTATGGTGTTGAGCCAACTTACGACAAATTGCTGCAGTTGGTTTTATATAAGCAGCTTATTGAATGTCGATTCAACAAAGAACTCAACTTGATTTCGGGTGGAAGTTCTATAACATTGCCAATGGTTGATACTGGTATGTTCCCAAAAGAAGTGAATCATTTGCGAATTGGGGAGGCTGCGTTTTTTGGTACCAGTCCGCTCAACAACGAGCTGTTTCAGGATCTCAATGGCGACGCTTTTGCCTATTTTGCCAATATAATAGAACTTGAGGAAAAAAACATTGTCCCTGACGGGGTTATTTCTGATGGCAATGTGGGTCATGCCGTTGATATTGATGATCTGGAGAGAGGTAAGACAAGCTACAAAGCTATTCTCGATTTTGGATTGCTTGATGTTGACAAAGATAGCCTCATGCCGGTAAATTCCGATGTGAAATATGTTGGCATTACTTCCGATATGACCGTTGTCGATATTGGCAACAATCGCGATAGTGAAGGAAAAACCAAATACCATGTTGGAGGGAAGATGGCATTTAAGCCCGACTATATGGGTGTTGCCCGTCTTCTTAATTCGCGCTTTACTGAAAAGATAATTGTATCGTGATTTTTAAATAATAGACAGCCTCAAAAGCTTGAAAAAGAAGCTTTTTGATGTTTGCAAATTTTCTAATTACAGCATATTCAGAAGAGATGTTGATTTTTGTGAGCTTTGGGTTTTATGGAAATAAAAGCTTTTTGTATCTTAGCCCAAAATAATTACTATGAAAATCATAATTCTTGTGTTAAGTCTGTTTGTTGTGCAACTGGCATTTGCCCAAAACACGGTGCCCGTACAGCTCAATATTTTCAAAAATGGCACCTACTTCATTATGCGCGAAGGAAGTGCCAACATCACAAATTACGAAGCTCCGGTGATGGCACCCACTTCGCCATTGCTAAGTACCTACTGGCTGTCGACCACCAAAGACGCCAAAGTAGAACAAATTCGCTTTGTTTACGACACTCTTAAAAACAAGCGCTCGTTTGCTTCGTATCCCGATTTACTTAAAGCAAACACCGGCAAAAAAGTTAAGGTTGCTTACATGATTGACGATAAAAACATCAGGGAGCTGTCTGGGATACTTGGAGATTACAATACCAAATCTCTGATGATGAAAATTAAAACCAACGATAACAAAACCACTTATCTTTATTCTTCGCAGATTAAGGAATTGACTTTTGAAGAGACTCCAATTGAAAAAATTGAAGTTGACAGCGTAGTTCGTCGTGGTTTTGTGAAATTCAGCAAACAAACAGGTTCTGTTCCTGTGCGTATTTCGTATATGCAAAGCGGAATTCAGTGGACACCGTGCTACAACATTAAAATTTTGAACGACAAAGAAGTGCAGCTCGAGCTGAAAGCTACCATCGAAAACAACATGGAAGCCGATATTGTGAACACCGATTTAGTTCTTACCGTTGGCAGTCCCAATTTCTTCTATGGCGCTCAGCTCGACCCGATTGCAACAAGTTATTTGTCCAATAACGTTACATATGGCTGGGGTGGTGCAGCATTGGGTCAATTTTCGAATGCCCGTTTCGACAATTACCAGGTTCTGGCCGAAGATGTATCCTCTTCGAGTGGGAATACTGTTGATTTCAACAACTACTACAATTACAACACCGGTGGCGAAAAATCGAACGATTTGTATTTCTACAAATGCGGAAAAGTGACCTTGCCCATCAACAGCAAAACATCGGTGATGATTTTTTCGCAGAATACCACTTACAAAGACATTTACGAAGTATCGATAGGCGACTTGGTGAACTACCAGGGCAATCGCTACATCATGGATACAGATAAAAACCGTCAGACCGTATTTCACAGTCTTCGGTTGACCAATATGACCGAGCAGCCATTCACCACAGGACCCGTTTTTGTTCTCGACCAAAATCTGATGCCTTTGGCTCAGGATCAACTCAAATATACTCCGGTGAAAGGCGAAACCAGTGTCCAGCTTGCACGTTCAAGCGATGTGGTTGTTACTTACACCGAAGAAGAACAATCCAGAACCGATAATTTCACCACCATTAATAAAACTCGTTACGCCAAAGTAATAATCAAGGGTGAAATTAACATTGAGAATTTGCAGGATAAATCGATCAATCTGAAAATTGACAAATCGATTTATGCAGCGGTTACTGAATGTTCCGATGCTGGCATTTTCAAGAAAGCAGGATCTTACTACGGTGTCAATCCGCTCACAAATATTAAGTGGGATTTGAATCTCAAAGGCGGAGAGAAGAAAAAGGTAACCTACTCATACGAAGTATTGGTTCAATAAATCTCGTATATGGGCAAGCGTTTAAAAGTTCTGAAAATCATTTTTCTGGCTCTACTATTGGAAACCCTTGTTTTCTTTGTTGCTGTGCTTATTTTTAAAGCAAGCGAAGGATTCGAGTTTATGAATGTGGAGTCTCAAATTATCTATGTGATTACCGGAATTGCAATTACTGGTATCCTGATTGCATCGCAGCTTATTTCAAAAGTTTTACTGCAAAAAATGGTCGAAGCCACAGACAGACAGGCCCGCATTTCGAAATATCTTACCATATGCATTGTCCGTTGGGCTTTGATGGAAGCAGCTATGTTGTTTAGCATTACTATTATGATGGTTACAGGAACATGGGTCGCAGCAATTGCTTTTGCCTTTCTATTCATTTTATTTCTATCTTTCAATCCATCACGTAGCAGAATAGAACGTGAATTGGGCTTTGAAGAAGATGTTGATATGCGCCATGAGCTTTAAGACCATAATTATTAGTCGCACCGATGCTATTGGCGACGTTGTCCTAACGTTGCCAATGGCTGTTTTTATCAAGGAGAGGCTTCCCGACTGCAAAATTGTGTTTCTGGGTCGCAACTATACCAACGATGTAGTTACTGCTTGTTCGGCTGTCGATGAGTTTGTTAGTTGGGATAATATAGCTCAAAACGCAGCAGAAGAGATAAAAAATTTACATGCCGATGCCATTATTCATGTTTTTCCGCGCAAAGAATTGGCAAAGGCTGCAAAAGAAGCCGGAATTCCAGTGCGAATAGGAACATCGCATCGGATTTTTCATTTATCAACTTGCAACCGTCGGATTCGCTTCAGTCGTAAACGATCCGATTTACACGAAGCTCAGCTCAATTTTTTTTTATTGAAAGGCCTCGGGTTTTTTGAAATTCCAAAACTTGATGAACTGCGTAAATTCTATTTGCTTAATCGGATACATCCGCTTCATCACGAGCTTGCAAAGCTTTTGCATCTCGATCGTTTTCGAATTATTTTGCATCCTGGCTCACGCGGAAGTGCAAGAGAGTGGGGAATAGACCACTTTGCCGAATTGATTGTTTTACTGCCACCTGATCGCTTTCAGATTTTTGTAACCGGAACCGAAAAAGAAGGTGAACTCTTTCGAAGTGAGCTTTGTACACCATTTAGCCATGTCAACGATTTGTCGGGCAAGTTAAGTCTGGGTGAGCTTATTGGGTTTATTCATCAATGCGATGTATTGGTGGCAGCCAGTACCGGGCCGTTACATATTGCTGCTGCTGCTGGTATTTTTGCTGTAGGGATTTACCCTCCCATCAAACCTATGCATCCGGGACGTTGGGCTCCATTGGGAAAAAACGCAAAAGTATTTGTTGCCGAAAAAGAGTGTTCTGATTGCAGGGGTGGATTGCCATGTCATTGTATGCGCGAAATCAGTGCTCAAAGCGTTGCCGAATATATTGCCGCTTCGGTTGGCAGAACAAAGAGATAGCAATCGGTTGGCTAGAATTTAATATAAATGAAAGGCATTGCATCGAGGCTGTAAAGCTGGTATAGCAAAACAACCAATATGGCAAACAGCAATGATTTGATTGTCCAATGAAGTTTGACAAATGCTTTAAATATTCCCGTATACATTTTTATCGGCAGATATTGCAGTAGCAGCCCTCCAATCATGAGCAAAAACGGAATGGTGTAAATGCCAAACCATGTGCTAAACAACGAAAAGTCGATATCGTTGAACATAAAATTGTAGAATTCTTTTGCTTTGGTAAGGTTGGGTACTTTCAGCAGCACTGCTGTGAAAACAAGAAAATGGAAGGTGATAAAAATACTGATGAAAGAGTAAAGCGCCTTTGGGAACCATTTTTTTATTTTCGAACGTGCATTCTGACTCACAACATCCCAGGCAATAGCGGTGCCATGTAAAACTCCCCACGTTACAAAAGTGAGTGCTGCGCCATGCCATAGCCCTGATATGAAAAAAGTGATAAAAACAGCCAAAAGAATCATTATTTTTCCACCGCGGCGCCAAGCGAAAGCCAAAGGCTGATAAAGATATTCGTTGAGCCAATTGTATAGTGTAATGTGCCATCGACGCCAAAATTCAGTAATATTACCAGCCAAAAATGGCTTGTTGAAGTTGTGCTCGATGGTGAAACCCATCAGAAAACCAAAGCCAACCATCATGTCGGTGTAACCGGCAAAATCGAAATAGAGCTGAAGTAATCCGCCATACGAAGCCATAAGCGCATCGAGACCGGTAAAATATTGCGGACTTTCGAAAACCCTGTCAACCAGGTTGGCTGCAAGGTAATCGGCAAAAACAATTTTTTTGATTAATCCGAGCATGATCAGAAACATCCCTTTGCTAAGAGTTTCCCGATCGATAAGCGGCTTTGAGATAAACTGAGGAAGCAAATCGCGCGCTTTCGAAATGGGCCCGGCCATAATATTCGGAAAAAACGAAACGTACAGTAAATATCGGAACCAGTTGCGCTCAGGCTCTTCAATCATTTCTCGATGTATATCAAAGATGTAAGTCAACGATTTGAAAACAAAATAGGAAATACCGAGTGGTTGTACAATTTTCAGCAATACAGGCTCGATTCCCGGATGAACAAGACCTGTCCAGCTTTCAATCAGGAAGTTGGTGTATTTGAAATATAGCAACGCGCCAACGTTCATTACCAATGATAATACCAGCAATAATTTCTTGTTTTGTGGAGTTTTGGCCTTAAATATTCCCTTCCCGATAAAGTAATCGATGCTGGCCATCAAAACCATAACACCTACAAAATATCCGCTGATTTTATAGTAGAAATAGAGACTGAATATCAGCAGTAAACCATTGCGGATAGGCCGACTGTTGAAAAACACAGAATACAACAGATAAAACACGCCAAAAAGAAGAAAAAATGTAACCGATTGGAATACAAGAGGCTGCGAAGGCAGGTATTGCAGCGATGAGAAGAAATCGTTCCAGGTGAAAGTCATGGCTACTTGATAATTAGTTTGTCACCAATATTGATTTTATCGGACGTCATTTTGTTGTCCTTTTTGATTTTTTCAACAGTAGTATTGAATTTTTTTGATATCGACCACAACGAATCACCCTTCTTCACAATATAAATGCTGCCGATTTTTTGATTCGAATTATTGTTGGTCTGGTTGTTTGTAGTTGTTTGATTGCTGGTTGTGCTGCCACTTCCTGAATATATAATCAGTGTTTTGCCAGCCACAATATTATCCGATTTTAACCCATTCCACTTTTTGATATCGGCCACACTCACCTTGTATTTTGCAGCAATAGAACCCAAGTTGTCGCCGTTTTTTATAGTGTACGAAACTTTGCCGGTAGCCTGTGTAGTGTAGTTGGTTTGGTTGCTGCTGTTATTGTTAGCCGAACTTGCCGTTTTGCTAACAATGAGTTTTTGTCCGGCATATATCCGGGTTGAAGATAAATTGTTCCAACGTTGAAGATCGCTAACAGTAACACCATATCGTTTCGAAATACTGCCCAAATTATCGCCCGAGCGAACAGTATAATACTGTCCGCCTGTTGGGGCAACATATGTATTTATAGGGTCGTTAGCATACGAGTTGATTTTGTCGGCTGAAATAATCTCCTGACGATTATAATAGGTGCTTTTGTTAATGACCCATTTGGCAAAATTTGCCGTGTCGATGCGATCGTTGAAAGCAAGCAAACTGTCAGGCTTGCGGTCGAGATACATTAAATACGAGTTCAGAATGGCATTGCAATACAACTCGCCTTTGACCTTATAGCCTTTAAAACTCAGATGGGTGCGGTCGCGTTGTGAAAGACCTGTTTTCGACCAGTTGAGCATCGAATAGCGGCCACCCGATACATTGTAGTAGTCATAAAGAATAATATTCTGTTCTTTGCTGATAAGCCGGGTAAGGGTGCTGTAATCGCTACAATTCGAAACATTAACTCCACGGTAATAAATGTCTTGTGAGTTGGGTAACAAAATGGAGGCGTTCGGGCAATTGGTTCTGAACACTTCAATTGCTTTATTGAGGCTACTCATGATATATTGGTAATTAAACGCCCCTCTGAAAAAATCGTTGATGCCCAGATCGAAAATAACCAAATCGGGATCCAATGCCCTGAGTTGTTCGGCCATCAGATTCTGATTAAAAAAACTGTGGTAGCCTGCGCCATTGATTCCTACACTGGTATACAAAATGCCTTTGTCTTGAATACTTTCGATATCGACACCATACAATTCGAAGTATTTTTGCTCCGGTTTCGTTTTATTCAGCATTACTGTGATGGTATCAGAAGCTTTAGGGAGGGTGAGCTCAATGTAGGGTAATGTACTGTCGGCACTACAATCTCCGGCAACCCATTCGCCTGTATTTCCGGCTTTCACTTTAATGTCGAAACTTTCGTTGCCTTTGTGACAGTAAATCTTTAATTTTCTGAAATCGGGTTGAATCGAATAGTAGTGTCGACGAAAAATCAGCTTAAATCCGGCAGTTGAGTCGGTGGTAAAAACAGTGATTCCGCTAATACCAATATTGAGTTTGGGCTTCAGTTCAACATTTTTCGAAGAAGCCCATTTGCCATATATTTCGCTGTAGTAATCGTATGCCGAGTGGGTTCCGGCAGCTTGATAAGGGAAAACCATTCCTCTCCCACCATAACCAAAAATGCCTTGAAGCAGATTGCGGGTAGTTCCCGTTCCAATATCGGTTTGAATATGCGAGTCGCCGATGTGAAGAATAGATACTTTTTTCTTGTCGGAATTTTTGAGCTTTTCGAAAAAAGGAGCAATGGCCTCGTTTGAATACCATTCGCAGATGTTTTTATCGTATTGCAGAAATTCGTAGAATTCGCTGTATTTAATCGATTCTTTCAAATAAGCGGTATCGGTAGGGCTGTTTTGGGCAATCGTAATCCGCGACAGCGACAGTATTGTTATTGAAAGCAGCAGCAATATGTTGAGCAGCTTTTGTGTCATTTCATCGATGTTTTACCATGAATGAGATACTTGTTGTACTCGCCCATGATTGCCAGAAATATTTCGTTAACAACAATCTCGCGTCCCTTGTCGCTGTAGTGTCCATCGCGCGATGCCCAGCCCTTGCGGTACCAGGCCATTACAGAGTTTTCACCACCCATTAATTCGAGTAAATCGAAGAAAGCACATCCGTTTTTTTGTGCAACTTCTTTTTGAACATCACGAATTCGGCCGACCATTGGATACGAAGCATAAGTTCCGCCCACACTTCGGGCAACATCGTTAACTCCAATTACCAGCACCGATGCATCGGGTAGAGCAGCTTTGAAGTGCTGATAAAGCTTGTCGTAGATGTTTTTGATATTGTTGAGTGATGCTTCATTTTTTACATACGGCGTTACATTACCACCAAATTGTAAAATTACAAGCTTGTTGTTTATTTTGATGAAATTAGCCTTCAAAAACTCGTTTGAAATAAGCATCAGACCGTCGCCACTGTGTCCGCGTAGACCATAATTGTCGAATTGAACTCCAACAGGCGGGTCGAAAGTGAGTCCATAAATTTCGGGACTAGGGCCGGTAAATACAAAGCGAAGCGATACCGGATTTGCACTCAGCGGGAGACGCAGAACATTGAACGGATCGGGGCTGTCAAGTGTAACATCGGCAAGCAAGTCGCCATTTGTCGAATTGTAAACCTTCAGATTGGCTGGTTCCATGGCTTTTCCGTACCATAATTTTGCCGTGCTGTAGCCACGGAAGAGCTTAAGAAATAAGGTTGCGTTCGAATAAGAACTTGCAGGTACTTTTATTTTTATCGTGTCGCCGCCGTCGGTGACAGAATCGCGAGTACTTTCGGGAATACTAAATCGATAACGGAAAACGGTTCCTCCGGGACAATAAAGTCCGGTGCGCGATTTGTTCTGAAAAACAGTGTACCGAACCCAGTTGGGGCTTGCTGTTCGGGCATAGCTGATAGGTGAAGTAACATCTTCCATGGGAACATAACCAACACCGTTTCCTCCAAATTTGTCCTGAAACATAATTCGCAGCAAACTGGTGATACGGTCGCCTTCGATTTGCGAATCGCCATAATGACCAACACGAATAAGGCTCGAATCGCATTGTTGCAAGGCTCTGAAGAAATTGTCGAGTGCTGTAGATCCGTCATTGAGAGTTGGATTTACAAAGAAATCGCTTGTTTTGAAAACCGATTCATCCAAAATGCTCATGCGTTTAATTGCATTCTCATCGATTCCATAGGCTCGCGATTCGAGAATTGCAATTACGCTATCAACATTTTTAGTATTGTCGACAACCTTGAAGTTGAACAATTCGTCTTTGGGAATAAACTTCACTGTACGTTCGCCCATCAGATTTACTTTTACATCGTCTTTAGGCCAAAAGCAGGAAGCAGCAACCAAAATGGCCCCACTTAATATTATAATTGCTAAAACCTGAAATCGTTTCATATTAGTTATTCACTTTTTCCTGGATCAATAAGAGCATATCGCCTACATTCTTCATTTTTACCATTTCCTTGAGCTTGAATTTGAAACCAAATGTTTCTTCGACGCGGGCAATCATGGTCAAATGCGACAAACTATCCCATTTATCAACATCGTTTGCAGTCATTTCGGGTTTGATTTCAAGATTGGGCTCCTGGAATATTTCGCGAAAAATCAATTGTGTTTTGTTTGTGATTTCTTCCAAATTCATAACATGCTATTTTAAGAGGTTTTTTAATTCGATTTCCATAATCAACATTCCACGTCCTGGATAATACTTCAACACATTCGGGTTGTTACTTATTGTCTCGCGGATTTTCGTAAAACCCATTTTTTCGTATGCTCCAATGGCAGGAGTATTGTCGGTGTAAGTCATAAGCTGAGCAATTTTTACATCGGGGAAGCTGTTGGAAACAAGCCTGGCTTGTTCTGCAAAAAGCATTCGAGCCAATCCTTTTCCGCGATGTTCCGGTTCAACAAAAAGCGATTCGAGTTGCATGGTGCCCGGAGTACGTTTAAGAACCATCGATTGTGCCAACTCGCTGATCGATTGTGCATGTTCGATTGCTGTGGGCGGAAAATATTCCTGAAAGAGTGCTGACCGCACTACCCAAGAAGCAATTCCATCCGATTCTTCGACCCAGGCGGCTGTCGCGGCAACCACATCGTGTTCGTATTCGGCAACCAAAAAATGCAAAGGCGACAATTCGCAGCCTTCCATTTCTTCAGTCATCATCTCACCAATATATTTGGATGCATCGGCATTGCTCAATCCAAACACAGCTGCGTAACTGGCAATATGCCCATTTCCGGCATCAGCACCAAGAATTGTTTTTACCAAAAACGGGATGTCGGATTCGGTTGCCCGCCGAATATGGTAATTGCGGTTATTCATGACCGAGAACTATTTTGTTGATTTCCTTGCGGTTTATTTTTCCGTTGTTGTTGAGCGGAAAAGCTCCAATAAAGCGAAATTCGGAAGGAATCATATAAAACGGCATTTTGCTTTTTAGATACTCAGTGAGTTTGTTCAACTCAACGGCTTCTCCTTCGACTGCAGCAATCAGAATGTCGTTTCCGGTGCTATCGTTCGATGCAAGAGTTACCACACGTCTGTCGCCAAAAAACGAAGCAATATGATGTTCAATTTCGCTCAATTCAATTCGAAAACCTCTGATTTTTACCTGATAATCTTTTCGCCCAAGGTAGAAATAAAGTTCGTTTTCGCGTATACAGATGTCGCCGGTTCTGTAAAATTTTATGCCGTTTATATCAACAAAAGCTTCTTTGTTTTTTTCTTCGTTTTTGAGATAACCGGCTATCACCTGGCCACCACTGAGAAGCAATTCGCCTTTTTCACCATCAGCCACAGGATTATTGTTTTCATCAACAACCAAAGTCTGGATTTCGAGTGTTGGCCATCCAATGCTCACAATGCCATTGCGCGAAGGAATGTCGGTTTCGGGCATCCGATACCAAACCGAATAAATAGTCGCCTCGGTTGGACCATACAAATTATGAAATTCAGCATTGGGGCAACATTTTTTCCATTCCAAAGTGAGGTCGTATGGCACAGCTTCGCCGCTCAGTGCCATGTATTTCATTTTGGGGAGGTCTATTTCGTCGAAATAGGGTCGCAAATAAGCTACAACACTCGGAACAAGAATAGCAAAATTGATTTCGTATTCCTCGAGCAACCTGAAAATGGTTGGATATTTTATGTTGGTGTTTGGAACAGTGAAAAGGCAACCTCTGAAAATAAACGGAGCGAGAATAGAAACAATGCTTAGATCAAAGCTCAGATCGAACATTTGTAAAAAGCGGCTGCCGGCTTCGAGCTCATAGTTCATGGCCTCCATGTTGCGAAGGAATGAACGCACATTGCCGTATGACACAGGAACACCTTTGGGAGTACCAGTACTGCCCGAGGTGAACAAAATATAGGCTGTTTGAGAATCGAGAGGATTGCTCACCTGGAAATTGTTGCTGTTGCTCAAACGGTCCAAGTGGATAAAACCAACATTATCGCCAGCATCAACCTTCTCGACACTGAAAAGAATATGCGAAATCTCTGCCTGCTCAACAATACTCTGAATCCGGTCGGCCGGATGATAAGGGTTGAGCGGAACGTAAATATTGCCTGTTGCCCAAATTGCCATTGCCGCAGCATAGGTATCGATGTGATCGCTTGCAACAACTCCAATGGCTTTTCCTGTCAAATTAAGGTTGAGCAATTGGTTTGCAATGCACTTTGTGCGTTGGTTAAAGGCAGTATAGCTTGCAAATACGTCTTCGACGCAAATAGCATTTAAATTGTTGTCGGGTTCCGGAAGAAAGGGAAAGATGGTCATGCCCTGAATTTCCTGCAAATGTAATACAATATGAAATATTTTTCCGCTACGATTGGTTTGGTGTATCGACAACGCATTGTTAATTACTGTTTTCTTGTAAAACAACCGGAATGTTCCTCATGATGCAATATTCAACACTTACTGCCTGATTTGAAAACCATTCTTGATAGTCAAGAAACACCTTTTTACAACAAAAAGATTTATTTTTGCAGAAAAAATGAATACACGAATTTTCATTCTTGCCATTCTGTTGATTCCCGCATTTGCCATGGGTCAAAGTCTGAACATCAACAATTCTGGAGCTATTAAAACACAAACCGATTTTGTGAACAATAGCAAGGGCCTTGTGCAGGTTCTTGATTCCATATATTATTTCGAATATGTTGGAGGAATGTGGAAAAATATCGGCAAAAGATGTATTCAAAGTCGCCATTGGGGAACAAACGGCCTTCCCAACGAGTGGTATTCATATGCATATAATCAAGCAACCGGCGAATGGAATAATTATACCTACGAACACTACACTTTTTTAAGCGACACTGCAGAAATTATTGATACATACACACAAAAGCCATACAACTCATTCACAATGAATTGGGAAGCTGACACAGCAGCATATTTTGACTATACTGGTTATTACAGCAGGCAATTCGAGGAGGAAGTATATGAAAACACGCTTATATCAAGAGGTTACGACTTCAATACCAACAATTTCAATGGTGGAATGCGCTATAAGTTTCATCTAATTGACGATACCCTTTATGATGTTGTGGAAATGAACAATTTCAATACTTCCACATATAGTTGGGATAAAGCCGCGAAGTATTCCTATTTTTATGATTCCAACGGGTTTGGTCAAAAAAGGCTCAATCAAACTTGGAGCTCTTCGGACAATTGTTATGTAAATAGTGAGCAGGTTTTTACATCCTGGCAGAACGGAGACAATATCCAGAAAGTTACCCAATACTGGAATGGAAGCACATGGGATAATAACGAAAAACAATACTACGAATACGATGCCAATCACCATGTGACGTTATACGACAAGTCGCTTTGGGATGGAGTAAACGACGAGTGGTTGTACGATTATGAATACACATATGTGTACTCAGGTTCTTTGCTAAGTGTACGCACATATCTCGACTGGAATACTATCTCAAATGCATTTGTGAATCACACACGCTACACATACACATACGACAGTAATGAGAATATAATTACCCTACTTCGTCAATCATGGTCTGGTTCAGCATGGGTAAATGCATACAGGACTACTTACACATACAATTCCGCCGATTTGCGAACTCTTACCCTGGAAGAATCGTGGGATAGCGGTACTTCGACTTGGAAAAACAATCAGCGCGAAGTGAACACCTTCGACTCCAACAATAACAAAACGCAATATCTTCTTCAATACTGGGACAACGGAACATCGTCGTGGAGAAATGGTGTAAAAGACGACTATGTTTTTGATTCAAACAACAACAAAACACAGTATATATATTCTACCTGGAACATTCCAAGTGCTGCGTGGGATTACATTAGCAAAACCGACTACTATTATTCAGCATTCGATGCCACCAGCCTTACCGAATTGTTCAACAACAAACTATCTGTGTTTCCAAATCCAACAAATGGAGAGATTACTATTGATAGTCGCGAAATAAACGCCAACCGCATCACTATTTTCGACATGAATGGACGAGTGGTTTACGACGAGAGCAATCCTGTTTCGGGTAGAACAATCAATCTTCGCAGCTATGGAACTGGTTTATACAACATTTCTGTAACCGACGAAACGGGCGAAATTCGCACATCAAAAGTTGTTGTTCAGTAGAAAGAGCTTTTCTTTTACAAAGACCATACAATATTATTGAGTCGTAAAAAGTTTTAATATCCGAACCCTTTGACTTGGGAATGGTATGAAACTGTATGCGGTAATTTTGTTTTTGTTTGTTTTTATTTGTGTTGCTAAAGCACAAGTAGATACAACTTTGCGCCCCATGAGTGAGCGTGAAACAGAACTCTATCAAATGCTTATGCAATATCGAGTACAAAAAAAGCTCGACAGCATTCCTATTTCGCTGCAGCTGTGTAAAGTAGCCCAGATACATGTTCGCGATCTGAGCGCACATCCACCCACTGGTCGTTGTAATATGCATAGCTGGTCGAGCTATGGTCCGTGGAAAGCCAATTGCTACACTCCCGACCACCGGAATGCTGCCGGGATGTGGAGCAAGCCGTCCGAACTTACGTCTTATAAAGATGTTGCATACGAGATTGCATACTGGAGTTCAGACACGTTGTTCTATGTTGGTGATGCTGTCGCATCATGGAAAGGAAGCGCCGGACACAACAATGTGATTCTCAACCTGGGAGTATGGAAAACACATAGTTGGAAAGCCATTGGTCTGGCAGTAGAAAACGGATATGCTGTTGTTTGGTTTGGCGAAACAGAATAACAACAAATCGGCATAGAATATAGGTATGTGGGATAAAACGCATGTGTTAAAGCTTTTGTAAATATAGTATCGACACATAGGTGGAATTAACCCACAAACAGATTATTGTTATCTTTGTAATAAAAAATGAAAACACGAATTCTTTTTCTTTTGTTTTTTGTTGTCCCAGTATTATCGTTTTCGCAGATAAACACCGACAACAACTTCATTAAGCCCGACAAAGGCTCTGTTCGATCTGTTATGGGTATTGTTCATGTGCTTGATTCCAGTTTGTTTTCCGATTACAATAGTGGAGCATGGGACTACACATCAAAAAGATGTATTCAAAGCCGCCATTGGGGCTCTCAGGGGTTGCCTAACGAATGGATTAACTACAGCTTCGACTCCGACATGTCGCAATGGGTTAAGTATTATTATGAGCGTGCATCCTATCAGGACGATTCCATTGCCAATTACGATATAGTTTTCGCAAAACCGTGGAGTTCATTTATAAACGATTGGACCAACGATACACTTGCTTACTATGATTATTCGAGTGCCATTAGTACTCAATTTGGAGTAATCTATGAAAACAAATTTATTGCAACATCTTACGACTTTTTAACAAATAGTATAACTGGAGGTATGAAATACAATCTATTTGTTTATGCCGATTCACTTTACGATCACTATGAGCAGTTTAATTATAATACAGCAATCAATCAGTGGGACAAGTATTGGCTGTATAGTTTTTCGTACGATGCCAACAACTATCTACAAAAACGTCTAGAGCAATTGTGGAACGCTTCCGACAATGTTTACGAAAATGTCAATCAATATTTTTATATATACACCAATGGAAGACTAACACAAGAAGTTAGTCAGAATTGGTCGGGAACAGTCTGGTCCAACAGCACCAAGAACATCTATGAATACGATGCAAATCTCAACAAAACAAAACACCTGCATTATACATGGGATGCTGTTAACGATGTTTGGAAGCCTTCGTATCAGTATTTGTACACATATACAGGGAATAATAACACAGAGAAACTTTATCAGGTATGGAATACCGGCACCTCATCGTGGGACAATAGCAACAGGCATGTTTATACCTACAATACAAATTCTGATATGCTAACCGACAGGCGAGATTTATGGTCAGCCGGAGCATGGAAAAACGATTACAGATACACCTATACGTTTAATACCAGTTTTCTGCAAACCCTACAATTGTACGAGATTTGGGATAATGGTACAATGGCTTGGAAAAACTCATACAGATATGTTTATTCTTACGACGGCAACGATAACGAAACCAATTACACACGACAGAACTGGGACAACATGGCTTCGTCGTGGGTAAACGATTCCAAAAGCGATTATACCTACGATTCGTACAATTCAATGACACTTGCGACTCATTCGACTTGGAATACAGGGACAAGCAGTTGGGACTATGAGAGTAAAGCCGAATACTATTGGTCCGATTTCGATGCCACAAATGTAAGCGACATTTTAAAAAATCCAACGTCGCTTTTTCCCAATCCAACTTCAGGAATTATTCATTTTGATAGTGGTAGCAACGAAATTAGTCGTATCACCATTAGCGATTTGACAGGAAAAGTTGTTTATGATGCCTCAACCGAATCGTTTTCGAATGAATTGGATTTGCGACCTTATGGTCGTGGCATGTACAACATTAGTATTACAACCGAAAACAACGAGGTTTACAATTCAAAAATCGTGGTTCAATAAGTTTTTAAGAATTTCGATTAAAGTCCGGCCTGAAAAGCGTCGGACTTTTTTATTTGAATTTATTGAACTTCAGCTCATTTTCCGTCAATTCAACAAGAAATTTTGAAAGGTTGTACACTTCGGCAATCATATTGAAAAACAAAATATTGCTTTTCGATGCTGCTTCTTTTGATTTGATTCTTTTGATTTGATTCAGCCTGATTTCCTGTACATGATTTTTGAACTCCAACTGCTTTGCCAGAAGCTCGTCTTGATATTCACTGCCATAATCGCCACTGATTCTTTCGCGGCAATAAGCAGCAAAGACATTATATTTTGAAATAATGTCACTTAAATCGCGAAACTGCGACTTGGTTAAGTTTTTATGCTGATTGGCCACATGTTCGCTCACCGGATGAATGAGAAAATTCAGGCTTACTGCAATTTCGCGTAGGATATCGGTGTTTTTTATATAGTAGTCGCCAACGGTCAGGTAGTTTTCGCCAAGACCTGCTATTGAGACATTCATGGTCGATTTGAAAACAGAAGTGCGTTTATCAATCTGTCTTACCATCTTTTCGGCCTTTTTCAGTGTTTTTGTTTTTTCCTTAAAAAGTCCGGTGTTGGTTGTTTCGAGAATTTCGGGAATGACATCTAATACTGCATAAACATTGGTTTTACTCAGCTCAATAATTTCTTCTTCACCAGCATCGGTTTCCATGTGCATCATTTCTTCGGCTTCCTTGTGTTCTATTTCGCGCCGACGGTGCGAAATAGAACTGCGAATTAACAAAAACACTGATAAAGCAATCAATGCAACAACACTGATATAACCACCTAGATAAAAAATCCATGCAATTAATGCTGCTGCGAAAAAAGCCAAAAATGCAGTCACGAACCAACCACCAATAACGGTTATTACACCCGAAACGCGGAATACTGCCGATTCGCGATCCCAGGCTCGGTCGGCAAGCGATGTTCCCATGGTAACCATGAAAGTAACATAGGTTGTTGAGAGAGGAAGTTTCATGCTGGTGCCGACAGCAATTAAACTACTTGCAACCGTAAGGCTTACCGCGGCCCTTACCATATCGAAAGCCGGAGCTTCGGGATTGTTATTGATTTCGGGTTTTTTAAACCGGCCATCAATCCATCGATGTACTGACGGTATACGAATTACCGACAAAACTTTGCCCCCCATGATGGTCATTTTTACAATGCTACGGGCTATCGGATTGGCATCGAATTTTTCTTGTCCTTCGTTCTGACGGCTCAAATCAACCGAAGTGCGAATTACTGTGCGTGTTTTTTTGCTAAACCAAAGTGTGAGAACCATAATTAATCCGGATGCCAGCAAAAACAAAGTGGGTGTTGGAGCACCGCCCCGCAGACTTTCCATGGTGAATGCCATTGGATCTGTGGCCCCGCTTTGTGTGTAAGCGGAAAATGAATCGTATGCAGCCAGAGGAGGTCCAATGAAGTTTACCAGGTCGTTACCAGCAAACGACATGGCAAGAGCAAAAGTTCCATAAATAACAACCACTTTAAAGACATTGAGACGGAATAAACTTTGTAAAATGATAAAGAGGAATGTGAGCCCAGCCATCAATACACCTTCGATTAGAAGTATGTTTCCTGTAATTTGCTTCAGCAAGTCTTCAGTCACAAACGGGGCGGATTTCAACCCTTTGAAAAAGATGAAATAAGAAATGAGCCCGATAGCAATTCCACTAAAGATAGAGCCGCCAACGAGTTTGTATCGTTCAAATGAAAAACTAAAAACAATACGAGCAAGATATTGCAAAATAACTCCTACAAAAAACGCAATAGTGATAGATACAAAAATAGCCGAAATCATTGCCAAAGCCTTATCGGTGTTAATGTAGGTGGCAATGTTTCCAAATGCTTCGCCATTAGCCGAAACTTTAATTGCAGAATAGGCAAAAGCTGCACCAAGCAACCCGGCGACCAACGAAACCGTAGTTGATGTTGGCAGTCCCAGCGTGTTGAAAAAATCAATCAACAATACATTGGTAAGCATAACCGCCAAAAAAATCATGATTACTTCGCCAAAGGCAAAATACTGCGGATGAAAAACTCCCGAACGAGCAACTTCCATCATGCCTCCAGCAAACATAGCGCCCACAAAAACACCAGCAGAAGCCGTAATCATTAACACTTTAAACGAAGCTGCTTTGGCACCCCAAGCATTGTTGAGGAAATTTACTGCATCGTTGGCAACACCAATGGTCAAATTCAGAATGGTGAGTGCAAAAAGCACTACAATAATCGCTAAATAATAATAATCCATCTTTATCGGGATGAGCCGATAAAATTACGAATATTATCAGTAAGTAAGTTGTAAATTTTCAGTTGAAAACTTACAGACCTACTTTATCTTATTGAATTTCAGTTCGTTTTCGGTAAGGTCGTTCAATTGTTTGGTCAGGTTTTGAATTTCTGTAATTAGATTGAAGAAAAGCAGATTTGACCGCGATGCCGATTCTTTCGACTTCACCCGTTTTATTTGCTGGAGTCGAATTTCTTGCACCTTATTGCAAACAACTGTTTGTTTCTCAATAAGTACGGGAAGTTTCTCAATTCCAAAATCGCCCACAATAAGCTCGCGAACAAAGCTAGCAAAACCGGTAAACTCACTCGTTAGGTCCGAAAAATCGCGAAGTTGCGATTTGCTCAGATTTTTGTGCTGATTGTTGACATGTTGGTAAACAGGATGCGTAATGTAACTCAAACTCACTGCAATTTCTCTCAGCAAATCGGTATTTTTTACAAAATATTCCCCGATTGTGAGGTAGTTTTCGCCCAGAGAAGAGATGGTAGCATTCATGGTCGATTTGTACACCTCTGTTCGTTTATCAATGGAACGAGTAAGCTTATCGGCTTTTTTAAGCACCTTCAGTTTCTCTTTGCTCAATCCCTGTTGTGTGGTTGAAAATATCTCCTGAATATGGTCGAGAACATAAAGCACATTTGTTTTGCTGAGTTCAATTATTTCGCTTTCGTCGGCACCTGATTCAATACGCAAAATATCTTCGGTTTCATCGTGCTCTTTTTCGCGTCGGCGATGAACAACCTTGCTTCGAATTAGCAGGAATACAGCTAATGCCGCCATGAAAACAACAGCAATCAGTCCGCCAAAATGGAGAATAATGGCAATAACTGCAGCTGCGGCAAATGCCAAAAATGCAGTTACAAACCATCCACCAATAACCGTTACAACACCCGAAACGCGGTAAACAGCCGATTCGCGATCCCACGCACGATCGGAAAGCGATGTACCCATTGCAACCATAAAAGTTACGTAGGTTGTCGAAAGTGGAAGTTTTAGGCTTGTGCCAATAGCAATTAAGCTACTTGCAACCGTTAAGCTCACAGCTGCCCGAAGCATATCGAATGCTGGAGCATCAGGGTCGTTGTTTTGTGCTGGTCGTTGAAGTCTTTTTTCAATCCAGCGGTGTACCGCAGGAATCTGAACCAAAGTAAGCACTTTGCCAATCGAAATGGCCATTTTCACAATGCTGCGCGAAACCGGATTCGATTCGAATTTCTCCACCCCTTCGTTTTGGCGGCTCAAATCGACTGAAGTGCGTATGACGGTTTTGGTTTTTTTGCTAAACCAAAGTGTAAGAACCATTATGGCGCCAGCGCCAAGAAGTAAAAATGTAGGTGTAGGTGCGCCTCCTTCTAGACTTGTCATGTAAAGTGCATTCGGGTCGCCAGCGCCACTTGCCACATAGGCATTGTAGGCATCGAGCCCTGCAAGCGATGGTCCCAGAAAGTTCACAAGGTCGTTTCCTGCAAAAGCCATTGCCAAAGCAAAAGTTCCATAAATTACAACAACCTTAAAAACATTTAATCGGAAAAGGCCTTGCAAAATCATGAACAAAACTGCCAAACCGCCCATCAAAATCGATTCCAGTATTAAAATATTTGCGCCAACCCATTCTTTGGTTTCCGCATTAATAAAAGAAGCCGATTTCATCCCTTTGAAAAAGATAAAATAGGAAATCAGCCCAATTGCAATGCCTGCAAAGATAGAACCACCAACAACCTTATATCTTTCGAAAGTAAAACTAAAAAGTACACGTGCAATATATTGAAGTATAACTCCAACAAAGAATGCAATGGCAATTGAAATAAAGATAGCCGAAATCATGGCCAATGCCTTGTCGGTATTGATATAAGTGGCTATTTGGCTGAAACTTTCTGCGTTTTCGACAACTTTAATAACTGCAAACGAAAATGCTGCACCTAGCAATGCAGAAACCAACGACACTGTTGTAGATGTTGGCAATCCAAGTGTATTGAAGAAGTCAATCAACAACACATCGGTGAGAACAACAGCAAGGTAAATCATAATCACCTCGCTAAAAACAAAATATTGGGGGTGAAAAACGCCTGAACGGGCAACTTCCATCATTCCGCCTGCAAACAAAGCTCCAATAAAAACACCTATCGATGCTGTTATCATGAGGGCTTTAAACGAAGCAGCTTTTGAGCCCCAACCCGAGTTGAGAAAATTCACTGCATCGTTGGCTACGCCTACAGTTAAATCGGTTGCAGCCAGCAGAAAAAGTATCACGACAATGGCCAAATAATAGAATTCCATGAATTTTAGTATTTAATAGAATACAAAATTATCACTAAATCGTGCTGCTGACCGCAAAGCAATATTAAGAAATCATTAAGTCAGTGTGAAGTTTTTGTCAGAGAAATTCCGAAAAACAAAACAGCCACTCAAATACCGAATTTAATCCGGTCGTGAATGGCTGTTGAAATGTGCTTAAAAACGGGAAGATTAGAATCCCTGTAGATTTATTTTTCTTATGCTGTCTTTTGCCTCATTCGAAAGGCCATAATTGTAGTTAAGGGCAGCACCTTCCCAATCGCCATACATTGGATTGGGCAAAACAATAAATCGTTTACCAAATTCGAGTTTCAGGCTGTCAGTTGCATCGAAGCGGTCGTCAACACTTTTCTTTTCGAATACTTCGCTGAAATCGTTGAGGTTATCGCCAAGCAGTAAAACGATGTTGTATGTCTCAAGCACTTTTTGACGACGTTCTTCTTTGCCGCTGGTTTTGTCGCGAAGCAGCAAATGAGCTTCGTCTGCCATCGGAAAACCAAGGTTCTGCATATTCTGTATGGTAGCATCCATTTCGCCAACTTTTCTGTTGCTGATATAATATATGGCTACACCTTTCGAAACGGCATAGTTCATAAATTCGACGGCTCCGGGAATGGCTGCAGCCTTTGCAGCACTGATCCATTCGCTCCAACGAACAGGATATCCAAAATTACCGAGAACATTTTGTGCTTCGTAGGGACTGTTGTCGACAATAGTTTCGTCAATGTCGGTCACAATAGCAAGAGGTTTCCCTGGTTTGTTTAGAGCAACGGCCTGGTCGAGCATCAGTTTAGCAAGATTGAACGACTGGTAGCACATAGCGCGCATTTCGGCTGATGCCTGATACCACAAAACGGCCATCAGCATGTAATCGTACGAAAAGGATTCTTTCACAATGGTGTCGTGAACAACCACTTCTTTAATTACTACTTTTTCAGTCTGGCACGATGTGGCAAAAATAAGAGCCAGAACAAAAATCACCATCAGGTTTTTCATAGGTTTGGTTTTAAAAAAAGGCCGGACAAATTGCCCGGCCTGAGTGAATTTTGATTATTGCATTTCGGCCAGTCGCTTGTAAGAGTTGAAACGCCATTTGGCATTGTTCTCACAGGTGATAAACAGGTCGACTGCTTCTTTCGGGAACGCTTTCATCAGTGATGTGTAGCGTACTTCGCTCTGCAGGAAGTCCTGAAATTTGCTCCAATCGGGTTCTTTCGAATCGAGAACGAAAGGATTCTTTCCATCAGCTTCGAGTTGCGGATTGAAACGATACATATGCCAGTAACCCGCCTCAACAGCTTGTTTTGCCTGATCCTGGGTTTTGCCCATTCCGTTGCGCAAACCATGGTTGATACATGGGGCGTAAGCAATAATGAGTGATGGTCCAGGATAAGCTTCGGCTTCGCGAATAGCTTTCAAATACTGGTTCTGATCCGAACCCATCGAAACCTGCGCAACATATACGTATCCATACGACATGGCCATCATTCCAAGGTCTTTTTTGCGGACTTTTTTACCCGAAGCTGCAAATTTAGCTACAGCTCCTGTTGGAGTCGATTTCGATGCCTGTCCACCCGTGTTCGAATACACCTCGGTGTCGAGTACCAGCAAATTGATGTCTTCGCCCGATGCAAGTACATGGTCGAGTCCGCCATATCCGATATCGTATGCCCAACCGTCGCCACCAAACACCCAAATCGATTTCTTAATCAGGTATTGTTTTTTGTCAACTATTTCAAGAGCAAGTTCCGATTTGTCGTTTTCGGCCAATGCAAGCAATTTTGCTGAAGCAGTTTCCGAAGCGGCAGCATCGTTGATGGCGGCCATCCACTCTTCACAGGCTTCTTTCATTTGTCCGTTGAGACCGGCTGCAATGGCTTCTTTCATCTTCAAAACAAGAAATTCTCTCATCTTGCCAATACCACTTGCAATACCAAGCCCGTATTCAGCATTGTCTTCGAACAACGAGTTTGCCCAGGCAACGCCTTTACCACTTTTGTAATTGGCAGTGTATGGTGTTGAAGGAGCCGAACCACCGTAAATCGAAGAACATCCGGTTGCATTGGCAACAATCATACGCTCGCCATAAAGCTGAGTGATGAGTTTGATGTATGGAGTTTCGCCGCAACCTGCACAAGCACCCGAAAATTCGAACAATGGCTGTGCAAACTGGCTGTTACGTACGGTTTTTTGTTTGTCAACAATACCGTCTTTGTAACCTACTTTTTCGTCGAGATAAACAAAGCGATCTGCTTCGGCCATTTGCTCGTCGAGTGGTTTGAATTCGAGAGCTTTGGTTTTCGAAGGACAAACATCGATACAGTTGCCGCAACCTGTACAGTCGAGTACACTCACCTGCATGCGGAAATTGTATTCTTTGAATGCACCATTGCCTTTTACAGTAGCTGTATTGGCCGGAGCTTTGCTCAATTCTTCGTCGGTGAGGAGGAATGGACGAATAGCAGCGTGAGGACAAACATATGCACACTGGTTACACTGAATACAGTTTTCGGGAATCCATTCGGGAACCGTAACTGCAATACCGCGTTTTTCGTATTTGGTGGTCCCGTGCGGGAAAGTACCATCTTCGATTCCTTTGAATGTGGAAACTTTCAAATCGTCGCCATTCTGGCGGTTGATAACATCGGCAACATTGCGAATGAATGAAGGCTTGTTGTCTTCTTCGTGATCAATTTTCGGATCAAGGTTTTTCCATTCTTCCGGAACTTTCACTTCAATCACTTCTGCACCGCGGTCGATAGCTGCGTAATTCATTTTCACGATTTCTTCGCCCTTGCGGCCAAACGATTTGTCAATCGCTTTTTTCATTTCCTTAACTGCAAGATCGTAAGGAATTACATTCGAAATCTTGAAGAATGCCGACTGCATGATAGTGTTGGTGCGATTTCCGAGACCAATTTCTTCTGCAATCTGGGTTCCGTTCATGATATAGAACCTGATTTCGTTCACTGCCAGATATTTTTTCAACGAATCCGGCAGACGATTCTTTGTTTCTTCTACATCCCAAATGCTGTTGAGGAGGAAAGTTCCGCCTTTTTTCAATCCTTTGAGCATTTTGTAACGGCCAAGATAAGCTGGTACATGGCAAGCTACAAAATCGGGAGTGTTCAGCAAATACGGCGAACGAATAGGAACATCGCCAAAACGAAGATGTGAGGTTGTGAAACCTCCCGATTTTTTCGAATCGTAAGCAAAATAGGCCTGGCAATATTTTTCGGTGTTGTCGCCGATAATTTTTATTGAGTTTTTATTGGCGCCTACTGTACCATCCGAACCAATTCCGTAGAATTTTGCGGAATAGATACTTGGATGCGAAATGTTGATTTCGGCAAGCTGTGGCAGCGAGTGGAAAGTAACATCGTCAACAATACCAATGGTGAACAAGTTTTTAGGCTCGTTGGCCTTCATGTTTTCGAAAACCGAAATAACCTGAGCCGGAGTGGTGTCTTTCGAACTCAAACCATAACGTCCGCCAATAACCATAGGCGCGTTGGGTTTATTGTAGAAAAGATTTTTTACATCCATGTACAAAGGATCGCCTTCTGCTCCGGGTTCTTTTGTGCGGTCGAGCACAGTGATGCGTTTCACCGAAGTTGGGAAAATCTTCATGAAATACTTCTCACTGAACGGACGATAGAGATGAACAGAAATCAATCCTGTTTTTTCGCCTTTGGCGTTCAGATAATCGATGGTTTCCTTGATGGTGTCGGTGATAGAACCCATTGCGATGATAATGTTGTCGGCATCGGGAGCACCATAGAATGTGAATGGATGGTATTCGCGACCAGTGAGCTTGTTGAGCTGAACCATGTAGTCTTCAACTACATCGGCCACTTTGTCGTAAAACGGATTGGCAGCTTCGCGACTCTGGAAATAAATGTCGGGATTCTGAGCTGTGCCGCGTGTAACAGGATGTTCCGGATTCAGTGCATTGTGTCTGAAAGCTTTCAACGCATCCATGTCAACCAAGTCTTTCACGTCTTCGTTGTTGAGATATTCAACTTTCTGAATCTCGTGCGATGTGCGGAAACCGTCGAAGAAATGGAGAAACGGAATTCTTGTTTTAATAGAAGCAAGGTGAGCTACAGGAGCAATATCCATGATTTCCTGAACACTACCGGTTGCAAGCATGGCAAAACCGGTCATACGAGTGCTCATAACGTCGGAGTGGTCGCCAAAAATCGAAAGAGCCTGAGCAGCAATCGAACGAGCCGAAACGTGAAATACGCCAGGGAGAAGTTCGCCGGAAATTTTGTACATGTTCGGAATCATCAGCAATAAACCCTGCGATGCAGTGTAGGTCGAAGTAAGAGCTCCGCCCTGAAGACTTCCGTGAACAGCACCGGCAGCACCGGCTTCGCTTTGCATTTCAACTACCTTCACAGTGTCGCCGAAAATATTTTTACGCCCGAAAGCAGCCCACTCATCCACATACTCGGCCATCGTGCTCGATGGAGTGATAGGGTAAATAGCAGCAACTTCGCTAAACATGTACGAAACATGCGCAGCAGCGTAATTGCCATCGCATGTGATGAACTTTTTGTTTTTCATGATTTATGTAAATTTCAGTGTGTAATCTTGCATTTTACGCAGCGAAATTAATGATATTTTTCGGGTGCATCAATTCAAATACCCTTTTCTTCACTAATTTAAAATGAATATAAGTTGCGGATGGGTTATTAGTCAGGGGGTTGTGAGGGAATGGCTCTTTGTAAATTGGGTTTTGATTTTGTCTCCAATTTGTTTTTCTAATTTCATTTATTTTTTTCTGTAAAAATGTTCGAAATTCCATGCTTCTTCAGAACTACAAAACAATTTTAACACAGTATAATATTCTCAAAATTTATTTCTCTATTTGATTAATTTGTGGGATGATTTGTTTTCCAAACATCAAATTAGTGAAATTGCGAGAAATTACAAGAATCTCGCAATTTCTCGCAAAATAAATTTCTGTAAGCCCAAAAGCTATATAATGTTAGTCGCTTACTCCGAAATATTATTCAGAATTCCCAAATAATTGGAATAGCGTTCTTCGTGAATGGTTTCTTTTTCAACGGCATCGCGAACTGCGCATCCGGGCTCGTGGCGGTGAGTGCAATTTTTGTATTTGCAATTTGGTATCAGAGGTTTAAACTCGCGAAACCAATGCCCGAGTTCCCATGGTTCGAAATCGACCACTCCAAACTCTTTGATTCCCGGAGTATCGATGATAAGCGTGTTTTCGGGCAGCATATACATGGTTGCAAACGTGGTTGTGTGCATTCCTTTGTTGTGAGCCTTCGAAATATTTCCTGTGCGGGCATGAGCTTCGGGGCTTATGGCATTTATGAGTGCCGATTTTCCCACACCGCTGTGACCGGCCAATAAAATGGTCTTCCCGGCAATCATGCGGCTGAATTCTTCAATATTATCGCCTCGTGTGGCCGATACCTGCATGGTTGGATAACCAGCGCTTTGATAAATTTCTTCGAAGTATGCCACAATGTCCGGATCCATCTCGAAAATATCGCTTTTGTTGAAAACAATGAGAGCCGGAATGTGGTACGATTCGGCCGAAATCAGAAAGCGATCAATGAATCCCGTCGATGTTCTTGGAAGAATGGGTGTGGCTACAACTATTGCCAAATCGATATTGGCTGCCAGAATATGTGTCTGCTTCGAAAGATTGGTGGCACGACGGATAATCACATTTTTTCTGTCGCGAATTCGTTGGATAATGCCTGTTTCCTGCCCTGTCTCCATATCGAAATCGACGCGATCGCCAACGGCAATCGGATTGGTAGTGCGCAGACCGCGCAGACGAATGTTGCCCCGTAAAACACAAGTGACGGTGTTTCCACCGCTGTGTACTTCGCATAATCGACCGGTTGAACGAACAACAATTCCTTCCATCAGGGCTTTATATAGTGCTGCAAATTTACGATTTTCCTTTTAGCAGCTCTTGCGCTATCAGGGGACAATGTTCCAGTTTTTAGCTTCCGGCAATGTTGAGTAGTCGATCCGTAGTTTATAAACCGATAGGTGATTGAGCGAAGTATGCAGCAGCGACAGATTTTCTTCAATTCCGGCATGTTGAAGCAATGCTCCGGTGAAAGCGCGTGTAGCAGGTCTGTAAGCCAGAGCATAGTTTGCCAATTGCTGATGAAATGCAGCGTTCTGACCAGTAATCATTTCGAGGATTTTGCCGATGACATAAGCGCCGTTTTCCAATTGTGTTATACTGTTGAATGCTTCGATGGAGTCGAGAAGTTGAAGAACATTGTGATTGTAGTTTGCCGGATCGAGTCGTGCTTTTCTGAAGCGGATGGTTATTCCGTTGTGGTTTTGCGCAGGACGCATATTGTTGATAGCAACATAGAAAATGTTTCTGTTTTCTGTTTTGGGAATGAATTGCCATTTTTCCCAGATTGATGGCCCTGTTTCGTAGCCGCAGATTTTGTTACGGAACAGACAGATAGCACGGATGATTTCTTCGGGTTTTTGCTCTTTTTGAGATGGATCGGTTATCATATATCTTCCTTTAAGCAGTCGAACAATCCTTTTTCGAAGGATTAGTTTACGTAATTCCGTTGACAGAGCTTTTTGGTTGAGTCCAGCCGCTGTAAGGTCGGTGTATCCAAATATTCGACCGGGTTGGAACGATTGTATGATGTTGAGGAGAGGGGAAGGCATGGGCAAATATAATAATATTATAAACTATAAAGTTAATACATGAAAAAGAAAACAAAGAATTAACAGGAATAAACTATAAAGAAAATAAATAGATTTATAAATTCCATTTAAATATTCACAACAACTTCCTTCAATATTAGCTCGCAGTACGACAACTTATCCTACACTTTAAAAGTGTATTCTTTTTTAATGCTTTCTTGGAAAGATATTGCCTTTTGAGTTTTTGGACAACGAAAATGGACAAAACACAAAAGTGACCTTGGGTATTCGTCTATCGGCGATGCCTTGCTACACTGTGTATTATGAAGGGATGTGCCTCTTTTGGCTTGATGTGAATAAATTCAGAATATGCGGAAACAGGTTTTCATCAAAACAAAAGTCTTCTTTTCAAGAGCAAACACTCAAATACTACAGTTTCGTGACTAATGAAATACTCTTCCGTTATCATTATTCAGAAAGTGCTTTCAGACAAATTCAATAAAAGTCCTTTACTTCAACTTTTCATTATTCCAATGTCTATCGGAATCGCGTGAAGTTTTAATGGACATCTTTTCAGCGAATGCTTTCTCCAGATTTATGCCTGTCTGGTTGGCCAAACAAACCAATACAAACAGTACGTCGGCCATTTCTTCAGCCAGACCAGCCTTGTTTTCACCGTCCTTGTAACTCTGTTCGCCAAATTGCCGAGCCATATGCCGAGCCAGTTCACCCACTTCTTCCATCAGAATGGCAGTGTTGGTAAGCTCGTTGAAATATCTGACACCATGTCGCTTAATCCATGCGTCAACTTCGGTTTGCAATTGCTGCAATGTCATACGTCTTTATTTTTTGTGTCGAGAACAATGGTCACTGGTCCGTCGTTGTTCAATTCAATTTGCATGTGTTCGCCAAATGCTCCGCGGGCAACGGTTTTGCCAAGAATTGCTTCTAACTTTTCGACAAATAATTCATACAGCTGGTTTGCTTTATCGGGCTCCATTGCTGCTATATACGATGGACGATTTCCTTTTTTAGTGGAGGCAAGCAGGGTAAACTGGCTCACAACCATCATATCGGCTCCTGCTTGCATTGCATCGAGGTTCATAACACCATTTTCATCATCGAAAATGCGAATTTGTGCAATTTTCTTCAAAAGCCAATCCATATCTTCTTTTGTATCGTCGCAGTGAATACCCAACAATACAAGCATTCCAGCTTCGATTGACGAAATTTTCGTGTTGTCAACTTTTACCGAAGCATGCAAAACCCGCTGCAAAACAGCTTTCATTGAGCAGTCTGTTTTTTCTTGCCCGATTTCTTTTCGGCAGCAATTTTCGTTTTCACTCCCTCGTAAATTTTCATCGAATCGCAACAAAGCGTATCGGGCATCATTGAAAAATTGAAATAAACCGGATTGTGATCCGAATGAGTAAACCCCATATCGATTGTTTTGATGTCATTCACAATTACATTGGGCGAACAAAGATAATAGTCAATAATGGTTGTTGTGGTTTGACCTTTGGCATAAGACGTGTTTACATCACGGTTGGTTGGTAAACTGGGATCGTAAACCCATTTCCAGCCAGATGGAAGGAAATCGGAAGTTACCGATGTTCCAACCATTCTTACTTTATCGCCCGATACAATTGCTGTGCTATCAAATCCCGGAGGATTCTGGTTCCAGTCGCCACCTGCAATTACATAATGTCCGCGGCTATAGAGATCGAGAATATAGCTTCGGAGAAAATACAATTCAATCAGACGGATATCGCCTGCATCGCTATAAGCTGAATTGTGAGTGTTGATTACATAAAGATCTTTTCCGTTCTCAAGATCGAAACGCATGATAATAAAACAGCGGTCAAGAAAAAACACGCTCATCGGCCAGCTATAACTGCCGGGGTACGAAACACGTTGAGCCCATTCGGGAACAAAACGGCTGAAACTCATCATGCCTGAATATACATGAGCCATAGGATTGAACAACGGAAATGGTACATAAGGGACATCGTAGTTGGCTGCCTGAACAGAACTGAATGATGGCAGCGCTTTCATGAATGTGCTGTCTTGGTGGTTCCTGTAAGTGCGTCTGGCGTTAAAATCTACTTCCTGAAGTAAAACCAGATCTACACTGTCCATGGCTGAAACAATGTTGAAGACAGCATTGATATAGCTTTTGTACAAATCTTTTCCGGGTCGCATGTGCTTTCCACCTTCGTAAAAGAAATCCATTTCTTTTCCCAAGCCACAATACCCAATATTCCAGCTGATAATTGAAATATTTTGATCGGCAAATAAAAACGATTTTTTCCCCTCATTAATTTTCAAAGTGTCGTTCATCGGTGGAGTGTAATTGCTGCGTGTGTTTATGACAATTACTGTAATAAAATATGATGCGACAAGGGCAACAATTATTAGTATTACTTTTAGCGCAATGCGCAATATCTTAAAAATCCGTTTCTTCATATTAGCGGAATAATTTTTGTAAAAATACATATTTTGAATTATTCCGATATTTGAAAAATTTTTCTATGAAAAGAGAATTCTTTCTTTTGGGCCTTTTTTTGTTGGCTTTGCTTCCTGTAAGCGGCTTAAATGCTCAGAACAACTGGCAAAGTTTTTTGTCGAAAGAAAAATTTGTTTACAAAGGAAATATACAGCCCTACCGTTTGTATCTGCCTGATTCTATTCAACCAGATGAAAAATTGCCTTTGATTTTGTTTTTGCATGGAGCCGGTGAACGTGGAAACGATAATCAAACACAATTACTGCACGGCGTGAGTCATTTTATGGATGTGCAGATCCGCAACGAATATCGTTTTATCCTGATAGCTCCACAGTGTCCCGAAGATGCTCGTTGGGTAGAGGTTGACTGGACATTAGCATCGCACAAAATGCCAGCACGCATCTCTGTGCCACTTGAACTTTCGTTTGCCCTCATCGATTCACTAATGAGTGTCTATCCGGTCGATTCCAACAGGGTTTATGTTACCGGTCTGTCGATGGGAGGGTTTGGTACCTGGGATGCAATGCAGCGTCGGCCGGGATTTTTTGCAGCATCAATGCCGGTTTGTGGAGGTGGTGATGAAACACAGGCTTGTGCAATTATCGCCACTCCTATCAAAGCATTTCATGGGAAACTCGATCATCTGGTAATGCCTGCTCGCACAATAAATATGGTAAATGCTGTTAATCAGTGTGGTGGTGGTGCAGAATGTGTTTTGTTTCCTAATCTTGGTCATCTCTGCTGGGAGCAAGTATATTCGAATGTTGAAAATCTTCGCTGGATGTTTGCTCAAAAAAGGCAGAATTAATTACTTTTGTCTCAAATTCGTGCCTTTTGAAATTGAATAAACCTCCCAAAGTATATTTCTTGTACCTGTTTTTGTTGGCCGGTGCACTGGTTTTGTTTTCAGCTCTGTCATTTACCGATACATCGTTGGGCATTGGTAAAATAGAACTAAAAGATTCTAAAATAAAGCAGTATTTTTTTCCATCGCCGAAGTTGGCTTTGGTAGCCGATACCATTAAGCGCACTGGGGTATCTGAAAAAATTGACTCTTCGGCACAGAAATTTTTGTTTATTGGCGACTCGATGCTGGAATTTATGCGTATCCGTTTCAACGACTATTGTCATAAGAATGGTCATACAATGAATACGGTCATTTGGTACAGCTCTTCGTCGCTCTGGTACGGACAATGCGATACACTAAGTTATTTCATTAAAAAGCATCAACCAACCTACGTTGTACTTGTTTTGGGTGCAAACGAATTGTTTATTAAAGACATTAAAACAGAGCGAGCCGAATTTGTAAAGCACATCATTGCAGAAATGGGCGATGTTCCGTTTATATGGGTTGGACCTCCCAACTGGAAAGACGATACGGGAATCAACGATTTAATTTTTAGATATGCTGGTCGCGATCGTTATTTCCCATCGAAGAACCTCAGTTATGAACGCACCAAAGACGGAGCACATCCCACGCGTCCTTCAGCCTATAAATGGATGGACTCGGTTGCAGTGTATATGCAAAACGATGCCCGCTACCGTGTTTTGATGGAGATGCCCGATACTTTTTTAGGGAAAGTTCCTCCGACTGAAATTCTAAAACCCAATCCTCCTTTCTGATGCGCTGGAACGATATTCTACAGAACTTTTTCGTGTATAGCAAAGATGCTCCCATTCTGTTCAATAGTGGCATTTTTTGGTTGCTTTTCATTTTGGTATTATCGGTTTATGCTGCTATTTACCGCAACAACACAGCCCGAACATTGTTTTTGCTTGGATTCAGCCTCTATTTCTACTATAAATCGAGCGGCTCTTTTGTTTTGCTGCTTATTGGGACGCTTGTATTTGTGTATTTGCTTACCCGCTTCATGCACATGCAGCCAAAAGGATGGCGCCGAAAAATCTTGCTTTGGATTAGTGTTGGTTCAGCTTTGAGCTTGCTAGCGTACTATAAATACACTAATTTTCTACTCGAAAATATTGCTGCCATTTCGGGCGACGATTTTCATCCGGTCGATTTGATTTTGCCCGTTGGAATTTCGTTCTATACGTTCCAAATTCTCAGTTATGTGATAGATGTTTACCGAGGCGATTTGGAGCCCGAAAAAGACTTTTTTAATTACGCTTTCTACATCACATTCTTTCCACAGTTGGTTGCTGGTCCTATCGTGCGTGCCAGCTTATTTTTGCCTCAGTTGAAAGAACGTATTACCATTCACCCCGACGAAGTACAAAAGGGGTTTTTCCTCATTATGCAGGGGCTTTTCAAAAAAGCTGTTCTGGCCGATTATATTTCGCAATACAACGACCTCATTTTTGCTTCTCCAGGAACCTATTCGGGCTACGAAAACCTAATGGCATTGTATGGCTATACTCTTCAGATTTATTGCGATTTCAGTGGTTACAGCGATATGGCTATTGGTATTGGCAAAATGATGGGATTCGATTTGGGAATCAACTTCAATAAGCCTTATCAGGCGCTCAATATCACCGATTTCTGGCGTCGTTGGCATATAAGTCTTTCGACGTGGCTACGCGATTATCTTTATATTCCACTGGGTGGAAACCGAAAAGGCAAGTTTAGAACCTATGTTAATTTGTTCGTGACCATGCTTTTGGGTGGTTTGTGGCACGGAGCTTCGTGGCAGTTTGTTGTTTGGGGTGCCATGCACGGCATTGGACTGGCGGTTCATAAGTTGTGGAAAAAGTATGTGATGCCTGGCGAACGAAAGTCGCTGGTGTATAAAGCCATTTCGTGGTTCATTACGTTCCATTTTGTGGCATTTCTGTGGATTTTCTTCAGGGCGCAGAGTTTCGATACTGCCTGGACCATGATTACACAGATATTCACCGCCATGGATTTAGCTTATTTGCAGCCATTCTGGGATGTGCGCTATATCTTTGTTGTAATGCTCATTGTTGGATTCTCAATCCATGCCATTCCATCAAAGCTATTCCCGAAGCTCGAAAACACCTACGTGAAGGTTCCTTTTGCTTTAAAAGTGTTTGCTTTTATCGTTGTTCTGCAATTGCTGATCCAGTTCCGCAGCGAAAGCGTGCAGCCATTTATCTATTTCCAATTTTAGAATCGATAATTATGGGTTGTTTTGGTGTCTGACACCTAGTAAACAACTAATAGGATTACACGCAATTTTGCTTTGGTGTTTTGTCCGATTTTAAGTTTTCTTCTTGTTCCTCGAAATAGGTAGTCCACTTGAAATTGTAGAGACCAAATTCGAGCCGCTTTGCTTTCTCTTCGGGACTCAAACTTTCGTATTCTTTTTTCTGACGATAGAATTCCTCTTCCATTTCTCTACGTTTGCGTTCTTCTTCTTCGAGGCGAACTGCATTTTCGCTTTCCCACAATTGTTTTGCTCGTGTGGTCAGGAATGTATCGGCAACCGAAGGGAACAATTCCATCAGCAACTGGTCTTTTTCAGAATTGATAAGTTTTACGCCACCAAATTCCTTAAATACTTTATTTTCCTGTGGTTTGTAGGTGGTTGTATCGTATGGTGTTTCAATTGGCGAACCAGTAATTTTTTCGCGAAATGCAGGAACAACCGGGACTGGTGTTTTGCCGTAGGAACCTTTAATTAGGTTTTCGAACTGTGTATTGTTGTTGGTGTACCAAGGCAGACCTTTGTTTTCGTCGAGAATACAATTCACGGCCTGAACACCTACAATTTGACTGGTTGGAGTCACCAACGGCACACAACCTGCATCCATGCGAACTTTGGGAACAGCAATCAACACGCGTGGTAGAAGATCTTCGAGCTTCAGCTGTTTGAGCTGTGCCAGCATATTGGTGTACATTCCACCAGGAATCTGAGCGTTTTTTACCATTTCGTCAGCCGATGGAAAATTGAAGAATTCTTCAATTTTATTGCAGGCAACCAAAACGTCTTCGTAGTCTTCTTTTTCAACCGAATTGATAGCGCGGTCGAACAAAGCATCGATGTCTTTTGGTAGCGTGTCTTTGGTGAGGTCGAAACTACGTGGAAACATTTTGTAACTATCGAATTCGGCCATTTCCTTGCGGATATCGTAAAGCAAGTCGCTCAAAGGCTTGAGTACTTCGATATTGACATTGGTTTCAATATTCAGCTTTTTACAGAAGAGATGAATAACCTCGTAAGCGGGAGCGGCCGGACCGCCTGCAAAAGGCATCATGTTGGTGTCAACAATGTCGGCTCCGCTCATAATGGCTGTGAGCACCGAGGCAAGACCGTAGCCGGGAGTGGAATGTGTATGAAAATCGACAGGAATATTGACGCTTTTTTTCAGCGCTTTGATAATTTTTGCAGCGCTGACATGATCGACTAAGCCGGCCATATCTTTAAGGGTAACCATGTCGGCTCCCATATTTTCGAGTTCTTTGGCTTTTTGAGTGAAATAATTGGTGTCGAAAATAAGGTTTTTAGAATTGCCCGAAGAAATAAGTCCGAATAATTTCTTTTTAGGTTCAACTTTCGGGTCAAGAGTATAACAAACAGTTCCATCGGCAATACCGCCAAATTTTTTGGCATAAATAACCGAAGCTTTGATGTTTTCCATATCGTTGAGAGCGTCGAAAATGCGTAGAATATCGATTCCGGTGCTCATGGCGTTGCGGATAAAGCCTTCAATAACACTATCAGGATAGGGATTGTAACCAAAAAGGTTTCTACCACGCGATAGCGCTGTGAGTTTCGAAGCATCGCCAATACCTTCTTTTATTTTAGCAAGTCTTTCCCAGGGGTCCTCGCTGAGATATCGCATTACGCTGTCGGGAACAGCTCCACCCCATACTTCCATAGCAAAAAAATGTGCTTCTTTAAAAAGAGGGAGTGTACGGTCAACCTGGCCTTGTTTCATGCGTGTGGCGAAAAGCGATTGTTGTCCATCGCGCAGAGTAAGGTCTCTGATTTTTAATTCTTTCATTTTCTATCAAACCTTTTATAACCGTAAAATTACGAATATTTTGATATGCATTATCTGATTGAGGGTTTTATTGTTCGAAAATTGCTCAATTTGTTTCAAAATGCCTGTTTTTATTTTAGTTGTAACTTTTCTGTTTTTTAGTTCGTCCTAATTTCAAATCAAAAAACAAAGCACAATGAAAAATATAATATTTCTCCTTTTGTTCGTTCCTCTTGCAGCAATGAGCATCAACGATCCCTCTGTAGAAAGCAGTATCCGCGGCGAAATTTCGTATCCGCAGATTGCTATAGCCCAAAACATTGAAGGCGTAGTTTTGGTTGAGTTTAAAATCGACCTCAACGGACAAATTGATATTGTTGCAATCAATAGCAGCGATGTTACTCTTAGAGAATATGTAACTGCGAAACTGAAAAGTATGGTTTTCCCGGGAAAAACTTCCGATGAAAATTACACCATGCGATTCGATTTCCGACTTCGGTAACAACTGTCGGCCTCTACATATATATCAAATCCTGTTGGGTTGTCTCAACGGGATTTTTTTTTGCTGCGCGACTACTTAATGTGGAGAGATGTTTAGGCTAATGGATGTTTCGTTTTTGTGTTAAGTGCCTGTAAATTCCGAAACCTTGTCGCAATCGCAAAGCAGAGTTGTTAATGGTTCCAACAACGCTGATATTTGTCATAATATGTCGGATGAGCAATAGTTTTTCGTAATTTTATAAGTTGAATACAACTACTAAAACCCACATCATGAAAAGCGACATTGAAATAGCACGCGAAGCCAAAATGCTTCCTGTGGCCCAAGTTGGTGAACAACTGAATATCAGCCCCGACGATCTTGAGCTTTATGGCAAGTATAAGGCGAAAATCCCGCTGCATTACATCAACGAAGAGAAAATCCGAAAAGCGAAGCTGGTTTTGGTAACGGCTATTACCCCAACACCTGCCGGTGAAGGAAAGACAACTACTTCTATTAGTTTGGCCATGGGACTAAACAAGATTGGTAAAAAAGCCACGGTTGTTTTACGTGAGCCTTCGTTGGGTCCTGTTTTTGGAGTGAAAGGAGGTGCCGCTGGCGGTGGTCATGCTCAGGTTATTCCGATGGAAGATATCAACCTCCATTTTACGGGCGACTTATCGGCTATCGAAAAAGCAAACAATCTTTTGTCGGCGCTTATCGACAACAATTTGCAAAATAAGAAGCGCAGTCTGAATATCGACCCAAGAACCATTAGCTGGAAACGTGTTATGGACATGAATGACCGTTCGCTGCGCGATATAGTAATTGGCTTGGGAGGAACAGCAAGTGGTATTCCGCGCGAAACCGGTTTCAATATTACTGCGGCTTCCGAAGTAATGGCAATTCTTTGTATGGCAAAAAACCCGGAAGATCTGAAAGAACGCCTTGGAAATATTTTTATAGGTTTTACTTTCGATAAAAAACCGGTTTATGCACGTGATCTGAATGCACAAGGTGCTATGGCTGTTTTGCTTAAAGATGCTATTATGCCTAATTTGGTGCAGACTGTAGAAAATACTCCAGCCATTATACATGGTGGACCGTTTGCCAATATTGCACAGGGAACAAATTCCATTATTGCAACCAAAATGGGCTTATCACTTTCCGATATTGTGGTTACAGAGGCCGGTTTTGCCAGCGATCTGGGAGCCGAAAAGTTTTTCGATATCAAGTGCCAAACTGCGGGCCTTCGCCCCAATGCAGTTGTAATTGTTGCTACCATTCGCGCGCTTAAGTACCATGGTGGTGCCAACAAGGATCAATTTGGTGTTCCCGATGCCGAACTGGTAAAAAAAGGTTTGCCCAACCTCGATAAGCATATCGAAAATATGAAAAGTTTTGGTTTTACACCTGTTGTGGCACTGAATAAATTTGACAGCGACAGTTCCGAAGAAATTGATGCCGTGCGTTCTCGTTGCGAGGAACATGGAATAGCAATGGCGATCAACGATGCATGGGCAAAAGGTGGCGATGGAGCTACCGACTTGGCCGAAAAGGTGTTGTCGGCTGCAAAATCTTGTCCGTCTTGTTTCAAACCTTTATACAGCCCGGAATGGGACATGGAGAAGAAAATCGGAACCATTGCAACCAAAATGTATGGTGCAGCAGGTGTTGAATATTCTCTCAAAGCACGCAAAGACCTTGAAACGCTTTCCAAACTAGGAATGGACAAACTTTCGGTATGTATGGCCAAAACGCAGAATTCTTTGTCGGATAATCCCGATTTGCGTGGTCGACCCGAAGGTTTTATTGTCAATATTCGTGAAATTGAGATTGCTTCTGGAGCCGGATTTGTTGTGCCAATTGCAGGTGCAATTATGCGTATGCCTGGTTTGCCAGTTGTTCCTTCGGCCGAAAGTATCGATTTTGACGAGGATGGAAATGTGGTTGGGCTGTTCTGATTGTTTCTTTTGATAGTGAGTCGGCCGTCTGGCTACGCCAGCGAAACAGGGTTTGGTGGGCGCTCATCATTTTAAACTGAATCTCTGTCTTCCTGCGCAATAGCAATCATCAGATCGTTGTAGCTACGCAAATTGAGTTTATAGGCTCGTTGCTTCGATTTGAGTTTCACAAAGCCGCGCATTTCGGCATCGTTCAGATTGAACGGTTCGATAGCAATATTTCCTTTCAGGGTAACATATCGTTTTCCGTAGGCTTTAAAAATGGCTTCTTTGAACGACCAATAGGCTACCGCTTTTTGAGCATCTCCACTTTTTTCCCAATCGGCAGCTTCATCCGGATTCATGAATTTATCGGTGATTTTCAAAATTTTCGGATGAACGGGTTCAATATCAAGACCGTGCGCCAATGTCATATTAGGCGAAATGAGCACTGCCGAATAGGTGTTGCAATGAGTTATGCTGATAGATCGTTGCGGATTGACCAAAAAAGGCTTGTTGTTATCGTCGTAAAAGATTCTATAAATATAATCGCTTTCAACCAGATTGCGAATGAGTGCTCTGTAGCTCAGCCATTGCTTTCGGCGTGAGTCGCAGCCAAACGAATTCAATGTTTCAAATTCTTCTTTATTGAGAAACAGCTTCGAAATAAGATCGTCAACACTTTCGGTGATGTGCCACAAACCAAGTTGCAGGTTGTCGTTGATCCATTCGTGATAGACAAGTGGCATGTTGGCTATTTCAAGTAAGGCGATTTGGCAACAAAAAGTTTCAGTTTTTCGGGTTTGTAGGTGCCTATAAGCACTTTTTTGCCGTCTTTCATGGTGATCGACAACCCATGATGACCCGAAACAGTGAAGGCTTTTCCCCTTTGCTTCCAGTTGTAGCGAATTCCCCAGCCGCCAAAATCTTTTATAGGATGGTATTCCACTACTTCCATCGACTCGATTTTATCCCACGAAAAACGTTTGTGGGTGAAAGGAATAAAGCGAATTTCAACACCTTTTTCGCTGATTCGGAGTTTTAACGTTATAAGCAAAATAAGTACAACCAACCAGACAGCAAAAGCTAAAATCGCCCAAACGCCCCAATCGGGTGCTGGGTTGGTTCCGGTTGGAATTCCCATTACAATTTGACGGACAAATATCCATGCAGCAAGACCTAGAATGCCTGCGCAAATGAGATAAACCCACCAAAGGCGCATGCGTTGCGATTCATAATACACGGGATTTTCCATGCTGAAAAATTAATGAGTTACTATCAAGGCTTTTTCGGAGGCAATATTACTAAAAATACATTTCACTACATAAAAACCTGATGGTAAATCTTCTACGGAAAACGATTGTTCACCCGTGAATGTGAGCAATTTTCGCCCTTGCAGGTCGAAAAGATAAGCTTCGTCGGGTTTTGTGCCGCTTCGGAAATCCAGATTAACAGAGTTTGTTGCCGGACTGGGAAACACATTGAAATAATTCACTGCCGATTCTTCGTCGGTTCCGGCTGTTGGTCCCCAGATTGCATAAATCCACTCGGGATTATCAACAAACGGATTGCGATTGTGCTGAATTTGATAAACCGAATCGTTTCTGTCGCGTTCTTTTTGGCTCACAGGATCCAATGCATTCCATTGTAAAAACATGTTTTCGGCCCAGATAGTTAAATTGCCCCCCGAAAACGATTCGCCTGTCCAGGAAGGCAGTTCATCTTTGTAGCGAACACACATGTAAAAATAGATGCGTGCAAAATCGCCTTTAAAGCTGTCGATGGGTTCAAAAACAGTTCCTGTATAACCTGGGAAATCGGATGTGCCTAGTTTGCTTCCATTCAACGATGTCCAGCTGGCTGTTCCAACTTCACCGAAAGGATAGTTGGAGCGTTTGTTGTTTACCCAGCCATCGGTTGGGACAACGTGAAACAGGTCGGAATACATTGGGCTGGCATCGCTAAACCAACTGGCCGGAACAGAATGTTCGCGATTGTAGCAATCGTTTTCGCTGTTGTAGTTTCCACACTGGTTTGTAACAAATGTAAACTCATATGGTGCTGTTCCTCCCGGAATGTCGGAATACATGTCCCACACTTTTCCGTTGGCTTTTTTGTCGGTGCGAGGATATGCAGTCCAAAGTCCATCATATCCAATATTGATTGTTCCAGCTGAAATAATATCGTGCAGTGTATTTTTGAGTGGAGTTCCGGTAAGTCCTGCTGCCGAATCGTAGTATCCCAGAGGAATTTGTGCGAAAATGACCGAAGGCAACAATAATCCTATGAGAAGAAATAGTTTTTTCATTTCCGAAAATTTTAAAGCTTGTAAAGGTACGAAAAATGAAGAGCATAAATCAATTCTATTTTACATAATGGATAAGGCTTGGGTTTGTGTTGACTAACAAGCGTCATTTTGTTTTGAAAATGCCTTTAGTCCAATAATAATATACATGTCCGAAGGTTATTCGGACATGTATATTATGAGAGTTGTTGAACTAGTAAACAATGAGTTTTGCAACAGGCTTTCCATTAACAACAACCATGTAGACTCCTTTTTCAAGGTTGTCTTTTTCGAATTCGCGGCCATACAAATCGAACACTTTCAGGTTGTCGTTGGGAACTAAGCCGGCAACGTGCCAAGCTTCGCCTTCTTTTACTGGGTTTGGAGCTACATTGAAAGTTCTGCTGTCGTCGCCACAGCTCGATGTTATCATTTCGGAATAAGCAAAAGCTCCATCGAAATCAACTTGCTTTAGTTTGTAATAAACTGTTCCTTGAGTTTCCTCGATGTAGCTTGTGTTATATTTTTTGTAGCCGTTCACAGTACCTCTTCCATCAATGGTATCGACCGAAGCAAATGCGATTCCGTTGTACGATTTCAGAATAACAAAATAATCGTTGTTGGTTTCGGAGGCTACTTCCCACGAAATATCAACCATTCCATTGTCGCAAACGGCATCAAATGATAGTAATTCAACAGGAAGAGTAATGTCACAATCCATGGCACCTCCTTCGGAAAACTGCCATACCAGATCGAATCCATTTGCGCCGGGCGACCAGTTGTTGGTCATCAGATAGTAACGTTCGCCAGCATTAACGCTGTACCAGTTTACCCAGCTGTCTCCAGATACGTCTTCGCTAAAATCGCTGGCTACACTACTCATCCCAGTGTTTGTCGGCCAGTAGTTTTGTGTGCAAGGAACACAATCCACGCCACCGCAATCTACCCCCTCTTCATCGGCATCTTTTACGTTGTTGCTGCAATGAGTTCCGTCATCAATAAAAATTGCATAGTCTTCTATTTCTCCGTTTGCAACAGAGGAGCAAGGAGTTGAAATTGGGCCACCCCTGTTTAGATATACCCTGAAGGCTGTTTTTCCTGCTCTTGCTGTTGCCGGAATCGTAATAGAACGAGTCACAGTAGTATTACTTGCAGTGCCACCAATGGTGTAATATTCTCCAGCATCAAAGGTTAAGCTTTTATCCCAATCAAACCAAGCTGTAACTTCTGCGTTATTCCCAACGAAAGTTACATTGAGGTTGTAGCTTGACCCCTTGTTGACTGTTGTTACAGTGGAAGTTGTGTAATTTGCGTAATAATTTGTATATGCGGTTGAGGCATTATTGATGGTGTTAAAACTCACATTGTTAATGTAATAACTAGCATTATCGGAACTCACTCCGCAGTAGCGTGGACTCATAGCGTAAGAACATCTCACCGGGTCGCCCAGCGAAGCACAATCATCGGCTTTATATAATGCAAAATCGTAATCCTCGAAAAAATCCTCGGGCTTTAAATCGAGTGCCAGTTTTCCACTTTGAGTTATCTCAAAATAGTACCAGTTCGAAAAGTTTTCCGAAAGGTTGCAGCCACCACAAGTTGAAGTAATTCCGGGGCCCGGGCTGGCTGAATTGAGGTTGGTTGCCCCACATATGGGGATTGCTGTAATGCAATCGTTGTTGGTTGGTGTTGTGCCGCAGTCAACACAATTCAATGAAATATTCCACCCTGTGTTATTTGTAATACTGTTGGAATAGAATGCAAAAGTCAAGCACCCACTTGAATTGGTTGATGTTATTGTTAGTGGTAACGAAGCTGCCCAGTTTCCACAAGCACCCCAAAGAAAAGCGCTTCCTTGAGTTGGTCCATCGCGAATAATAAGAGCATCGTTTGCACAACCAGCTGAACTCTCGAGATTAAAGCTGTTAATTGTGGCTGTCATACATTTTCCTGGTGCATCGGGGCAAAAAGTCCTGTATATGGAGTTTACGTTGTTTGAGTAGTTTCCTGCATTGCCATCGTCAACATAGGTTCCTGTACAAGTGTTTACCATACATGCCCCGTTGTATGTGCCTTGAATTCCATCCGTTGGATGTAGATATGTCCCGGGAGTTTCTAAACATCGCAGTCTGAAAATATGTTGATTGCCAGCTGACGCGTTCTCGTTGTCGACCATGATATAATAAGTCAAACCGGCTGTCATTGAAATAGGACCATAGTTGCCGATAGCATCTGTTCGGGTTATACAATTCCATCCAGTAGAAGAACATGACCCTTCTTGATAGGCATACGACATCCAATCGCCTCCACCGGTATTTGAAATATTGAGAATATATGCACCGGTAGTTGCAGGAGTAAAAGCATAAACTTTTTCTTCGCCGGGAGTTCCTGTTCCGCATATTCCAGAATTCCAAAATCCAACACCCGAACTCGTGAAGGTTTGATCAACACCGCAACTGATTGCAACAGCACTTGCGCATGGGCCAGTACCGGCAGGTTCATAAACACAAATATCAAAATTGCCAAACGAGTTATTTCCGTATTCCCAAACGCGAATATAAACAGTTGAGCCTGGCGTTAATCCTATGCGATCAATCTTAGCCATATAGGTTCCGTTGTCGCTGTCGTCATCGTCGCATTCTATCAGCGTTAACGCACCACAATTGCCCGAGTATATAGCCATCCCAACATCGGTAATTGTGCCTGCGCCGGTTTGAGTGTCAAATATCAGATGGCCCGATGCTGGAACCGTAACAGTAAACCAAACGTCTCCACCCAGATAATTGGCACAACCTGGATTGGCAATGCCTGATGCGGTTGCAGCTGTATTGGTGTAGGTAGAAAAAGAACAGAAAGCGCCGACTGTCAACGGAGTGGCGCTAGTGCAGTCGTCGTTTGCAGGTTGTGCCCAAGCAACACCACCGGAAAAGAAAACGAGAATAATGAATACAGATAGAATATTTTTCATGGTACCCCCCCTCGGTTTTTTTGATTATTCCACAGGAATTAGCATTTCCGGAGTCATTTCAACAGGTGGATTCTGAAGAATCTTCAAATCGTCCTGCAACTGCTGAATTTCGTCGTTTAGAATGGCTTTCCGAAAAGGATCGGTCGAGTTTTCAAGCTCTGCCTTCTTTGCTTTTATCTGAATATGAATTTCCTGCTCTCGTTGCTTATTCAATTCCATAGTTTTTACATGCTCCTCAACAACGGTCTGCTTTTCTTTAGATTGCAATTTTGAATCAGCCGGATTTTGATTTTGTGTAATGTTGCTTTGAGCAAAACAATTACCAACACCAAACAATGCCAACACAATTATCCCAAAAATTATTTTTTTCATAACCCCTTGATTTTAAATAAGTACCCCCTCAGCTTTACTTAGAGTCTTTGTCATGGAACAAAGTAAAAATACATACGTAAAAACCAGATTTTTTTCAAAACCAGTAGAAACACATGCTTTTTGTATTGCTCTTTACGTAAATCTCCTGTAGCGTTGTTGTAAATATAAGAAAATCAGAATGTAAGCGCAATTGAAATTACTGTGACATTTTGTTAATATTTTTTCATGGCAAAAATTCAGGAATTCAGAAAAACGATCTTTAATCAAACGTAATTTTATATGTGTCACACAAACAGCAATGTAAGAGTTTGTTTTATGAGAGAATCAATTTGCGAATTTCCGGTACAAATATTCGTTTTGTATTATATCTTTTTTTTGTAAAGCTTGTTTAACAAAATGCCATAATGAATTTAACAAAGTTTGTGTCTGATTCCCTGGAAACTTTAAAATGTAAACGACTTAAGAGTAATGTTTCCCGCCAAATCGATAAATTCAACATCCAACGTCCTGATGGTTTTGCGTTGTGCTACGCTTAGAGGAATTGAAAAGTTGTTGTATTTGTAATCGTAAATCATCAAAGTCCACTCACCATTGATATATGCATTGAAGCGTGTAATTTCATCAGAATTGTCGGTTACCGTGAATACAAATTCTTTTAAATAGGAAATATTATTGTTTGCTGGGATGTTGGCCTTCGTAATAGTCGGAGGAATGGTGTCGTCGATAAGCTCAAAGGTTCCTGGTCGATTTATTGAAACTGAATAGGCTCCGTTTGAGTTTTTTACTGGCTTCCAACCATTGATAATCCGATGTTTATCCATTTGAGCAAAAATGGTTTTGTCGCTAATGAGCGAATCGTTTCTGAAAACCATTGTCATTGGTTTTATGAGTGGTATTTCGGTATATCCGATTGTCCATGCCAAATGATTATTAGTGAAAAACTCAACAATCAACGGCTTTTCGAGTGCAAGATTGCCGTAAAATGTACCTGTATCGCATTTCAAAACAACATTTTCGGTTTGGTAATCGTGAAAATAGCCGCTGTGGATTTGGTTTTTTGTGTTGGGATTGGGGCGAGAGATGTTGCCTCGTTTCAGATTTGCCCTGAATTCGGTGGTATTGAATTCAGTATCGCCAGCTTTCACGGTTAAAACATGGATGTTATTGTCCGGAATTGTAATAAGTCCGTCGTTGGAATATTTCTTGTAAAAGCCTTGCCGATTTGCATTTCCGGTATATGTTGTAACAATTTGCATCTTTTTGTTGAGGCCGGCATCGTGGTCGAAAACACCACGACAAGCTGCAGTTTGGTCAAAAGCAAACCGGTCGAATTCAATTTGCCAAACCAATGAGTCGTCGATAAAGACATCAATCTTTTTAGGCAGAAGTCTGAAATAACTTGAATTCACATAGTCCTGAACATCGAAGCCCAGAAAAAAGGTGTCGGGAACGAGAACTTCAGTGGCAGGGGAATAATAACTGCCTCTTTTTGTTACGGTGTACGCCTGAGATATAGCAGGCAAATATCCACCTTTTTGCATTGAATATACAATCAATTGTTTGAAGACAGGCGCAATATTGTCGGTAATCTCATAGAATTTTAGCGGATTAAGTGCATCCTGCGTTTTTGTATCGCGTATTTCGAAATGAAGATGAGCGCCAAACGAATACCCGCTGTTTCCGGCAATTCCGATTATCTGGCCTTGTTTCACTGGTAAATAATCTTCGGGAAGTTCAATATCAGTTTCAAAAACATGGTTTTTGTACTGGTAATTTGTGACAACAGTGTCGATAAACTGGGCATATGAATCGAGATGGCCATATACGGAAGTGTAACCATTTGGGTGTGTGATGTACACTGCTCGACCGTAGGAAGCGGAATTGAATCGGATTCGCGACACATATCCGTCCCAAATGGAAAGAACGCTTTTGTCTGGTTTATTGTTGACCCGAAGGTCAATGCCCGAATGAAAATGTGTTTTACGATATTCGGCAAAGTTGCTGGTGAGTTCAAGTGGCGGACGAAGTGGTGCTCCGGGGCTTGCCGTTTGAGCAAACGAAGCAAAAAAAGAAAAGGTAAAAACGAGAAAAAGAAATAAACGCATAAAAAAAGCTCCCTTTTGAGGAGCTAAAATTAATATTTTTTTGGTGTAAATCAGTTTTCGGGCTGTTCGTCCCAGCAAAACTCTTTCACCAGATCAAAAGCGCCGGTGAGTCCAAGCTCAAAAGCTTTTTTCCAATCGGCACAAGCGCCCTCCTTGTCGCCAAGTTCACCCTTAGCAATGCCACGCAGGTCGTATACTTCGGCATAACCGGGTTGAATTTCGAGAGCTTTGTTATAGTCTTTAATGGCTCCTTCAAAATCTTTCAAATGATATTTACACAGACCTCTGTAGGCATATGCTTCTGCATTTTCTGGATTCATTTCGGCCACTTTTGTGAAAACCTGAATGCCACCTTTGTAATCTTTAACGGAAATACGGTTATAGCCTTTTTTCAGCAGAGCGTATTCATCCTCATTCCCGGTAATCTGACTACTCTGCTTGCATCCCCCCAAGGCGACAAACAGAATCAAAATTGGAAAGAGTATTTTTTTCATTTTTCAGCAGGTTGGTAATGTTTCCTTTTCTACGTTAAGAATATTTTTCGGTTTCAAAATTACGAAAAATTCTATTGATGAAACAATTAAGTCGTAAAATATTTTCTACCTTTACCCGTTGTTAAACACAAATTGATACAGTGAAGCGTATTTTCATTTTTGTTTTATTGGCATTTCCGTTGCTGTTGGCAGCGCAAAATGGAGTAAACCGTGTTTTTTCATTTTTAGAACTTTCAAATAGTTCGAGACTTACAGCTTTGGGGAGTAACATGGCTGCTATTCATGATAACGATGTTAGTCTTGTGCTGGCTAACCCAAGTTTGATTAGCGATTCTATGCACTCCGGTTTGGCTATCAATTACACCGATTATTTTGCAGGGATCAATTATGCATTTGCAACCTATTCGCATACATTCGATAGGGTAGGGAGTTTTGCCGCATCTCTTCAATATCTCAACTATGGCAAATTTCAGGAAACCGATATCTACGGCAACGCTTTGGGTGACTTTTCGGCCTATGATATGGCGCTGGTTGTTGGTTGGGGCAGAATTCTGCACCCTGGCTTTAGTATAGGATCCAATCTGAAGTTTATTTATTCCGATATGTACAAAACAAATTCATCGGGGGTGGCCATCGATGTCGCCGGAACCTATTTCAACGATAAAACTCATTTCTGTGTAACATTGGCTGCCCGAAATGCCGGACGACAGCTTAATCCCTATACGACTGGCGACGTTCAGCCTTTGCCTTTCGATTTACAACTGGGCGTTTCAAAACGATTGCTTCATGTTCCATTACGCATTTCGGTGCTTGCTCACCATTTGCAAAAATGGGACATCCGCTATGATAATCCGGCAGATGTATCGGTTGATCCGCTTACGGGTCTTCCTGTCGAAGAACGAAAGCTGAGCGCTTTTAGCGACAAATTGATGAGGCATTTTGTGATTGGCGCCGAATTAGCTCCTTCAAAAAGCTTCAGTCTTAGGGTTGGTTACAACTATCAGCGTCGAAAAGAACTGGCTGTTGATACTCGTTTATCAACAGTCGGGATCAGTTGGGGTTTTGGACTGCGGATTAAAAAACTATATTTCAGCTATGCCCGCAGTGCTTATCATTTAGCTGGCTCGCCCAATGTGATTACACTCACAACAAGTATTGGCGATTTTTTGAAGTAAAAATGTGTTTCTTTATGCTACACTGGTGGTAGCTGAGTAGCATTTGGCTTTTGAATATTGGATAGTCTCAATTCGTATTGTCGGTATTGTGTAAGTATGTCCTGATGAAACAACTTAGCCATGTCTACATAGAGTGCTGGGTGAATACTTGCCATGTGTTCGGGACTTTCAAAAAACACTTCTGTTGCTACAGCAAAGTATTCGTGCATGTTGCTGTAACCATAGCCCCGAAGCAGATTGGGTCGCTGATAAGGATTGTTGATTTCGAAGCGAGCTCGCAGGAAAATGGGTTTCAGACGCAAAATCAAATGATGATAATTTAAATCGCTTTCAATAATTTCGATGGCAAAAGCATGCGCCATTTCATGAAGTCCAACATTTCGGCCATCGTGTGGATCGCTGTTTCCTATTTCGTAGTCTTCCCACGAGAGAGAAATAAGGCCCGAAATATCCACTTCGCCTTTGTGAAACAGATGCGTTTTTTTATTTTTGTAATGAGCCGGGAAAAGCTGAATGTGGTTAAAATGGTCGAGCAAACTTCGGCGCAAACCAAATGTGAGTTGCACGAAAGTGGACGATACCAAAATGATATGTCTTTCGGTGAGTTCTATACCTGGTGAATTGTAAAACGAAGTTGAAGAATTGAAACGAATAACCCGTTCAATAAAATCGGTCTTTTGGTCGGGGATTAACGAGCGAAAAAAGTAGGATTCATTTTCAAGAAGTTGTTTTATTTCTTCTTGTCGGCCTTTAATACTAATTCCCGATGGGGTTAATCCCTCATAAGATGTTTTGTAACTGCCGCCCGGTGGTTCATTCATTACCTTATTGACATAAATATACGCAACAAATGGCATTAAAACAATCATCAGTACTAACCAATCCATAAATATTATTGAAAAGATGATCTGAAAACGTCAGGAAACGAATTCTTTAATTTATCAATATCGGATGGGACATCGACCGAATGACCTTTGTAGGTGGTTTCTAAAACTCTTATAGAATATCCATTTTCGAGCCAACGCAATTGCTCGAGCGATTCAGTTTTTTCAAGTAATGATGGTCCGAGTCGTGTGAGTTGCGCCAAGGTGCTCATTCTGTATGCGTAAATTCCAATATGCTGTTTGAATGGAAATTGTTCGAACATGGGCTTGTCGGTTCGTCGGTTTCTGACAAAAGGAACAATTGACCTGCTGAAATAAAGCGCGTTTCCAGTCTTGTTGATTACAACTTTCATACATGTTTCCGAGAACAAATCTTCGTCGTTGTCAAATGGCCGAACCAATGTGGCAATATTTACCGAAGGGTCCGAAAAAGCAGTTGCAATTTTATCGATAATCTCCGGCTCAATAAAGGGTTCGTCGCCCTGAATATTAATGATAATGGTATCGCTGTCGTCGGGGCGGGCGCCTGCAATATTTGCTGCTTCGAAACATCGGTCGGTACCACTCATGTGATCTTCGGATGTCATGACCGATCGTCCGCCAAAAAAGGCTACCTTTTCAGCAATGCGTGAATCGTCGGTTGCAACAAACAATTGAGAAAGCGATTTGGCGCCCGATGCGTTTTCGTAAACCCATTGAATCATAGCTTTTCCGGCAATCAAAGCGAGTGGTTTGCCATGAAAACGGGTCGATGCATAACGAGCGGGTATGATTCCGATAATCTGCATGTTAGAAAAGTCCGAATAGTTCAGCGTTAATCTTGTCGATAATTAACCCGAGGTCTTCTTTGCTTTCGTGAAATTTCACTTTTTCCACGTCGATAATGAGCAATTTGCCTTCTTTATAACCGTTAATCCATGTTTCGTAGCGATCGTTCAGGCTTTTCAGGTAGTCGAGCCGGATGGATGCTTCGTAGTCACGTCCACGTTTCTGAATCTGATTTACAAGAGTCGGAACATCGGCTCGTAAGTAAATGAGTAAATCGGGAGCTTTAATGAACGAAACCATGAGTTCGAATATCGACTGATAAGTGGCAAAGTCGCGTGTCGACATTAACCCCATATCGTGGAGATTGGGCGCAAAAATAAACGCATCTTCGAAAATAGTGCGATCCTGAATCACATCCTGTGCCTGACGATGCACTTCAACAATTTGCCGGAAACGGCTATTCAGAAAATAAATCTGCAAGTTGAACGACCAGCGCTTCATGTCTTCGTAAAAGCTGCTGAGATATGGGTTGCTGTCAACATCTTCGTATTGAGGCGAATATTTGTAATGTTTGGCAAGCAATCCCGTTAGGGTGGTTTTTCCGCTTCCAATATTTCCGGCGATGGCTATATGCATAAAAACAGTTTTGTGTTATCGGGGTGCTAATTTCAGGTTTTTATTTGAAAAATCAAAAAAAACTATGATTTTAAGAAAAGAAAAATTTTGTTATCGCTCATAATGGCAAACCATGGCGACGAGAAAGCAAAATTGCTGATATTTTTTATTCCAAATTGGATGTTTGTTTCTTCGTGCAAAACAGTTTGATAGGCAAAAATGCTGTCGTTTTTCAAAAAATACAAAATGTCATTACCTAAAACATAATTGTTGGCGTTCTCCGGAAAACGGAGAAGCATGTTGCCAAAAATGTCAAAAATCAAAGCCGTTCCTTCTCGTTGGGCCAGCAATACTTTTCGATCGCTTTCAATTAAAATATCCGGAACAAAGTCGTCTTGTTCCAGTAAGGTCAATATGTTGGTTTGCGATACAATACCCCACTGATCGTCGAATCGAATGAGGTCACGGCCTTGCGATGTAAATGCCCAGAATCCGCTGTTGTGCGAACCACAGAAAAGTGCGATATCGCCTGCATCGATGTTGTTGAGATTGTAACTATTTATTTTCGAAAACGAAGCATTAAACATGTCGGCTTGCTGTAAATCGCGGTTAAAGAGAATAATTTTGTAAGGGTTCTGAGCATCGATTGCCCATAGACTGCTGCTGGTTTTTCGGCCGGGAAGCGAAATGATATTACCGGTCGTATCGTATTTGACCAGGCTCCCATTTTGCTGCAAAACAAACAAGTTTCCGAAAGCATCTACCGAAAAAGCCAAAGGTTTTTCTTTCAGTTCGATTGAACGCTGTGGTTGCTTATTTTGACCTTCAGCTGTAAATGATAGCTGAAAAGTAATGAATAGAACAGCTTGAAATAAAATAATTTTTTTCATAGAAGTGTTGTGCTGTTGCCAAACCAAAATCCGGACCTGAAATGTAGTAAATGTCAAAAATAATGAAAATACCGGAAAGAGATGGTGTTTTTTTAATCTAAGTACATCTCTTCATTTGTTTTTGTGTGTTTCACTTGCGTGACTGATATTAAAATATATTGGCGACCTGTGATTTCTTGTGATTAATTGTCTGTCAGCAGCTTAATCCGGAAAGAATGAAAATATACTTTCCATAGTGTATAACAAAAAAGAAGAACATCAAAGTGATGCTCTTCTTTTGTACCCGAGGCCGGGATCGAACCGGCACGAGTGTTACCTCATCGGTTTTTGAGACCGACGCGTCTACCAATTCCGCCACTCGGGCAAGCGGACTGCAAAAGTAGAAAAATATTTTAATCCACCGACGAATTTTTTACTATCCGCATTTTTTTATCTACACCGATACCACTTATTCGCATTAGATAAATTCCATCAGGGATCGCAGGGACAGGAATTTCAATGATGCTTCCACTGCTGAGTGTAAAGGATTCGGATATAAATATTCTTCGTCCCTGAATGTCAGTAAGCTCTATCTGAACAGGGTAAAGTATCGGAAGATCGGAGTATATCTCTATGGTGTTGTTGAAAAATGTACTTACCGCGATGCCACTTTCCGGATTTTCGCTAATGATGCTCAATACTCTTGAATACTCCGATTTGCCGTCGAAATCGATTTGCCGTATACGATAGTAAGTTACACCTGCCTGAAGTTTTTCGTCGGTGTAAGCATAATACTGCGGCGAATTGCTGTTTCCGGCTCCTGGTAAAGAGGCGATAGTTGTAAAATTTTCCTCATCGGTGCTTTTTTGGATTTCGAACCGATCGTTGTTGGTTTCGGTCAATGTTTGCCATTCAAGCAACACATTGTTGTTGCTTTCGTTTAATCTGAAATAGCCCCACTCTACCGGCAATGTTGTGGTAGGGAAGAGGCTGATTTTGGCATAGCATGCATCGCTTGGAGCAGCGAGTGTACCGGGATTGGCATCATAAGGAATACACATAACGCGATAGTTTTCGGTTGCATTGCTTCCAAAATTGATGGTTACACTTGTTGTTCCCTGACCCGAAACAATACAAGGATCGCTTCCATTCGGACACGCAGCTTCAATCACTTCGGGAGGTGTTCGGTCAATTGCCCGTATCATCCATTTGTAGTAGGTAGCGCCCGCAGTGGGTGTGATGGTGTAAACGTAGTCAGTGTTGGTGCTTGGACTCGATTCGCCGGTAATAGTGCCTCCGTTCAACGAACTTATACTACAATCGCGACAAAAAACCTTGATATTGTCAACGCCTTCAATTGGGCTTGTGCAGGTGCCACCACGCGAAAGACGAATTTTTATGTTAGCCGCTGAAGGAACGGAATAGGTTGCAAAATGCCAAAGTCCATCAGGGAAATAATAGTTCACACTTTGCTGTGTCCATGTGTATCCTTGTCCGGTTGAAGTATATAGTTTTGGCGCATAAAGCAAATAGCTTTCATCCCAGGTATTGTCGTAATTGCCAGCAGTACATGGATATTTGGCCATGTAGGCAAATTTGATTTCGGGAGAAGCACACAGCGATGTGTTGAGTTCTTTGGTGATTATCTGTGAGGAACCACTCGAATTACAAAACTCGAAACCCGTATAAAAAGCAGCAAAGTAATCGGCCCAAACACCACTGTGGTTTGCAGTTCCGTTGCAGCCATTATTCCACAAATATGTGTATGCGGTCGAAGAACTTCTATAGGAATGGTATGGAACTGTGACGCCTGTCGTCGCATAGTTGAATCCGGTTGTAACAGGGCCATACCATTTGTTGGTGGTAAAATTTTCAGTATAGGTTGTTGCTCCGGAAATTACCGGAACTGAAACACTGGTTGGTCCCAAATCATTAATAACTAAATCATCGATGGTTATCCAGTTTGTAGATGAGGCGCTGGGGAAATACAACAATACAGCAATATTTTGCCCACCACATACATGGCTTTCGAGCGATAAGCTTTGCGGAGTGCAGCCTGTGGCCGAGCCTGCAGATGTGCTTGGCGTAATGGTTCCCCAAAGTACCCAGCCGTTGTTGTTCGGATTAAGACGATCCCAACTGCAAGCTCCGGTAACGAGGTAATAAACCTGAATGTCTCCGGCAGTTGAATTTTTTCTTCTTGAGCTAAACGATAAATTTATTCCTTTGCCTTGCCCAACATTGATGGTATTTGTTTCAATATAAGCAAAGCTGGATGATGTGTAGTAAACGTAATTGCCAAGTGAGCAAGAATATGTGCTGCCGGCATTTCGGGTCATTCCCGATGTAGTATAAAATCCGGTAGTTCCTGATGTGAAATCCTGACTCCACAACACAGCTGCCGGTATATTTACAGCTAACAACAGCAATACAGAAAGTAGAAATATTTGTTTCATGCACATTTTGCTCCATTTTACAACAAGCAAATATACGTCAGTACTACCGTTAAATGCAATACTTTTAACAGCAAGAGAGGGTTACAAACGGTTAACAGGCCGCTAGAATAACTTTAATACATCGTTGAGGTTGGCGTACAAGATGAGTGCAAGCAGCAGGAAGAAGCCGATGTATTGGGCAATTTCCATCACTTTTTCGGACGGTTTGCGTCCGCTGACAATTTCGATGAGCAAAAACAATACGTGCCCCCCATCCAATGCAGGAATAGGCAGGATGTTGAGTATAGCGAGCATAATTGAAAGAAATGCTGTTAAACTCCAAAACGATTGCCAGTCCCATACACCCGGGAATAAGTTGCCAATAGACATGAAGCCACCTACATTTTCGTAACCACGCACTTTTTTATTAAAAATAAGACCGAGTTGTTTCCAGTAGTTTTTTACCGTGCTTACCATTTTCTTTACTCCGGCAGGAATGGCCTCAAAAAACGAATATTCGCGTGTGCTGATACCGAAAAACCGATCCATGTCGGTAACAATCATGGCTTCAATTTTTCCGCGCCGGTTGACTATGATCGGGTATTTTACAACATCGTTGCCGCGAATGGCGGTAACTATAACTTCGTGTCCTTTGTCTTCGGTATTCAAATTCATGAATTTCTGACAAAACGATAATGTGTTGAACTGAGCAACAAAATCAGTGGAAAGCGTATTGAATTCATCATGGAACGAAAAATACGAATTGTTGAATCCGATAATTCGGTCTCCTTTTTTCATTAATGAACTTTGATTGATTGAGCCAACAGGAATGCTGTCGATAATCATGGGCATGCGCGGCAAAATCATCCCGCTACGCTTTGAATCGATCATTTTTTTAACATAGTCTTCGGGAACGTTGAGAACTTTTTCCGAATCGTTTCGGTTTACAGTAATGGTTTTTGCATTCTCAAGTAAGATAGATGTTGAAATAGCAAAAAAGTCTTCTACTTCGTCATCGTCAACTTTAGTTACGATGTCACCATTGCGCAAACCCAGTTCCTTTCCGAGTACATCAACCGAAATGCCATCTTTTACATTCTGATTGGGTAAGTATTTTTCGCCCCAGGTCCACAGCATGAAAATGTAGATGACAACAGCAAGAATTATATTCACAGTCACACCACCAATCATAATGATAAGACGCTGCCATGCTTTTTTGCTTCTGAATTCGTCGGGTTTGGGCTCTTGCTTCATCTGTTCTTTGTCCATCGACTCGTCAATCATTCCGGCGATCTTTACATAGCCGCCAAGAGGAAGCCAACCGATACCATATTCGGTTTCTCCTTTTTTGAACTTCACCAGCGAAAACCAGGGGTTGAAAAAGAGATAGAATTTCTCGACCCGTGTTTTGAAGAGGCGGGCAGGAACGAAATGCCCGAGTTCGTGAAGAATGACTAAAATAGAGAGGCTAAGTACGAGTTGAGCAACTTTAATCCAGATTTCCATAATTTAAATATTATTCAGCGATTTGCAAAATGTTCGTGTTTCCGCATCGAGCAGTAGTAGCTCTTGAATGGATAGTGCTTTGGTGTGGGCGAGCCTTTCAAGGGCTTTGTTCACCATGTTTTGCATACCCGGAAACGATATTTTTTCTTGTAAAAACAAGTCAACAGCAATTTCGTTGGCTGCATTGAGCACACAAGGAGCTCCGCCACCAATTTTGATGCTTTCGTATGCCATAGCTAAATGGCGGAATGCCGACGTGTCGGCTTTTTCGAATGTAAGCGAAGCAATATCGGAGAGGCCACCCGTTTGAAATGGAGCTTTCAGCCTTTGTGGCCAGGTGAGGGCATACAGAATGGGTAGCCGCATATCGGGTTTGCTGAGTTGTGCTTTGATAGACCCATCGACAAACTGCACCATGGAATGAATGATAGATTGCGGGTGAACGAGAATATCAATTCGGTCAGCAGCGATATTGAAAAGCCAACGAGCTTCGATCACTTCGAAACCTTTGTTCATCAATGTTGCAGAATCAATGGTGATTTTATTTCCCATTGACCAAACCGGATGATCCAACGCTTGTTGGAGTGTGACGTTTTGAAGTTGTGGTGCGTTGAATCCTCTGAAAGGACCACCGGAGGCTGTGAGAATAAGTTTTTCTATGCTGGTCGACGATTCGCCCTGTAAACATTGCATAATGGCCGAATGTTCACTGTCGATAGGAATAATCGGTGCATTATGCTCAATTGATAATCTGGTTACCAATTCTCCGGCAACAACAAGAACTTCTTTATTGGCTAATGCAAGTTTTTTTCCGGCTTTTAGCGCGCTTATGGCTGGTTCGAGACCCGAAATTCCAACCATGGCCAGCACAACAGTATCTACTTCGCTGTTGCCTGCAGCTTCTGCAATCGATTTGCCGCCACAAAAAACTTTAATATCGGTCTTTCGGAGTGCTTCGGAAACGCTTTCGTAAGCATCTTCGTTCCCAATCACTACCATGTTTGGATTGAATTCCAAAGCCTGATTTATGAGTAAATCAGCATTGGATCCCGCTGTAAGCACCTCAACGGTAAATAATTCAGGGTAAACCCGACAGATATCGAGTGTTTGTTTTCCGATAGAACCAGTGGAACCCAGTATGGCTAAGCGTTGTGGCATATCAAAAAGCAATATAGTTTTCGGGGTTTACCGGTTGCATGTCAATCCATAATTCAAAGTGCAGATGAGGCCCCGATGTGTTTTCGCCAGTGTTGCCGATAATGGCAATGGGGTCGCCGGCTTTTGCAGTTTCGCCCTGATGTTTGAATAAGGTCGAGTTGTGCATATACACCGAAATCACCTTGCCGGGATGCATTATTATTGTTGTGAAACCACCAGCCAATGTCCAATCGGAAAACAAAACCATCCCATCCGAAATACTTTGCACAATAGAGCCTTTGGGGGCGCTTATATCGACTGCAAAGTGGCGGCTGGCTGTATTGAATTTGTTCAAAATACTGCCGTTGAGTGGCGAGAGTAAGTACAGACCGGTTGCATCGGAATTGCCGCTGATGGTTTTGGCTGGTCCGCCATCGGAATAATTTGAATAGGTTCCTGTCAGCATGGCCGAGTCGGTGTCCATGATTAAACCAAAAAAGTTTTGAAAATATACATCGCGGGCAACCAATTCCTGTTCAAGGCTGTCGGTTTTCATCGATAGGCTATACACCATTTCGCGTTCCTCGACACTTCCATAGCCGGGAATATACTCGCGTAGCGGAGTAAAGGCAATGATAAAGACTGTAAGTGTAATAAGGGCAAGCGAAATAATGGTGAAAACAACAAACACATTGAGCCTGGACAATCGCAGCGAGAATTTCTCCTCGAATGTACTTTCGTTCATGATGGTTAACCGGTACGTAAACCGCAATTTGTGCAATATTCGCTGCCAGCGGCCTTTTTTATCCATTGTCCCTTACTTTAGAATCTGCAAATATCGGATAAATTTTTCAAGCAATGAAACTGAATTTTGGAAAGCAGCAGCTTCGGTTTATTCATTCTCATTATCAGTCATTGCACTCAGTTTGCCCAAAACCTTATTTATTTCGGTTTCGGTGTTGAGCAGGCGCTTGCGGCAAAATTGAATGAGCTCGGCAGCACGTTTCACTTTTAGAATAAGTTCGTCGGGGTCGGGCGACTCGTTTTCGATGGTTTCAACAATTTCTTCGAGTTCGGCCAATGCTTCTGAATATTTCATTTCGCTCATGGTTGTTGTTTTTTTGATTTCTTCACTGTCGATTCCACGCGTCCTTCCGGAAAAATGGTTTCGAGGAGATCGCCTTCTTTGAGTTTCTTTGGGTTTTTGACTATTTTGCCATTATGAAGTGTGATGCTGTAGCCACGTTTGAGAACCTGTTCGGGATCAAGCATCTTTATTTTGCTTTCGAGCAGATTGAGCGCCGATGTATTTTGGTATTGCCATTGCAATGCCCATTGTTGCATTTTCTGTTGCAACAGTTGGTTGCGATGATTCAATTGCAGAAGCTTGTTTTTGGACAGATTTCCAATCAGCAATGTTTTGGCAATTAATCCCTGTTTCAGTTGAGTTGTGGTGGAATTTGTTTCTGCCTGCAGCACATTTTCGATACGACGCAAAAAGTCTTTCTGGTTTTGAAATTCGTCGCGCGACAGATTAAAAACCATTTGCGCAGCATTGTCGAGATATTGTTCGTGTTCCGATATCAGCATCAGGATATCAGCGGTCAGTTTACCCGTTATGTTTTCGAGAATCTGAAGCTGAATGGCAAACTTGGATAGAATAAAATATCCGACATCGGTGGGTGTGATTTTATTGGTGTGAGCAACCATTTCAACAACGGTTTCGTTGGTAGAATGACCTATTCCGGTAATAACCGGCAGTGGACAAGTGCACACAGCTTGCGCCATTTTATAGCTGTCGTAGCAATCCATGCCTGTGTCGTCGCCACCCCCCCGAATAATAAGAACCGCATCGAATTCTTCTTTGCGCTTACCAATTTGTGCAAGTCTTGTTGCAATGGTGTCGGCCCCTTTTTCGCCTTGCAAAACAGCTGCAAACAATTTCAATTCCATCCGAAAGGCAGCGCCTTCTACACGCAGAATATTCCGTAGATCGCTGAATCCTCGACTCGAAGCGGCGCTAATGACAGCAAATCGTTGCGGAATGGTGGCAAGTGGAAGCTGTTTGTTGAGCTGGTACAGGTTTTCGGTTTGCAGCTTTTCGATGGTCTTTTTCTTTTCGAGCGCCATTTGTCCGAGCGTGTATTGCGCATCGATTTCAATAATGCGAAGCCGCATACCGTAAAGCTCGTGAAACCGCAACTCGGTACGGAACAAAATGCCAATGCCATCGCCCAGCTTTTTTCCAGTTATTGTTTCGAAATTGGAAGCAATTCGCAAAAAATCATCTGCCCAAATGATAGCCTGTGTTTTAGCAACTACCTTGCCTCCCGATTTTTCAACCAGTTCCGGAAATGCATGTCCCGAACCGGAATAATGATTGAGTTTAAGCATATCGGCTTTCACCCATACCGGTAAAGGAAATTCGCGTGCCATTACGTTACGCACCTGGATGAGCAATTGGCTGAGACTTATAAATTTATTATCGGGAAAGAGGGCTTGCATTCATTCGAAATTCGAATGTAAAGATAGGGATTTTGCTTGAACGGAAATAGAAAAGCAGTCATACAGAGTAGCCTGCTTGGACAACAACCTGATTTGGCAGCTAGTATATACAGAGTGCCAACTTTTCCTGTAAAGTTAGAAAAGCATTGCTATACATTATTTAGGTTCAAATACAACAATCAAAACAGAAAGTACTCAATTTATAAAAGCCCTCTGAATTTCAGGTGTTTTTACCCGGTAGCATAAAGTTGTTACACGTGTTTATAAAGGCTTCTTAGGCTTTACTTTTGGTCTCTTCGTCTACAAATCTGAATTATTATAAAAAACATTTCATTCATTATTCATAAAACAGGTGTTGCTAATTTGAGGAAGAATTTAACAACTGTGTAATCATAACAATGATGTTTTTCAACGCTATGGAGAAAAGTCACAATTAATAAACAAAATAAAAAAGGAGAACAAAATGCAAAAAACAAAAGTAAAAATCAGCGTGCTACTTTTCTTGTGCATTGGGCTATTTAGCGTACAGGCACAAGAAGGATTGCCGGCGGCTGGAGGAAATGCCTCGGGGAGTGGGGGCACAGTATCATTCTCGGTTGGACAAACCAACTACATCACAAGTACAGGCGTCAGTGGCTCAGTAGCAGCTGGAGTGCAGCAACCTTATGAAATTTCAATCATTATTGGAATTGAGGAAGCAAACAATGTTTGTCTTTACTATTCAGTTTACCCAAACCCAGTCATTGATGAAATTACCCTGAAAGTTGAAAAAGACGACCTGACCAATATGTCTTATCAACTTTATGACATTGGAGGAAAACTGTTGGAAAACAAAATGTTGACGGAAAGAGAAACCACCATTTTTATGAAAAACATGTTGCCTGCAACATATTTTCTGAGAATTTCTCTAAATGACAACGAAATGAAATTGTTCAAAATAATTAAAAACTAAACACTATGAAAAGACTTTTATCCTTAATCGGCGCAGTTTTAATGACTGTCGGTTTATTTCACTCAGAGCAGGCAATTGCCCAAACCCCTCAAAAAATGAGTTATCAAGCTGTTATTCGCAATGCCAGCAGCGTGCTTGTTACACAGCAAGCTGTAGGTGTCCGAATATCTATCTTACAAAACACTACCCCGGTTTATGTTGAGACTCAAACTGCTTCGACCAACATCAATGGTTTGCTTACTCTGGAAATTGGTACAGGAACAACTACCGATGACTTTACTGCCATCGATTGGGCAAATGGGCCCTATTTCATTCAAATTGAAACCGATCCTTCTGGAGGAACTAACTATACTATTGTTGGAACCAGCCAATTAATGAGCGTTCCTTATGCTTTATATGCCGAAAACTCAGGAACTCCCGGCCCAATAGGCCCAATGGGACCTCAAGGACCTGCCGGAAATGATGGTTTAGACGGTGCTACTGGCCCGATGGGACCACAGGGACCTGCTGGAAATGATGGTTTAGACGGTGCTACTGGTCCGATGGGACCACAAGGACCTGCCGGAAATGACGGTTTAGATGGAGCAACCGGACCTATGGGGCCACAAGGACCACAGGGACCTGCTGGTAATGATGGCTTGGACGGTGCAACAGGCCCAATGGGACCTCAAGGACCTGCTGGAAATGATGGTTTAGACGGTGCTACTGGACCGATGGGACCTCAAGGACCTCAAGGACCTGCCGGAAATGATGGTTTAGATGGAGCAACCGGACCTATGGGGCCACAAGGACCACAGGGACCTGCTGGTGCCACTGGAGCAACTGGTGCTACTGGACCACAGGGACCACAAGGTGAAACTGGACCTGCTGGCACTTATACAGCGGGATCAGGTATCGACATTACAGGTGGAGTTATCAGCGCAACTGGTTCTTCGACAATGCCAGAATATGCCTATGCTTATATAGGCAACAGCAGTACATTAGGTGCACAAACGTTAACAGCAATGTTTCCTTCCGCAACCTATGTTAATGGAGTCGTGATGAACGGTTCTTCAATAACACTGCATGCAAACAAAATGTACGAAGTAACAGTTGCCTTTTATATATACAACGCAACTGGAGGCCACACTTACAAAATGAAAGATGCTACAAACAGTACTTACCTGGGAACAGAAATTTATTTTGGACAAGGTGGTTCTGATATTTCTTACAACATGTCAACTACAAACTTTTTGTACAAGCCAACAACTGACGTTGAGTTAGTGCTTGAGAAAACACAAGGAACAGACGTAAACCTGATTGGTAAAATAGTTGTGAAAGAGATTAGATAAAATAACGATCTTATGTATATGAAGGCTGTCTACTAGTAGACAGCCTTTTTTTATGAACACACTATCTCACCACCACTTTCTTCGTTAGTAACCATTTTTGAGTTCTGACAGAAACAAAATACACACCATCAGCTAGCGAAGACACATCGATGCGGCGGCTATCGGCCAGCAGATTGTTGAATGTGGAAAAATAGACAACCTTCCCAAACATATCGGTCATTTCAACTGTACCATCCGATTGGCGTGGAAGGTTGAAATCGAGCATAAATTCGTCATCGACCGGATTGGGGTATACTTTCAGCATGGGTTCGTCGGTAAAAGACAACTCGTCGATGTCGTTGGTGAGACCAACAGTGAATTGCATAAATGTTTCTCCACCAAAATCGGAGCCAAAATTCACCAGATAAACATTGTTTGTGGCACTTTTAAATTTAATATAACCCGTTCCCTGAGCTGTATTTGCCCACCACTGTAAGCCATCTTCGCCTGTATCGATCAGGCGAAAATGATAGCAACCGGTTGTTAGGTTCATGGTGTCGCTATACGTAGTATTGGCTGTTAGTCCACTGCGCTCGAAAACTATATTGCCTTGGTCGTCGGAGACGGTGTAGCTGTTTTCGGAAGGGTTGTTGTTGGTTCTGAGCAAAATCACGAATTGAGATGGCATTACAGGAACATATTCGAACACCGATTTCCAGCTGTTGTTGGCGGCATATTGATCTGTACCGCCATTCGGGTTGCCGATGCTAAATTCGAAAGATGAAGCACCATGAGCCCAGGCAAATGTATCAAGCTCAACAGTTTCGGTTTGAAGAAACGGAAGGTTTCCTATCCAATGATACACAGAAGGAGTGGAGCCACTTATTCCATAGTTGATATCCAGCGAAGTAAGCGGAGTGCTGCCATTATTTCTGATTATAATAACAGGAGCAGAGCAGATAGGGTTGAGCCGCTTCCACATTTTGTTGGTTGTTGGTGCCAACACATTATCGATAGCTGCATCGAGGGTGAAATTTGGTGGACCATAGGTTACCAGTTGGTCTTCGATCTGAAAATAATCCCAGCCACTGGTGTTCGTGTAGGGCTGCACATCGTGGTCGAGTTCTACACTATCGCCAGGCGTAATAAAAGGCGTTAGCTCAAAATCGTAAGTCCACACTTCGGCCCCGGGACACCAGTTTGCGCGATCGTAAACCCATGTTCCTCCTTGCGGATAGAGCGGGTTGATATCGCAATTGTCGCGCCACACCAATTGAGCGAATTGCTGTGTGCTATCCACTTTAAAGTAATGATATTTGGCACAGAATTCAGCGCAATTCTGGGGCGAATCCATTCCATGACCAGTAATTCGCGATTTCCAACGCGCGGTTTGCGCATTTGCAGGAATTTTCACTTTCAGAGGAGTAAGTTTATTCTCAATGGGGTCCGACGAAATCCCATAGTTGAATCCACCGTTCCAAAGGTTTTGAATCGAAACCACATTGCGTGGTGGCGTTCCTTTAATCATCAGGAATTTCATGTCGAGCAACTCTTGCCAGTTTCCGGCGGCAAGCCGAACCGAATCGGCAAGCAATGTCCGGTAATCCGAAACATCAAATGTCCAGGTCCACCCATTTCCAAGACTAAGGCCATTTCCATAGGGAGTGATATACCGGGCAAGCTCGAAGCGGATTACCTGCGGGAAGTAGTTGTAGTAATCGTAGTACAATCCAAACAACGTTGAATCGGGAGTGATAAATGTAGAATCAACCACAATACCTGCAGCATCATATTCGTAGCGGTAATATCCGGCAGGCCAAACCATAATTGTATCGGTAGGCTGCCCCGGATTACCAATGGAATCGGCATAAAAAATAATCTGAATCGGGTTGTTCATAACGGATTCGGCAACAAAGACCGAATCGGTATGAGCATTAAAAACACCTTGTTCAAAAATGATATCGGGACGCAATGTGGTTTCTGAAAAGCCCGAAATATAATCATCCGGATGCTTCAATGGATTCGATGCTCCAACAAGGCAGGAAGGAATACTGTTTCCATTGGCTAAATCGGTAACTGTGTTTCCATTGCCTTCGTTGAACGGAAAATACATAATTAATTTATCGTATTGCGGATGTGTTGCATCGATAGGTGCAAGATCGAAATCGGCTACTTCCTGAGCGGTAAGTTCTGTTTTAAATATGGCAAATTCATCTATTCGTCCTTCGTAGCTGTTTGATCCGCTCCAGTTTCCTTTTCCAATCCGGAAAGAAGCTATTTGATCAAAATCTCTTGTAAATCCCGTTCCACTATGCCACAATGAACCATTCAGATATATTTTCATGTTGCCGGTTATCGCATTTTTGGTAAAAGTCCATCGATTCCATTGTCCTTCGGTTTCGGCTGTTGTGGCTGTTTTATTAATCCGATCGTAACTTCCGGCATCGTTTCCGGCATCCCAATAAACACCCAGATTAGACCATGGAATATGGCCATTTATTACCCGGTTTCCTGCAGAATTTACACCTTCGAAACAGGTTCCATCCTGTGGTTGATAATCAGGATTACCATAAGCCATAAAAGAAACACTAAGCAGCGAATCGATGCTCAACAGCGAATCGGTTAGATGAACAGGGATGTAACCACCACCACGAAAGTAAACACAACGATCATTGTCGTTGCGGAACAAACCAGATGTAAACCCGGCATTGGATGCAAACACATCATTATCGACACCAGAAAAAAGGTTTTCGTACGAAATCTCAACGACAAGATTGCTGACGCCATCCCAATTGAAAGCGTTGAGGAAAGCAATGTGGTTCCACCCGGAAACAGGAATAAAATTTTGACGAAAAACTTCAGTAAAACCAATCAGGCCAAGACTATCAGAATTGAGAGAATCTTTAGATGTATGTTTAATTCTAATAACCAGATTGTTGATATTACTGCCGGCACTATTCAGATTAAGTCGCAACCCGGTAATGCTTCCGGTAGTCATTCCCGCACTTGACAGCTCCGATGCTCGCCAAAGATAGAAAGATCGTGATACAGGATTTGAAGTTGCAAATGGTTGAGCTATATTGTTGGTTGCCGATCCGACTGCAAAAGTCAGCAGCGATGTAGTGTCATCGTTAACAGTGTAATATTGCCAGCTTCCAGAATTAATGTATGTTGGAATATTTGAATACATAACACTGTCTACCGCATTAGCATTTACCAGAAACAGAGGCTGATGTACAACTGAAGAATCGGTGAGCCCTGTGTATTTGTACAAATAAGTATATGTGAGATAATCCCATTCGCCACAAGCAGGACTCTGTGCCGGATTGCACTTGAGAGTGTACTGCATCAGAATTTTCTCAAAACTTACAGTATCCGAAGGAAATTCGAACCAGGCATCTTGTGGAGAGCCAAAAGAAAAGGTTTGTAGTGTAATAGTATCGTTAGATTGTGATATAACAACACCGTTAAATAACACAAGCAACAACAGCAGAACAGATAGTTTTAGTCGCATAATAATTATTTTGGTCAAAAGTATTTAAATAACCCGGTTGACAAAAGGTCTGTATTGTCAGGTAATCAAAAAACCAAAGCGTGTTGTCAAATACCTCAACAACCAACACGGAGAATCTGATTTAATTTGGCGTTGAAAATTTTTTTACAAACATTAATGGTGCTATTTTATTTGTTTTCGTGTTAAGTATGCTCGTTAGTCTAATCATTCGGTAATTGCTTGTATATCCGGATTAAGATTCTGTACTTTTACTGATTTTTACTTAAACAAATAAGGGTTATGAGAAAGAGAAGTTTACTCATGAATGTTGCATTTGCAACATTTTTATTGTTTGCAGCAACTGGGATTAAGGCGCAGCAGAGTCGTTTTGGCACTCCAGCTTCAACCGAATTTCAATTGCCAGCAGTAATGAGTTCAGTAGATGTAACACCAACCAACATCGACTGGAACATCATTGACGCCGAAGACGCTTTGGCCGAATCGCAACATCAGCCCGTGCGAGCAGGTTTTTCGTTACCGATAAATAAATCTATCGAGAGCGACGGAACCTGGGAGCTGCTTCCCGACGGAAGAATGATGTGGCGTTTGAAAATTGAAACCAGCAATGCCGTTTCGGTAGGTGTTGTTTTCGACATGTTTCATTTGCCCGAAGGCGCCGAACTATACATTTACAACGAAGACAAATCGTATGTGATTGGAGCTTTCACTTCCGAAAACAATAATCCGAACGACGTTTTCAGTACACATCTTGTTCCGGGGAGTGTTGTAATAATTGAGTATATTGAAACACCGCTGGGTGGTTTTATGGGTGTTACGCCAACTCCTGTAATGATTAATGGTCACGAGGTTGCTCAAAAGCCGAGTTTGAATGGATCGACAAGTTATCATCCAGAAGGAGTTCTCCATATCAGCGAAGTAATATATGCATACAATGACAAAATAAATAACTCGATAAGCGCAACAAAAGCTTCGGGGTCTTGCGAGGTAAACATCAATTGTTCGCCCGAAGGCGACTTATGGCAAGACGAAAAAAGGGGTGTTGCACGAATTCTTTTTAAGGAAGGTGCGAGCTGGTATTATTGTTCTGGCACATTAGTTAACAACACTCTTCAAAACGGAACTCCATACTTCCTCACAGCATACCATTGTGGTGCTGTTGCATCAACCGCCGACCATAGTGTTTGGCAATTCTATTTCAACTACGAATATTCCGGATGCTCCAACACCGGAACACCCCCGAACAATATGATTACAGGCTGTACCAAAAGAGCTGAAGGGAATATAAATGGAGGAACCGATATGCAATTGGTTGAACTTAGTTCGACACCACCATCTGCATGGAATGTATATTATAATGGCTGGGACAGATCGGGTTCTACAACAACTGGTGGAGTTGGAATACACCATCCGGCAGGAGATGTGAAAAAAATATCGACCTTTACAGGAACTACCTCTAGCGCAACGTGGTGGGACGGAACCAACACAGGTGCCACCAATGGTCACTGGACTTTTCCTACATGGGCTGCAACGACCAACGGTCATGGTGTTTCCGAGGGTGGCTCGTCAGGTTCTTCACTTTTCAATATGTCGGGGAGAGTCATCGGTACTCTTTCGGGTGGTTCATCCGATTGTTCCGGCACATGGACTGGCGATTTATATGGTAAATTCAGTATTCATTGGCAAAACGCTGTGAATGGAACTGGAAACGCTTATGAATTGAAGTATTGGCTCGATCCTACTGGGACCAATCCAACAACTTTAGATGCTTTAGATCCGAATGCAGTTTCTGTAGCTCCAGTAGCCAATTTTTCAGGTGCTCCAACAACCATTCAAGCGGGGCAGTCTGTACAGTTTAGCGATTTGACCACCAACCTTCCACAATCATGGTCGTGGTCGTTTGCAGGGGGATTTCCTTCAACTTCTACTCTGAGAAATCCGATTGTCACCTATATAACTCCTGGAACATACTCTGTTACACTTACTGCTACAAACTCTTATGGTTCAGACGTTGAGACAAAAGTAAATTACATTACTGTAACTCCTTATACTGCACCAACCAGCCCAGTTACCATTGGAACAGGAACAACAACCGCAGCCAATTTTCCGTACGGAGTTGCCAATAGCTATAAATTTGTAAGAAGTGCTTCCATATACACTCCTGCTGAAATTGGAGGAGCTTGTATTGTGAATTCTGTTGCATATTATCCGACTACAAGTCGCACGGATACGCGCAATATCAAAATTTACATGAAGCATACAAACGATGCCACTTTCACTACTGCAGTTACAGATAGCGCTATTGTTAGTGATGCAACACTTGTTTATGACGGAACATTTGCCCCAACACCAGGAAATGCATGGTTCACTCATACGTTGCAGTCACAATTTCTGTACAATGGCTCTCAGAACCTTATGGTTATTGTGTTTACGGATGGTACATCCAACAATGCTTCGAGCAATTGCAGATACACAGCAAAAACCAATGCACATATGCAGTGGTCAGGAAACACCGATCCAACAGCTGTTGGTACCATAAACAGCAACAGACCAAACATTCGATTGGGAGTTAGTTCTTATGTTGCCCCTGTAGCTAATTTCGGTATTCTACCTACAATATTAAGTGAACAATTTGAAGATGGAATACTTCCTACTGGCTGGATTATCACAGATGCTGATGGAGATGGGAACAACTGGGAATTCGATAACAGTGGTTCTCTTACAACACATAGTGGAACTGGTGCTGCCACTTCTGCCTCATGGGCAACCAATCCATTAACCCCAGACAACTGGCTTATTGCACCAGCAGTTGATTTAAGTAATACTGTTCCAAGTTACAGCCTTCGTTATTACGTAATGGGTCAAGACCCAGCTTGGGAAGAAGAGCACTATGGAGTTTATGTATCTACTACGGGTACAGCTCCGGCTAATTTCACCTTACTATCGGAAGAAACACTTCCAAACGGACACACCAATTACCTTGAGCGCACATTATCTCTTGATGCATATAAAGGAAATTCAACTGTATATGTTGCTTTCCGTCACTTCAATTCCACCGACTGGTATCAGTTAAACTTAGACGATGTTTCAATTTTTACATCAGTTCAACCAGCTCAGGTTTCTATTTTCGAAGGAGAAAGTGTTGATTTGATTGATTTATCGACAAATAATCCAACAGTATGGCAATGGAGCAACCCATCAGGAATCCCTACTACATCATATGTAAAAAATCCTTCCGTTCAATACAATGTTGCCGGATTGTACAACGTATCTCTTACAGCTGGAAACCCAGCCGGATCAAATTCAACAACAAAAACAAATTACGTTAACGTGGTTGGACGCGCTCCTATATCAAATTTCGAAGGTTCCGGAAACCTTAAAGACATTTATTTAAGACCCTTCATTCCAATTGGCGGAACTGTCAATTACCAAGATTTAAGCACGCGTGTTCCTACAGCCTGGTCTTGGACTTTCAATGGTGGAATTCCTGCCACAAGCAATGTGCAAACGCCACCAACAATCACATATTCTTCGCCAGGTTTTTACACAACCAGTCAGTATGTATCAAATCTCCACGGAAACAATACTGGCACAGCAACTGACTATGTTGTTGTTGGCGGAACCGACACTTGCACCAACATGCTTGCAACCGATGGCATCACCGTTTATGGATACACGAATGGATTACTGCCTGGTCATGCATCTGACGCATCTGGAAAAATATGGAAATATGCTGAGTATTACCAAAATGCCTATGCTGGAACTGTGACTGGAGTAGAATTTGGTTGCTACAAAGCTCAAGGCACTGGGAAAAATGTTACTTTCTATGTTTGGGATGGTTCGACCGGAGTTCCCGGTACTGTTTTAGGATCTAAAACAGTTGCCATCACTTCATTTACAGAAAGTGCATGGAATTTCCAGGCCTTCGATGCTCCAATTGCTGTTACCGGCGATTTCTTTGTCGGTTACGAGCTTTCCTACGATGCAACACACAACTATACAACACACCAGTTTTGCACGTATATGACTGCTTTCAGAAACGAAAGTGTTGCTTCAACTGGTTATTTCAGCTACGGTGCAACAGCTCCAGGAACCTGGTATTCGTTTGAAGACGGCTTTGGACAAGCTGCTTCGATTCTTCTTCATCCTGAATTTACGTATGATGTTACAGGACCTGTTGTTACAGCCTCAACAACACCCGGATGCGCAACTGGATCTGTTACACTAACATCAACTGTATCGGCCAATCAGACATTCTATCTTCAAACAGGAGCTGGTGCTGCTGTAGCCAACTGGACAGGAAACACCAATGCTCATACATTCACTGGCCTGGCTAGTGGCGACTACAAAGGTTATACTGTTGAAGGAGTCACAACTTCTCCAACATCGAACACCGTTACTTTGACCAACGACCCAACATCTGTTGGCGGAACACTTAGTGGACCAAATACCCAGATTTGCTTTGGAAGCAATACAGGAGTAATGACTGTTGCAGCTTACACTGGTGCCATTACCAAATGGCAGAAACGCGTGAGTGCTGGAAGCTGGGTCGATATTACCAATACAGCTGCCACCTATTCCGAAGTTCCCTCATCGGCTGGTACTTGGGATTACCGCGCAGAAGTTCAAAGCGGATCGTGCTCGGTTGCATATTCGAACAACTTTACCATTGTTGTTGACCCAACTTCGGTTGGTGGTTCTGTTACTCCTGCTACTGCAAGCATTTGCCTTGGCTCACCAACTGGAACACTAACCCTTGGCGGAAACACTGGTACTGTTGTTAAATGGCAAAAAAGCAACAACGGTGGTTCTACCTGGACCGATATTGCAAACACAGCTATCACATATAGCGAAACTCCATTAACTGCTGGAACATGGCTCTATCGCGCGGTAGTTCAAAGCGGTTCGTGTGCAACAGCCAATTCGGCGTCGGCTTCAATAACTGTTAATCCTGTTTCGGTGGGAGGTTCTGTTAGTGGTGGTGTTACTGAAATATGCCTTGGCTCTTCAACCGGAACACTTACACTCACCGGTTACACAGGAACTATCACCAAATGGCAAAAAAGCAACAATGGAGGTTCTACCTGGACCGACATTGCGAACACAGCTGCAACATACAGCGAAACTCCTGGAACAGCCGGGACTTGGCTTTACAGAGCTGTGGTTCAGAGCGGAGTTTGTTCAATATCTAATTCTTCATCGTACTCAATTACTGTTTATCCAGCTTCGGTTGGTGGTTCAGTTAACGGACCTAACACTGAAATCTGTCTCGGTTCATCAACCGGAACACTTACATTAAGTGGATACACAGGAACAATTACCAAATGGCAGAAAAGCAACAATGGTGGTTCTACTTGGACCGATATTGTCAACACCACTGCCACATACAGCGAAACACCTGGAACTGCTGGCACATGGCTTTACAGAGCTGTGGTTCAGAGTGGAGTTTGCTCAACATCCAACTCAGCTTCTTTCTCTGTTACAGTTGATCCAACTACTGTTGCTGGTTCTGTTAGTGGCTCAAGTCCGAATATTTGCCTCGGTTCTTCAACCGGAACACTTACATTGTCGGGATATACCGGGGCAATTGTAAAATGGCAGAAAAGCGACAATGGTGGTTCAACATGGACCGACATTACAAACACTGCCGCAACCTACAGCGAAACACCTGGAACTGCAGGCACATGGCTTTACAGAGCAGTAGTTCAAAGCGGACTTTGCACCACACTCAATTCTGCATCTTATTCTATTGTTGTTGCTCCTGCATCTGTTGGAGGATCGGTTTCCGGAACCAACACTGAAATTTGTCTTGGTTCTTCAACCGGAACACTTACATTAAGTGGATACACAGGAACAATCACCAAATGGCAGAAAAGCAACAATGGTGGTTCTACCTGGACCGACATTGCGAACACAGCTGCGACATACAGCGAAACTCCTGGAACTGCTGGGACATGGCTTTACAGAGCTGTAGTTCAAAGTGGTGTTTGCTCAACTTCAAATTCAGCTTCTTTCTCCATTGTTGTTGATCCAGCATCGGTTGGTGGAACTGTAAATGGAGCTACAGAAATCTGTCTTGGCTCATCAACCGGAACACTTACACTCACCGGTTACACAGGAACTATCACCAAATGGCAAAAAAGCAACAATGGTGGTTCTACTTGGACCGATATTACAAACACTGCCGCAACCTACAGCGAAACACCAGGAACTGCTGGAACATGGCTTTACAGGGCTGTTGTTCAAAGTGGAGTATGTTCTTCGTCCAACTCTGCGTCATTATCAATTACTGTTTACCCAGCAAGTGTTGCGGGAACTGTAACAGGAGTTAATAGCGACATCTGTTTAGGCGACAATACAGGTACAATGACGCTGGCTGGCAACACCGGAACCATTGTAAAATGGCAGAAAAGTCTCAATGCTGGTGCTTGGGTCGATATTGCCAACACGGCAGCAACCTATAGCGAAACCCCAGCATCGGCTGGCACATGGCAATACAGAGCCGTTATTCAAAGTGGCGTTTGCAGCACAGTAAATTCGGCAGCTCATACAATTGTAGTTAACCCAGCAACAATTGCCGGAAGCGTTTCCGGAACAAACACCGAAATATGTCTTGGAAGCAACACAGGCACATTGACACAGAGTGGCTACACAGGTTCAATCACCAAATGGCAGAAGAGCAACGATGGAGGTTCTACCTGGACCGACATTGCCAACACAGCGGCAACCTACAAC
>PHDB01000115.1 GCA_002842495.1 Bacteroidetes bacterium HGW-Bacteroidetes-6
AAGATGACCCCTAGAGAAGTTATAAGTGAAATTAAAGCTTCTAATTTGAGAGGTAGAGGAGGAGCCGGTTTCCCAACAGGGCTAAAATGGGATTTTTGTACAAAAACCCCGGGTCCACGATACATTTTGTGTAATGCAGACGAAGGTGAGCCGGGAACTTTTAAAGAAAGAGTAATCCTGACCGAAGTTCCTAAGTTATTGTTCGAAGGAATGGCAATTGCAGCTTATGCCATTGATGCAAAGGAAGGCATTTTATACCTGAGGGCAGAATATAAGTATTTAAAAGCATATCTTGAGAATACACTTCAGGAAATGCGTGATGCAAATCAGCTTGGCAAAAATATTGAAGGAAAAGAGGGATTTGATTTTGACATTCGGATTCAATTTGGTGCTGGTGCTTATGTTTGCGGTGAAGAATCAGCATTGATCGAATCAGCAGAAGGCAAAAGAGGTGAACCACGAAATCGTCCACCATTCCCGGTGCAAAAAGGATATCTTGACAAACCAACCGTTGTTAATAATGTTGAAACCTTATGTACGGTAGTTAAAATTATTAATCATGGTGCCGAATGGTTTACTACCATGGGCTCACGTGAAAGTAACGGAACAAAATTATTAAGCGTATCCGGCGATTGTGAATTCCCGGGTGTTTATGCCATTGAATGGGGAATGCGTGTAAGAGATTTATTGGAAATGGCAGGAACAGAAAATGTTCAGGCAGTTCAAATTGGCGGCCCATCTGGTATTTGTATCGGACCAAAAGATTTTAAACGGACCATTTCTTTCGAAGATATCCCAACTGGCGGTGCCATCATGATTATCGGAAAAGAGCGCAACCTGCTTAAAGATGTCGTTTTAAATTATACCAACTTCTTCATCGATGAATCATGCGGTTCATGTGTTCCTTGCAGAGCTTTTACAGTTTTAATGAGAAATACATTGAAAAAAATTATTGACGGCAAAGGTGTAAAGTCTGATCTTGACAACTTGGTTGACTGGGGAAATAAAATGAAGATTGCAAACCGTTGTGGTTTAGGTCAAACAGCTGCCCAACCAATCCTGACTACGATTGAAAATTTCCGTGAGAAATATGTGGAGCTTCTTCAGGAAGACACCAAATACGAATTAGGCTTTGACATGGAAAAAGCAGTTGCTGCTTCTTGTGCATATGTTGACAGGATTCCAAATCTATAAGTCGTTAATAAATTTTAATTTGAAAAGATAAAATATAGAACAATGAGCGAAAAAATAAAATTCACCATCGATGGTAAAGAATGTTTTGCAGAACAGGGGCAAAATGTTTTAGATGCATCTCGCGATAATGGAGTTTATATCCCATTTTTATGCCATGTGAAAGGAATTAAACAAGCCGGATCTTGCAGGGTATGTAATGTAAAAATTGCAGGCCGAACGATGACCGCGTGCACTACTCCTGTAGCAGCAGGGATGGCAGTTGAAAACGACACCCCTGAATTGCGTGACTTAAGATTAGCAATTATAGAAGCATTATTTGTTGAAGGAAACCATTTTTGCCCATCTTGCGAAAAGAGTGGAAATTGCGAACTTCAGGCTTTAGCCTATAAATTTCAAATGATGGTTCCCCGATTCCCATATCAGTTTCCACAAAAACAGGTTGATGCAGAAAATGCAAAAATATTAATCGACCGTAACCGTTGCATTTTATGCAAACGATGTATCCGATCATTTAAAGATGAAAAAGGCAGAAGTTTATTTGCTTTCAAGTCAAGAGGCCATAAATTACAAATTTGCATCGATGAAGAATGTGCCGCTAATATTACCGATGAAATGGCTCAGGAAATCATGAACATTTGTCCGGTTGGAGCTTTGATCAAAAAAGAAAAAGGCTTTAACGAACCCATTGGCACACGTAAATATGATAATAAACCGATCGGTAGCGATATTACCAGTGTAATTTAGAAATTAAAATATTTAGGAGATATATATAATGAGTAAACCAATAGTTGCAACAACATCATTAGCAGGCTGCTTCGGCTGCCACATGTCACTTCTTGACATTGATGAAAGAATTCTTCAACTCATTGATTTGGTTGAATTCAATAAATCACCAATCGATGATATAAAAACGTTTACTAAGCAATGTGATATTGGATTGATCGAGGGCGGATGCTGTAATAGTGAAAACGTTCACGTACTTAAAGAATTCAGGAAAAATTGTAAAATTTTAGTATCAGTTGGCGAATGTGCCATCATGGGCGGATTACCGGCATTACGTAATGGTATCCCTGTTCAGGA
>PHDB01000116.1 GCA_002842495.1 Bacteroidetes bacterium HGW-Bacteroidetes-6
ATTTGTCAACAATTGAGTTGCAGATAATCCAGCATACCAATTGGGAGCTTTATAAAAAAGACCAAAATTAAGGTCAAAGTTCATCAAAGGGTCTTTAATGATTGCATCTATAATGGGGTCACCAATTTGGTTTGGTCTTAATTCTGCTTCAACTAAAGATTGCTGAAGAAAACCCATTTGAAATCCGATACCTAATCTTCCAGAGGGTAGATTTAATTTATATGCATAACCTAATCTGAAACCAATATTTTGAAACTGACCATTTTTATCTTTTAGAATAGATAACCCTAAACCGCCTTTTAATTTACGAAGATAAGACTCCATATTGAATAGGATCTGTTGACCTCCCGTACTGATGGAAGAATCTGTATTTGGAATAACATCTCTGTAACCTGCATATTGTTGACGAAACAATCCTGTAAAACATAATGTATTATGTTGTTCACCTGCAGACCCTGGATTAAAATAATAGTTAGCCCAAGGGAATAACGTAAATTGAGCATCCTGTTGCGCATTTGCGCAAAAGCAACTTGCAAACACTAAAAGTAAAATAGTAACGCTTCTTCTCATAGTCGTTGACTTTAGTTTTGTCTTGTTAAATTTAGTTAAAAATCTTACCTTCAGCATATTATACATTAACTTTCATTTTTGATCTTTTTATCTTGATATTGTACTAAAAAACCTAAAAAATGTTACAATTAAACCCCTTTTTCTATCAAAATTTTTAACCCTCAAAAATACTATAATTTTCTATTCCTTTATATCGTCATCTTGTTCCTTTGCACCTTTTTTTTTAAACACAATTTCAACAGTCAATTGTTGACAATTATATTATCTTGATTTTCAATTTTTTAATATCTTTATTTAGACATATTACAAATTTAATTTTAAAAAAGAACTTTGAGTTGTAATGAGCCATTATGTACTGTTTTTTGAGTTTCACTTACTCTTCCATTGTATTGGAAATCAACACTTAAATAATCATTTATTTGTGTTTGATATGAAAGCGTACATATCCCATTATTTCCATTAGATTGACCTTCAAGCATATCGTAACCAAGATTGTCTAAAATGGTCATATTTTCTTGCATATTGACATACTTTAATTTTAACTGTAGAACCCCTTTTTGTACAATTCTATAATTCAGATCCAATTCGATTTCATTACTTTTTACTTTTTCTATTCCTAATTTATTAATTTTATCTTTAAAAATATAAGTTAGATTAATATTAAATGTATTTGAATATATAAATTGCAACTCTGTTCTTATCATATTAGAGTTCAGAAGATAGTTTTTGGATTCAAAATAATCGGAAAAAAGTTTTTTCTGTGAGAGTGTATAAGAGATTTTAAGTAACAATTTTTTTTGTGGTCTCCCTTTGATTAAGAATTCATGAGATTTATAATTTACACCTTCAGGACCATAATAGAGAACATTTTTATTTTGGTTTAATTTAAAAAAGTATTCCATACCCCAAATTTGAGATTGATTGTTAAAAGATAAATGGTTAGTAATGTTCACTTGAGAATGAACAATAGAAGTATCATTATAATCAATATTAAATGGATTTATGGCACTTTCAAAATTTTTATGGGTATTTTTTTGATTCATTCGTAATACTGTTGAATTTTGAAATCGTGAAAAAAAGTTCAAAACACCAGTTTTGTTTTTCCACAATTGTGCAGGTCTTATTTGGATCGATTGGTAAAATTGCGTATTAAATGTATTCATATATTCATTAGATGTGATCCAAACTTGAACATAATTGGCTTCATTTTGAAATGCTGAAATCTCAAATTCATTGATCTCTTCAATTCCATTTTGGTTGTAATCAAACCAAACATGTGTACCTTGACCCGTTGCAACTTTAATAAATGTAAATATTTTTTTTTGCTCCATACCACTTCCAGCTTCATAGAAAGAAGATAGTGTTATGAAATTTTTCAAAAAGGAGGCACTATAATTTATACCCGCAAGAAAGAAGTTTTCTTCAAATGAAGATCCCAGAGTATCATATAAATGATTATTTCTAAAAGTTGCTGTTCCTTTAAGAATATTATTCCTGAAAGGGGTAAATTCAAAAGATGAGTGTGCTTCATTTGCAATTTCATTAGTATAAAATTGATTTTTTGAAACTTTTTCAGAAATGACATTTTTCACTTGAAACAAATATGTATAATGGGTTGAATCACTATTTTTAAGAAAAATTGATGCCTCTTGGTATTTAAAACTATTTGCCACAAATGTATCTGTAGGAACATGC
>PHDB01000070.1 GCA_002842495.1 Bacteroidetes bacterium HGW-Bacteroidetes-6
CAGCCAGAGCGATGAATACCATTCCGATTTTATCGGCTTCATATTCGTGTTTGCGCGAATAGGCAAGAACCCCCAAGCCACCGCCAATTCCATATACCGACAGAAAAATGGCCTGAGTTTCTTCGGGATGATCCTGAAGAGCTACAGCCAACGAAATTCCACCAAGTGCCAAAGCCACCTGCTGGCTCATGCGTTCGTTGCCATGACGAGCAACGGCATGTGCAATTTCGTGACTCATCACTGTTGCCAGACCTGCTTCGTTTTCGGTGTAGGGCAAAATTCCGGAATAAACAACAATTCTTCCGCCAGGCATACACCAGGCATTTACAGTGCTGTTTTCAACCAGATTGAATTGCCAGTTGAAATCTTTGATTCGTTTAGAGAAACCATGCTTGCGTAGATAATCAACCGTTGCGTTTTTGAGGCGATTCCCGGTATTCACGACCAGTTGTGTTCGGCTATCGGTACTGGATACAGCTGGATTGCTGGCCATAAAATCGTTATAAGCCGTTAAGCTCATGCCCAAAATCATACTTTCCGGCAACATGCGAAATTGCTTACGTCCGGTTACCGGAACCTTGGAACAGGATGCAATAATAACAGGCAGGATGAGAAAAAGCAAAATTCGTTTTTTCATAGACAGGATTTATTCGCTGATAACTGTTGAGAGCAACCGTTCCGACAATTGCACCTTAAGTTGCATCAGTTCTTTCTGATTACCATTTTTTACCGGACACTTTCCTTTTAAATGCGTGACCAGCGCACATTGCTCGGCCTGCTCTTCGCTATGATTACAAATCTCAATAAGCGATTCAATCACGTGGTCGAATGTGTTTACATCGTCGTTAAGCAAAATCAGCTTTTTCGATTTTTCGCCGACTGCTTTTTTATCCGTCGATATTCTTTGTTTTTCTTTTACCACAACACAAATGTATTATTCTTCAAAAATACATTTTTTTTTGAAAGGTTGATGTTTTTTTGAATGTTTTTAAGTGTAATTATATCATTAATAATAACTAACTTAATTTAAAAGCGGGTAAATTTAAAAATCAATAAAGTAATAATTTAATTGACGAATAATTACACCGGGGTTTGTAGCTGTATTTCTATGAACAAGAATCGCTATAATTCTTAAGTAACAAAATCAAAAACTATTTTTTATTCAATACAAAAGTTTTTTTTCGCTTGTTCTGTCAATACTTTTTACTTTTGTGCAAAATAGAACAGAAATGGAACATCTGCTGCCTAAATTGCGCGAAGATCTTGCCGGATATGGCATTATTGACACTCAGGAATTGTTTTACAACCTTCCGTATGAGGAACTTTACCAACACGAAACCGCCGGCGATCTCAAGGGTTACGAACGTGGTTATGAAACCAATTTGGGAGCCGTAAATGTCGATACCGGTATTTTTACCGGTCGTTCACCCAAAGACAAATACATTGTTTTTGAGAACGAAAGCTCCGATAATATTTGGTGGGCAACCGAAGGCCGTAAAGGCAGCGACAACAAACCTATCAGCGAGCCCGTATGGAACGAACTACTCGCAACCGGGCGCAAGCAACTTTCGGGTAACAAACTCTATGTAATGGACGCCTATTTGGGTGCCAACGAAAACACACGTCTCAAAATTCGTGTAGTTACCGAAGTTGCCTGGGCTGCACATTTTGTAAAGAATATGTTCATTCGTCCTTCGGATGCAGAACTTGACGGTTTTACGCCCGATTTCATCATGCTACATGCCTGCAAAACAATCAACCCCGATTGGGAACGTCACAAACTCAACAGCGACGTGTTTGTAGCTTTCAACATCAAAGAACGCATGGCCGTTGTAGGTGGGACCTGGTATGGTGGTGAAATCAAAAAAGGATTTTTCAGCATCATGAACTACTTTTTGCCACTAGACGGAATGGCATCGATGCATTGTTCGGCCAATATGGGCAAAAATGGCGACACCGCTATCTTTTTCGGACTTTCAGGTACAGGTAAAACAACCCTTTCGGCCGATCCTGACCGCTATTTGATTGGCGACGATGAGCATGGCTGGGACGACGACGGAATTTTCAACTTCGAGGGTGGTTGCTACGCCAAGTGTATCAATCTGAGCAAAGAAAAAGAACCCGATATTTACGAAGCCATCCGTCGCGACGCGCTACTCGAAAATGTGGTTTACGATGAAAAGTCGGGCGAAATCAATTTTTCGGATGCTTCAAAAACCGAAAACACCAGGGTTTCGTATCCCATTTATCATATTCGCAATATTGTAACGCCCGTTTCGCGTGGAACACATCCCAAAAAAGTGATTTTCCTCACTGCCGATGCTTTTGGTGTTTTACCTCCTGTAGCCAAGCTCACCCGCGATCAGGCCATGTATTATTTCATGAGTGGCTTTACCAGTAAATTAGCCGGTACCGAGCGAGGAATCAAAGAACCGGTTCCAACGTTTTCGGCCTGTTTTGGAGCTGCATTTTTAATGTTGCATCCAACTGTTTATGCACGCGAATTGGTGAAGAAAATGGATTTGCATAATGCCACAGCCTATTTGGTAAATACAGGTTGGATCGAAGGTCCTTATGGCGTTGGTCGTCGCATCGATTTACCGATTACCCGTCAAATTATTGATGCTATTCTCGATGGTTCCATCGATGAAGCCCCCATGGAAGAATTGTCGATTTTTGGCCTGCAGATTCCGCAAAAACTACGTGATATCGATCCGAAAATACTCAACCCGCGTAACTCGTGGAAATATCCGACCCAGTACGACAAACAAGCACAAAATCTGGCTGATAAATTCATCGATAACTTCCAGAATTTTACAGATACCGACGAAGGAAAACGATTGGTTGCTGCTGGCCCTCAGAATGCCATGATGAAGCAATACTATGAGTATTATCGCGAACGGATAGAAAAACTTGAATCGGAACATAAAAGCGAGCTGCAGCGAATGAAAGATCAGATTTATATTCTGCAGAATGCTTTCAGCGAATATATTTCGTTCAATTCAATCAATACTTCGTACAAAAAACGACAACTGAAGCGCCACTTACCAGTTAGTATTTTTATCGATACCGACGATGCAAACCTGATTTCGAGTGTACATTCGGCTTTGATTAATATTGTCGAAGCTTCCGGTTTTTCGTTCTACAATCCAAAACGCGAACCCGAGCGCTACAGCGAACGAATGGGGATATCGAAAGAACCCATCACCATGCAGGAAGTGTTTGAACGCATTTATGCTATTCACGACTTGCTTATTAAAGACAATGCAACCAACAGCGAACTGGCCGGTGCCATTGCTGCATTTAAAGAAGTATCGGCCGGCATCAAAAATGCAGTTTTGAAAATGGGCTCGGTATTGCTAGTTAAAACTTGCAACAACGATGAACCCGCCATTGATGTTCGTATCTTGTCTATTTCGGCACAAATTCATATTGATAAACACCCGGGGTTGCTACAAAATCCACCTCAATTGTTAAAAGAGCTGAATACATTTAACCTATAGTATATTGTAACAAAAACGGGTTCCTAAATGGAACCCGTTTTTGTATATCGGCAATAGTACAAGACTATTTTTCTTTTTTGTTGCTATTTCCCAAATCATCATTTTTTTTCTCAGAAGCTTTCTTAACAGGATCATCGCCTTCTTTTTTAACCAGATATTCTGGCAACTGCATACCGGCCATATTGAGCATATCCTGAATGGGAGGAACCGATTTGTACAAGCCTGAAAGGAAGTTGGCTGTCGATGATTTTCCATCGGCATTGTTTCCCTGACCACTGTCCCAAACAGTAACCTTATCAATTTTAATATTCTTGATGGCTTCGGTTTGCATTTTAACAATTTCGGGAAGCTTATCGGCAATAAGCAGCAATACTGCATCGCGACTGTTGTTGCCGGCAGCTTTTACGATCTGGTCGAGACCTTCAGCTTGCTTTGTGAGTATTTCGAACATACCTTTAGCTTCAGCTTCCATTTTCATAAAAATAGCGTCGGCCGAACCTTTTGCCTGCTGTCTGATGCTTTCGGCCTGGGCCTGAGCTTCAATAATAGCTTTTTCTTTCAAAATCTCAGCACTAACAACAATGCTTGCGGTTTGAGCCGCTTTATCGCGCTGAGCACGGGCATCTTCTGCTAGTTTTTCGGCATCGTATGCTTCTTTCAAGGCTTGAGCACTTTGCACTTTTTCGGACGCAATCGCGCGTTTTTGAGCTTCAGCTTCGCGTTCGCGACGTGCTGCGTCCGAATTGGCTATGGTGATTTTTGCCGTATTTTCGCCTTCGACAGCAGTTGCATTAGCTTCGGCTATTTTCACCCGGGTTTCCTGTTCGGCAAGAGCTTTTCCGATGTTTTCATCGCGATTGGCAATAGCAATCAACACCTCCTTATCTTTCATGGTGTTTGCAATCTGCGAATCGCGCGATTTGATCGTTTCGGCAATCTGCACATCCTTTTCTTTTTCTGCTTCAGCTTTTCCGGTTTCTCCAAGCTTTTCCTGCTCGGCAACGCTCTTTTTGGCTTCGTTGATAGCTTTGGCTGCAGCTTCTTTACCCAGAGCTTCAATATAACCCGACTCGTCTTTGATGTCGGTAACGTTCACGTTGATAAGCTTCAGACCTATCTTTTTCATTTCAGCTTCAACATTAGCCGAAACATTGGAAAGAAATTTATCGCGGTTGTTATTGATTTCTTCAATATCCATGGTTGCAACAACCAAACGTAGCTGACCAAAAATGATATCTTTAGCCAAATCGTGAATCTCCTGACGCTCGAGCCCAAGCAGTCGTTCAGCTGCATTTTCCATAATGCCCGATTCGGTCGATATGGCTACAGTAAAGCGGCTGGGAACATCAACACGGATATTCTGACGACTCAGAGCACTGGTGAGGTTTACTTCAATGGAAATAGGAGTTAAATCCATGAAAGAGTAGTCCTGAACCACTGGCCAAATAAACGATGCACCTCCATGGATACATTTAGCCGAGCGATGTCCTTCGGGTCCCGAACCAATTTTTCCATAAACGACCATCACTTTGTCGCTGGGACAGCGTTTGTAGCGTTTCAGTAAGCCGATCATCATCAAAAAAACAAACAGAGCGGCTAAGCCAATAATAAGAGGCATGTATTGCATATTGATTAAATTTTGGTGACAATAAAAATTTGGCTTCCAGTGATTTCAAGAACAGTAACCTGTGAACCGGTTGGAATAGCCTCATCATCATTGGTGATTGCCTGATATTCCATGAAGCGTCCCTGAACTTTAAGGCTTATTTTTCCTTGTCCGGAGCGGGTAGGGGGGATAGTGAGATAAACATCGGCTGTTTGTCCAATAGCTTTCAACGAATCAACATTACCCTGATCGGCCAATTTGCTCATAAAGTAGAATATAGCAGCCATAATAACCATCATGGACAAACCTGCCAGTAGTGCAATAAGCACAGCAAGCCATTGTTCCATGCCACCACGCAAACAAACAAGTCCGGTCCAACCCATAATTGCAAAAAAAGCAATCATGTTTTTCAATGTAAAAAACTGAAAAGGAATTCCGGCATCATTATCAACCGAAGTATCGGCATCGCCAGAAGCATCGGAATCATGATCGACGCCAAATAAACTTAAAATCATTTGTAAAAGAAAAAAGAAGGAAAATGCCAAACCCATCACGGCATAAATTTTTTCAATCATCGATAAGTCGCTCCAGAAATTTCCCATAGTATTTTTGATTTGCTGATAACAAAAATAAAAATTTAATGAAATCAATCTTTAATTTTTAAATATTTGTTGATAAGTATTTTTCTTAGTCATTTAAATTGCTAATATACAGATAATTAACAAAAGTAGCCTTTATATAATTCTAAGCGATTTAATAATTGACCAGTAAAAATATTTTATTGAATTTACGCAGACTTATGTCCTATAATTTATATTATGTTAAGTAGTGAGATAGTAAACTGAAAAATATTCAATTAATATAAATCCCCTCCTACCAAACATCCATATAAGAAAAAAGCCCTTAGCGGGCTTTCGTTTTTGTAGCGGGGACGAGAGTTGAACTCGTGACCTACGGGTTATGAATCCGTCGCTCTAACCACCTGAGCTACCCCGCCGCTTTTTGGGAGTGCAAAAATACTAACTTCATTCCATTTGAGCAAAAAATATTTTCTTTGTCGAAAAAAAAGATGAAATTAGTTTTTACAACATTGGCGATTTTGCTCGTTTTCATTTGCAATGCTCAAGTGATGAATATTGAACAGCAGCGAATTGTAACCGATACCACCGGTTGGGCCGGCACTTCACAAATATCATCTTCGTTTACAAAAAACACTGCCCAGCTTCTTACATTAGGATTTAAAGATCACTTGCAATACAAAACCGATTCATCGCTATACCTCATGCTGATTGACTATAATCTGGTTAAAAGTCCATCCTCTAATTTTGATAATGCAGGAACACTTCACTTCCGATATAATTACAAGTTGCGAAATCATATCACATTCGAAGCATTTACGCAAGGCCAATTCAATAAACAACTCAATGTTAGTTTCAGGTGGCTATTGGGTGCCGGACCTCGGTTTAAGGTGCTTGGAGGCAAAAACTTCAGAGTATATTTAGCATCTTTATATATGTATGAATACGAAGAATTGGAAACTCCCCTGCTCTATCACCGTAATCACAGGTTAAGTAGTTATATTTCAATAACATGGAAACATAAATCGGGTACCATTCTTACCAATACTGTATATTATCAGCCACGTCTCGATCGAATTTCGGATTATCGGGTATATAGTCAATTCGATTTGAATTTAAAAATATCAAAAAAGCTCTCTTTTTCAACGTCTTACAAATATTTTTTCGATTCAAATCCAGCCGAAAACATTATTCATGCTACCCATAACCTAAGTAATGGTTTAACTTTTCGATTCTGAAAAATGCTAAAGATTAAACCAGATTTTTACATCTGTAAACAAGCTATCTCCGCTTTTATGGGTAAATTCATTTTTGTGTGAATCGTAATTATAGTCGTTAATCCATGTCTTATGATTAAATACAATTTCTTTTAATGCGTTACCAATGTAATCAATATTTTCGCTGGTCATTGTAGGATGAAGCGACAAACGTACCCAGCCAGGTTTTAGTGATAGGTCGCCCTGATTGATAAGGTCTGTTATATGTTGCGATTTTTCGTGACTCACATCAAGCAGATAATGGCCATAAGTACCTGCACATGCGCATCCACCTCGCACCTGAATTCCAAATCGGTCGTTCAACAACTTAACAATCAGATTGTAATGAATTTCATCGTGATAAAACGACACCACTCCTATCCTGTTGCGTTGCTCGCTTGCAAGGATGTGAATACCGTCGATATTGTCGAATAACTGAAATGTTCTCTTGAGCAAAACTTCTTCGGCATCACGAATATCGCATGTATCCATTTGCTCTTTAAGTCTGATTGACAGTGCTGTACGCATTGCCTGGATAAACCCTGGAGTGCCGCCGTCTTCGCGGGCTTCGATGTCGTCTATATATCTGTATTCGCCCCACGGGTTGGTCCATTCTACAGTCCCACCGCCCGGATTGTCGGGAGCTGAATTGTGATACATGTTTTTGTTGAAAATGAGCACACCGCTCGATCCGGGACCTCCCAGAAATTTATGAGGACTGAAAATAATGCCATCGAGCTGCTGAGCTTCGGATACCGGATGCATGTTGATTGGCACATATGGTGCAGTTGCAGCATAATCGGCAAAGCAAATTCCTCCATGCCTGTGCATTATTTCAGCCATTTCGTGAATTGGAGTCTGTATTCCGGTTACATTCGAACCTGCCGAAAACGAACCAATAAGCACGCGACCTTTGTATTTTTTGATTTCATCCTCGAGATGATTCAAATCGACCAACAGATTTTTGCCAGGTGGCACCACCACCACATCGGCTGCAGTTTCGTACCAACTGGTGTGGTTGCTATGGTGTTCCATATGGCTTATAAAGACAACAGGACGATCGGAAGTTCCCAGGCAATTGCTTTTGTCGCGAAGTTTTCCACAGTATTTGAGTCCCAGCATCCGCTGAAGTTTGTTTATAGCTCCAGTCATTCCAAAGCCAGTGGTAAGCAGAACATCGCTGGAGTTAGCATTCACATGCTTCTTTATTATTTCGCGAGCCACATGGTAAGCACGGGTCATTAATGTCCCGGTAGCACTTGTTTCGGTATGTGTGTTTCCAATCCATGGGCCGATATCGTCCGAAATTCGGTTTTCGATAGGTCTATATAAACGACCCGAAGCAATCCAATCGGCATAGAGCAGTGGAAACTTCCCGTAAGGTGTATGCAAAATGGCATCGTTACCTACAATATTCTTTTGTATAGACTCAAATGACTTCATAGAGCAGATTTGTTGACAAAAATAGCGATAATTGAATTACGTATATATTTTTTAATATTCGATTGTGATAAACAACCATTGTTTTTGATGACTCTTTGTGCTTTTATATGAAAAGAGCACCGGTTTATTGGCCGGTGCTCTTGTATTCTTACATGTATGATATACTCTATTTGAAAGCGCCAAATACCCACAAAAGTCCGGCAATAACAGCAAGAATTCCAAGAACAAAAAAGAAAATCTTCCAGAAACTGTATGGACGTTCGCCCTGAACTTCGCCAGTGCGACCATTTACAAGAAATCGATATACCTTTTTCTTGAAACGATAAGCACTGATCCAAATTGGGAGCAACAGGTGCTTAAATGTAATATTGCTATACTGTGTACTTACCGAATAAATACGTTGTTCATCTCCACCAATATCACGACGAACCATATTGCGAATAGTTGAATCCATCACTTTCTTGGCCAAATCAAAACCTTCTTTAAGATCTATCTGATATGTTTCGGTACGAAAACCACTCAGGAATCGTTCATCGAATGCAGTCAGATTTTCGAAATCCCATGGTTCAAGTTTATCAACATATTTTCTGGGAAGCGAATTCGAGGCAACAATAAGAACATCGTCGAAGAAATGACTTACCGATCCCGATACAGGTGTCCAACGTGTTTTTTGAACCTGGCGGGTTTTGGTTTGACCATTTTCAGTATATGTTTCGGTAACATAATAGTGTGTACCCCGTGCTCCGGTGTATCGCGAATATGTGTCAGAATCGTAAGTCCAGAAAGGAATATACATTCCTTTTAGTTTATCGGGCTGTGTCACAAATTTTTTCAAAGCCGACGGAGCAAACCATAATTTTTTTATCCACTTACGAAAACCCTCATAGGCTTCTTTTTGTGTGATTTTAAACGGCAACATACTCATAGGCTTTATCACAGAGCAAGTTGTACCCGAAGCAATCACTATTGGGTTACCACAAAACGGACAATTGTCGCTGGCAATATTAGGTTGAAATGTACTAGAGGCACCGCAAGCCGAACATTTAACTGTAGCTATCTGAATGGTGTCTTCGGATTTCACATGTTCAGCAATGTATTTGTCGAAATCGAGTTCTTCGACAGGCTGCGCATTTTCGGAAAAAATTTCGTTTTCCGTACCGCAATACTGACATTTGAGATGATTGGTTCCCGGGGCAAAGTTCAATATTGCACCACAATCGGAACACTTGGTTTCCAACGTTTCAACATTTTTTTCGTCAAATTCCTGATTACTCATGTTATCAATGATTTAGATTGTTAAACAGTATAAACAATTACGTCCCAGCAACGGGACGCAATTGGGAAATAATACTTGGATTATGGTTGTGGTGGCATTGGAGGTGGAGCTACCGGAAACAAAGGAGCCAAGTCGGCTACTTGTCCGGCTGCTGTCCATGCAGCCATTCCATTTGCCCAAACCATGGTTTCTTTTGTGAGTGTTCCCTGCTGAACCATTTGTTGTAAAGCAGGAATTGGATAAGGACCTTGTTGTTGCCCATTGACAGCCACAAAATACTGAATTAAAGGAGGTGGCGGTGGATTGTTTTGCTGTTGTTGTTGCTGCTGGTTTCCCATTAGCGAGCCACCCATTTGGTTGGCCATAGCAAAACCCATTCCCATGCCAAGACCTGCACCTGCATCGCCACCAGGATTTTTGGCAGCTTCTTCTATTGCATTTGCTGTTTGGAATTTAGTATATTGATTGAGGTCTCCAACAACGCCCATACTGGTGCGTTTATCAATCATAGCTTCAACCTCAGGTGGCAGCGAGATGTTTTCGATTAAAAATTTAGTAACAGAAATGCCATATTCTTCAATTTCAGGCTTAATATGCTCATGAATACCCTTTGAAACTTCGTTGTAATTGGCAGCCAAATCGAGAACCGGTATTTTTTGTTCACCTACATAATCGGTAAAACGAGTCATGATAATATCACGAACTTGTCCTTCAACCTCATCGGTAGTGAAAGTGCCATCAGTCCCGGCAATCTCTTTAATAAATTTTGGTCCATCGGTAACACGAAACGCATAGCTACCAAAAGCACGCAGACGAACCATACCAAACTCGGCATCGCGCATCATAATCGGGTTTTTGGTGCCCCATTTTTTATCGGTAAATTGCTTGGTGTTGATAAAATACACTTCGGCTAAAAATGGACTGTTGAAACCATATTTCCATCCCTTAAGTGTAGATAAAATAGGTACATTCTGAGTTTCAAGAGTGTACATGCCAGGTTGAAATACGTCTGCAATTTTCCCTTCGTTTACAAAAACCGCGATTTGAGATTCGCGGACAGTTAGCTTTGCACCGTATTTGATTTGGTTGTTATACCTTTCAAAACGATGAACTATAGTATCATTGGTCGGGTCGAGCCACTCAATAATATCTATAAATTCGCCTTTGATTTTGCTAAATAGTCCCATATCTGCTTTTTTATTTTGACAAATGTATTTAATTTTTCTATTGAACAAGCAATTTTTTGCATTTTTTTTCTGAAAAATCTGCATGTGCCTGCTTCTTCGTATTTTTGCATCAAATTCATAATCCTATGTTATTTTCATTCAACCCCGATAACAATTTTTCAAAAAACAATGGTATTTTTGGGTTACCGGCCAACAGCGATTCTGCTGGAATTATTGTCATTCCTGTTCCATGGGATGTCACTACATCGTATCGTGACGGAACTTCGTTTGCTCCTGAAGCCATATTGGAAGCCTCGTACCAAATCGATTTATTCGACCCGCAACTCCCCGACGAATGGAAAAAGGGGGTTTATTATCAGCATTTCGACGAATGGATTATGGATTTGAATTCGTTCGAACGTCGAAAAGCTAAAGCTATCATCGATTATCTCGAAAACAACGAAGGAGAATTGCCTGAACGTCTGCAACGTGCACGAAACGAAGTTAACGATGCTTGCAGACAAATGAATAAATACGTTTCCGAAAAGGTAGACCTGTGTTTGAAATCGGGAAAAATACCAGCCATTCTGGGTGGCGAACATAGTATTAGTTTGGGTGCAGTTGCAACCGTAGCAAAACAATATCCTGGCGTGGGAATTTTACAGTTCGACGCACATGCCGATTTGCGCAACGGATATCTTGGATTTGAATATTCGCACGCTTCGGTGATGCGAAATATTCTCAATTCAACAAAAGAAGTTTCGAAACTTGTTCAGGTGGGTGTTCGCGATTTGTGTTCCGACGAAGCTTTGTTTTCGAATGACTCGGAAAAACTCATCTCAACATACTATATGCAGTTGCTCCGTCAGCGGCTTTTCGAAGGTGAAAACTGGAACAAGCTTGCTTCTGAAATAGTTGATGAACTACCGCAACAGGTTTATATTTCGTTTGACATCGATGGTCTGGATCCTTCTCTTTGCCCTCGTACGGGAACGCCGGTCCCTGAAGGATTACTGTTTGGTGAAGTCGTTTATATCATGAAGAAAATTGTCAACAGCGGACGTCAAATAGTTGGTTTCGATCTTACAGAAACGGGAATGGATATTGAAAATAATTGGGATCAAACTGTGGGAAGCCGTTTGCTATATCAGCTTTGTATCCATACGTTTGCGTCTCAAAAATAGTAAAACATGATTGATTTGAATTTACATCGCAATAGAATTGATGAACTTATAGCATTTCTACAGCCATTTATTACAGAAAAAAGGTTTGATCGGATTTCGGAAATAGCTGCTCAACGAACAGAATACATAACAGTTGTTCTCGAAAATCTGTATCAAGGACATAATGCAAGTGCCGTTTTGCGTACTTGCGATTGCTTTGGTGTACTTAATATTCATGCAATCGAATCGGTCAATCGCTTTTCTCCCAATGAAGAAATTGCCCTTGGAGCCGAGAAATGGTTGAATATCAATCATTACACCAGTAGTAATGGAATAGCAGATGCTTATTCGCTTTTACGAAATAAGGGCTATGCAATTGCTGCTACAACTCCACACGGAAATCCAATTTCAATCGAAGATATTCCCGTGAATAAACCGCTTGCTTTGGTTTTTGGCACAGAGAAAGATGGATTGAGTGCTGAAGCGCTGAAACAAGCCGATTTTACCGTTGCTCTTCCCATGTATGGATTTACAGAGAGTTTCAATATTTCAGTTTCTGCTGCACTTTTTTTGCAAAAAGTAACCGATAAAATGATTCAATCTAAAATAAATCGCTCTTTACCCATTGAGGAACAAAAATTTTTGATTGCAAACTGGATACTTAAGACAGTGAGAGATCCGGAGGGATTGATGCGGAATTTTTTGATTGACAGGACGTAATTATTTGGTCAATTGAAAAATAGTCACTAATTTTGCAGCCATTTTAAAAAATCTATTGCCTGAAACCCAGGCAAGGAAAGGAGAAAATTAATGAATGATGAACTAAACAACGTTCAAAACCAACAACTAGAGGAACAACAACCGGTTCTGAAAAATGAGGTTGAAATTTCGGCTCCCGCTAAGGAGCAACCGGCAGGAGAATTTAACTGGGATGCCATTGGCAAAAAAGACCAGGTTTATTCGGCCGATGAGCGCAAGAAGCTCGAAACCATGTACGTAAAAACACTCAGTCAAATTACCGAAAAGGAAGTGATTGATGGAACCGTGATTGCTTTTACCGATCGCGAGGTTTTTGTGAATATTGGTTACAAGAGCGACGGCGTTATCCCTGCAAACGAACTACGTTACAATCCAAACCTAAAAATAGGTGATGTGATTGAAGTGTACGTTGAAAGTCAGGAAGACAGCACCGGGCAGTTATTGCTTTCTCACAAAAAAGCACGCTTGCTCAAGGCCTGGGATCGTATCAACGACCTTTATGAGAGCGGTGATATTATCAAAGGTGAAGTTAAATGCCGCACCAAGGGTGGTCTTATTGTCGATGTATTTGGAATTGAAGCATTTTTGCCAGGTTCTCAAATCGATGTTAAACCCATTCGCGATTACGACATTTATGTAGGAAAAATAATGGACTTCAAGATTGTGAAAGTAAACAACGAATTTAAAAATGTTGTTGTTTCACACAAAGCGCTTATCGAAGATGAGCTTGAAGCCCAGAAGGCAGAAATTATTGCCAAACTTGAAAAAGGTCAGGTTCTCGAAGGTACCGTTAAAAACATTACATCCTATGGCGTATTTATCGATCTGGGTGGTGTCGACGGACTTGTTCATATTACCGATCTTAGCTGGGGTCGTATCAATCGCCCCGAAGAAATCGTTGAACTTGACCAGAAACTTAATGTGGTTATTCTCGATTTCGACGAAAGCAAAAAACGCATTGCTCTTGGTCTGAAACAGCTCACTGCACATCCTTGGGATTCGCTCGACGCCGAGCTTAAAGTTGGCGACAAAGTCAAAGGTCGTGTTGTTGTTTTGGCCGATTACGGTGCATTTGTTGAAATAGCTACAGGTGTTGAAGGCTTGATTCACGTTTCGGAAATGTCGTGGTCGCAGCACTTGCGTTCGGCTCAGGACTTCCTTAAGGTGGGCGACGAAGTCGAAGCTATTATTCTAAGCCTCGATCGCGATGAGCGCAAAATGTCGCTAGGTATCAAACAACTGATTCCTGATCCATGGGTAGCTATTAAAGAAAAATATCCTCTGAACTCGCGTCACAAAGCAATTGTTCGCAATTTCACCAATTTTGGTGTGTTTGTAGAACTCGAAGAAGGCGTAGATGGTCTTATTCACATCAGCGACCTTAGCTGGTCGAAAAAAATCAAACATCCAGCCGAATTTACCAAAATCGGAGAAGAAATTGAAGTGGTTGTTCTTGATGTTGATGTTGAAAACCGACGCTTGAGCCTTGGACATAAGCAACTCGAAGAAAACCCATGGGATGTTTTTGAAACTATTTTCTCGATCGACAGTGTTCACAAAGGAACCGTCATAGAGAAAAACGATAAAGGCGCTATTATTTCACTACCTTACGGTGTTGAAGGTTATGCTCCTAATCGTCATATGGTGAAAGAAGACGGCGGAAAAGGCGAAGTAGACGAAGTTCTCGATTTCAAAGTGATTGAATTCTCAAAAGAATCGCGTAAAATCGTTGTTTCGCACAGCAAAATGCATCAGGAAGTAAAAGAAGATCGTAAAAAAGAAGTTTCAACTGAAAAGAAAGCCGACGACAATGCTTTTAAAGTAAAAGGCGGCGGAGAGAAAGAAACACTTGGAGATCTCGATATTTTTGCCAACCTGAAAAATCCGAAGAAGGCTCCTAAAACCAAAAAGGTTGAGCCAACTGAAGACGACGAATAGCTTTTAAAGCTAATACTAATCTTCAAAAGGTCTGCAACTTCTGCAGACCTTTTTTTGTCTATTGAAAAAATTGTTATTTTTGCAAAAAACAAATCTATGAAAAGAATTATCCTCTCTTTGGCTTTTTCGCTGATGGTAGTGGCAATGTATGCTCAATGCACTCCCGGCAGCTATACCACAGTTGGTATTTATCCCGACACAACAACTAATCTCCCTCAAGGTGCAGTAAACCAGTCTTACCTTGGTGTTATTACTGCCGTTGTTCCATCAGATACCACTATTTATGGTATTCCTGCAACAATCGACTCTATTGGTGTAACTGAAGTTCAGGGACTCCCAAGTGGTTTCGCTTGGGCCGGAAATACTCCCAGTGCTTTCTTTCCCGGAGGAACATCTGGTTGCATTGGAATCTACGGAACTCCAACCACTGGTCAGGAAGGAACATATCCTTTGTTGATCAAAATTTTATCGGCCGGTAAACTGGCTGGCATGCCAACAACATTACCTGATACTCTTCTGGGTTATAAAATTGTCATCGTGGATTCAACCCATGTTGGATTGGTCGATAGCCGTCTTTTCTCATTTGGCGTTAAGGAAATTTATCCAAACCCAGCTTCGACCCAAGCTACAATTGTTGTTACAAACAACGATGCAGCTACAGTAGGAATTCGTATTAACGATATGCTTGGAAGAATGGTTTCATATACTGAGCAAAAAATTAATGCTGGCGAAAATAATGTAAATATTAATGTTGCTTCGTTACCGGAAGGTGTTTATTTCTACACCGTTTCGAAAGGTAGCAGTGCCATTACCCGCAAACTTATTATTGAAAGATAGTGTCGTTCAATCTCACCATCATTGGATCCGGTTCCGGAGCTCCATTGCCTGGTAGATTTACAAGCGCTCAGGTACTTAATGTACATGAGCGCTTTGTTTTAATTGACTGTGGCGAAGGAACTCAAATCAACCTACGCAGATTTGGGATCAATTTCAATCGAATTGAACTTATTCTGATCTCGCATCTACATGGAGATCATTATCTTGGACTACCTGGCTTGCTTAATACTTTTCATTTACTGGGGCGAAAAAAAGAATTACATATTGCAGGACACCGTAAATTAAAAGAACTTATTGATTTCATTTTTAATATGGCTGGCTTCGCGCCATCGTATCCAATCCATTTTCATATCATAGAAGATATCGCTATCGATTCTCAGCTTCTATTTCCTGCATTTTCGGTCATATTTTTTCCACTACGGCATAGAATCATAGCTACAGGTTTCAGAATAAGCGAATTGCCCAACAAGAGAAAAATGAACAGAGAGTTTATTTTTAAATATCAACCATCCGTTGATGCAATTAAATTGATTCAGGCTGGAAACGATTTTTTGGCTCCAAATGGTCAAGTGGTTTCCCAGGACGAAATATTTCTCAAGCCTTCCCCTCCCCGTTCGTTTGCTTATGTTTCGGACACCGTTTATTCAAGAGAAATAGTCTCTTATATTCAGGGAGTCGATTTACTCTATCACGAAGCAACTTATGCAGCTTTATTGCAGGCTTCGGCTATCGATAAGATGCACTCTACATCGGTCGACGCTGCTAAAATAGCACTTGAAGCCGAAGTAAAAAAACTGGCAATCGGACATTTTTCGTCGCGATACAAAGATACTGATTTACTTCTGCGAGAGGCCCAAGCTCTTTTTCCGCAAACAATAGCCTGTTTCGATGGTTTAAAAATTGAGATATAAAAAAAGTATAACAGCTGTTTGCACACCGAAGTTCCCCAAATTGCACAAAAAAGATGTTGTTTGATAATTGGAGTGTGTTTGTCATTTTTATACGCACCGAATTAATATATTTGTTTGTCTGAGAAGATAATTAAACAACTATTTTGGGAGGCCAAAAGATGGTATATTCTTTTGTTTATTCATGGGCGAAATTTGCCATTGTAATTTTGCTTTTGTTGAATGTAGCTTTAGCACAAACGTTCACACAAGCATGTGTTTCGGATACACGAATTAATAGAAACGACGGTTGCTCGACATGGCAAACAATGAATTATGGTTCCTCAACTACCATGCAGGCTGCTACATGGACTTGGGTTGCATTAGGTTGTTCACAAGGTGATATCAGAGCTCTGTTGCAATTCGACATGAACCCGACTGTTTCGCCACAAGCTTTGTACGACAACAGAGCAACATTAAATCTTTACTTTCCTCCAGGTTCTACCGAAACTCAGAGTTATGTTGGCGGAGCAAGCGATAATCAGTTTTATGTTCAGCAAGTTACGGGTCTTTGGAGCGAATCAACAGTGACATGGGATACGCAACCTGCAATAACAACCGTAGGACAAATTACTGTCCCATCAAGCGTATCGACAACACAAGACTATTCGATAAATGTATCTTCTCTTGTTTACAATTGGGTGTGTAATGGTGCTACCAATTATGGTGTTCGATTACAACAAGTTAACGAAGGAAGTACTTATCGCCGAGTGACATTTTGTTCCAAAGAATATGCAGATCCTACCAAGCATCCAACCTTAACGTTAGAATATGCCTACATTTCAGCTTCGGCTCCCGATACAATGTGTGGTGGTGGCAGCTTTAATCTGAACTGCTCACTCACAAATGCCAGCAACCCTGCAGGATACAGTTTTCAATGGCTTCATCAAAATTCTGGAACAACCTACAACACTCAAAATGTAAGCAATCCAACTACAACATCGGGTTTGAATACATATATTGTAACAGTTACAAATCCCTGGTGTCAGACAGCAAAAGACACTGTTACAGTGTATATCGACAATAGTTCGTCCATTTCGGTTTCTCCTGTAAGTGTATTTATTTGCCCCGGAGCTTCAACAACATTGGTGGCCAGCGGAGCCAGCACTTACAGTTGGGACAATAGCTTGGGCAGTGGCTCATCGCAAACAGTGAGTCCTTTATCGAATACAACTTATACTGTAACGGGAACAACAGCTGCCGGTTGCACATCGACTGCATCGGCAACTGTAAATATTAATGCAGTTCCAACGGTTTCAGTATCTGTTTCGCCAACCTCAAATTGTCCGGGACAAAACACAAGCTTAACCGCCTCCGGGGCGGCAGTATATTCGTGGAGTACGGGAGCAGGGACAGCCGGCATTACCGTTTCGCCGGGTTCAACTACAACATACACCGTTACC
>PHDB01000117.1 GCA_002842495.1 Bacteroidetes bacterium HGW-Bacteroidetes-6
TTATACCAGATGGGTGTACTTTCAAAACTATATAAAATACCGCCACTTGAGGTATTAACAGGTGTATTGATTTCAATACCAGCACTTCCGGTGGGCGAATGAACAAGAATTGGGAAAGCATCATATCCTTTATTTATGTGAAGAGTTCTTGTTGGCTTATTGATACCAATCCCTACATTCCCATTATTGTAGTAAATTCTGTTCCCATTCGTATTCCATATTGTTGGATATAAATCAGATATATTACCACTTAATGTTTCAGCAGTTTTAGCATGCATTGCATAAGGAACTGAAAGAATTTCACTTATGCCTGTCATTGAATAGTTTGTTCCTCCTTTGGGATCGTTTTCAATTTTTAGAAAATAAGGACTATTACTCCAATCTATACCTGAAAAAATTCCGGTAATCGGTGTTCCCATCCCAACTTCGAAGGTTGCCATATTTTAATCACTAATGTCTACTGAAAAATGATGTGTATTCTTTGAATCTCCTGTAATTCGTAACTTTAATAGCTTTTTATTGTCACCCCGACAAAGCAAAACCTTTCATGCACAGCATGGGAGGTTTTTACTTTGTTAAGCTACAAAAATTGTAAAACCTGATAATACATAAGCAAAACCTCAAATATAATGGCAATGAGTGCAAAGTTATGGTCAAAATCTTGCTCAGCCGGTATGACCAGTTCATCGCTCACGGAACCCTCACCCACCTCACCACCAACCTCTCGTCCGGTGAAATAGAAACGTTCTATGGCAACCGGATTCGGTCACGGATGAGGGAGACGTTCAATCTAATTGCATTTCCAAAGTATGCAACCGATAAGCGAATTTGAATAATAATTCTATATGACATAAACTCCATTTCTTAGGGTTTATTGATTAATCAAAGTATAATGGCAAATTGTGAGTAATTTTTGCTGACAAACAGATTTCAAAAAATTACCAGAAATAAATTCTACTGGCGTATTTCCTCATTTCCCTTATTCCCTCATTCTCTCATTTCCAAATTTCCAAATTTCCAAATTTTCCTTTCTCCGGTCTCCGCTCTCCTTTTTCCGGTCTCTGTCTTTCCTTACTCAATTTTCAATACCCTCCACTCAATTTCTACCACCATTCATCCTTTTTTTTAATTCTTTTGAACATTTCACTTCAAAACATTTAATTTTTAAAGCCTTATTGTTAAATTCGGGGTTTAATTCAAAAATCTTAACCATGCTTTATTCTCAAACGTTAAAACTCCCGGTAAGGATCATGTTTACAAGGGTGAAACATTTAAGAATCAGCTGTTACTTAAAAACTTTTTAACCTATATGCCTGTAAAGAAAATATCACTTTCCCGTTTAAATACCTTTCTGAAATTGCAATGCGACAACCTACGGGCTGCGGGTTTGGATGCGGCTGAATACAAAGATTATATCATTGCCATGCTTTTCCTGAAGCGGGTGAACGATCAGTTTGATATTGCCCGTATTGTTCGTGAAAAGAACCTGCGCAGCGAATTTCCTGAAATTAGTGCTGATGATTTGGCCCAGGAACTTGAAGAGATCAACGCCGAAGAATATGAATTTTTTGTTCCCCTGTTATCACGTTGGAAAATTGAATATGTTCCGTCACCTGAAATCATTCAGGCGGAGAAGCGAAGATCTGAAATACAGGCAAAACTAAATGATCCTGAGCTTTCAAAAGAAGAGAAGGTTAAATTGGGAACAGAACTATTAGGGTTGCCTTCAGGTAAGCCTTGGTACGGCATCTCTACCGTTACCGAAAATGTAGGCGATGCCTTAAGTATTGCTCTAAATGCCCTCGAAGATTCGAACGATGATGTTTTGCAGGGTGTCCTCAGCACAACCAAGTTCAACGCTGTAAATACAAAAGGCGAAAAACTGCTTTCCGACGAGGTGCTTGCTGAAATGCTGAGAGACTTTAACCGGATGCCCCTTACCGACGATCAGTTTGAATTTCCCGACCTGTTGGGTGCCGCTTATGAATTCCTGATCAAGTACTTTGCCGAAAGCGCCGGAAAGAAAGGCGGCGAATTTTATACACCATCGCCAGTGGTACAATTGATGGGTAAAATTCTACAACCTGCCATGAATGCCGAAATATGCGACCCCACCATAGGTTCCGGCGGATTGGTGATCAATATGCGCAATTATGTGGAGGCCCGTTATGGCACTGCCCGCAACCTTACCATTCACGGACAGGAATTGAAGG
>PHDB01000071.1 GCA_002842495.1 Bacteroidetes bacterium HGW-Bacteroidetes-6
TTATTGATCTGGTCATCGGGCGTGTGCGTATGGCGGGGGTATGGTGGAAGGGTTGGCAGGCGCCCGCCTCTGCACATAAAAAAAGCCACCTTCCTTTCGGAAAGTGGCTTGAGTTGTGGAGCTGGAGGGAATCGAACCCTCGTCCAAACAGCGGCCAGAAAAGCCTTCTACATGCTTAGCTTTCGTTTAATTTTCGAATACAAACCGGGGGAAAACGGACCCTATTTGCACCTTATCCTTTTAAAATTTAGCAGACGATCAAAGGCATATCAATCTGCGATTCCGGCATTTTCGGTGCCTCAATCCGGACGCGACCGGTCAGCGCTTCCGGGGAGACAAATGGGGCTTAAGCATTCCGCTTAAGCAGCCATTGCATACGAATTATCGTTGCCTGTTATTATAAAGTTGTGCGCAGTTTTTACGGAGTGTACGTACAGCCTCCGGCATGCTTACTTCACCAACACAACTGCTGTCGAAACCATGACAGCCCCGGTGATATTGCGTTGCAAAGATACAACTTTTTAGCCCATTCAGCAAATCGGCAGCGCTACAGATAAACAGAACAATACTATTTTAATTCTATGACGAATTATCTGCAAAAAGCGCTTAATAAATATAACCTGCCCAAAAGAAAACAACCAATACATTTGATTGAGCTGAAAAGGGAAACATCTATCATTCTTATATAGGTTTCACAATATTTTTCGGTTAATGTGGGCTATTTGTATTACCTTTGCATCAGATTGAAAATGATCGGTACCGAATCGCCTGCAAGATTCTTTTTCTTTGTGTTGTTGAAGCGGGAGGAGCGTTATTATTCATTTTTTTCTAAAAAAGATCGAACGGCTAATAATGCATTGTCAAGAAATAGATTGCAATGCTTCATTATGATTATTGTTTTCAATGACTAACACACATACCTTCCACATCCCTGTAATGGGAATCGGTTTTACGATAGACACCCCTTTAAAGGTAGCTCCTTACGGTATCAGCTCGGTTATTTCGTTGGTTGATGACATTTTGATGGAACGGCTGCGTGAATATTATTCTCAAAAAGAAGGATTGCCTTTTACAGAAATTCCTTACAACAGCCCCGATCGCCGATCGCGTCGTATTACCGCTTATCTCGATCTGATCAAAGAACTTACGGAGAAACGCTTTTCCGAACTAAAAAACAACAAGAAGGATACCCTACGTTATCTTGACATGCTTCCTGCCGGCCCCGAGGCAACTTCGGAATGGCAAAGTCAGGACGATATGGCACTCGATTCCGACATCTTGAAAATGGGCAGTATTGATGTGAATATCATGACCAAGCTCGACCGGATTCATTTCAAAGATGGCGAAATGTTGCCTTCCGAAGAAAATGATGCGCATACAGCTCTTCGTGGTTTTGCTGAAAGCAAACTTTGCTCATCGGTCGTTTTTTCGGCCGGCATGAACCCATCGCTATACAACTATATTTCTCAATTTGATGATTTTTACCCCGATGCAAATGGTCATTTCAAAAAGAAAATCACACTTAAAATCAGTGATTATCGCTCGGCCATTATTCAGGGGAAATTTTTAGCCAAAAAAGGATTATGGGTTTCTGAATATCGTGTTGAATCGGGTCTTAACTGCGGTGGTCATGCATTTGCAACACAAGGTTATCTGATGGGGCCCATTTTAGCCGAAATCAGAGATAATCGGGAAGAGCTTCAAAAAACCATTTTTGAAATTTTCGCCACGGCTTTGGAACAACGGAATCGCCCGGTTCCATCTAAAATTCCGGCCGTACGTATTTCGGCACAAGGTGGAGTTGGAACAGCCGAAGAACATCGCTTTTTGATGGATCATTACAAAGTTGATTCAGTTGGCTGGGGATCTCCATTTCTTTTGGTACCCGAAGCAACCAATGCCGATGAAGACACTCTCCAGCAACTGGCTGATGCAAAAGAAGAAGATCTGTATCTCAGCAATATTTCGCCACTTGGAGTGCCTTTCAACAACCTGCGCAACAATTCCAAAGATGTGGAGAAAAACATCCGTATTGTTCAGGGAAAACCCGGAAGTACCTGTCCGAAACGATACATGGTTTTCAGTGTCGAAGATGCCGAACATGGTCATTGCCCGGCATCGCGGGAATACCAAACAGCAAAACTCGAAGAGCTGAATGCAAAAGGCCTTAGCGAAGAACTTTACAAGATTGAACGGGAGAAAATTATTGAAAAAGCTTGTATCTGTGTTGGCTTAGGAACAGCTGCGCTTCTTATCAACAAAATGGAAACCAAAGTTGAGGGTACCGGCGTTTCGGTTTGTCCTGGTCCCAACATGGCTTATTTTTCCCAAAAAATGACTCTGGAAGAAATAACAGGACATATTTACGGTCGCAACAATGTTATTTCGAGAATTGATCGTCCGCACATGTTTATCAAAGAACTGGAATCGTATATCGAATTTCTGAAGGCTAAAGTTCTGGAAGTTCGTGAAAACCTTACCAGCAAGCAAGCAAGATGGCTTCAAAGTTTTGTAATAAACATGCAGGAAGGAACAGAATATTATATTCAATTGTTCAACGGTCTCAAGGAGTCGTTTCGCGAAATGAAACAAAACACGCTGAAACAACTCGAAGAGTTTAAAGCCGAACTGCAACGCATCCATGGCTCTATTGAAGAGTTGGCAGCCATTGGTATCCGTTGATTTTGTTTTTACGAAAATTTCCCCAACCTCTTTTTGCAAGTAAGTCTATTTGCCGGTAAAAGTCTATTTTTTTTATATTTGTCGGAAATAGTACCGTATGAAACACATTCTGACTTCTGTTTCGGTTATATTATATGCTATTATACTGTTGACTTCTTGCTCGTCTGACTCCGGCAGCAATTTTTCCCATATTAAAAAGAACAGATGGTATGCCGGCCAAATTTCAAATAACGAAAGACTCTTTATTTCGTTTCAGGCAAACAATCTTGTTTCGGGCAGCGGAATTTGTTTTTTCGACAATGGAAAAGCACTGGTAAACACCGGAACTTTCAGCGCCGACAAAAACGGTCTGGAAATCAATATTGCAAATAAAAAAAACCAATACGACGGGAGCTGGGAAATTGACTCGCTTTATGCGAATCTCAATACAAAAAAAGAGACCATCGCATTTGTTTTACAACCAGATTATTTCATTCCTAAACTAGCAAAACGTTATGTTGAACCTATCTTCGATTCGGTCATCCGGAGCGAAGTAAAATACAGTCAGGCTGCAGGATTTTATTCTTCCAAGCCGGTTAAAGATATGAATTCGGGATCGTATCCAACCATTATTACAGATGTACTGAACAGTATAGCCAATAATCTTTTCACAGAAGACCTCGATTTGAAAATGGATATTTATGAACCCCGAAACGATACATTACAAGCCCGCCCATTATTGTTCCTGATTCATGGAGGTGCTTTTATTGTAGGCGATAAACGCGACGATTTTCAGGTAAAACTTGCCAACCATTATGCAAAAATGGGTTATGTGGTTGCCAGCATCAATTATCGGATGGGTTATCTTTTTTTACCGGGAGCATATAGCAATCTTGAACGCTGCATTTACAAAGCGGTTCAGGATTCAAGAGCTGCAATCCGTTGGCTGAAAAAGAATAGGAAAAAATATTGTATCGACCCCAACTATATTTTTGTTGCCGGCAACAGTGCTGGAGGATTTATTGCTCTAAAAACAGCATTTATGAACAATAGCGAAGCCTATCAAAGTACCAAAGGCAATTTTTTCATGCTTCAGGACGATCTGGGATGCCTTGACTGTTCGGGTGATTACCCAAAAGAAAAGTTCAAAATTCGTGGTGTTATAAGTATGTGGGGAGCCCTCACCGACATTGATATGCTCGATAAAGACGAAAAAACGCCGTTATTGCTCATTCATGGCGATAGCGACCGCATTGTTCCATACAGTTACAACTATCCGTTCCGAAACTTAGACGAAAAACTCACCGCATTTTTCATGAATAAAGTGTATGGGTCGCAAAAAATTTACGAACGCGCCATTGAATTTGGCTTTCCTGCTAAACTGATCACCTTTTCGAATGGTTCTCACGAACCTCAGGTTGACGACAATAACAAATATACCCCGCAAATGGAAGTGATTACCCATGCCGTCGACAGTTTTATGCTAAATCTTATTGGTCGAGACAGCATTGATTTTTCAGGTAAAACAACTATTCATACCAATACACAAACTGCAAAATATTCTTTCAACAATTTCAAATCGGGAAGCACTGTTTACTGGTCGGTTGAAGGAGGTTGTATTGTTGAATCCAACGAGAACAAAGGAATTGCAAATGTAGTTTGGTTCAACAACTCACAAAAACACACAATAAAAGCTGCTATTGTAGCCAAAAACGGAAAAGTTCAGTATTCCAAAATCATTGAAATATCAATAGATTAACAATGTTACGAAAACGCCATAAAGAAAATAAAAAATAGTGTAAATTTGCTTAGACCAACCATCATGAAAATTTTTTGCTCTATTGCTGCAATTTTCATTTTATTGCTGAGGACATTCTCTCAGATGCCAATACCTGACGCCGATTCATTGAACCGGAGAGCAATTGAAATCAGGACATACGACCCTGAAAACAGCCTGAAGTTTGCCACCATGGCATTTCAAAAATCAGAGGCAATTCACGATACTGCTTCGATGGCCTATAGTTTAAAAAACATGGGTGTTGCCATGTATTTTGGCAGTCAGTTCGATAGTGCAGCCATTATTTTGAAAAAAAGCTACAATTTGTATTGTTTGCTCAACGACTCCATTGGAATGTCGGCATCGGCTTTGAATCTGGGAAATTGCTACAAACAGACTGCCAGTATAGGATTGGCGGAGAAGTATTACCGCATAAGTCTCGGCATCGATCATGCATTGAAAGATACAGCAGGAATGGCATTGGGATTAAATAATATAGCTCAGCTGTACCAGTTCAGAGGTCAATATGCCGAAGCGCTTGAAATATATAAAACTTCGGCCGAATACAACCTGATGAGCGGAAACGATTTTGGAGCAGGACAGGCATGGATAAACACTGCTGTTGTTTTTCAGGAGCAACAGAACTACAACGAAAGTAATCTGTATTTATACAAAGCGCTTAAAGTTTTCGAAGAGTACGACGACCCCATGCATATTTCGATTGTAAAAATGAATATTGGTGAAAATCTTCGTTGTACCGGACAATTCTATCGTGCTGCAGAAACACTTAAATCGGCTATAACATTATGCGAACAGCATGAAAACCTGAACGAATTGGCTACCAGTTATCTTTATTATTCCTATTTACTCGACGATATCGGGCAAGCCGACAGTGCCGAGTATTATTTTTTCGAGTCGATAAATATTTGTATAGAAACCGACAACGATTTTCTGGCATCACATGCGCTTATGCAACGAGGAAAAGTTTTATCGGAAGCAAAAAAATATAAAGAAAGCAATGAATATTTGCTTAATGCTTATGAATTCGCATTGAATCTGGAATACAATACCAATATTTCAGTCATTCTCAATTTGCTAAGCGACAACTATGCAGCCATGGGCGATTTCGACCAAGCCTGGAAATACCAAAAACTCGCATCCGAAAACTCGCTTAAACTCATAACTGGTATCCCCAACGAAAAACACGAGAAAATTAAAACTGATTCCATAGCCAGTCCGAAGGAAGAAACTTCCGACTTCAACATTATTATAACCGGAATTCTAGGTGGAATCGCACTGATATTACTACTATTGACCATTGGGATGTACCTCAGAATGCGGTCAATCAAGAAAAAGCAGTAAAGTAAAAATCACATTCTTCGGCGGGCAAAAAACGGAAGAAGCACGCTGTCGAGTCCAGCTGCAATATCGGCTTCGACATACTCGACTCCGTATTGCGGACTCTTTGTCTTGATTTCGCTCATCAGTTTTGCAAAGTTTTTTCGATACATCTCACGCACTTCTGCGGGTCTTATTTTCACCACTCCCCTGTTTTCAAGGTCGATAAACTTATGAGGTGCATTATCGAAATCGAACTGCTCTTCGTGTTTTTTATCGAGCGTGTGAAAAAGAATCACTTCGTTTCCATTATGTCGCAAATGCTGTAAAGCGTCGAGCAATTCTTCGGGGTTATGGGCTACATCGAACAAATCGCTAAAAATAATCACCATCGACCTACGATGAATTCGTTCAGCGATTTCGTGCAACGCCTGAACCAAATTGGTTTGAGGAGCTGGTGTTTTTTTAACATTATCGAGATGTGACTGCAGTTGCGACATCAAGAACTGATGATGAATAAAAGTCGATTTTGCTGTCGTATGCAAACTTAAGCCGTCATTAACAACCGATAGACCGACAGCATCGCGCTGCGAACGGAAAATAGTCATAAAAACCGCAGCCAAAAATACAGAGAAATGGAATTTGGTTTGCTGTTCGGGGGGTTGACTTTTATCGCCCGGAAATAACATCGAAGCAGAACCGTCAATAATAAGCCTGCATCGTAAATTGGTTTCTTCCTCAAAACGTTTAATGAAAAGTTTATCGGTACGTGCAAACAACTTCCAATCGATAAACCGAGTACTCTCGCCGGTATTATAAAGACGATGCTCCGAAAATTCCACCGAAAAACCATGAAAGGGACTCTTGTGAAGTCCCGTAATAAAACCTTCGACCACCTGCCTTGCTCTCAATCCGAGATAGCCGAATTGTTGCAAACGTTTATCGTTCCAATCAATCAAAGCAATTTGAGCAATTTTTCTTCGATAGCACGTTTTGGAGCTGCTCCGACATGTTTGTCAACCACTTCACCACCTTTAAAGAAAAGCATGGTAGGAATATTGCGAATACCGTAGGTTGTAGGCACTTCGGGATTTTCATCCACATTCAGTTTTCCCACTTTCACTTTTCCGGCGTAATCGCTGCCCAGTTCTTCTATAATGGGGCCAATCATTCTACAAGGTCCACACCATTCGGCCCAGAAATCAACAATAACAGGAATGTCGCTCTGCAACACTTCTTTTTCAAATTCTGCATCGGTGAAATGAATTGCCATTTTTTTGTTTTTTGGTTAATGAATTCTATATGTACAAAAGTAGTGATTTTATGATAACGCAAAAAGGGTGATTGTATTTTTTCAAGAATGATAAGTATCATTTTTGCTTTTCAACACCAATATAGATGCCGCTACACTCATTTTGCAGAGCAGGAAAGCTGTAAAACAACTTGCAATTGCTTTACAGAAATGCTATCTTTGTTAACAAGCAAGTAGCCCAAAAGCATTCGCTGCAATAAAAATTATCATCATGAATGCAAATACCATTGTTATTCTGATTGCCATTGGTCTTGTCTCGGGAATTTTTAGCGGAATTATTGGCATTGGAGGCGGCATCATTATCATTCCGGCTTTAATTTATTTTGTAGGCTTTGGGCAGCACGAAGCTACAGGAACAAGTCTGGCCATTTTGCTACCCCCAATCGGACTGTTTGCGGCTTACAATTATTACAAAGCCGGATTTATCAATATTAAATTTGCATTTATAATTGCACTGGCTTTTATGGCTGGCAGCTACTTGAGCTCACGCATATCTGTTCAGATGCCAGAAAATATTATCCGGAAATTTTTCAGCATTATTGTTATTTTCATTGCTGTAAAAATGTTTTTTACTCATTAACGTTTTAACAAAACCCCCGTTTTTTATTTTTCACAAAATACAGGCTTTACAACAAACCGGCTAAATGCTTCTGGTTCTGCGGGCTTCCATGCTGACAAAATCTGTGATTCCGGTATTTTTGCATCTACGACGCGGACTTCACTAATCACGAAGTGGTGCTTGTAATTTCATAAAATCAGTAGGAGTAAGCCCCAATTCCGATTTAAAAACACGCAAAAAGGTACCATACGAGCTGAATCCAACCTTTTGAGAAACTTCTTCAAGTTCAACATGTATTTCCGATTTATGCGCATTGTTGAGTATTTCAACCGCATCACGGATTCTATATTGATTTATCAAGCCCCTGAAATTCAAACCAAAGCCCTTACTGATAGCATCACTCATATAGGTTCGGTTGGTATGAAAATAATAGCAGAAATCAAAAACCGAAACATTCGCATTTCGATAAGGTTTCTTATCGGTTAAGTACAATTCTATTTCATCTTTACTTATACGCGCATCGATACCAAAATTGTCGGTTTGTGTCACATCAAACAAATTGAAAACTTCGGACTGTCTAAAGCCATTAAGCCCCAGGAACCAGAAAAATGCCCCAAAAATAAAATATGAAATAGAAATAAGCAAAGCCCGATGTTCTATTTGTTGATTTTTGAGAATATGAATAATAAGGTAGAAAACCATTACCACAAAAAAGAAAACAGCCAATGTACGAAACCAATTGAGCTCATTTCCTTCGCTTTTGGCAAAAAACTCCCTGATTCTATTGTAATGCCTGCGCAAAGTAATTACAATCAATACAACATAAACCACTGAAGAAAGAATAAAAACTATTTTGCCAATATCGTAAATCGCTTTACCAATAATGAATAGTTTATCACTGTTTTCTATCATTCCAAGCAAATATTTCACAAAAAATATTTCTGTATCGGCTTGCATCATGAATTTCTGAAAGAAAACAAAAACCAGCGTCATTAGAATAGGAAAAACAAAATGCCAAATGCGGAAATAGCGCCACTCCTTTCGTTCGGTTGTAAGCGAATCGACATACAAATACAGTAAGGGGAAAAGGGTTAGAGCAGCTCCGGCCTGTAGGGGGAACAACGCAGCATAAAAATCGATATGCCCCATAAATTTGGCATACGTCATCATATAGGTAAAAGAAGCTGCAAGCATAAGAACAAAAAGCCATACGCGCGACTTTTGCCTTTTCAAGCCATCAATCAGATAAGTTATGGCCCAAACAAGAGGTGAAAAAAAAGCAATTGCTAAAGCGATGGTTTTAATTTCGTTAATCATAGTTTCCAAAATTACAAAAAATGTTTTCAAAACAGCAAATAAAATATACTAACACCCTATATTTTATCATTTTAGAATTTATTGTAAAAATGGAAACAGCCATGTCCTTTTTGGAGCGAATTTTTCAAGTTGTATAACCTAAATTTGCCTTCAAAGAAACAAAAACAAAACACCATGAAAACACAAAAACTATTTCTTCGAAGCATTGCACTTATTGCATTGTTTTTAACCGGAAGCACCGCATATTCGCAGGTAGCTTTTTCGCAGGTAACGGCCGATGTAAGCCGCGAATATCCGGGCTGTACAGTAACAGATCGAGGCTTGGGCAGCAAAAATTTTGTTGATAAATCTGTCTTCCCCAATATTCCATATTTGGTAACATTTGTGAGAGCCAGCAACAAAAAAAATCTGGAAGGGCACACAGTCACATGCCATAGGAATATTGAAGTTCGCTACGATAATATCGGAGGTTACAAATTCAACTCAGCTCCAATGTTTGGTGCATGGCTTATCGGAGTTCCAAACCCTCCAACAATAGACGATGCCAAAAGAATTATTGAGAATGATCTACTTGGCTTCTTCAGAAGCTTTACATACAACAAGCTCACGTCGTTTGATGGAGTAATGGAAATAGTCCAGAATAAATATGAATGTGAAGAATGCAACAATTTCCGATTCGATGCCGACTACGATGGTTTACGTGTGCGCCTTAAAGTAAAAGTGAAATATTCGATGCTTCGCAACACAACCCTCGAAGACAGAGAAGATGTATTTGAAGTTGTATTTATGCGCGAAAGTATAAACAAACCCTGGACTTCGATACAGGCAGGCGGAGCAGAAAAAGAAGCTAGCTCTAAGATGCCAATCAGTTCAAAACGTCTTACTCCTGCCGAAGTAGCCGAATGGGAATGTAACACATTGGGTATGAAATACATGAAAGAACATGCAGTAGATGAATACAATAAATTGCCTGCCATCGACGAACCCAAGTTTGCCAATGCGAAGGAAATGATTTGGTTCACTCATCGATTTCTACGCACTGCCACTGCCGATCAGGTTCGTAAATATCTATGGGGCCACCTTGCATCGTATTACTTCAGCAAATGTGGAAGCTTTATTCTGAGTGAAGCCGGAGAAGAATTGATTGACAAAGTGATTTCGTTTGTTACAGCAGAGAAAGGGTCGTACGGCGAAACATATTGCGACTATCCGCAGGTAAAAGAACAACAGGGAAACGATGGAGAGTACACCATTGTATACTACTCGAAATTGGGCACCAAATTCTCTCGCATTCATGTACTGACCGAAGACAATCAATATAAAATTATTGACATCTCACTTGGTCAGTTTACACAAGAGAGCGATTTACAAGCATTAAGCGAAGTTCCGGCAGACAAATGCAATGAATTTGCACCAGCAACATGGTCAACATTTACACATAAAACGCTCAACACTTCAACTCTGTATCCATCGGAACCTGTTTTTACAGAAGATGGAAACTCGCTCACTGCTACTTACAAAGGTGGTCAATATACAATGACAGGAAAAATACTTGAAAAAAGTGTAACCAGTCAGATTAAACAAGAAAGTCAAAGACTCTCAACGGCCAAAAGTTGGAGCGATAAATTCCGCACAAATTTGGGCGCACAGTTAAAAAGCGAAAAGACATTCACATACGATGGAACAGAAGGTGTCGAATATATTTGGAAATTGTACCAAAACAGAGTTGAAATTATTATTCGTTACCGTGCCATACTTTACAAAGATGGTTACTATCAAATGTGGATTTATGGTAGTACTGGAAGCGAAGAAGAAAATAAGTTTTTCGACAACTTCAAAGTAAACTAAACCCAGGCTCCAACAAGAGCAATATACAATTAATTATTATTTTACCTCATTCGTAAAGGTTCGCTGTTGAAAGATGGCGAACCTTTTTTGGAGGGGGTTGGAATATTTAAGAGTCCTGAAGATCGTCGATAATTTCCTCGTCAAACACATCGCTTTGTTCTTCCCTGACCAGTTTCTTCATAATACGTTTTACTGAGCTGGTTATGATATTCTTCATATCCCATCCAACAACACCATCGAGGCCGGCAAGCTTCACTATTCCTTCGATATTGAGTTTCATGAACGAATTGGAAAGCCGCAGCATTTCACGATTCTCCTCGTCGGTGACTAAAAACTGTATTGCAATATTTCCCGGATGTTTTTGAATAATAGCATCGATAGCCTTGGTTGTTTCAGCACTGATTTCTATCACTGGCAAATGAAACACCATTCCCGATATTGAGCTATCGAAGCAGCCAGCCAATTTACGAATTTGTTGAATCCGCAAATCTCGGGCCCCGGGATCTTTTGCAAACCGGGGAGCTTCAACCTTACCATATAAATAAAGCTTTTGCCCATTTTGAAGCATGGGTCTGTATTTTTCGTAATCTTCCTTAAAAAACCGAAACTGCATTTCGCCCGAATAGTCAAACAACAAAAACGATGCATACCTGTTGTTGTTTTTATCGTATCGATCCTGATAATCTTTCACAACACCGGCAAAAAGAACATCTGTATTAAAAGGCATGGTTTCGAGGTCATCCTGAATCTCTTGAAGGGTGTGTGTTGTAAAATACCGAACTTCCCCGCCAAATTCATCAAGCGGATGACCACTAATATAGAAGCCAGCAACTTCGAGCTCACGCGAAAGCAGATAATCCATTTGCCAGCTTTCGCATTCAGGCATTTCAATGGGCGGAAAGGTTACATCTTCCATCTCACCAAACAAAGAAGCTTGCTGATTGTCTTGTTTTTCCTGAACCTGAGTTGCATGTTTGATCATCTTTTCGAGAAAAACCTGCTGATCGCTTTCGGTTTGATGGAAAAACTGAGCTCGATGTGTATCAAGGCTATCGAATGCGCCGCCAATAGCCATCGATTCCAGAGCACGCTTGTTTACATTTTTAAAATTATTTCGCCTGAAAAAGTCGTTAATGTCGGCATAAACTCCGTTTTTTTGACGTTCTTCCACAATCGATTCACCAGCTGCTTCACCAACATTTTTAAGAGCTGCCAAACCAAAACGTATTTTATTCTCACGATTTACCGAAAACTTCAAAGCACTTTCATTTACATCGGGGCCCAATACATCGATTCCCATCCTGTTGCATTCGTTGATGTAGGCTGTAACTTTGGTAAGATCGTTAAGATGATGGCCCAGCAAAGCAGCCATGTATTCGGCCGGGTAGTTGGCTTTAAGCCATGCTGTTTGAAAGGCGAGTACAGTATAAGCAGCTGAGTGAGACCTATTGAAGCCATATTCACCAAATTTCGCCATCGTACTGTAAACTTCATTGGCTACAGCCTTTTCAACACCATTTTTAATTGCCCCCTCAATAAATTCACCTCTAAGCTTATCGATAATATCCATCTTCTTTTTACCCATTGCCTTACGAAGCTCATCGGCTTTTCCTTTGGTGAAGCCCGCCATTTGCTGCGATAATAGCATAATTTGTTCCTGATAAATCATAATACCGTTGGTATCGCTTAGTACCGACTCAGCCAAGGGGTGTGGATAATCTACTATTTCGGTTCCATGCTTTCGTGCAATATAATTCGGGATAAAGCCCATCGGACCCGGGCGAAACAAAGCGTTCATGGCTATCAGATCTTCAATATGAGTAGGCTTCAGCCGTTTTAGCCATGAGCGCATACCTTCCGACTCGAATTGAAATGTACCAATGGTTTCGCCGTTCTGGTACAACCTCAGCGTTTTTTCATCATCGTGCGAAATGTTGTCTATATCCACTTTCACATTATGACGACGTTCTATGATTTCGAGTGCATCCTTAATGATGGAAAGTGTTTTTAATCCAAGAAAATCCATTTTCAACAATCCGGCTTTCTCTACAATACTACCATCGTATTGCACAACAGGGAGTGGATTTTCTTTGTCTTTGGGACGCGCAAGCGGTACATAATCCGACAGGTCTTCGCGTCCGATAATAACTCCACAGGCATGAACACCCGTTGAGCGAACGTTTCCATCCATAATTTTGGCCAAATCAACCACTTTCGCTACTTCGGCATTCGAATCGTACAGATCGGAAAAATCTTTGGTTTTCATAGCATCATCAAGCGATACTTTAGGCCCGTCGGGAACAAGTTTTGCAATACGATTTGCCAAAGCCAGATCGACTCCAAGCACACGAGCAACATCGCGAATAGATGATTTAGCTCCAAGTTTTCCAAATGTCACAATTTGACTTACTTTTTCTGCGCCATATTGATTGACAACGTAACGAATAACATCGTCGCGACCATAATCGTCGAAATCAACATCGATATCGGGCATTGATATACGGTCGGGGTTGAGAAAACGTTCAAACAGTAACTTATACTTAATGGGATCGATATTCGTGATTCCAAGGCAAAATGCTACAATTGAACCCGCAGCACTTCCCCTCCCCGGACCAACCAAAACACCCATTTCGCGGGCTTTGGCAATAAAATCCTGTACAATAAGAAAATAGCCTGCAAAGCCCATGTTTTCGATTACCGACAATTCAAATTCAATGCGTTCGGTAACTTCCTCGTTAAGTTCTCCAAAACGTTTTCGGGCACCTTCCCACGTAAGGTGTTTCATATACTCGAAATCGTTGCTAAATTCCGGTGGCATCGGAAAAACAGGCAACATCACTTTGTGATGAATGTCAAAATCTTCTATTTTATCGGCAATCCCGACTGTATTGCTCAATGCCTCAGGATTGTTCGGGAACAACTGTTGCATTTCCTCGAACGTTTTAAGATATTCGTTTCCGGTGTAATGCAAATCGTCGTTTTCGTCTTTATTGGTATTGATACGAATCAGAATTTTATGCGCCTCGAAATCCTTTTTATGAATATAATGAACATCGTTGGTTGCTATAAGTTTAGCTCCCGAACGCGCCGATAAGCGAATCAAGCTTTCATTAACCGTTTTTTGTTCGGGCAGACCGTGGTCCATCATCTCCAGGTAATAATCCTCCCCAAAAAGGTTTTGATACCATTCGACCACCTTCATGGCTTCATCTTCGCCCTGATTCATCAATACTCGTGGTACTTCGCCCCCAAGACAAGCCGATGAAGCAATAATTCCTTCGTGGTATTTAGTAAGCAAATCTTTATCGATACGTGGATTTTGGTAAAACCCCTGCACATTGGCAATCGAAATCATTTTCACCAAATTGCGATATCCCTGCAAATTTTTAGCAAGTAAAATAAGGTGATTGCCTCCCCGGTCAGTTCGGTCGTTTTTCTGACTCAAGGTGCGACGTGCAACATAAACTTCGCATCCAATAATTGGTTTAACCCCTGCACCTTTTGCCTCATTAAAAAACTCAAGAATTCCATACATATTGCCGTGATCGGTCACTGCTACGGCTCCCATTCCTAACTCCGAAACCCTTTTTACCAATTTTCGGGGATTCGAAGCACCATCAAGAATTGAATAAATTGTATGCAAGTGTAAGTGAACAAATTGAGACATAGTAGCTGAGATAATCAGGTTTACAGTTTGGATTGGATAAAAATACTTATTTTTACCCGTTCATTTGGAATTGTTGAAAACTTTTAGAATATGCTCAAACCTTTCGATTTATTAAAAAACTTTCGCTGGGCTCTTGTTGTGATAAGTGCCCTCCTTGTTTCATGCTCAGGTAACCAAACGGGTAATTTGCTAAAAAATGCAGGTACTACTATTGTTGGTTCGCAAAAAGCACCCGACACCACATTGCAGCTCGAATGGGGAAATGCTAAGCGAAAAGTATATCTGATGCCAGCCAACACTTTTTTTGCACGTGGTAATATTCTATTGCTTCATGGCTGGAATTTATCGCCTACCGGATGGTGCGAGCAAACCACTCTTTGCGAAAAACTGCGCAATGCCGGCTACAACATTATTGTTCCCGATATGGGAAAAAGCATGTATGCTTCCGAAATTTACCCCGAAACCATGAAATCGCTCGCCGATCAACCTCAATTGAATTGGCTCACCGATACCGTCTTGGTATATTTGCGAGATTCGTTTAACCTCTTGTCGCCGGGAATGAAAAATTTTGTTGTAGGACTTTCAACCGGTGCCCGCGGAGCTTTTGCCGTTGCACTTACCTGCCCCGATGTTTTTAGTGGTGCCGTTGTTCTTTCGGGCGATTATGATCAGACGCTGATGCCCGATGACAATCTGATGACGTATTATTATGGCAATTACGACATGTATCCTGAGCGTTGGGAAGGTAAAGATAATTTGTTGCGTCGTGCCGATGAATGGAAAATACCCATTTATATCGGACATGCTGTCGAAGATCCTGTGGTTCCGTTTGAGCAATCGGATACTTTGTACAAGACACTCATTAAACTGGGCAAAGTAGAGCCCGTTGCCAATTCTCCATTTGATTACGGACACGATTACAGATATTGGGAGAGCGAAACCAATAATATTCTGAAGTTCATTTCGGATATCAACAACACCGAGGTGGTAAGTAGCGGTAAGTAATTGTTGGCAAAACAAATTTTGGCAAAAGAAAAGACCTTAAATTTTCATTTAAGGTCTTTTTAGTATTCAGTATCCGGCACTATTCCATACCCAAACTTACACTGGTAAGTTTTTTCTCATCGTCAAAGTAAAAATCGAGCAATTTGTCTTCGAACGACAGACGAATTTCGCCCCATTCTTCTGTTTCCATTTCGAATTCTCCAAAATCGAATTTTTTGCCCAAAGCTTTCATTTCGTCGATTGTTTTTCCAATAATAGAAACGCCTTCTAGTTCCAGATTGTTCTCCTCAAACTCCATCCCCGAAACCAGCAATCCTTCATCTTCCATTTCATCAAGAAATAGCGTTATTCCCATTTCGTCGTAATACCAAATTTCGCTATCGTAGTCTTCGTCTTCGATATTTTCGCGCTCGTCTGGTTCGCCCAATGCTGTCATCACATCGGAATCCGATGCTCCGAAACGGAGGATATTGCATCCTTCCATGGGCATGATTTTGATTTTGTCAATTTTCATGGTTGGTTTATTTTAATGGTGAATTTTTTTCTTTTTTCATGTGGTTATAAACCATTTTATCGACCCATGCAGGAAACAATTTTCCGAGAAAAACAGTCATTTTGCCCTGCATAGTCATTATCAATGTGCGTTTACGTCGCGCAATACCCGACAAAATACGTCGGGCCACCTCTTCGGCTGTCATCAGTTTACCTTCCTCGAGCGGAGTATCACCCTGTTGTTTTCCATCGGCTGTAAGTGCCGTATTGCGAATATTCGAGGCTGTAAATCCAGGACATGCAATCATCACATGCAAATCCTGTTTCATTGTTTCTACCCGCAATGTGTTCAGAAAACCATGCATTGCAAACTTCGATGACGAATACCCGGTACGAGCCGGCAATCCCTGAAAGCCGGCAATCGACGAAACACCAACCACACTACCTTTCGATTTAAGAAGATAGGGTAACGCATAATGCGTACAATAAACCGTTCCCCAATAATTCACGGCCATCAACTGTTCAATCACATTAAGGTCGAGATTTTCGAAAATAGCACGCATTGATATTCCTGCATTATTGATAAGAACATCTATACCTCCAAAACTGCCAACAGTTTCGTGTATTATTTTTTCGCAATCGCTTTTTTTACTTACATCGGCTTCGATAATCAACACTTCCGCTTCTTCGAAATCGGCAGCAATTTGCTGCATTTTTGATATATTCCGGGCAGCCATTACCACGCGGGCGCTCTGCTGCAGCAATTGACGACATATAGCTTCGCCGATCCCCGACGATGCTCCGGTCACAACAACCACTTTCCTTTCGAATCCCATGTCTCTAATTTTCTGCAATGATACATATAATTATGGTTGCCATAAAAAGTGTTTTTCGAAAACCTTTTAACACAGTCTGTTGAAAAATAAAAAACCAAATTATGTACTTTTTATCGCAAAAAGTTTTGGACAATAAAATATTTTTGTATTTTTGCACTCCCAAATCAGAGGATTCAGTAGCTCAGCAGGTAGAGCACATCCCTTTTAAGGATGGGGTCCTGGGTTCGAGCCCCAGCTGGATCACTTCTAAACTCAAGCAGCCATTTTCAATCGAAGATGGCTGCTTTTTTTACAATAGAAACTCTATCAACTCCAACAGCGCATATACCATTCGATAATAGGTATATTTATTGGGGTGTAACGTAATGGTACCAGGCGAAACAGGATCCTGGTGATTTCCGTAGCGGCTACCAATGCGGTAGAGATGAATGGCCGAGTCGTATAATTCTATCGGCAGCACCTTATATCGCATGGCTTCGAGAATGCGGCGGGTGCGGCTTCCTTCGCCA
>PHDB01000118.1 GCA_002842495.1 Bacteroidetes bacterium HGW-Bacteroidetes-6
GTATGTTTTGGAACATCAACACCATTCACAGACATATCGAATGGAAACGGAGGAATAATAACGAATTGGAATTGGGATTTTACCAATAACGGAAGTGTGGATAACACGAATCAAAATCCAACAAACGGATATGTATCAGCAGGAAGTTATACTGTTGAATTAATGGTTCAAACGGCAGACGGATGTAGAGATTCGACAACAAAAACAGTGGTAGTACACCCAGTGCCTGTAGCCAACTTTTCAGCGACCACAGAATGTTTAAATACAACGACCCAATTTACAGATTTATCAACAGTAACAACAGGAACAATAACAGATTGGGCATGGGATTTTGGAGATGGAGTAGGCACAAGCACACAACCATCACCAAGCTATTTATATACAACAGCCAATACGTTTAATGTTAGTTTAACAGTAACAACAGATAGTGGTTGCACGCACAATGTAGTCATACCAGTAACAGTTTATGCAAAACCAACAGCATCCTTTACCACAGCAGATGTATGTCAAAACTTAGCGGCACAGTTTAATAGCACAACATCCAATGGAAACGGAGGAATAATAAGCCAATGGGATTGGGATTTTGATTTTATAACACCAACACATACCACAGATGCAACAACCCAAAATCCGAGTAATAATTATACCTCAGCAGGAACTTATGTAGTGGACTTAATAGTAACCACAACGAATGGATGTTCAGATACGATAAGCAATCCGATAACTATTTTTCCGATGCCAACAGCGTCCTATACTTTTACGAATGAATGTTTTGGAACAGCAATTGATTTTGTTGATAATTCCAATGTATCAACAGGTACAATAACGAATTGGAATTGGGTTTTTGGGAATAGCAACACATCAACTATACAAAATCCATCAGAAATGTATGCAGTAGATGGACAATACAATGTAACCTTAACCGTAACATCAGACAATGGATGTCAAGATGATGTAACACAAACAGTAATAGTTTATCCGTTGCCAGTAGTAGGTTTCACACCAACAGAAGTATGTTTGCTTGAAACAACCCAGTTTACAGATTTATCAACCGTAACATCAGGAACAAATGTTGGTTGGACATGGAATTTTGATGATGGAACAGCGATAAACACCATACAAAATCCGACACACACTTATGGAACAGAAGGCGTATATCAAGTAAAATTAATAGTAACAACCAACTATGGCTGTAAAGATTCATTAACCAAACCAGTAACAGTAAATCCATTGCCACAAGTTAGCTTTATTGCTAGTGTTTTAGATAGTTGTTCGCCTGTTATCGTAGATTTCACAGACCAATCAACAATAAATCTACCAGGAACGAATGTAATATGGAGTTGGGATTTTGGAGATGCAGGAACTTCTTCTCAACAACATCCAAATGCAATTTCATTTATAAACCCATCCAACTCATCCGTAGCAATATTTGATATAAGTTTAACGGTTACTTCTGATAAAGGATGTAGTGTAACGCAAACCATAAACAACATGATAAAATCTTATCCGATACCCTTAGCGAGCTTTAGTTATGGACCTGCCCCAACAGATATTTATGAAAGTGAAATAACCTTTACAGACAATTCGATAATAGCAAGTCAGTGGTTATGGGATTTAGGAGATGGAAGCTCATCAACAGTTCAAAATCCAGTTCATTTGTATGGAGATTCAGGCGTATATCAAGTAGTACTTTATATGGAAAACGTGTATGGCTGTAAAGATACAACGCAAAAAAATGTAAAAATCAACCCTGTGTTTGTTGTTTTCATCCCAAATGCATTTACACCAGATGGAGATGGAATAAACGATTACTTTTTTGCCACAGGTTATGGAATAACTCAGATAGAAACACTCATATTTGATCGTTGGGGAGAACTTATTTTTGAAGGGCATGAATTAGAATCAAAATGGAATGGTAAATACAAAGGAGCATTAGTTAAAACTGAGGTTTATTCCTATAAAATTAGAGCAAGAGATGTGTTTGGTCAGTGGCATGAATATATTGGAAAAGTTTCATTGATAAGGTGATAAGAAATAATTATTTTTTGTAACGATGCGGCTGCTTATTTTATTTTTCGTCTATCTATAGGGGAGTTCTATAAATTAAAGTTTTGATATTCAAATAATT
>PHDB01000072.1 GCA_002842495.1 Bacteroidetes bacterium HGW-Bacteroidetes-6
TCTGCTTGTGCATCCGACGTATGAGAATACACTGAATGCGGAGATCTGCGACAACGAGGTTTACACTTGGAGGGGAAATGATTACACCTTCTCGGGTACATATTACGACAGTCTGCAGACGATGTACGGTTGCGACAGCGTATATATTCTTCATTTGTTGGTTCACCCGACGTATGAGAATACACTGAATGCGGATATCTGCGACGACGAGGTTTACACTTGGCGGGGAAACAGTTATTCCTTCACGGGGACATACTATGATAGTCTTCAGACGATGTTTGGCTGCGATAGTGTGTACATCCTCCGGTTGCAGGTACATCCATCGTATGTTCACCAGCAATCGGCTGTTATATGCAGTAATCAGAGTATAATCTGGCGGGGTAATTCCTATAATACAACAGGTACATATTACGATTCTCTTCAGACGGTTCATGGATGCGACAGTATATTTGTCCTGCATCTGCAGGCCAATCCGGTGTATACATTCACCGAAAATGCGGAAATATGTTCCGGACAGGATTACTTCTGGCGGGGTAACTCTTACAATACAACAGGAACCTTCATTGATATACTGCCGACCCAACAGGGTTGCGACAGTACGTATATTCTCAATCTTACTGTTCATCAGGCGTACGAACAAACCCAGTATGCTGCTGTTTGCGAAGGACAGAGTTTTATCTGGCATGGCAATCCATACAATGCAACAGGAGAATACTACGACTCTTTAGTAACACAGTTTGGCTGCGACAGTGTATTTCATCTGCTGCTGACAGTTAATCCGCTTCCGGTTGTTGCTCTTTCCGGACTGGAAGCTTTTTACTGCGAATACAACCCTCCGGCAAGTGCATCAGGAACACCTCCAGGAGGAGAGTTCGGTGGGCCGGGAATGTTTGGTAACACGTTTATTCCCTCCAATGCGAATCAGGGAAATAACACAATCGTGTATACGTATGTGTCTTCGTCCGGGTGTGCAAACAGCGATACACTGGTGATTTGGGTGGATGAATGCGCCTCGCTTGCCGATGCCGGTAAGACCGGAGTCAACGTATTCCCGAATCCGACCGGGGGTATACTGAATATTAATTTATCCGAGGCCGGGCTCCACAAGCTGATTCTATCCGATGCGATCGGTCAGGTTGTGTTTTCCCGGGAGGTGCCCGGGAAACAGGTGTTACAGGTCGATCTGAGCCGCATGGTTGCCGGTGTGTATATGCTTAAGATTGAAAGCGGATCGGGAATTGTTGTCAAACGGATTGTTGTGGAACGGTAGTCAGCCTTGTTCGCTCTTTTTCAGTGGCCTTTTGATCCGTATGAATACTGCCGGTATGAGGATTAGTTCCGGAGTTTATTCACTCAAGGTTGAATGTGAATCTGGAATTGCAGTGAAACATATTGTGATATCACAATAAAAATTACCTCTTAAGTAGAAAAAAGTGAAATTGTAAATCTGTCAAGGAAGACCGATTAGACTGTTGTTGGTTGACGACAAATAATTTGTTCAAATTCCGACTTCAGATTTAATAGTATTCAACGATCCATTAAAAGGAGTAATCTGACCTCAGATTGAACAATACTTTTAACTCAAGCATGCTGGGTTTGACGAATATATTGTAATTGTCATCTGATGTATAATCAAAGAACTTTCCCATGAAATATAAATATCTCAGGGAAACAAGAACGTTTTTCAAGCTGAATGATGCACCCATCTCTAATTTAAAACTTGTGTATTTGAAATCCTGTTCCAAATCATATCCATGAATGTTGTGGTTTGGATCATCACTTTCGCCAAGATAAAGATCTGAATTAAAGTTTGAGTTGCGAACATCGTCTCTATAGCAGAATCCAACTCCACCCAACAAACTCAACGATGGAGAATATATGCAGTATTTTGTCAAAACTGAATAGCTGAGCTGTATGTAACTAAACTTTAATCTCTCTGCTTCCGAGCTCGAGTAGAAGCCTAGTTCTCTTCCAGTCGTGTTAGCTCCTGCCTGAGTAATTCCCATTTCACTCAGAATGATAACTTTGTCGGAAACTGGGTAAAATGAGCCAAGGGTGAAGTTAAAACCCAGGTGTGGAGTGAAATCGATATGGTTGCTCCTGAAAGTTGAATATGTATAACCCCCACCAATCATAAGCCCACCAAAAACATCCTGGCCATTAAGATTTGAGGAGCCAATTAATCCAGAGAAAATCAACATAAAAAACAAGCGTTTTTTGTTTCTCATAAAATGAATCCTTAAAAGATTGGTTTTGGAAGATCAACAATCATTGTTTTTCAAAATTATAAATTTATTTCATTGATTTGTTGAAAAATCACAAAAGAAAGTGTTTTCAAGAGTATTCATACCGTTTTGTGCGTCAAGTTGAGCTCAACTTTTGTGCTGAAGCGGGTATAGTAGTGGATAGCTCGCAATCGGGTTTTAATAACTCATACCCCTCCTCACAATTCATTTCTTCATTCGAAAATGATATCCCAACCCGCCAGTGAAGCCAATCCACGAGGTATTGACCGAGCCATAGCGTGTTCCGCGGTAGAACGAATTGCATTGCGAAACCGATAAATAGAAGTGGAAAAACCGCGAGAAGAACAAATTGTAGGTTGCCGATAACATCAATGATGGGGTAACCTGAAGTTCAGGATTCCAATTGGCATAAAGCAGGTTGGGGCGTTCTAAAACAACGCCAGGCTGTATTCCGATGCTTAAATCGCTTATACCTATCGAAAAATGACGGAAAGCGCCGAACGAAATGCCTGAATAATTTTTCAAAATTCCATTTTCTACCCGGTCGGCTACAAGTAGTGTACATGACCCTTTAATACTGATGTGCTCATCTGCATAATATTCCGCAAAACCATCGGCAAAAACCGGACGGCTATCATATTTAAGCATAAAGCCTTGGCTGAGTCCCAAACCGAAATTGAGGATGCCAGTGCGTGATGTTTGAGACATAATGTGTGACGAAAACAGCACAAATGCGAGAATTGCAAGGCTGAATTTTTTTCTACCAATGACCAATATTTGCAATACACTGTTGCGCTGATGAATAGAAAAACACAGCCGCATTTCCCTTCGTCTGCGCTCAGGGCAGGCTCGCTCAATGTGACTGCGTTTTTTTACTAGTCTCAAATTGACTTCGGAATATTTGACAATTGCTTTGTGCATTTTTATTAATTAAAAAACTGTATTACCATAGGTCAGCAATTACATAGTTTAAGCTGAAGTGCAACAACACATGGTCCTGCAGTGCAATACCACCTGGTTTTTCAAACACAACAGGGTTGGTGCTCACCACATCGATGTTGGTCCCAAAATGCATCATGTATTGTGCAACAAACGAAATGTCGGCACGCTTGCTCAGATGCAAGTGAATTCCTGCTCCCGCCTGAATGGAAGCGCTTTTGCGATTGGCAAAATTGTTGGTGTTGCCATTTTCGGACATTTTGAGAAACTCGAAGCAGTGTCCAGCCAGCAAATAAGGCTGCCATGTGCCTTGCTTGTTGAGTGGATAATACAAAACACTCCAGCCGATGTGAATGTCGGTGCGTCGGCCAATATCGTCGAGATCGCCTTGCAAAAAATCGAAAAACCAATCGGAGTTTACTTTGTCCGAAAAACGAAGCCTGAATTGTCCACCGCTACCAAACGACATGCGATTCCAGTCGTGTTCGTACACCAATCCCCAGCTGCTACGCACTCCAACCGAGAGCTGACCCGCAGAAGTGAGGCTGTCGTTCTGTGCCTCAACTTCCGGGTTCAGCCATAAAAACAAAACAAACAATAGGATGGAGGATCGCATTTATTTCAAACGAAGGCCGTCAGAAATTTATTGCATCAGAAAATACTCAGTCAAGCAAATCACTTCCTGATTCTCACCAAAAACGCCGGCACCAGCATAAAAGCAGAAACAGCAATTAATCCGTAACCGATATTCCATTCATCGGCAATCCACCCAATAAGCGGAGCAATGGCAGCAGCAAGCAGTGTTTCGGCCAGCGACTGAAACGACAACGAACTGCTCAGAACCGTATGGTCAATATTATCGGTCAGGTGACTTATTCCGATGGGCTTTCGCAGATTTTCAATTGTGTAAATAGCCACAAACATAGCTCCGGCAGCAATAAACCAATTCTGTGAATAGAAAATTCCTGCAATGAGCCCAAAGAGAAAACCAGAAAAAAGCGTGATGTTCATTGGAGCTGCTACACTGCGAAAGCGTTTTGCAAATCGGCCCGAGCTGCGCGAAGCAAAAGCTGTGGTGAGATGAATTACAAAAAACACGATTCCAACGAGTATTGCCGAACGTTGTTTTTCTTGTAGCATCAGAAAAAACGGCATCGAAACAGCGATGGTTTCGAGCATGGGTTGCAGATAATCTTTCACCGATTTGTAAAAGCCAGTATATAAGCTCAGGTTTCCGATTGTTTTAAATACTTCTTGTTTTTTGAATGTCACTTTCAGGTCGGTAAACACTTGCTTGAAATTAGCCCACAAATCTTTGCCGCTGTGTTGTACAATAGCTCCGTCAAGTTCTTTTGGATAGGTGGTTATCATGAGCAGATTCAGAAAGTAGGGAATGGTGCTGAAAAGAAAAACACTTTGGTAATCGCCGGTAACGATAACAATAATTGCAGCCACCAGCGACGACACGGCTGAACCAATTTGCGACCATGAGCGAGTGTGACCATAATACGCTGTTTTCTGGTCTTTCCATCCTTTGATTCGTAGATAATCGATAATCATGCTCTTATGAGTTCCCTGCCGAAAAGCATCGCCGAAACCATAAAATAAAAACGAAATAATAAAAATCCAATAATCGCTGGCAAAGTAGAATATTGAGAACGAAACAATGTAGGCAATAAAGGCGTAAATCATCACCCTCCTGCGTCCAAATGCATCGGCAATAATTCCGGCGGGAATCTCCATCACATACACCATCACTTCGCGAATGGCTATCAGAGTACCTATTTCGAGATACGACAGTCCTTTCGCCAGAAAAAACAGAAACAAAAACGGATCAAAAAAACGCAGGTTCTTCAGAAAACCGTAGGAGCAGAATTTGAAATATTGATGGTCTTTTTCGAAAGCCATTGTTGTTGAAATAAATTCGACTCAAAAGTAAAAATCTTTATTGGTATTTATCAAGCCGTATATTTTAATCAATTCAGAAAAAATAACGAGGCTTTATTAAACATATAATTACAATTATTAATCATAAAAACAATGTGTTAAAGATGTTAAACAGTTATTCTATGTTTCAGAACAATAAATTATATAGATAAAACTTGGTTTTTTAAAAAATCCATATCTTTGCAAAAATATTAAAATGAGGATATTAGGGGGATTACTGCTGCTGTTTGCTTTTCTTTCGGTGCACTCACAAAGCACAGAGCGAAAAGATTTGGTTGAAAGCCACTTTACATATAGCTTTTCGGGGGCAACCGATCAGCAACAACTTGACAAACTGGAACAGGGAATGTACCAGATCAAGGGTATTACAGAGGTAAAAATCAATTACAAATGGGATTCGGGCATGGGTCAATTGTTTTGTACCCGCGTTTCTTCTCCCCGCATTGGCGAAACCGTCGAAGAATTCAATCCGGCAGATATTAAGCGATTGATTTCCGAACTTGGACTGGCGCCGGTTGAATTCAAAGAATTGTAAAGTCTCAGCAAAACTTTTTTGATCATGAGAATGAAAAACATTTTAAGGATGGCCTTGTTCATCCCTGCTCTGGTGTCGGCAAGTTCGGGCTATGGGCAAAGCGATGGATGTTCGGCAGCAACAGCCATTCCGGTTACCGCAAACTGTTCCTCTCCTGTGGCAGGAACAACCACCGGAGCAACACAAACCATATCGGGTTGTGTGGGTACAGCCGACGACGACGTGTGGTATACTTTCACAGCAACTGCGGCCAATCATATTATTACAGTAAGTCCTTCGGCAAGTTTCGATCCGGTGGTGCAATTGTTTTCGGGTCCCTGTTCTGCACTCATTTCGCTAAAATGTATGGACAATGGTCTTACCGGCGACGATGAGATTATCTATGCTACCGGTCTTACTCCCGGTAATGTTTACACCGTTCGGGTTTATCACTACTATACAGGTTCGGGTTCCGGTGATTTTACTATTTGTGTCACCGAAGCTCCTCCGGCACCTGCAAACGACAATTGCAGCAGTGCAACTTTACTCAACGTTAATTCTTCGTGTACTCCAACTGCGGGAACAACTGTTTCCGCATCGCAGTCGCAAGCGGGCTGTGCCGGCACAGCCGACGACGATGTGTGGTACAAATTTGTCGCAACCAATGCTGTTCAGACAATTCAGGTAACCCCTTTGGGATACATGGATCCTGTTGTTGAACTTTTCAGTGGTTCTTGTGCTGCGCTTTCGTCGATCACGTGTCGCGACAGTGGCTTTTGGAGCGACACAGAAACCATTCAGGCTGTTGGCCTTATTCCGGGAACTACTTATTATGTTCGTGTTTACGATTACTATTCGGGCAATGGTGGAGGAGACTTCAATATTTGTATAATCGGAACGCCAACGGCTGCTCCAACCAACGATGAACCTTGCAATGCAATAGCCTTGCCTCCTGTTACCTCGGCCTGCGACTATATTTCTTTTACAACCACTGGTGCCACAACATCGCTTGGAGCACCTACTCCCGCTTCGTGTGTGGGTGGATCGGCTCCGGCACAAGGCGGCTTCAACAACACTCCGCAGCCCAAAGATGTTTGGTTTTCAATCACTGTTCCTTCGTCGGGTGTAATCAGCATTATGGCTCGTCCCGCTTATGGATTTACCGATGCCGTAATGGCTTTGTATTCGGGAACCTGCAGTTCGCTTACACAGATTGCCTGCTCCGACGATCATAATTACCCGGGCTCGTCAAACGATATGCGACCATTTATACTTGCGTCGGGACTTACACCTGGCTCAACGGTATTTCTGCGCTACTGGGCTTTTAGTGGCAATACGACCGGCGATTTTGGTCTTTGTGTATCGACTCCAACCAACGATGCCTGTTCGAATGCGTTATATATTTGCGACCTTAATGGCTACGAAGGCACAACCAACGCCGCATACACAATAGACAGGCCAAGCAATATGCGCGGAAATGCCGAAATGAACAATCCTCCAACATATACCTACACTCCCGGAACATGCCAGGGTGGTGTTTTTGGTCTTGGCGGTGCATGGGGAACCGGCGCCCCCAATTGCGACGTTCAAATCAACAATAATTCGTGGATCCGCTTTACTGCAGCAGCCGATTCGGCAGTTCTTGACGTTGACATTTACGATTGCTATGTTGGAAGCTACCCATCGGGAGGTATTCAGATGCAGGTTTTCTCGGCTGCAAGCCCATGCACCACTTTTGCTCCGGTATCCGATTTCAAGGAAGGTTCTTCGCATCTTACAATAACAGCCCGCGGACTCTCAATGGGCGAAGATTATTATCTGATGATTGATGGTTTTGCCGGCGATATTTGCGGCTACTCCATTTCGGCTTCGTCGGGAGTTCAGTTTCCTGACATTACCGCAGCCAACGACCCCATTTGTTCGGGAGCTTCCACAACGCTTTACGGTCCTGCTGGAGCATCGGCTTATCACTGGTATCCGGGCAATCAAACCACTCAAAATATTGTTGTAAATCCGGCAACAACGATGTCGTACTCGCTCGAAGTAACCGGAGTTTGTGGACATCGTCAATATCTCGATTACACACTCGATGTAAATCAGCTTCCAACGGCAGCAGCATCGTCGAATACACCTGTTTGTGCAGGTAGTACCATTTCTTTTACCGGTAGTGGAGGTATATCGTATTCCTGGTCGGGTCCTGGTTTTAGTTCTTCGGCAACCAATCCTTCAATAGCCGGAGCAACTACAGCAAATACCGGAACGTACTCTCTTACTGTTACCGATGCCAATGGTTGCAGTAATACTACTACAACTTCGGTGGTTGTGAATTCCAATCCATCGGCCAATGCAGGAACAAATCAAACCATTCCTTTTGGAACCAATACAACGCTTGCTGGTTCTGCAACAGGTGGAAGTGGCAGCTACTCTTATTCCTGGTCGCCGGCTGGTTCGCTGGTGAGTTCCAATATTGCCAATCCTCAAACGGTAAATCTTACCACAAGTACTGTGTTTACCCTTACTGTTACCGATGCCTCCACTGGTTGTATATCGACATCGCAGATGACTGTAATCATCAGTGGTGGACCTCTGACAGCCGATGCCAGTGCATTGGGTGCCGGTGTTTGTATCGGAGGAGGAGTCGAACTCAGTGTTTTGGCCTCAGGTGGCTCAAGTCCTTACACATATACATGGACATCGAATCCGGTCGGATTTTCTTCGAATGCGATCAATCCAACCGTTTACCCGACAGTGAACACCACTTATATTGTTGCTGTTTGGGATGGATTCAATACCGTTATCGACTCTGTTGCTGTTGCAGCTTATTCCCTACCCGTAGCTTCGGCTTCGAATACCGGTCCGTATTGCCAGGGCGAAACCATCCAGCTTAATGCATCGGGTGGAACAAACTACCAATGGACAGGTCCGGGCGGATATGGCACAACAACCGAAGACCCGTCTATTTCTGCAGCCATTATTGGAAATTCGGGCAACTATACTGTTACTGTTACCAATGGAAATGGTTGTACGAGCACTGCAACTACTACCGTTACAGTCAATCCCCTGCCTCTTGCAACTGCTTCGAACGGAGGGCCCTATTGCGAAGGCGAAAACATTCAGCTCAATTCAGGCGGAGGCCTTTCGTACAACTGGTCGGGACCTGCCTCGTATGCAAATGCAACTCAAAACCCTTCCATTGCAAATGCAACACCGGCCATATCGGGAAATTATTGGGTAACCGTTACCGGAACCGGTGGATGCACATCGTCGGCAACAACAACTGTTGTGGTCAACGAATTGCCAACTGTGACTGCCAGCAGCAACAGCCCGTATTGCGCCGGCGACAGCATTGTTTTACTTGCGGGCGGAGGCTCCGATTATGTTTGGAGCGGTCCCGGAAGCTTCAGCAGCAATTCGCAAAGCCCCATTATTGCGCCGGCACAAATTACGCAATCGGGAACATATTACGTTACAGCAACCGACGTAAATGGTTGCTCGAATAGCGCCCAAACAACCATTTTGGTAAACGCTTCTCCCAGTGTTTCAATCAGCGGAGCCGACACCATTTGCGAAGGCAAAACCATTACACTTACAGCCTCCGGAGCTGGCAGCTACGAATGGAATACCGGTTCGGTATCGGCAACTATTTCGGCAACGGCCATTTCGTCGGCAACGTATATTGTAACCGGGTCTATCGGCTCGTGTACCGACATCGATAGCATTGAGGTAATTGTTCATCCTTCTCCGGTAGCCGATGCCGGACCCGATACAATTGTTTCGCCGGGCGACGCCATTCAACTCAATGGCTCGGGAGGCGTTTCGTATTTGTGGATCCCTTCCGATTATCTGTCGGATCCCAATGTTTCAAATCCGACGTGCACTCCCGAAGACAGCATTACGTATATTCTTATTGTAACCAACGAATTTGGCTGCACCAATACCGACACCATTGTTGTAAGACTTGATGCCGAATGCGGAAGTATTTATGTTCCCAATGCGTTCAGCCCCAATGGCGATGGAAAGAACGATGTGTTTGGTGTTTTCAACCGCTGCCTGATCGGTATTGACCTGAAAGTGTTCAATCAATGGGGCAATCTGGTGTTCGAAACAACCGACCCAACTGCGCGTTGGGATGGAACATTCGGTGGACACGATGCCGAAAGTGGCATTTACAGTTTCTACTACAAGGGAACTCTTTCGGACGAAACTCCGGTAGAAGGACAGGGAAATTTTGTTTTAATCCGATAATTGCTCAAAATGAAAAATATAATTTATAGTATTTCTCTGTTTGTATTTGTTGTTTTCTTTGTCGGAAATACCAACAAACTTTCAGCGCAAGATCCTCATTTTGGTTTCAACACATCGCTGATTGAGTATCAATCGCCGGGCCTTGTGGGAACACAGGACAACCAAATGAGTTTTCAGTCGGTTTACCGCAATCAGTGGCGAAATGTAGGAACGGCTTTTCAGACCTACGGCTTTTCGGGAAATGCAAAAGTGACCCGCACGACCAACACCACATTGTCAGTCGGCGGTTTTGTTTTCAATCAGTCTTCGTTTAGCTACAACAGTTTGCTTGCTCATGTTTCGGTGGCAGCTAATGTTCTTTTGTCGGACGGAAAAATTCTTACGGTGGGATTAGGATCCGGAACCCGCTACGAATCGTTGAATCCCGACGATTTGATGTGGACCGACCAATTCAATGGCTACGAGTACGATCCGAATATTGCCCACGGCGAAGTTTTCAGTCAGGAACAGAAAGCCAGCTTCGATTTATCGGCAGGGATGTCGTATAAATTTATTTCGAGCGATCGTGGAGGCGATTTCTTCCCGAAAAGCAGCGGAACCATTTCAGCCGGATTCTGGCATCTCAACCAGGGCAAACGCCTTACGCTGTACGAAGAGCAGGCCAATATTAAAATGGTTTTCATGACCGATTTGCAGTTTGCTATGGGCGACGACAAAAAGGCAGCTTTCAATCCGTGGTTGCTTGGAATGTACGAAGGCGGCGCCTACGAAGTACTTGTTGGAGCCGATTTCAAATTCTATCTCAAAGAAAGCGAGAAGTACGGAAAATCGCGCTCCGTTGTAGCTTTTGGTGGCGGCTACAGATGGCAGGACGCTGCTCTTGCAAGAGTGAAATTCGATTATGCCAATTATGGAATCGGTGTTTTATACGAAATCAATACTTCGTCGCTCAAAGAGGCCAGCAAAGGTTTTGGGTGCTTCGAGATTTTATTGTCGTACAGCCCGACAAAAAAGAATTTTTCGCTTTACTAAACCTAAATCCATCCAATAAATAAAAAATATACTCCATGCGTTTTTACAATTAAAGCTTAATTATGTCAAAATAACACTAATAAATCAAAATAACAGAACCCAAAATGAAACAAATCAGACAGACATTATTTCTCCTGATACTATTACCTTCACTGGCTTTCGGCCAGGGAAAAAACGTAAAGATCGGAATATCGCTTACGCCGGCTTTCTATAGCATAAAAACATGGACGGGATTCGACCATCAATACTCACCGAAATTTAGCTTTACCGGAGGCTTCGATGTCTATTTCTTCGCGAGCAAGCGGTTTGCCATTTCAAGCGGTTTGCAATATTCAAGTATTGGTTACAAGGTCGATTATGCATATACTTTTCTTCACAACAACGATCCGTTAATCCCCCGAAGTGGCGACATTCGCGCCGGCTATTTAGATATTCCGGTTGTTTTTTCTTTCGATTTTATTTCCACCGAAAAAGCGGCTGTTTATCTTTCGGGCGGAGCAATATCGTCTATGCTCATTTTGTCAAACGACAGAACCACGTTTGAGGACAATACTGTCCGCGATTCAGGTTTTCTAAATCCATTTATTATGAGTGTAAGATTGGGAGCCGGGTTTCGATACAATGTCAACGAAAAGATCACCCTAAAAGCCGAACCTCAGTTCAGGTATTTTTTTAAAGGGATTGACGAAATGATGGATCAGCATCCGGTTTCGGTTAATGCTTCTCTGGGAATAATCTTTAATTTATAGGTGTTATTCTCAGGAATAGTAACTCATCCGACCACACTTAAGCGTTGCCGGATGAGTTCGATGCGACTCCCTTTTTTATTCAAAAAGAAAAAGCCCCTCTATTTCACCTTAATAACCGAAAGTTTTTGCTGTCCGTTGTCGGCCACAAGAGCATAATCGCCCATAAGCGAAACACCCAGGTAGCTCGAGGACGATGGATTTACCTCGAATTTCAATGTTATAGCCGAAGGATTGGTGATGTCGAGAACCAAAAGTCCGCCCCAGCCGTTGGCTACATATGCGGTTGTTCCCGAAATTTTGATGTCGTATGCCTGTGGACCATCGGTGCCTCCTGTGAAAACATCGAGTTCGGTTGGCAATGCCGGGTTACTCACATCAACCGAGATGGTTCCTGCTCCCCAGTCGGCCATATAAGCAACATTGTTGCTAACGGCAATACCTTGCAGCCATGGGCTGTGACCCAGTGTTCCCGGATTGTAGTAGCGCGAGATAAATGCAGGCGAAGCAGGGTTGGTGATATCGAGAATATATAAGCATCCGCCGGCAGTGCCTGCATACACATAATTGCCCGAAACATACAAACTCTGAAATCCGCGATCGGTTTCGTCGGTTGCAGTATTGTTGTAAGCTCCCACCAAAGCACCGGTCGATAAATCGTGGATGCTCAGGTATCCGTTCGACGAAATGCCGCCGGCAGCAAAAATATAGTTGTCGTTTACAAACACATAGCTGGTTTCGTCGCCCGGCACAAAATGCAGCAATTGCGACGGGTAAGCCGGATTGCTGAGCGAATAGGCATACACGCCCTCGCCATATGCAGCAATATAAAGTTTGTCGGCATAAACAAACCCATCGCGGAGTTCCCCAGCTGGATTGAGTGTTGTGGTTAGTTGTGGCGATGCCGGATTGCTCAGATCCACAACCGATAGTCCTTCCTGGTTGCGGCATACATAAGCGTAGTGGCTGTATGCATCTGCATCGAATGTGCCGCCAAGAGCAACCGACGAAACAATGGTGCCAACCGATACTGTCGGGGTTTCATCAATCGGATCGATTTTGTCGTCGTCTTTTTTGCAGCCCGAAAAAAGCATAAGGCTTATCATCAGGCCCGAAAGAAAAGTGGTGCTGGTTTTCATAATACAGAGTCTTAATTGTTCAAAATTCGTATTCTATGACCGGCCGGAATTCCCTGCCGTTAGACATGGTAAAAATAAAAAATCAATCAAAAAAAACAAACTTTTTTTTGGTCAGGGAATACAAAACGAGGGTGATAAACCCAATTGGCCGGGTCAGCATTTCTTTCCGGCATAACAGGGTTCCCGACATTATCATTGTGCGATGGAACCCCCTTCGAAAATAACAGACATTTTCATTCAACATAAAAACCGGCTACCATTCATAGGCTGTCTTTTTTTCAGGGCCCCTTTTCCGTCTCCACCTTTTACTCCGCGCGACTGGCCGGAGAACGCCCCGGAGAAGTATTCCGAAAGTAGAAGCACAGTCTGCCGGCTGGAGCGCACTTTTCTTTTGCCAGCCCCTTCAACAAGTTCAGGGCAGGCGCCAGAAAAGCTGCCAAAAGAAAACCTCGTCGCTGAACCATTTCGCTAAAATCAGGCTGCCCGCCACGGTCGGACGCTTCGACGCCGTTCAGCGACATCCCGGATGTCTATGCAATACAGCTTTTCAGATGAGAGAGAAATGCTGTTTTCGGCGGCCGAAGAGCTTCCTCACGGGCGCTTGCGTCCGCCGGGCGTTCTTTTCCGTCCGATCCGCTTGCGGGGTAACCGGCTGCGCCGGGGGGGCAATGTCTTTCCGTGTTTGGTGCTTATGCTCCAAAATACCGTTTAAGATAATTTTCCAGTTGCCCCTCCTTTTTTATGTGGCAGTTTTTTGACAAAAGTAAAAAGCGCCATATGGGACACGACGAAAACAGATTTTGGCCTGTAATGCGCTATGCTTTTCCTGGAGCAACAAAATAACAGAAAAATACCAACAAAGCCAGGCATTGACCTTGTCGGTATTTTACTGAATATCTGTTGTTTACAAACTCAAACTCTTTAAAAGCGCCATATGGTACACGACCACCCACATGAATAGTTAATAATTGATTCCATAGCCACCATTGATTGGAAATATGAATCTCCAATTGCATATTACCTCATGATTATTATTATACACGTAACTGTCTATTACTAACTGATTTAGATATTGAATTTTCCCTTTATATTCATCAATCGATTTGCCATGCACATAAATATTATTGTTTAACAACATTTGTTTGAAAGGGATATAAATAGTATCAAGAGATAATCCCATGCTCGTACTATTTGCGATCTGGTAGTCAATCTGTTTCAAATTAATTTCATTATTGAAAAGACTAAGCGTGTCAGAATTTTTCGGGTTTAACATTAGATAGCTATCGTCAGAATCTCCATATACATAATAAAAAAACGAGCGCAAGCATACTACTGAGTCAGACGTGTAATTGTAATCCTCAACAAAAAAAATAGACCTAAGCACAGATATTTCGATGACTAATGTGTCTGGAATATAAATCATTGGGCTGACTGATCCATCAGGCCAATAATCAGACCAATGAGTAACAGGGGATGAATTGCAAGAGCCGTTATAGATTAATGGATGAACAGACCAGACCTTACAAAGATCTGTCTTGTTCTGTGTTTGCCCAACTACTTGCGAAAACAAGAAGACAAAAATACTACATACCAAAACATTCTTTTTCATAAATATTTTTTAAGTTTTGAAATTTGTGCTAAAGTCCATTTCTCAATCTGTTTAAGCCCTTCTGACCTACAGTCTGATATGATGTTATCCTACTGCTATCATATCCCGAAAAGTGAAAATGATTGTTATGGCCAGGAGACCCAATCGTGCCAGTAAAATAGAGTTTATCACTATTCTTAGATTTTGAAGAGTAGACTGCATAATCACGTCCAGCCATAGCACCATTAGAATTTACACCTAACCCAAAATCTTTAAATGTACTAAGGAGTTGATAGTTTAGGTCATCAGAAAGATTGGCTCCATCTGTTAGGGCTCCAGCTTTACCATTTGTGGAGTAGTATAAAACATCAATCGAAGGAGGATAATTTGGAGACCCTGTATGAGTTCTCTCCACACTCATAAACTGATTAAAAGTGACTTTTTCCACATTAGACGGGGTATTATCGTAGAAATTCTGAATTGCGCCAAGCAACAAAGCAAAACCATCTTCTGGATAATACATATTGCCGCTTACAATGCCAACCCATTTAAACATATCGTTTTCTCCAGTTGCTCCATCGCCTGCTTTCGTCATATCCTCACCCTTAGAATTGGTTTCTTTGCTGTAAGTTCCAAGATCAAGCTTTGTTCCATCTCTTCTTTGGTAAGTATAGGTGTTTGTTGGATCGTTAGTCTCCTCTTTCGATACAGTTGGTTTTTCTCCTTCCTCACCCTCTTTAATCAAAAAATTATCAGGCTTCCCAGATGCCATTCCATCAGGGTCGATTAAACCAACTGGATTACCAAGACAATATATATATGGCGAAGTACTGGGATAAATGTGTGCCATCGGATCAACACTTAACCAAACACTCAAATCCGAATCATAGTACCTCGCTCCAAAATATGAATATTGCGTTTCATCGTCCTTTTCCTTTGCTGAGAACGTATAGCGGCTGTCGTAGCCAATTACATTTGTTACGAAACCCAATTCTGTACTATGTCCTTTCTGTTCATTCAACTCATTCAGTTTTTTCTAGCATTCCCAATCCTAATAGTTATCGGGAGGGAAAATCATCAAAGATTTGTCTTGGATGGTGCAAGAATGCACTGCCGTTTATAACCATATTACAATTTTTCAATCACAATATTTGTCTTAGGTGGTGAAACCACAGGTACTTTTGTTAACCCATCAGCCGTCGGCTTGAAAAAAATATTTGCGGAGTCCATTTTGATTAGCTTATAACCATTGGTCTCATTCTGGATGATTTCATATGTCTGGAAGTACCAATCCCCATCATAAATTGAAGGAGAAACTCTATTATTGCGCTCATAGTCTGCAAAACGCCTACTGTCTTCTGTTGATTTAAAAATACTATTACCCTTGTCCTTTTTGGTTACAAAAACAACTTTTCTATCCTGAATAATATCCATGTCATAATAATACATTGCCGTATCTAATTGATCTGAAATTACTATATCAGGAAATACAACAAAGAACCAAATAGTAAAAAACTCTTTATCGTTTTCTTTGAAAAAAAGTAAACTATAATACATCCAGTCTTGTGTTGGAGACATGATTGGGTGGTCATTTATGTAGCCATCAATGCACTTAAATAAAACATCATTCATAAGGATTCTTTTACAGGAATTTTTTACTGTCTGAGAATCCAGTTCTGTGATATTTTTTTGATCATTTTTCTTCTTGTCATTAGTACAACGAAGAAAAGAAAAGGACAAGATCAAAACAACGAGTATGTGTGCTAATATTTTCATAATTATTTTCCTAAGGCATTACTTAGTTTTTCAATTCCCGCATTTTTTGTGCATGCAATTTCACCAGATTTGTTATCAATTTTGTACAGGTTTTTAGAATGAGGATAATACGTGTAATAGTTATACTTAACCCCCATAGCCACTGATTTGTCTCCATAAAGACTTGCTATCTCTTCCGATTCTGAACTCTTTTTTAAGTGATTATGAACCATTGTTTGAACATTAACTTCGTTTAATCCATAATCCTCAGATGAAGGTGAAAGATCATCTAACCCATATGACCCAATGTAATACCCACTATTGTTGTTTGAGGAATAAACAGTCCATTCAACTTTGCTGTATTTCCCAACAAAACTAAAAACTTTCACAACGTCACTTTTACTTTTAGATGAGGCGTACCTCATTATTGTTTCAGAAATCACAGTCCCATTTGCATCTTCTGTTATAATTTTTGCTCTGTTAACTGCTAAATCGCGTAATAAGGATTTGTCAGACACAGTAATATAATGAATTTTTCCATCTTGTGCCCTTGTCCCCAGTCTATCAGGCTCATTATTTTCGGGTCCGTATCGTTCTATTGTACCATTTGGAAGTAGGACATAATCTGTTTTACCGTTTGGATCAAAACGAATCACAGGATTCAAACTGCAATAATTGTATGGAGACATTTCAGGGTGTTTCTCCGCCATAGGATCGACACTTAACCACATCTGTACAACATTTTCCGCGCGTTCTTTGACTGGTTCCGGATTCCAGGGATAGAACGGTATTTGTGCGCTATAATATTGAAGCTTC
>PHDB01000073.1 GCA_002842495.1 Bacteroidetes bacterium HGW-Bacteroidetes-6
AAAATCGCTTACATGCGAAACTTCCAGTACATAATTTTCAACAATTCCGGTTTCGGGGTGATTCCATCTTGCCCGGAATGATGTTAATGAAATACTGTCAGGAGGCAATGCCTGTGGAATAACCATGGCATAGCTCTCGATCCAGTTGGAAGTGTTTGAATTCAATGCGAAGTTGTCAAGGGTTCCGTTGAATAATAATCTGGTGTCGTAGAGGAGCGTGTCAGTGGTGTTGGTATCTCCAGGCATTCCCTGATCAAACGTATAGAATGCCACTAACTCAGGCTGCCCGTAATCGTTCAGGGTGTTTGTGAAATCCGCTTCAATTTCAGCCTGAGTTTTTGCGGTGTTCCATATCCGGACCTCATCGATAGAGCCTTTAAAGTTGAAGCCCACTCCGGTTCTTTTGCCTAATGTAAAGTCGCTCGTGGTATTTGAAACAGGAGTGGTCAATGGGTTTGTGCCATTATTGGTGAGAGGTGTTTCCAAGCCATTGATATACATTTTGGCAAGTGCCTGGGAAGGATCGTACACGGCTGCTATATGCGTCCACCTGTTCATGGGAAGTACATTATATGCATCCAGGTAAACGCCGCTTGCAGGAATAAACCTGATTCCATTGCTTCCACTGCCCCCGGCAGTGTGCAATTCCATTTGTTCCATACTTTTGGAGCATATGAACTGAATATCAGTATTTGCATCCGGCGTCCAGTAAACCCATGCCTCAATGGTCATTGCATTTATGGTTGCATCATTGTCTGCTATCGAAACATAATCGTCAGTGCCGTCAAAATTCAAGGTAACATCAGGTTTGTGGCCATAAAAACGCTCAACCCGCCCGTATCCGTACCCTTGGTCACCTCCGGCAACCAGAATTTTTCCGTCGGATTGTAGCTTTAATGCGTAGATATAACCTAAATCCGTGATCAATATTCCATCATCTGAAAAAGTCGGATCCAGTGTACCATTGTTTAATAATCTGAATATGACACCTGAACTGTTGGGGTACCCGGATGAATGATAACCGGCAAAAAGTATCTTTCCATCATCCTGCACCTCAACAGCACGGCCGTAGTCATACGTTCCCAGAAAATATGTGAATTTTCCGCCTGTGCCAAACGAAAGATCCGTTGTCCCGTCAGGATTAATTCTGAAAAGTCCGTAATGATGAGTGTAACCAACAGCGTAGGCTCCGGCCAGAAGATATTTTCCATCGGCCTGAATGGCCAGATCATAAACATCGCAACCAGCGCCAAATTGTGTGTGAAAAACTCCGGTGCCGGATAAGGTACTGTCAAGACTGCCATTTTCATTAAGACGGATAATATAGCCACTACGGCCTACACTGGGATTTGTGCATTGTCCTGCAACAACGATTTTCCCATCGTCCTGGATACAGATATCATTCGGCATCTCCCACATTGACGAAACGTCTATCCTGAACATTCCGTTTGCAGCAAAAGTTGCATCCATAGAGCCGTCTGAATTTAACCGTATAATGACAGTTTCAGAATTATTCTCGCCTGCCGAAAATTCGCATGCCACCACAATTTTATTGTCATCCTGAATGGCTACAGAACGGGCATAGTCAAACCCGGGTGTTGGATCCAGACTAAGCCTGCCGTTCGAGTTAAATGTATTGTCATACGAACCGTACGGATTTAACCGCAAAATTTCAATTCGTGAATCTTCCAAGCCCATCTGAATCATTCCGACCGCAACAATTTTGTCATCCGCCTGAGTGGCTATGCTAAGCAATTCGCCCGAAGCCAGAGATTGATAAGAGGTAAAATTCAGACTACCATCACTATACAGACCATCTACATTGAGTTGTCCCCCGCCCCAAACAATCTTACCATTAGACTGCAACGCCAGGCCTTTCGCATTGGAAAGACTAGCATCAAAAACATACGCAAAATTCGGGTCATACAATCCGTCGCTCTGTGCGGCGGCCGTGTTTATCAGACTTGACAAAAACAAGTAAAAAATTAAACTTCGTTTCTTCATCAGATTAATATTTTGGGGTTAGAATTTGCAATTTTTATAAAATTTGTTCGTGTGCTTTTTTGAATAATGTCACTTATTCTTTAATTATCTTTTTATAAATTGACGTTTCCCCATTATCAAATTTAATCAGGTAAACTCCCGGATTAAAATTATTTGTCTGAACAATTGTTTTACCTGCAATGACATCTTTAAATACTACCTGACCTGTAGCGTTTATTATTTCAAAGTGTTTTTGATCAGTATTGCATTTACTCTCAATGGTCAATTCATTTGAAACAGGATTTGGATATATTGAAATACTGCCGGCCAATACTTCGCTCAATCCATCAGGTGAAACAAAAACGATAAAGTTCTCAATGTCACTTAAAAGTCCGTCGCTGACCGTCAGCGTTACAATACCCGAATTTAGTGTTCCGGCAACCGGTGTCCAGGTGATGATGCTGTCGGTTATGATCATCCCGGCCGGAGCATTGGATAATGAATAGATCAGATTGTCATTTTCAGCATCAACTGCAATAACCTCATAGGTATATTCCTGCCCTTCGATGGCAGTTGTCGGGGCTGTCGATGTTATTACCGGAGGTGTATTGTTATCGGCAACAAAAACAAAGAAATTCTCAATGTCGCTTAGAAGTCCGTCGCTGACCGTCAGCGTTACAATTCCCGAATTTGATGTTCCGGCAACCGGTGTCCAGGTGATGATGCTGTCGGTAATGATCATCCCGGCCGGAGCATTGGACAATGAATAGGTCAGCTGATCATTTTCAGAATCAACTGCAATAGCCTCATAGGTATATTCCTGCCCTTCGATGGCAGTTGTCGGGGCCGTAGAAGTAATTACCGGAGCATTGTTTTGTTCAATGCTGATGATTAATTGAGCTGTGTTTGAAAAAACACCGTTGTCGCTTTTCACAAACCATTGAATTGTATCATTCCCATAATACGCTGAAACAGGTGTATAAATCAGATCAAAACCTGAAAAATCAATTACCCCGTGGTCCGGATAATTGTCAATATAAATATTGGTTATGGCGTTATCTACATCTGAAAATGCCAGATGAAAGGTGTCGGCCTGATTCTGGCGAATCAGCACAATGGAATCCAAGGCTATCGGCGCATCGTCAACATTGAGTACAAAAATAGTGTCAGTGTAAACGGCCGACCAATCGCTGCCATCCGATATTCTGACCAGCACATACAGGTTTCCGAAAAAGTTAGTGTCCGGAATAATGGTATCTCCCGAAAAAGTATAATTCGTGCCGGCAAGCACCTCTATTGAATCAATTGCGTCGTTTTCGACATCGCTGAACAAAATATCGGCAGATGTTATCAGACATGATGAATCTTCAGCAATGGGACTGATGTTTACGGCACTGATAACCGGAGCATCGTTAACCGGATTTACGGTTATGATAAATGTAAGCGTATCGGACGCGCTGATACCATCTGAAATAAAAACAGGAACATCTATCTGACCGTTGAAGTCCTGAGCCGGCATTATGTCGGTTCCAATCACAGTGTAATCTGCACCCGGAAGAATCTGAATCTGTATGCTGTCATTATCCGCATCGGAGTAAATAATGTCTGACAAACTCAAATGCAATGCAACATCTTCGTCGGTTTGGTTTGTCAGCAGATCTGTAAATACAGGTATATTGTTGATGATGATCAGTTCAGACACTGCCCTGTTTCCCCATAATGTATCGCCGGGCTGAATAAGCTCACCTATTCTGTAATTGACCGTATAAGGCGTATTTACAGGTGTCAGCGAAGAAAAGAACACGCTGTCCGTACCAGATGTTCCGCTCTCAAGATCAATAATTTTCAAAACAAGGGCAGTTTGCAGTGTTTCGTAATCATAATCGGTTGCGATTATATCGGCAAAAGCGACACTGCTACTATGAAATTCTATGGTATCGGCAAAGGCAAAAGGAGCATTGTCGCTGACGCCCTGCAAAGCCGGACAGGTCATATTTTCGCGGATTTGCCATTTGGTCGTAAAATCAAAATCGTTGAAATTTGCCTGTTGCTTCATTCCGGACGTTGATAAACCCCTACAGGATGTAATAGTGCCGGAATAAAGCTGACCCACCAACAATGATGTGCCGGCTGTCAGTGTATCGAAACAGCAGTATGATATATTCCCTCCTGCCAGATATCCGGTAAAGCCACCTGTCGATAAGAGTCCTTCAACCTTTCCGCCCGACCAGCAATGAGTAATATTTGCAGTCAGATAACCTGCAAAGCCGCCAATCTGACTACTGCCATGTACATTTCCGGTAGCATAACAATTGTTGATCAATACTCCTGAAACAGAAGCATTACCCACAAAGCCTCCTATTCGTGAAGCACTGGCCGAACATTCGACATTTCCGCTTGACCAACAGTTTTCTACAGGAATAAAAACTATAGAGCCGGCAAAGCCGCCAAATTCCCAACCGCTGGAAACGGGGCATTTTATATTTCCGGTTGAAAAACAGTTTCTTACGATGCTGCCCACAGAAGCACCTCCCAAAACTCCTATAAAGCCTCCAATTACACTACAGGAACTTCCGGTATTGGTAATATCAACCTGCGCCTGTGAGTTTTCCACAATGCACCTTTGGATACTTGCAATCAAACCACCACAACTATTACCTGATGAAATTATTTTGCCTGTTGATGTACAATTGCTTATAATGCTGTTTTCACAGTATCCTATTAAACCTCCGCAAAACGAGTTTGAAATCATTTCAACCGTTGCCGAACAGCTCTGAACGGAATCATTGCCAGCATATCCGGTGAGTCCTCCACAATAGCTACCACCCGCAATGCGACCGTAAACATGACAATCGGAATAAGTGCTGGATATAGATCTGCCTGTAAATATTCCAGAATAATTGGAAGTTCCGCTAATGTCGGCATTTGCAAGACTAAGCCCGCTGAATGTTGCTCCCATGGTGTATCCGAACAACCCAATATAATTCATGCCCGGGCGGTTGATGTATAAATGGTTGATGGTGAAACCAGAACCGTAAAACTTTCCGGTAAACGGAGTTACATTGTTTCCGATGGGCAAAAATCCCTGTCCACCGTTCTGGGTGAGCGAGGCCGAAGCGTCAATATCGGCACCAAGCTGATAAACAGCTGAAAACGAATACATCACATTATCAATGGCGCATAAATCATCGTATGTATAAATTATAAAAGGATCCGCGTCAGTACCCGAACCGGTAATGCTGCCCTGCTCTATATTTATTATTATATCGGACTGATTTGATGAACTGATGGTAATTGAAGCTGTTCTAGCGGCTTGCGTGTGGTTGGTATCGGCTGTCAAAACAAGAGTGTCGTTGCCGTTTCCGCCTGCCGTGCTCAATGTAAGCCAGGCTTCGCTGCTTGTTGCTGTCCAGCTGCGGTCTGAATGGATGAACAAATCTGCGTTTCCACCATTGCCAAAAAAACGGAAAGACTCAGGACTGGCTGATGTGCCGGCTGAAACAGTCTGTATCGCATTGGAAAATGCACTTTTGTTGCCCGTTACCGAATTGTAAGCTGCAATGCGGTAGTAATAACGGCTTCCGGGAATCAATCCCCCAACACTGTCGGACGTTTCCGTGTTTTGAAGCGTATCGGGGTTGTAACCCGGCAAAAGGTTTGTAAAAGTGATGTCGGCCGAAACGTAGAGGAAATAATTGCTGACCGTTCCGAGAGCCGGTTCCGACCAGTTTGCAGTAAAGCTAGTCTCATCTGTGTTTGTAGCAGCGAGTGCAACCGGAATCACCATAGCATAGCTTTCAACAAAATTCGAACTGCTTCCGGTCAGATCCATGTTATTGAGTGTTCCGTTGAACGAGCCTGTTGAATCAACCAGCGTTGCAACAGCTGAATTGTCACCACCGGCAACACCCTGATTACATTTGTAGTAGCTCACCAGATTGGGTTCTGATGCCGCAACAACGACTGTATCGTAATTGTCAGTAATCTCCTGAGCAGTACGGGCAGTATTCCAGATGCGGAATTCATCCACTGCGCCTTTAAACGGGTATGTTCCGTCGGAGCGCCGGCCTAATACAAAATTGCTTGTGTTATCGGCTATCGGAGTGGTCAATGGATTAGCTCCGCTATGCGTAGTCGGTACTTCAATGCCGTTGACATATATTTTAGCTAGCGATTGGGCTGGATCATATACGAAGGCCAGGTGTGACCAATGCCCTACAGACAACACACCCACAGCGTCGATGTAAACACCGGCAACCGGAATAAAACGAATATTTCCGCCGGCTGTTGTGTGAATTTCAAGATTTTCGACGCCCTTACCACAAATAAATTTCAATCCGTCTTCCTGATAATACAACCATGTTTCTACTGTTATGGCATTCATGCCGTCGTTATCACCGAGATCAACATAGTCATTTACACCATCAAAATGCAGAGCATTGCCCGGTTCCTGGGCCATAGCCTGTGGGGTGTAAAATTGAAGAATCAATAAACTGATAAAAGCAACGGGAAGTTTGAAAAATGAGTTCATACCATTTTAGTTTTTAATGATCTTTTCAACAAATATTCCGGCCTCTGTTTCTACTTTCAGGAAATAAATGCCGTTTTGAAATTCGGTTAAACCGATTACGTATGATCGCGATGATTCGCTGATATTACAATGAATAATTATTTTACCGGACATATCACTCAATTCAATGTTTTTGACTTCATAATCGCCCGTTTCAATAGTCATTATTCCATTTGTTGGATTTGGAAAAATTGTTATGCTGACAGGAATTTTATTATTCTGAATACTGCTGTTAAAAGGCAGTTCGCTGTCCCAAAGAGCGGTATTAACCGAAGAAAAATTGTTGTTGCAGGCTATCCTGAACATGTAATTATGGGTTTGAGGGCGGTAAAAATAATAGTCATACAAGCGGGTTGTCTGCCCCTGCGTCAGTCCGAACGCTGAAAGCAATGCCGGGTCGGCTGGCATTCCGTTTACAAAAATGCTGTCAATGGTTGTTGTGTTTCTTTTCACCTGCACCACATCACATGGGTAGTTGGGATTGTTTGAGCTCGGTGCTTTCAGAGATCCGTAACCGCTAAACTGGTCATCAGTAATCATGTATTGCTTTTGAACACAAGGAGTTTCGTTGAAGCCGAAAGCCTGTATTGTCAATAAGAACCGGGTTTCAGTAATCATTGTATCAACAGTGCTTGTGTTGTATTGAGTCGGAAATTTAATGATATAGCCTGGTGTTGTATATAGAAATGTATCGGCAGGAAATTTAATATTATCGCCGGCATTGCCTGTCATGGCAGAAATATCGGCATAGGAGCTATAAGTGATAAGACCCTCAACGCGCCATCCAGCTGCGTCAATAAACAAGTGCCTTGCTTTGGTGTACGTAATTGATGAAACAGCATTTGTAAAATCGTAATAATATTCAGACAAAGGCAGATTTGCCACATTGCTTGGAATATAATTTCTCGGAGCAGTACTTAATGATGTAAGGCTTGAGTAATCCCATATCTGGTTTTCACCTTCGGTGGGTATACTTATTGCCGAAGACTGCTTATAATAATAAAGCGAGGTCAGATTCTGGGTATCCCAGACAAAATTCTGCGCATCCAAAACAATTTGTGCGTTTGCAACAACTGCATTGAACAAAATACCAAACACAATAAAAAAAAATTTCATTTGATTTAAAATTTAGTAAGAGGGAAATCCCCTAATTCAAATCAAATGTATAATTATACATAAACATGTTTAATTATATGGTATGGACAAAAATATGGACAATTTATAAACTCCTAAATTTCAGCGTGATAATAATACTTCAGCTCTGCAACCGCATTACATACCCGATATCAGATCGTCGAGTTGCTCGTGTTCGTCCAGTTCTATTTTTTTACGAAAACGATACTTGGACTTAATGACACTTTCGTGCGAAATGCCAAGCATGGATGCAATGTCTTTGTTCGAGATTTTCAGTTTTATCAGACAGGCAAGTCTCAGTTCGGCATCAGAGAGTTTGCCGAATGTAATGTTCATTTTTGGAATAAAACCCGGATGCAACAATGCGAACTTTTGCTTGAAATCGCTCCAATTGTCTTCCGTAATTATTCTGGCGGTCAGCAATTCGGCAACTTTTTCAATTTGAATATCGTTGCCAGGCATGCTTTGTTTAATACTGGTCAACTCTTCCCTGATTTGAGAAATCAGCCTGTTCTTTTCAATGATAAGCCGTGCCTGATTATGTATTTCGTTTTCGGCTTTTACTAATAATGCCTCGCTGAGCAGTTTGTTCTGTTCCAGAAGTTGTTTCTCAAATTCCAGTTTTTCCGCTTTCCGTTTATTTTTCACAAAATAGAATTTGTACGAAAAAACGATGGAACTTGTCAGTAATAAAACAATCGCTATTAAAAATAAATTAATCTCATTTTTTCTCTGAATATGCTTGCTTAACAACACAATTTCGGCATCTTTCAGTTGGACACCGTGTTTTATCTCCAGATCTTCCACTATTGTTTGCTGTTCGGTTATATTAACCTCATCCTTATAGGAATTGTACTTACTCAGGCAGAGAAATGCACTGTCGTATTGATTTGTAAGTTGATAATACACTGCGTATTTTTCATACATATCCATGTAATCAGAGGGATCATCCGTCTTTTCCGCAATTTGCCGGCAAAGTGTCAGGTATAAAACAGCGCTGTCGGGTTGCGCTTGTGCCAGAAAAATATCAGCCAGATTACAGTAACTTTCTGTAAGAGCAGAACTATCGGCAAGCTCAATGTCGATTGCCAACCCCTTTTTCGTATATTGAACTGCACGTTGATAATCGGCCAATTCCTTGTAACACAACCCAAGCATTGAATAGTTGTTGGAAAGCCAGATTAAATTACCACTTTCCTGATTGACAGGTACCGCTTTATTGTACAATGCAATCGCTTCTTCGTAATGATTCTCTTTCTTTTGTATGGAAGCCAGATTGTGATAGGCAGATGCCAAACCGTTTTTGTAGTTGTGTTTTTTACTTAATTCAAGCAGCTTTAAAAAATAATGACGGCTTTTTTTATAATCTCCGGTGGAATAGAATATACTGCCTAAATTCAGGTAAACATTCATTTCTTTGTAAATATAACCCTTTTGCGAGTAATATCCGAGCGCTTCAAAAAACAGTGCTTCCGCTTTTTCATAATCGCCAACATTCCGGCGAATCACCGCCATGTTATAGATTGCCTGCGTGATCAACTGATCATTTCCGGTTTCCCTAAGCAGCTGCAATGCATTGAGAGTCAACTCTTCTGCTTTTTCATAATCAAAAAAGTTATTTGAATACAATGCACCTTTGTTTAACTGACTATTCCCTTCAGTTTCAATATCTCCCATTTCAACCGACAGGTTGTATGCCGCATTGTAATAAAAAAGTGCACTGTCGTTTTGCATTTTTGACCGGAAGCAATTGCCGATTGAGTTATACACTTTAGCGATATATTCTTTTTCGTTGTTTCTTTGAAAAATTGCCAAAGCACATCTGTTGTAAAAAAGGGAGCTGTCAATTGAATTTGCAAAATACAGGGAGTTGCCAAGCGTATTGAACGATCTTGCCAATAATTTCTCATCATTTATTCTTTGCGAAACCTGCAGAGATTGTCTTGCATACAAAAGCGATCTCTCTATATCAGTAAACAGAGTCTCTTCAGACTTGATGATCAACCCATTTATCTCATCCTGTTCGTCTGTATTTTTATTAATACCATCAAATTTATATGCTATTAATATTAATCCGACAACGAACAGAAAAATCAAGAGCAATAATGTTGCGATTCTCCTGTTCTTTCTGAAATTATAAGGGATGTCCCTGATGAATCTGATTGTTTTCACGTTGAATATTAATTTCCCCCAAATGGTACAGGAATTTTATTTCCCGATACCCATTACACTGGTACAAAGATGTGCAAAATTTTTCAGAATCATGGAAGCTCTTTTGTGCGGCTTTTGTGTTTCTTGAAAAGCAGCTTCCTGCAACATCCAAAATAAATCAAAAACACCCATCTCTTTATTGGTAAAATATTTAATTTTAAAAATCAGCACTGTGCTAGTCGCGTTTCATAAAGCAAACAACTGTATTGCAGGCAAATTATTCCATCAAAAACAATTCACTGATTTCAAATTCAAAATTTCGGACAAAAAATAGTACCAAATAACCCACTCCCCCAAAAGCTTCAATCAATTAAGCAATTCCATTTTGCTTTCTAAACAGGAGTTCAGACAGACCATTCAAATCTTGCTTTATCAGAAAAGGCAATGCATCGTCCGAAAATCGGGCTATCAATCCCAGTAAAGAATCCCGATCGGCAGCAACACGCTGATAAGCCTCCCTGTTGAAGTTATCGTTGCCCACTTTTCTGATCAACGACTCGATATTCAATTCACAATTAAATAATTCCCGTTTCTCGAACACATAACTTCCAGGATTACCAGCTTCTGCAATTTTAGATTCAATAGTAAGAATGTGGCTGCTTTCGTCGCGAAAATAGGCTCGTACCATTTTCTGCGGATGACTTCCACTATACGTATCTTTCAAAAATGTAATCAATTGTTCGTCATTCATAGCGCACATCATTAATGATTAAATTTTTCACCAGGCCTGTCAGTACAAATGTACAAACAAAAATAAACCATAACTTTTTTTTAAACTATTCGGGTCTTTCATTGTTCAACGCCAAACACATTTTCAATCTGAGCAAGAAAATGAATTTATTATTTCAGCAGTAGAACAACCATCCATATTATTCTTGATATTAACCGATAATCTCCATCGTGTGGACAAACAGTCCGATAAACAAAAACCAATACAGTTTGATTTTTTCAAATTTGAATCTATTTTTTTTATACTTTTAACCCCAAAACAATAAAAGCATTTGCTATGATCAGAACACGCGAAGAATACCTGAAAGCCCTGAAGGCAATGAAACCGAATGTTTACAAAAACGGTGAACAAATTTCCGATGTCACATCGCACCCTGCTACAAGGCGCACGGTCGAAAGCCATGCCAGAGCATTCGATGCTGCCAACAGCGATGAATTTAAAGCTCTATTTACAACCACATCGAGCTTTACAGGCAATACTATTCTTCGTTTCAACAGTATGATGAAAACTCTCGAAGATATTCAGAACAACGCTAAACTCAAAAGAGAAATGTATCGTGCTACCGGTACTTGCTCCGGAGGAACATGTGTTGGTTGGAATGCACAGAATGTAATGTGGGCTGTTACTCACGATATGGATAAAGAATTCGGCACCGAATATCAGAAACGTCTCGAAAAATGGATACTATCGGCCGAACAACGCGGAATATTATGTGCCGGAGCACTCACCGATGCAAAAGGAAACCGTAGCTTAAAACCTCATCAACAAACCGATCTCGATGCCAACCTGCGCATTGTAGAGCGACGACCCGACGGAATCGTAGTTCGCGGAGCCAAATTAATGATTTGTGGTGTTGCTGCTTCCGAAGAAATTTTTGTACTCCCTGGTGGTGCCTACAAGGATACCGATGCCGATTTTGCTGTTGCTTTTGTTGTTCCCCGCGATATCGACGGCCTTACTATTGTTGAAACTCGTCGCCCAAGCGATGATCGGGAGTATCAGAGTGGTGGATGGGATGTGCCCGAAACCGGAATTAGTCAGGGATATTTATTATTCGAGGATGTTTTTGTTCCCAACGAACGGGTTTTCATGGCCGGCGAATTCAAATATTCAGGAAAAGTAATTGAATATTTCACTTCTAATTACAGAGCTTGTATAGGCGCTTGCGTTGCAGGCCAGGGAGATATAATGATTGGCGCCGGCGTGCTTATGGCTCGTGCAAACGGGCTCGCAGCTAAACGTTTCGACGACAAACTTACAGCTATGGCAATCAACAACGAAACAACATATGGTTTGGGTGTTGGCGCAATGGCTTTAGGGGGACAGCATACCTCAGGTATTTGGATTTCTGATTCCAAAATTGCACATCTGAACAAAGTATATGTAGCAACTCTTCCATACGAAACAAAACGATTGTGTCAGGAAATTGGTGGCGGAATTGTCGAAACCGGTTGTACTCCTTCTTTTACTGATTTTCAGGACAAACGATACGGCGACTTGCTGAAGAAGTATGTAAAAGCTGGTGATTGCTCAGCCGAAAGCAGATTGCGCGCAGCCAGATTATCGGAATGGCTCACCATTGGCGCAGGTGTTCCTGGTTGTATGCACGGTGGTGGTTCACCCGATGGTGCCCGAATGGTTGTTAAGGCATTTACGCCGTTTGACAAGTTTGCAGAAATGGCAAAAAAAATAGCCGGAATTACCGAAGACATTAACGACCCGATTGTTCCTCCAAAGGCATAATGAGAAATCACTTACGGTAAATAAAAAATCAAAGCAAAAAACAACTAAATAATCAACGAGATATGTTTCAGTTTTTCAACGACGATCAGAAAATGCTCCAAAAGCTGGTGAAAGAATTTGCAGAACAGGAAATTGCACCACACGCCGCTGAATGGGATGAAAAGGATCATTGCCCTGTTGAAATGTGGCCAACATTTGGGCAAATGGGATTTTTCGGAATATTTGTACCTGCACAATATGGCGGTCCAGGCCTGGGACTTACAGAAAGAGCTATTGTACTTGAAGAAATTTCGCGTCATTCTGCCGGATTGGGTATTGCAATAATGACTCACGATTTGGCAATTGCATCAATTCTAAATTTTGGAACCGAAGAGCAAAAGCTTAAATATTTGCCTCAGTTAATTTCCGGCGAAAAAGTAGGCGGATTATCTGTAACCGAACCATCAGGGGGTTCCGATTTTGCAAATCAAAGTACTACAATCGATCAAACTGAAGAAGGTTTTCTGATTAACGGTCGGAAATGCTTCATCACAAATTCGCATATTGCTCAAATCAATGTTATCACAGGAACAAGCGGAGTAAACGAAAAAGGTCGCAAAATTTTATCAGCTGTAATTGTTCCTGAAGGAACTCCTGGTTGGGCTGCAGGCCGAAAAGAAAACAAACTGGGTCTTCGGGGTTCGATAACCGGCGATATTGTTTGTACCGATGTGAAAGTTCCTGCCGACTGTATCATTGGAGCAGTAGGAGATGGTGCCAAGATCGCCATGCATACCATTGGACACTTTGGCCGGTCAGGAATGGCAGCCATTGCAACAGGTGTTATTCGCGCCTGCCGTGATGAATCTGTTAAGTTTGCCAAAGATCGCGTTGTTTATGGTAAGCCCATTTCGAGTTTACAAGCTATTCAGTTTATTGTATCGGCCAATGAAGTAGACCTTAGTGCAGCTCATGCGATGCTATTCAATGCAACGGCAATATACGATCGTGGCGAAACCTGCATTCAGGATATGGCAGCTGTAAAAGTATTTGCTTCGGAAGCAGCAGCCAATGCCTCTAAAAGAACCATCGATCTTATGGGTGGATACGGAATTATAAATGAATATCCTGTTGGTCGTTATCTGCGCGATTCAATGGCCATTATCCCATCGGGTGGAACATCACACATCATGGCTGTTATCATCGCCGGAAACCTTTGCCGATAAGAACTTCTTAAATTTCAAATTATGGCGTTGAATATTGCTGTATGTGTAAAACCCGTACCGGATTCAAAGCAATACGATAAAATCAGGATAGATCCGGTCACAAAGACATGGGATAGATCAGGAATCACCATGGTAATTGGTGATATTGACAAACATGCAATTGAAGCAGCATTGCAACTCCGCGATAAAAACACAGGAAAAGTTGCTGTGTTTACTATGGCTCCCGAATCGACGCGGGAAAATCTGATTGAAGCATTGGCTATGGGCGCCGACGAAGCTTTTTTGCTTAGCGATAAAGCATTTGCCGGAGCCGATACGCTTGCCACCTCGCATACATTGGCTGCTGCAATAGCTAAAACTGGTCCCTGGGATTTGATTATTACGGGTAACGAAAGCGACGATGGAAGTACTGGTCAGGTTTCGGCTCAAATTGGAGAATGGTTGGGGTTGCCCCATGTTATGAATATCTGTAGCCTTGATTATTCCGACAATGCAGTTAATATTGAGGTGATGGCTGAAGATGGAACTATTGAATACAGGATAGGATTACCAGCTGTACTTGGAGTAACACGAAAAGTGAATAAGCCACGGATAGCCAACATTATGGGAATGCTCAAAGCCAAATCGAAACCCCTTACCATTTTTTCAGCAGGCGATATTCCTGTAGATTCTGGACACATCGGACTTTCGGGTTCCCCCACTCAACCAGGCGACATCAATGCTCCACAAATGAATCGGGAAGCTGTTGAAATCAAGGGCGATACCCATGAAATTGCAGATCGGATTATGCATGAGCTTATCAAAGCCGGAATTAGAATAAAATAACAGAGGATAATTAAGTATGGGTGAAGAAAAAGACATTCTTGTTTTTGCTGAAGTACAGGGAAATAATATTGCCACAAATTCGCTCGAATTGCTTGGCGAAGCTACCCGGCTCAAATTACAGCTTGATCAAAATACTCAAGTTATTGCAGCGCTCTTAGGCGAAAACATTGAATGTTTTGCTGATGAACTTTTTGGCTATGGTGCCGACCGGGTTATATACTGTAATGATTCAAAACTGGCCGTGTATCGTTCCGACACATACGGCGATGCTTTAGCTAAATTAATATCGGAATACAAGCCATTAATTGTCCTTATCGGCGCAACATATTTAGGGATGGAACTGGCTCCAACTGTAGCTGCCAAGATTAAAACAGGACTGGCAGCTCATTGCACCGAACTGCATATAAATAAAGATGGATTGCTTGTTCAGGTTGTTCCTGCTTTTGGAGGAAAAGTGCTTGGCGATATTCTTACTCCTATTCATCGTCCGCAAATGGCAACAATTAAAGCCGGTATTACTAAAAAAAATGAATTCAGCAACAAGAAAGGTAATCCCGAATTATTTACATGCGAAATAAACGGATTTGGCGATCGGATTCAGATTGTATCTATCAACAAATCAACTTCAACCCGAAAGCCATTAAATGAATCGGAATGCATCATTGGTGGCGGATTTGGTATTGGCGGAAAAGAAAACTGGTCAATACTCGAAGAATTGGCTTCGCTTGTAAATGGCTCAACCGGTTGCACGCGGCCAGCGTTAGACGAAGGCTGGACAGAAGGAGAGCATACAATGATTGGTACCAGTGGTGTGGCTGTTAGTCCGAAAGTTTATATTAATGCCGGTATTTCAGGCGCAGCACATCACACTTGCGGCATTAAGGATGCAGGGCTTATAATCTCTATTAACCGCGATTCGAACTGCCCCATGTTTACCGTTTCGGACTATAAAATTGTTGCTGACTGGAAACCCATTTTTATTTCACTGATTGAGAAACTAAAACAAGGGTAATTATATTTCTTGGGGCTTGACCTGCTTTTATTGAAGTCAAACTTCATCAAAAATATTTTTCACTTTTCATCGTTCTCTATGAGAATCACTCGTTCAGCAATTTCAACAACATTTTGTATTTTTGCAGAAATAATGCCTATGTCGAACCGGAAATTCCCGGTGATATCAACCCTAAATCGTTTTTCTCTTACAGGAATTCTGTTTCTTTTATTGTTCTTATTCTCTGAATCAATTACAGCTCAATCGATCCGGGGAGAATTAATTACCGGACTTAATCTTGCTCAGGTTGACGGAGATGAAGTTGTTGGTTATCGCAAACCTGGCTTTAATGGTGGCGTTGGTGCCGCTTTGCCAATCGGAGGGCAATGGACTATTTCGATAGAAACACTTTTTAGTCAAAAAGGTGCATATAAAAAATATCCACTCGAATATATCGATTCATTAGGTCTTCCCTATTACAATCTGCGGCTTAATTATGCCGAAATTCCATTCATGTTGCACTACAACGACAAAAACAAACTTATATTCGGAGCTGGTTTTTCGTATGGACGCTTGGTTGATATGACCGAAATTGAACATGGACTGAATAAAGGCTGGACAACGCCAAATGGACCTTATAATATCGGAGATTGGGATATTATCCTCGATATACGATTCCGGGTATTCTGGCGGGCTTACTTCAACTTTCGTTACTCCTACAGCATTGTTCCTATAAGAGAACGCACTTATACATCGGGAGTAAACACATGGACGCGCAAGCAATATAACAATATGCTATCTTTTCGTCTTGTTTTTGTATTTAATGAAGATATTCAATAGTAAAAGGCAAAAATCATTTTTGCTTCATATGCAACGAAAATGATTTGCATATGTCTTGTTTTTGAAAATATTGTTACCTTTGTTTTCAGTTTTTAAACCTAAAACCAATCAAGTTATGAGAAAACTTCTAATCTTAGGTGCAGCGATGCTTGTTTCGGCAGGTATTATGGCCCAAAGCACCGCAACTAAACATGTAGTTGGGGTCAGCAACAAGTACCAACAGGTACAAAAACACAACGAAGGCAGTTCAACCTCAATGGAAGCAAAAACCATTCAGCGTCCTGCTACTCAAAACAATTTCAAAGCCACTCAGGCTGTTACCAAAACTTTAATGGGTTCTTCGAAAAACATTTATACGGCTTTGGTTTCTGAAAGTACCGGGCTTAGCGCTAACGAAGAAACAGGTCTGATAGCTTTCACACACCGTATTATCAAATCATCAGCTAGTAACTCTGGTTATATTCAGACTTCGTTTTCTTCTGATGGTGGAATGAGCTGGGATAGTACAACCGTTATTCCCTGGCAAAATCCAACAGCAAACCCAGGACGTTATCCAGGTGGTGTAATTTACAACCCATCAGGAAATACAACCCCTGCTAATGCCTATTCAGTTATTACCGGTCCTATTCTCGACGCTTCTGGCTCGGGTTGGGTAGGAGGTTTCTATGCTTCTGAAAAATTTGACGGAACAGGCATTAATGCTCAGATTACTCTTCATGCCGTTGA
>PHDB01000074.1 GCA_002842495.1 Bacteroidetes bacterium HGW-Bacteroidetes-6
TGGATGAACGAATCTAATGAGTCCGATTCTGTTTTTACTATAAGTTGCAATCAGGATCGGTTGAACGATTTGGCCGAACGCTACAATACAAATTACATTGCTATTACGGGTGTTTTGGCCGAACGAACAAGAAGAGATGGATATATTGCAGTTTACGCGGCACTTTTCCCACCACTACTTCCCTTCGCGATAGCATATGCACTTTCTCCTAAATTCGAAACACTTTATTTTTTTGAAATATATGATGTTACGAGCAATAAAAAAGTGTATTCTGAAATCAGATTGATTCCTGGACGCGACTATAAGGTTGCGTTGTCGCAGATGATATTCTCAACATTCACTCAATTGAAGGGGAGATAGATATGAAAAGAGTTATTTTGTTGTCGTTGCTTATGATAGCTTCACTGTCGATGGTAAGCCAGGTTGTTGGTTATATGGGCAAGCGGTTTTTTGTAAATATTCATGGAGGTATTTCGCCGGATTATTATAATAAATTTGTAGTTTTCAATTCTGATATTGATCTCAGAAAAGTGCCGGCAATTAAAACGCCGATTTCTGCTGATGTCAATTTTGTTGCATCAAATGATGTCTCTTTGGGCGTAGGATTTACTGCAACCAGCGTGAAGGGTAACTTTAGCAATTGTTATTATGAGGATGATTATTATTCATCTCGGTATTCAACCGAAATTGTTTACAGGGCCCGGATTATTAATGCTTATCTTGAATTTCATCCTTCAATTTCATATTCGATAATGAATAATTATTTTCGCTTTGGGTTGGCTCGGGTTTCATTTAAAAATGTTCGTTATTTCAATACATATATTGATGATGGTCATATTCGTAAGTATGACTTTCCAGATGATTTGGTAGCATTAGAGCTCAATCAGAGTTCCACTTCAATGGGTCTCTATTATGGCTTTGGATCACGAATTCCATTAACAACACATTTTTTGATTAATTATGGTGTTTATGGTTTTTTGTTTACGAAAAGTACCGAAAGGTATGACGATAACACCTATACTCGATTCAAAAACACGCAGTCAGACACATTTATCGAAGATGTGGGAATAAAAAGAATGAGGTTTAGTAATTTGGCGAACCTTCAAGTAGGGCTTACATTTGCTTTTTAATTACTAAAAGCGTTTGGGGTATTTTTAACGTAGATTGGAAAATAAAAAAGGAGAAGTATAAACTTCTCCTTTTTTGCGGTCCGGACGGGACTCGAACCAATTTTTTATCCCCTTGCAGGGGTTACATATATCACAGCATCTAAAGTCAGCCCAACCGGAAACCCAGTTACTGAAGAACTCACTCTCTGCATTTATTCAAAGAACTCGTTTGCTTAACAATGCAAATATAGTAATAATAACTATGAAACGAAAATAAATACAAAGTAGCATGTAAACCGGCCAAAAACAGGTAAGGTCAGTATATATACCGATTTTGTAAAATCAGTATATATGTGTATGTTATACTGCTATTTTCAAAATAGATTTGTCATGTTGAAAATATGCCCCACCTTGCAAATACCATGTCTGAATACCTATTTCAATATTCTTACGAGAAATACGGGAAGAATAATTGTATCACTTTTTTTGATCGTTCTTTCCACGGAAGCTTTTGCCCAACATTACAGTTATCGTCATTATACCATCTTTGACGGCCTGCCTCAAAACCAATGTGTGCGGATGTTTCAGGATCACAATGGCTTTATCTGGATTGCAACAAAGCATGGAGTCTCCCGTTTTGACGGGAAAATTTTCAGAACGTTCCTTGACGGAAATAAAATTCAGGGGTATTCTATGGGCTTTTGTGAAATAAACGACCAGCTGCTTTATTACTCATCATCTCAGATATTTCTGCTGAATAAAGATCATTTCATGTTACTTAAAAAAGCAGGGAATGAACAAATTTACAAGTTATACTATGACAGCTCTGACGGACATTGCTATTGCCTGACCCAGAAAAGAATATTTGATATTTCTTCTGAAGGAATTGATACTATTGTCCTGACAAAATCAAGAAGTATTTCCGACATCAGTATGGCTCCTAATGAAGATTATCTTATCGGCAGCGGGGAAGCCGGCTTGAAAAAAATATATAGAACTGGGCGGTTTGAAAACATGTGGTCGGGAAGTATATACGGTCTCATCAAAATCGGTCGAAAAATTTATTTCACAAGCAGGGCAAACAACAAAAATGAACGAAACGGAATATATTGCTGGTGTAATGACACAATTAAAACAATTTTAGATTTCAAGCATCATTTTCAATCTCATTTTCTGTTCAGAAAGGGAAATTTCTTGTATTCATCATGGGATAATACCACCTGGCTCAAGCTGGATTTGAACGGAAACATTGTTGACTGCGATTCTATGCCGGATGTTAATATTGACGGAATTCTAGCCGACAACCACAATAATATTTGGCTGAATACTGAAACAGGCTTATATATGCTTCAATCATTCGCGTTCCAGAATTATGATGAAAAATCGGGTATGCCAAAGTATGTCTGGAGTATTTTTGAAGACAGCTCCCATGCAATGATTTTTGCTTCATACAATGGTGTTTTAATGGAGATGAAAAATGAAAAGTTAAAAGAAGTTGAAAACTACAAAAATTATATCAGTACTATTGAGCAGTTCTATTTTAGTGGTATTTGCAACTCTTTTGGGCAATGGATGATTCCAACCAATTTCAGAATACTAATTAATGATAAAGGAATTTATCGTTTTCTGAATCCGATGCACAACGATAAGCACGTGTCAATTCTTTCACTCTACGAAGATAAATCTGACAACAATGTGTATATTGGTACTACCTATGGGCTATATGTTTACAATCTAATCTCAAAATACACAAAACATTTCGATACGGGAATTGGAAATGTTTTAGATATTGAAAAAGACAGAGATGGTCGTTTTTGGATTGCGACAGGAAAAAACATTTTCATTTTGGAAAAAGATGTACTTATTTCTGTCGAAAAAGCAGGGATAGAAATTGAAGGTGGCGCAATGGCCATAAAACAGGATTTTAATGGTAACATGTGGTATGCCGCCAAAGGCGAATTGCATTTCAATTTTCACCAAGGCGACATTTCAATTTCCGACAAACAGTATTACTTCATAAGTGAATACAAGAAGAAATACATTATTGCTGGCTCTATTGAAGGATTTTTGCTGGTCGATCTCAATAAATTTTATGCTGGAAAGAGTAACTCTATGCGTTTCTTCGACCGCTTTAACGGATTCACCGGTATTGAGTGTGGTCAGAACGGCACCTGTATTGATACCAAAGGCAATGTATGGATTCCGACTTCCGAAAGTGTGGTTAAATTCATGCCGGAGCGTCTGAGTTATGACACAACACCTCCTCCCGTGTATTTTTATTCATTTGAAGCTGCAGAAAAAGACCTGGAGTTCGATACGATTTGCACATATCCCGATGACCCGGATACAGTTTACCGTATAAGCCATTCGCAAAACAATGTACACTTCACATTCCAGGCCCTTTCCTATCCTTGCCCCGAAAGGATCAGATACCGTTACCGGCTTACCGGAAGTAGTGATATCTGGCATGAAACCAGTGAAGGGGAAGTTACCTACACCAATCTGGAACCGGGGAATTATAGTATCGAGGTGTTGGCTTGTAACGAAAACGGATTCTGGACAAGGCAACCGGCAGTTTTGTCTTTTCGTATTGTTCCGGCTTTCCGGCAAACATTGTTTTTTAAAATCGCCATACTCCTGCTTTTGTCTGGAAGTGTTGGCTTTGTGGTTTTCTTACTGATGAAACGCAAACGCCTCAAAGAGAAGAAAGAACGGGAAGTGGAGCGTCAGCTTGTCAACATGCAGGTGAGCACCATCAATTCCCAGCTCGATCCGCATTTTATTTTCAATGCTATCACAGCAATCGGCAGCGAAGTGCAGGAAAAAAACACCGATACCGCATACGCCTACTTTGTAAAAGTATCGCAGCTTCTCCGGAATTCTTTGAAAAACGGCGATAAGATTACCCGGACATTGGCCGAAGAAATCCAGTTTATTGAAAACTACCTCAGTTTGCAAGAATTCCGGTTTGGCAACCGGATCAGCTATGAAATAAAGAAAACGGATGCAGTGGATTTAAACGCCCTTGTTCCCAAAATGTGCATACAGATTTTTGTGGAAAATGCCGTGAAGCACGGGTTGGAGCACAAGCCGGAAGGCGGGTATGTGGAAATAGCTATGGACCGGAAAAATGACGGGTTACACGTTTCAATTACCGATAACGGTGTGGGTCGATCTGCTGCCGCCAGCTATAATTACAAATCAACCGGGATCGGATTAAAGGTTTTTAGGGACTTTTTTGACATCATGAACCGTTACAATACCGGGCAGGCCCGGTTTGAGGTGGAGGACCTGTATGATGAAAACGGAAATGGAGCGGGAACCTCCGTGGAATTGTTCATTCCTGAGAACTATAAATACGTGGTGAATTAAGTTGTTACCTTTACCATTGCTATTTATAACTGCATTGTTAAACGAAATTATTTCAGATTACCATGATAAAAATTGTAGTAGTAGATGATGAAGAAAAAGCAAGAAAAAGTATTTCTTTTTTGCTGAAAGATTTTTCGGATGTTGAAATTGTTGGCGAGGCTTCCTCCGCTTCCGAAGCTGTTACTGTAATTGAAAAAATAAGACCCGACCTTGTATTTCTTGATGTAGTAATGCCACAACAAAGTGGTTTCGATCTGCTCGATAAGCTTTTATTGCTGGGTTTGAACGATTTCGATGTGATTTTTCTGACAGCTCATGAAGAGTTTGCCATAAAAGCATTTAAATATGCAGCTTTCGATTATCTTCTCAAACCCATTGACAAGCAGGAACTCACTGAAGCGCTGATACGATTCAGAAACAAGAAAAAGACTGATCTGGAAAGCAGAGCGGAAACATTGAACAGTTTCTTTTCAGATAATAAAATCAGGGTTAGCCTGTATTATGATGGTTGTGTTATGCTTATAAATCCTGAAGAAATTGTTTGGCTCGAAGCCAACCGGGCACATACAAAAATATGGTTTAATGACGGAAAGGAGCAAATTGTCAGTCAGAATATGGGGCAAATAGAAACAAAACTCAATCCCAACTATTTCATAAAAGTCCATAAAAGCCGTATAATAAACAAAAAATATCTGCTTCGGTTTGTCAGATCAGACAAAACACTGGTCATAAAATGCGGAAACGAAGAGGTTTCTGTACGTGCGGCAACACGTTTCGATATGAATCAGTTGTGACAACTGAGAGCGTCTGATCATTATTATCTCTTGCAGATTTGAGATGTTTTTATTGTTTCCAATAAACATTTGAGACTGAATGAATACATGCAACATTTTACAATGTATTTATTTGCGTTTGTGCAATAAGAAAGAGCGTTCATTTCAAAAACAAAGCGGTGGTAATAAAAAACTGCTTCCGATTGCTATCCGTGCTTCTCTATTGTATTTTTGTCTCACCTTATCATATTGAATTAATCTCTAAATACGAAAACATGAAACTATTCAGAACTTTTGCTTTTGCCGCAAATATTTGCTTTTTATTTATCAACAGCTATGGGCAGGTATCCTTTTCAAGCAGCCCCTCTATCGGAACTTACACCGGGTGTTCGCCATCAGGAACAATTACCGGATCAGGCTGCTCTTATACATTTTATGGTGGATATTTCGATCTGAAAGTCAACTCCATCAACAATTCAAGCGGAGTAATAACTTTTACAGTTAAGCCCTGTTCCGGAACAATGACTAATTGTGTATTCTATCTGAAAGAAAGCACAAGTTCCTCAATTAACAGCATAGTGTGCGGAACTCCATATCCAACAGCAGGGGCAACGATTCCGTCCGGTTCCACAACCTATAGCTATGATTTTTCTCCATCTTTCACTTCAGGAACAAGATATTACAGTGCTGTAATAATGGTGGCTGGAACAACCAGAGCTTATACAAGTAAAATTACTATAACAGCTACCACAAGTACAAATCAGCCTCCAACAACACCAAGCAACCCCTCACCGCCCAATGGTGCTACGGGTATATCAACCTCGCCAACACTAAGCTGGACAAGTACCGATCCCGAAGGGGGAAGTGTGGGTTACGATTTGTACTGGGGCACAAGTGCGGGCTCATTAAGTTTATATGCGAGCAGTTCCGGCACCAACAGGTCAATGAGTGGCCTCAGCAATAATCAAACATACTACTGGAAAATCATATCGTATGATGGAAGCGGCGGATCTGCACAAGGGCCTGTGTGGTCATTTACAACAGAAACAGTAGCAACAACATGTGTTTTTGGAGATTGCAGTTCTTCAACTAATTGCGGTAACACCAATTATCAGGATCAGACTTATGAAGCAGTACAATATCTTTGTTCAAGAAATATTGTAAAAGGAGTTAATGGCGATGCTTTACCGGATGATAATATATCGAGGGCTCAGTTAGCAAAAATTACACTGTATGGACTGTTTGGTGATTCATTAAATGTACCCGATCCTCTTGTATCTGATTATTTTCCATGTCCGTATGCCGATCTGCAACAAAACACCTATTATTATCAGGCAGCTAAGGCCTTGCTATATCTTGAATATGGCGATGGGATATCTCCTTTCGACAGAGACCGATTTTGGTTTAATCCTGATGGGGAAATTGAGAGATGTCTTGTACTCAAAGTAATGTTTGAAGCTTTTAATATTGCACCGGAAACTTCAGGAACAAACCCGTTTACAGATTATCCAAGCAACTCAAATTTCTGGGGTTATGCTAAAAAAGCATATACCCTTGGCGTTACAAATGCAATCCAGTTCAGACCGTATGATTATTGTACCCGCGCCGAAGCTTTTATTTTCCTGTACAGAATAATGACACTTGTTGGTTTGCCTGTCGTGAATAACATACTGGATTTAACCTCTTCAAGTTTTTATGTACCATCTAATATCAGCATTGCATCTATGAGTTCGGATAGGGGAATGGAATCAGGAAATTTCAACAATTACACCAAGTCATGTTTTTCAATTCCGGGACGGAATATGTCGCTTGATTTTGATTTTATGTATAATTCCTATTTGATTGACATGCCGACAGAGTTGTACCCTCTTACACCTCTGGGACCAGAATGGAGCCATACATACAATATATACCTGAATTTTGTGTATGGCCCCACAGTCTATGATACCAAGTTTGCCGTTCACATGCCGGATGGATCTTTGCTAATGTATAAACTTGATCCATACAACAATATAATAGCTGAATCTGAAGGAAATTACAATATACTAACCTGCGTATCGTCAAGCAAGTATGAATTAAAAACAAAGAATCAGGTTATATATACATTCCAGAAGCTTGGTTCAAATGATATTGCCTTTGTTCTCACATCAATAAAAGACAGAAATAACAATACGATAAGTTTGTCATATATACAGGGCGTTGATTATTCCGTCCCCGGATCAGCAGGCGTATCGAAAACCACAAGAAATCTTTCATCTGTTGCTGATCCTTCAGGGAGAACTCTCTCATTTACATATCATCCCGGCACGAATCTGATAAATACAATCAGCGATCCATTAGGAAGAGTTATTCATTTTAATTATTCAGCTGGCTATTTGACAGCATATACAGATGCCAAAGGCCAAAATACCACGTACCAATATGGCACGAATGCAACAGAAACAGGTTTATTGAAAACTATTCAATTACCCAAGGGTAATATTGTCTACAACGAATATCAGCAACGAAAGCTTACAAGTACACGATGCAATACCAATAGCCCGGTTACGATTGAACATAATCCGAATTATGTTTCTGGCAGTAATAACTTTTATCAGTCAACAGTAACTATTCCTCAGACAAGTGGTCAAAGCATTTCTGAATCCTATCAAATGGATAATCTGGGTAATACGACAAGCATTAATGATGGAAATGCTCTGAATATCAGCTCATCCTATAATGATCCGAACAATCCTACTTTACCTTCTTCTGTTAGCAACAATAGTAACGGAGTGTCTGTTATACCGGTTTATGATAACACCGGAAATGTTTTGCAGATTACAACAAGTGGCGGTGGTATTTCAACCACAGAAACATTTCAATACAATTCATACAACGATGTTACCCAGCACACGGATGCAAACGGGCATACTACATATTACACATACTCCAACGGAAATCTTGTAAAAATAAAGGATGCCCTGAACAATGAAACAAATATTACAAACAACAGTTACGGCCAACCAACCAGCATAATAAATCCTTCCGGTGTTACTTTAAACTTTGGCTATAACAGTTATGGAAACCAGATTCAGGCGGATATCCCTTCATTAGGGCTAACAGCCACAATGAACTACGATGCTGCCAGCCGGATGATATGTACGACGAATTTCAATGGGCAGCCCAACTCATATTCCTACGATGACAATGACAACCTACTGACTGAAACGGACGCATTGAATAACACAACTACATATAACTATGACCAGAATGATAATCTTCTAAGTATTACAAATACCAAAGGATATGCAACCACATTCACATATGATTATAATACCGATTGGTTGCTTTCCGAATCATTTCAGGGAACTACAAAACATCATTCATACAATTACGATGGTACAATAAAAACTTTCACTGATCCAAATGGAAATGTCTTTAACTATACTTATGATAATTCGGGCAGGATTACTAACGACGGTTATGCAAGTTATTCCTACCTGTCAAACGGCAATTTGTCCTCGGTTACGAAAGATGGAAAATCGGTTACATATGGTTATGATGGTTTAAACCGTATTACAAGTACCGGTTATGATGGCAATACTGTGAATTATTCGTATGATAATGCAGGTAATGTGCTGACGATAACATATCCGGGAAGCAAGAACGTTACATACACCTATGATGCAGTAAACAACCTGAAAACGGTTAAAGACTGGAATAATAATACCACAACATATAATTATCGTTCTGATGGGCAACTGGATTATATGATATATCCCAATACTGTAAAAACGACTTATACGTATGATAATGCCGGCAGGTCAACCGGTATGAGTACCAAAAGAAGCAATGGTTCAGGATCTGTTATTGCCGAATACAGTTTTGTATTAGACCCTCTGGGAAATCACACTCAGGAAAATATTATCGAACAATATACCGCTTATCTTAATACTGCACCAGCAACAATCAATTATTCTTACAATAATGCCAACAGAATTCAATTTGCCGGAAATATTTTATTCGGATTTGACAATAACGGCAATACCACAAGCAAAACGGGTTACATCTATTCTTACGATTCTCAGGATAACCTGCTGTCAGTAAGCGGAAACTATAGTGCAGGTTTTGAGTATGATGGTTTAGGAAACAGACGAAAAGCCACCCGAAATGGGGTTGTTACGAACTATGTACTCGACATTCTGGGCATGAGCAATGTACTCCTGGAAACTGATGCCTCGGGAACACCGCAAAACTATTATGTATATGGACTTGGTTTAATATCAAGGATTAAATCTGATAATACAACACATTATTATGTGTGTGATTATCGCGGAAGCACCGTAGCTATTACAGATGCCACTACAACAGCCAATATTACCCATAAATACCAGTATGACGACTTTGGGACACTTATTCAATTTCAGGAAGCCGATGTAAACCTGTTCCGCTTTGTGGGTAAATACGGAGTTATGTACGAAGACAGCACCCTGTATTTCATGCGAGCACGCTATTATGATCCTTCTATTGGTCGTTTTCTAAGCGAGGACCCTGTTTGGAGTACGAATTTGTATTCTTATGTAAACAACACTCCGATTGTATACATTGATCCTAAAGGGTTGATTAAAGTTGGGACTGGGATAAAATCAGCAATATATCTTATGAAAGGAATCTTTGATTATATTTATTCAAATCAAAAAGATATTTATTTGAGTGACGAACAATTTCAAACCTTTATGAAGAATTTAAAAAACAAGAATAATAAAAAGAAAGTAGTATTTCAAGATGGCACAAAGGGGTATTCTTATCTCGCATCTGGCATAGGTCCGACTGCTGCTTATTTAGGGCATTTCACTATATATACTGATGAAAACAACAAAAATGTTGGGCTTTTTGACATACTTGATTATGATTTCAAAATTGATAATGCTATAAAAAATAAAGACTTTTCAAATTACAGTATAGAGAGAGACGCTGCTATTCTATGTGCAAAATCCATATTGCTTTTCTTGGAATTAAGGACTTGGCGTATAGGAAAACCTAGAAATATTAGATATGGGAAACAAGTTATAACACCTTGAAACAAGTTATAAGACTACATCTAATTTCACTTTTTGAACAGATAAAAAGTCACTAAAATGAATTAATATGAAATCACAAATAATCATTCTCGCAATAATATTCATTGGCATATCTGTTTGTGCCCAGAATAACAACGATTACCAATACGATAATCTAAGCCGCCTTACCCGTGTGTCCTATCCAAATGGCACGGTGTACCAATATAGCTATGATCAGCTTGGAAACCGAGTCTTAAAGGTAATACAGACTTCGTCTGCATCACAACCAGAACTCTCGGTTATGAGTCCCGTATTAGATGCTAATACAATTGCCGCTGGTGCTCAATTGGGTTCTTCGTGCAATATTGCCAATACAGGAAACGGGAACGCTTCATCTTTCTTTGTGAAATATTACCTGTCAACTGATCAGACTTATCAACCGGGTATAGATACCGAAATCGGGTCATACTATTGCGCTTCATTAAACAGTGGCATAAATATTCAGGTCAGCTCCAATCTTTTTATTCCCCTTGGTACGGCAGCGGGTGTTTATTATGTATTGTTTTTTGCAGATGGCACCGAGGCTCTTTCTGAAATAAATGAATTGAATAATATTGAACCAGTGCAGCTAAATGTAATTAGTTGTACGGCAATGCAGATTGACTTGTCGATAACAGATGCTACATGTGGGATGAATAACGGAGTTGTTTCTTCAGTTGTTTCTGGTGGTACTGCACCATACACATATTACTGGAGTAACGGCGGAACAAATTCATCCATTGCAAATTTAAGTGGAGAAAATTATTTGCTTACTGTAACGGATGTGAATGGTTGCATTAACAATGCTAATGCAACTGTAAATATCATTGGCCCTCCTGTAATTGATTTAGTTTCTACAGACGCTACTTGCGGAAATTCTGATGGATCGGTTACAGCTAATGTTACCGATGGAATGGCGCCATATTTATACATCTGGAATACAGGTGCCACCACATCAACGGTGAACAATCTCCCGGCCGGGAATTACTCTGTTACAGTCAGTGATGCTTTTAATTGTATAATAACCGATAATATTTCCGTTAGCACTCCTGCAAATATTCAGGTTACACTTCATTCAACAAATCCAACCTGTGGTTATACTGACGGAGCAATTCATGCTTCTGTATCCGGAGGTACTGCCCCATTTAATTATGCATGGAGTAGCGGACAAAGTACTCAATCAATATCAAATCTTGATCAGGGAATTTATACAATAACGGTTACCGATTCATTGAATTGCAGTTTTACGACTAATACGACTTTAATACATGTAAACAATCTGACTATAAACACATCAGCCACCAATACAACCTGTGGCATTAATAATGGAACAACATGGGCTGGTGTGTCCAATGGCACAGCCCCCTATTCTTTTCTCTGGGACAACGGACAATCGACACAACTGGCATCAAATCTGGCAGCCGGAACATACAATGTTACTGTGACGGATGCAAATGGATGCAGTACAATATCATATGCGATTGTGAATGCCATATTGCCACCTTCAGTATTTATATCTTCAACCCCCACCGCCTGCTACGGAAATACGGGAACCGCTACGGCCATTTCAAGCAACGGAACCCAACCTTATTCTTATTTATGGAATACCGGTGACACTAATCAAGCAATCGGAGACCTTGCGGCTGGAGTTTATTCAGTTACAACAACTGATTTCACCGGATGTTTGGATGAGCAGTCCGTTACGATAGTCTATCAAAATCAGGCTGTTTCTACAATATTTACCAATAGTCTTATTGCATATTATCCATTCGACGGGAATGTAGATGACATGAGTGGTAACGGACTGCACGGAACTTTAATGGGATCGCCAACTTTTACGACAGGAGGAATTAATAATGATTGTGTGAATTTAATTGGCTCCGGTTATACCGGCGCAAGCGGCGATCATGTATTATTACCAAGTATAGATTTTAACAATTTGAATGATTTCACGATCAATATTTGGGTTAATGAGCAGGGATTAACCTCAACAGATGGTGAGGCTTACATCTGTTACGGTACTGAAAACGGGAACGTAAGAATTGGGCATTTCAACAACAATCTGCTGTTTACAGTTACAGACACTGCCATTATTGTGCCCTTCAGCAGCAGCTATCTGAATAATTGGGTGCAATATTCTTTAGTGTATTCTGACGGCTCCTTTAAAGGATATATTGATGGTGTTTTGGTCGGAACAAAAAATCGGAATGTTAATATATCTACAACCGATGCTGCAATTGGCAGGCATTGGTGGTGGTCAACCTCTACCCGTTTTATTGGTAAAATTGATGAAGTCCGCATTTTCAACCGTGCGCTTTCTGATGCTGAAATATCAATCTTGTACCAAGGGGAAAGTACTTCAGATATTGCTGTATCAATAGGGAATGACACCACAATATGTGAAAATAGTCAACTCATACTTGATGCAGGAACAGGTTTTTCTTCCTACGCATGGAATACAGGCGCAAATACGGAAATAATTTCATTGAATAATTTAAATCCCGGGTTGCATAAGTTTTCTGTTCAGGTGAGCGCTTGCGGAAATATTATATCTGATTCCGTATTTATCACTGTTAATCCGCTGCCTGGATCAGCTTCTTCTATATCAGGGGATACTATGGTTTGTTCTGATCAGGGGTCCATTTTATATACAGCATCCAACATTTCAAATGCCGATTCATACGAATGGACCTTGCCGGCGGGAGCAAGCGGCTCAAGTTCAACAAATAGTATTTATGTAGATTTTGGCTCAAATGCCACTCCCGGAGTTATTACTGTTAAGGGGAACAATACCTGTGGTTACGGAGCAGAAACTAATTTGTCAATTCAGGTAGCCGCATCGCCGCAAAACATATCGGATTCCGCGTTGTTGATTCATGGAGATACTGTTGTATGTCATGGGCAAACTAATCTTACTTACTGTGTTTCCGATAGCAGCGGGCCTTACAACTACTATTGGGAATTACCCAATGGGGCAACCGGTTACAGTTCTACCGGATGTATCAATGTAAACTATGATGCTCCTCTTGCCGGGGGCTTCAGCGGTAATGAAAAATCATTTGTTGAAACAGAAATAAGTGTGTATGCCTATAATGATTGCGGGCAGAGTTTGGTTTCTGTTCTTCCGGTTCATATTCTTTTTCAGCCAGCCAATATTGATTCAATTGCAGGCCCATTAACTATATGTCCCGGCCAAGATGCGGAATATACAGTTACACCACTTGAGTATGCCGAGAATTATATTTGGACTATGTCAAACGGAATAACCGGAACAGGTACATTGAATAGTATCTCTGCTCAGTTCGATTCTTCTTTCACAGCAGGCATTATAGCAGTTCAGGGTTCAAATATGTGCGGCGACGGACCCTATACGATCATAAATATTGTTGCAAATCCTTATCCGGCGCCAGCGGGTATAATTTCCGGCACCAGTAATATTTGCGCCGGTCAGAGCGATATAATATTCAGTATTCCAGCCATTGGTAATGCCAACTACTATATTTGGTCTTTGCCTGATGGTGCATCGGGAGTAAGCAATACAAATTATATTGTTGTTGACTTTGATTCTTCTGCAATCTCCGGAACAATTACAGTCACAGGATCGAACTCTTGTGGAACCGGTCCTACATCAGCTTTTCCTGTTACAATAAAAACAATTCCCGATTCAGCCGGAATAATCTCAGGCATTGACTCGGTTTGTGCCGGCCAAAATGCCGTTAACTACTCAATCCCATTAATTACAAATGCAGTTTCTTATGAATGGGATTTATTCAATGGCATGAATGGTAACAGTACCTCAAATAACATTATAATAGACCTTGATTCCAGTGCAACTTCAGGAGTTATTACTGTCAGAGGAATAAATTCTTGTGGTGCTGGAATGCAATCCGAATTATTCATTAATATCAATCCACGCCCAGGCATGGCTGACAGCATTTATGGACTTACAATAGTATGTCAGGGACAAAATAATGTACAGTATTTTGTCTCAAATATTGACTACGCCAGTTCATATTTATGGGTTTTGCCGAACGGTGCCAATGGCACAAGTTCAACAAATAATATTACGGTTGATTTTGGCTCACAAGCCTCATCCGGAAATATTGTCATTAAAGGCGTCAACTCCTGTGGTTTTGGCAATGAGTTTACCAAAACAGTTTTTATTAATCCATTACCGGCTGATGCAGATTATATCACAGGTCTGACAAGTGTTTGCCAAGGTCAGGAAAATGTAACATATAGCATTTCTCCTGTTGCCAATTCAAGTTATTATTTATGGTCTTTGCCCAGCGGGGCATTGGGGGCAGGCAATACCAATAATATTACGGTTGATTATTCTGATTCTGCTGTATCTGGTTCTATTTTGGTCAGAGGAGTTAATTATTGCGGATATGGTCTTGAATCCGTTTTGCCGGTCACAGTAAACCCGATACCGGCAGTAAGCATAAGTAATCTTGATACATTTTATTGCTACTACAACCCGAATGTTAATATTATCGGTCTTCCTGCCGGGGGATATTTTAGCGGGCCCGGCATTTCCGATTCACTTTTTAATCCGGCGATAGCAGGGATTGGCACTTGGCCTGTAGTGTATTCATTTACTGACAATAATCTGTGTGCCGGCGCAGACACTGTATTCGTCATTGTTGATGCCTGTACAGCCATTGAAGACTTGAGTTCAGACATAGCTTATGTTTTTCCCGTTCCGTTTAATGAAAGCTTTAATATAGTAGCTTCAAATGATAAAGACGAAATTGAATTTGAAGTATTCGATGCAACAGGAAAATTGCTCTTTTCAGGCACTTTTATCGGAGATACAAAAATAGATACCAGAACTATATCTCCCGGCCTGTATATGTTGAAATTATCCCGTAAAGGAATCACCCGTTTCAAAAAAATCATCAAGGAGTAATCTTTGATGATCCACATGAAATAAATAAAAGAGAACAGTTTAATCCAGACATACTTTACACTGACACACTTTTTTGAACACTTCCACCTGAATCTGAGAAAAAACGCCTCAAAAACGCCAGATTTTCGCCCGACCCTTTTCCAAAAACGCCCAAAAACGCCGGTTTTTCGCCGCATTTTCGACCAAAAACGCCAGAAATTACATTTTTTCGCCCGGTTTTCGCCCGAAAATCGCCGGACGGTCAGGACGACACAGCAGCTATCCTGTTTTTCCTTTTCCAAAATCCGGTCGTTTTGAGGGGTTCTATGAAATTTAATTACAAAAAGCATGTGGTTCTGCCAATATTATGGTTATGTTTTGGGCTTTGCTGTGCACAACTTAGTTAGTTTGGGTAAATTCCCCTGTCCATAAGTATTTTACTTGTTTCTCCTTTTTCATATATCGTTACTTTACATGGATAACCATTGTTATACAATATCTCCATACCATTTTTTTTACCATCTGAATATTCGCAATAGTTTATCATCATGTAGGATGTGAATAATTCATGGTAAATAACAATGTACTCTTCAGTATAACCGTTTAACAACCCTCTGGCATAATGGGCAACATAAACCTGAAAGATTTCATACTGCTTCTTCTTTTTATTGTACCTGTACTCAATCTCTTTAAAAACACCATCCTTTTGTCCGTTTAGATATGATCCAATTACAATTCTTCTTGAAAACTCCTTTTTCAAACTGTCTTTCTGGGCATAGCTGTAAAATGTGTAATGTCCATCGGGTAAAGAATCCAGGAGTCTACTACAGCTAAAATAAAAATCCCCATTAGCCCCGATAGACTTAAAATAGGGTTGCCAGTTCTTTGGTTCATATATTTCATAATTTTTTTGACCAAAGGAATTAATTCCAATGATTGCTTCCAACGCTATGAAAGCAATAACCTGAATACGTTTTTTCGTTTTCATTGCTCTTTCTTTTTAAGTGTTCCTTTCTGCAATGATTTTTTATTTTTGCTGTGCTGCATAAGTGTTTTCAAGTAAACGGGAAGGATTAGTTGTAAAAATATAAAGTTTATTAATAACAACCTGGAATGTTCTGCGAAAAGAAAGAAATAACCAATCCGAAAAACCACAAATTTCTCTTTTTACAGGTCTGAAAACCAAACCTTACATAAAACGCTCGGATTTGACCGGGATATTTTTCAGAAATGGGTCAAAAAATGGAGAAAGATGTAATCCTGAAAAAACTCACCAAAAAAACGCATGATTTTCGACCGGCCATTTTCAAAAAGTATAAAAATCGCAGGATTTTCGCA